>CAYGBX010000007.1:0-73961 GCA_964348195.1 uncultured Anaerolineales bacterium
TATCGAGCCTTACTCCTTACCTGATCGCTGGGGCATTCCTTTGGGTATTTGTGCTTAGATCGGGCGTACATGCGACCTTGGCTGGCGTTGCCACGGCTTTCGCGATCCCGATCACGGTGGGCCGCGATAGCGGCCGGTCTCCATTGCGTTCTCTCGAGCACATGCTTCACCCATGGGTGGCCTTTGGAATCATGCCTGTCTTTGCCTTTGCCAATGCCGGCCTATCGGTAGGTGAACTGCGCGCTGACCTTTTGTTTCAGGCTGTACCGATGGGCATATTCTTTGGTCTGACAATTGGAAAGCCGATTGGGGTCACGCTTTTTTCTTGGTTGGCGATCCGATTGCGTATGGCCCACTTGCCTCAAGGGTCGAGTTGGGCGCAGCTGGTTGGCGCTGGAATGCTATGTGGAATTGGTTTCACAATGAGTTTATTCATTGCATCACTCGCCTTTGAGCATGGTGCGACGCAGTATTTCCTTGCCGACCGACTCGGAATTCTCGCCGGCTCACTAGTAGCCGGGACGCTTGGATATACAACTTTGCGACTGGCGTCGGCAAGAATCAGCAATAGCTAGGCCTGCTAACAACTCGCTGGAGCGGACCTTGATGCCGCGACGGAGCTAGGTGAGAATCGAGATGCGGGTTTCTCGCGGGGCACATGAGGGAGCGATCCCCGGCCGCTCAGCTCGCAGCCGTTAGGCAGAGGTGGCTACAGTCGCTAGCGGTGAGGGTACCCGATCATCCCAACAACAGGATTCTTCATCGATCCTTCGCAACTTGAGAATTGGAGGACCTATGGGCAATGGATCACGAATCAGGATCAGAATCGACGACACTAGCATCCCTGTCCGTGATTTCGGATGGTATTTGAGTTTTGTGGATCGGAGCTATGGCCGACTAGCTTCCGACAGTCTCCGTAGCTACGCTCAGACGCGGGAAGATCATCTGTCGATTTCGAAAGTTAGATCAGGTTCATTCGAGATCATCATCGAGGAGGCAATTAGGCATAGTCCATATCTAGTAGCTTTGTTCCTGGTCCTCAAGTATCTGCCTGCGGCTATCAAGGCTTCGTTCGAAGCATATCAATCCCTGCAAGAAAGTCGGCTTGCTCAAGCTCAAACTGAGGAGATTCGCCGGAGGCTGGATACGGAGCCTGTCCTATCCGGCGCTGGAGAGGATGAGAAGCGAAAAGTCGCCGAATCAGTCTCCGAAGTCTACTCCAAGGAACAGCATTATCTACCTGCGTCAGTCCGGTTTAGCGAAGAGCATGTCATCTCGGTCGAGATTGAAGACATATAGACTGCCGGTATCACATCTTCTTCTGCCTAGCAACTCGCTGGAGCGGACGCCGCCCGGAGGAGGATTGATGCCGGGATCAGATTGGCGGCGCCGCTCAGCTGGCAGCCGTTGGGCGGCACTGCTTCCGCGCCACCGGGCTCCCCAATAGTTCATGGACCGCAACGTCAGGGCCAGGAAGATGGGCAAGCTTGATCCGCTCGACGCCCTCTTCATCTTCTGGGCCTTCTTCATTCAGATCGCGCTGATCGTCCACTTCGCCATCCGAAGGAGTCTACTCGAGACCTATACGCTGGAGTATGGATGGATAGTCTATGCTCTGTGCATTCCCGCCCTGGTCGTCAGCCTCTTGCTCCTTCGAGGCGGGAAGCCTTGGTCCCTTTGGATCGGCGGCTTCATCCTCCTCATGTTCTCTACCTTCGGATATTGGATCGACTACGTTGCCAAGGCCCAGTTCCGAAACCCGTTTCAACCGCTGCCGGGCGTTCCATACGTCATCCTGTACCTCGCGAGCATGATGTTCTACTGGTGGCCACTCGGGACCCTCAGCCGTCCGCTTTGGCTTGCATACGGCATCCTCTTCGTCATCGCCACAGTTCTGAACATCACATCACACTAGCCAGAATCGCATCACTCACCAAGGTCGAACGAGGTCCTATGCACGGAAGCTCATGCCACCTGACAACTCGCTGGAGCGGACCCTGCGCGAGGCGCGAAAAGCAGAGGGAATAGCGTTGCGGGGCCGCTCAGCTCGCAGCCGCTAGGCTGCACCAGCAATTGGGAGATATGAGGTGAACTCATTCAGAGACTATTACCTAGCCGCCATCCGCAGCCCACGCAGGACGTTTGACTCTCTGATGTCAGACAGCCAGCGACTACGATTCGGATTAATAGCGCTTTCGACCCCTGCCAGCCTTTATACCCTGGTCTACGTGTTTTTGTCCGTGGGAGGGGGAGCACCTTCATCATTCACACCCTGGTTGGCAATTCCAGCCGAGGTCTACTACTTCTACAACCAGTTTCTCCTGGCTCCGAGTATGTTCGGGTGCTGGATCTTGGCGGCTGGGGTAGCTCAACTTCTTAGTCGCCCATTGTCTGGAGAAGGCAGCTTTGAAGATAACCTTGCCGTGCTCGGCTTTTCGATAGGCATCGCTTCTTTGGCGTCACTCTTGCATGATCTGCCAAGCTCTTTCCTTGGGGCTATCGGCGTAGTCGACATCAGTGAGTATGAAATCGCGCTTAACTCGCCGACGATCTGGCGGACCGTACTTTGGATCTTCTATGGACTCTATCTAGTCTTGTTCCTGATCCTTTTCCCAAAGGGGATCGGAGCAGCCCAGCGAATGAGGCGCGGCCCGGCAATCCTCGTGGGTGTATTGGCACTACTTGTGTATCAAGGCGTCTTCCTGATCTTCAATAGGTGAGGATGGTGATCTCGGAGAACCTGCGAGCAGCGTGGCAACTAGCTGGAGCAGACGCTGCCTTGGCGGAGATTGCCGCTCGGAGTTGCTCCGGAGCGGCGCCCCCCGCCAGGAACGGCGAGACAGGCAGCTAGCAGCCGTAATGCCGCTGAGGGATTGGAGATTCCATCGACAGGATCCGTGATGGTAGGTATCGGGAGGTCCCTTCCATAGAGGAGAGAAATTGCATTCGGCTATTGTGCTGGTGATGCATGGGGCGCCACCGAATGACTTCCCCCAGCATGAGACGCGGGAGTACTTCCACTTGCGTGGGCTACTTGATGATGACGGTGGTCGCGAGTCTTTGGATAGAAGTGAGCTCGCGCAGCTTAGGCGTCGCTATGCGGAGTTGGACTCCAAAATGCGTGATTGGCCCCGAACTGCCGAAAACGATCCGTATTGTGCCGGGTCTGAATCACTTGCCGGGGAGCTGGGGCGAGCTACCGGCCTAGAAGTGGTACTGGCTTTCAATGACTTCTGCGCGCCGAGTTTGGACGATGCTCTCGATAAAGCTGTATCCCTTGGTGGCGAGAGAATCATCGCCGTCACGCCGATGATGACAGCTGGAGGCGGACACTCAGAGGTGGAGATTCCTGAGGCAATCGAGCGTGCCCGACGCCGATTTCCGGATATCAAGTTCATCTATGCCTGGCCTTTCGAAGTTGACAAAGTCGCGGACTTCCTCGCTACCCAGATCAATCGATTCATCTGAGGGTTGCCCAATACTTCCTCCAGATAGGGCGTGCGAGAGCTGGGCTGTTTCCGGTAGCTGGATCCCCAGTTGATTCGCTCCCGAGACAAGGGGTCGCAGCCTCAGCGCGGTCTCATCGCCGAGGTAGAATGGCTGCGCCGCTCCCCGCCAGGGACAGCGGGACAGACAGCTCGCGGCCGCTAGGCCGAAACATCACTGCTATCTGGGGCAAGAACCGTCTCATATGTTTGATCCTTCTTCCTGTCTGATCCCAACTCTACAGCGGGATCAGTTCGTGGGGTTCAGGTCAGTGTGATTGACAACACACTCATACCGGATTAGCCTGCGAGGGGAGGTATCCCGATGCAGGGGTGGATAGGGGACGGGCTGATTGGTTGGGCAACCGTAGCAGCACTTACTCTAATTGTTTCTACTGCTACTCGCGCTCCATACTCGTTTGTTTCAACCGTAGTCTATGCCTTGGTCGTAGGCCTAATAGTAGGGACGCCGGGCGGAATACTGTTAGGTCGCTTGGGTGATGGTTGGATATGGCCTGTCGCGGGGGGTCTACTATCCGCATTGGTGGTTGGCATAGTCTTGCGTCTCTTCAAGGTGATCTAGGCGTAAGCTCCCTACTCTCCAAGGTAGAAAGGCCGCCGGTTGGCGGCCTTCATTCGTTTATGATGGGAGCAGGGCCGTTCATCTCTTAGCCGCTATCGAGCGTCAAATCCCAATCTAGGAGGACATGATAAGCCACTCAGCCGGAAGCATCCGGGCCTTCAGTGTTTACACTGGGATATTGGGATTTGTCCTTGTGCTTTTTGCCGATCCGATTCTGGCTCTACTTGGATTGCCTCCGGCAGAAGACTATTGGATCCTCGTCGCTGGTATGCTGCTGGTAGGACTTTCGGTCTACTATGCCTTTGCGGCGTATTGGAGATTGACATCCTTCATGAGACTGACCGCCATAATGAGATCGCTGATCCTTTCCTATTCCCTTGTTCTAGTACTGACAGATAGGGCGCCCCTCCCGAAATTGATGTTTGGCGTTGTATATTCACTGTTCGCAGGCTGGACGTTCATTGGCCTGAGGTTGGATCAGCTGCAAACTAGTCTTCGCGCCGGCTATAACAACTCGCCGGAGCCCCAGTCGCTTCGTTCCCGTGAAAGACGGGCAGGGAGTGCGGCAGCAATAGCAGAAGAGATCCCAGATGCGCGTGCCCGGAATCGAAATATGATGGAGTATTCCCCGGTCGCTCCATGTCCGCGGACCAAAGGTCAGGCAGCTCGCAGCCGTTAAGCAGTGGGAGCTAGGGCAAGATCCTCAGAGGGAGGAGTCCATGGCGGTGACTGTTGAAGTTTCAGAGGTGATCGACCGGCCGGTGGCCGATGTCTTCGAGTTCCACGCACACGAGCATGTCCGCAACCATCCTCGTTGGGACCCTCACATGCAGCTAGGCCAGGTATCGGAAGGCCCGATCGGCGTCGGGACCATCATCAACCGGATCAACTCCCGCAGCGGTACTCCCGTTGAGGGGACGATGGAGGTTGTGGAATTCGATCCCAATCGGGCCTTTGGAATGGTGATCCAGGATGGTCCTATGGAAATGCGCGGGCGGGCCACATACGAGGCTGAAGGTGAGGACCGAACCACTCTCAGGCTCAACATTGAGTTTCCTGGCATGGATGAGTCCGCGGACACTGGTTTGCTTGCGAGTCAGATTCAGCAAAGCCTTCGGAACATCAAGAGTCTCATCGAGTCTGAAGGTTGATAGCCCGATGCGCGCATGGGGCGGCGGCTCTAGTAGAGGTGCTGACCACGGCTCACAGACATGGCAAGATCGGTGGAGGCCCCGCCACTGAACTCGGGGCTTGAGCCTGACCCGCTTTGCTCCGGGGACAGGCAGAGCGGGGTCAAGCGGCGAAAGAAGGCGATTCCAGCTACCGGCGTTTGATGGGCCGAAGAGGTACTCTGGAGAAATGACCACAGCACAATCGATTCTGGGCATTCTTGCAGCACTGGCAGTGACCTTTGGGACGGCGTTCGTTGGATCCCGCTTTCCTGTGGATGAGTGGTACGCGGAGCTAGCCAAACCAGCGTGGAACCCGCCCAACTGGATCTTCGGTCCGGTTTGGACGTTGCTCTACCTGCTCATGGCCCTCGCGGCGTGGCTAGTCTGGCGAGAGCACGGCCTTTCTGGAGCCACTCTGCCGCTGGGAGTCTTCGTCTTGCAGCTCATTCTGAACGCGGGATGGTCATGGATCTTTTTTGGACGGCATGAGATAGGCCTGGCCCTGGTCGAGATCCTGATTCTCTGGGCCGCCATTCTCTGGACGATCATTGGGTTCTGGCGGTTGAATCCATTGAGTGGGGGGCTTATGGTGCCGTACCTCCTGTGGGTGACCTTTGCGGCGGCCCTGAATGCTGCAATCTGGCGGCTCAACTGAGGAGGCGGATGGCGATTACAGAAGATCCTGAAAACTACGAGACCCGCGTCTTGTCCGACCTGGTGGATTTCGCGGGAAAGCGGGTGCTGGAGATCGGCTGCGGAACGGGTCGCCTGACCTGGCGCTACGCGGACAAGGCTGCGCACGTCATTGGAATCGATCCGATCGCCGAAGACATCGCGACGGCGAAGGAGAACCGACCGGATCGTTTGCGCGACAGGGTCGAGTTCTTGGAAGCCACCATCGAGGGTTACGAACTGCCTGCGGGCGCGCCGAAGTTCGATGTAGCCCTGTTCGCGTGGTCTCTCTGATGAATCGACCCTGAGGGCATGGTTCATGCCCTGAAGAAAGCGCGTCGCCTGCTGTCATCCGGCGGCATCCTCGTCAACGTTCACGATATCGACGATCCGGCGCGGGTGGAGGTTCATGACGGCGCCCGTGTCAGCGTGGCTGGCCGGGTAGTGGACCGATCAGATTTCGACGACGAACGTCAGGCGCTCGCGGCAGTGGCTCAGGTAGTGGAAGATGGCTTGTTCGTTATGGAAGAAGAGCGCCTCTTCGACCACAACCTTCACGCCGAATCGCTCGACGTCTTGCGCGAGTACATCGCTGAGGAATGGGAAAACACGATCCTGCCAGGGGAGACTGCACAGAAGGCTGAGGAGCTCATGAGCCGCGCGGCCGACGACGCGGAGGTGATTGTTCGCTTCTCCGCTTGGATGGCACGGCTGAGGTCTGCCTGATTGGCACCCTTATTGACAACGTGAGCTATCCCTCCTAACCTGATCCTGCCCGCATCAACGTGTGGAATCACACCGTCGCTGCGTCCCGCCACCGTCGCACTTCTCTGTTCAGATCAAAGTCCTATCAGCGTTAACACCGGCTGGGACTGCCTTGGCAATTCAACCTTCCACCCCAGCTGCGGGTTGTAGGCGTCTCTAGGAGGAGCCATGCCAGACATCAAGAAGACACGAGGGGTGATCGCGATCCTGACTGGCGGCGGGGATGTGCCTGGCCTGAACCCCGGTATCAGGGCGATCACCTTGCGAGCCATCGGCGAAGGGTTTCAGGTCATCGGCATCCGGCGGGGCTGGCACGGACTTGTGGATATCGTGCGTGACAAGAAGGCTGACAACAGTGAGTCCTACCAAATCCTGACCGAGGGGATCGTCAACAGAGTGGGAAGGACCGGAGGCACATTCCTTCACACCTCGCGCACCAACCCTAGTCAGCTGACCCAGGAGCTGATCCCGGAGCACCTGCGGGAGAGATACCCAGAAGAGAGAAACGATCTGACCGACGAGGTGCTGAAGAACCTGGATTTCCTGGGCGTGGACTACCTCATCCCCATCGGGGGCGACGACACGCTTGGGTACGCCGTAAAGCTCTATGAGAGGGGGGTCAAGATGGTGGCGATCCCCAAGACGATGGACAACGACGTGCCCGGGACGGACTACTGCATCGGCTTCAGCACCTGCGTGTCGCGCACCATCATGATGACCAACAACCTACGCACCATTGCCGGCTCTCACGAGCGGTTCCTGGTCCTGGAGGTCTTCGGACGATATGCAGGATTCACTGCTATGCTGCCGACCATGGCCGGTGCCGCCCATCGATGTGTCATCCCTGAGTACAAGTTCGACATTGAGCACCTGACTGAACTGATGGTCGCTGACCGCAACTTCAACCCGAGCCGATATTCGGTGGTCCTGGTCTCGGAAGGAGCGATGTTTGAGGGCGGCGAGATGATCTTCGAGAACGAGAGGCGGGACGCTTTTGGCCACATGAAGCTCGGCGGAATCGGCGACCTGGTGGCGGCCAAACTCAAGCAACTCTCGCCCAGGTTCAACCAGGGCCTCGAGATCAACATCGTCAGCCAGAAGCTGGGCTATCTGGTTCGGGCAGGTGACCCCGACGCTATCGACTCCATCGTACCTATGGCCTACGGCAACCTGGCCTTGGATCTCGTTCTGGATGGTATCCACGGCCGCCTGGTGGTCTTGAAGAACGGCCGCTACGACAACGTTCCCATGGATGTGGTGACCGCCACCAAGAAGGTTGTGAACGTGGAGGAGCACTACAACACGGAGCGGCTTCGACCCAGGTTTCGTCGCTTCGGAATGAAGCCGCTGTTCATCATGACCAGCGATCGGTGAGCCAAGGGCTCACATACCTGGACTCGGGCCATGGTAGAGAGGACGTCAAGTACTCCAGCCTCAAGACTCTCTGGCTCTCGTGGCATCGGACTGCGGATTCACACGAGCCTTGCCTAGACGTGTAGTCGGGTGGGAGTGAAGACGAAGGCACCCAATCCCTCCTACCTCAATCTGTGCATACCGCTTTCGATCGCCATGCATCTTCTCTTCCCAATCCAGATGCTGATCCGTTCGCCGCTGCGATACGTGGGCATCCGGCTCATTCTCTTGGGGTTGGCGCTCAACCTCGCGGCGTCGGCCCGATTGCGCGACAGCCAAACGCCTGTCGATTTCCATAAGTCCCCCGTTCGCTTGGTGACGGATGGTCCTTTTCAGATGACCAGGAATCCGATCTATCTCGGAGGTGTGGCCGTTCTCCTTGGCATCGCCATGTTCCTTGGCTCGCTCGTGACGCTTCTGTTTCCGGTCTTCGTGCTCGTGGTACTGGATCGGATCTACGTTCCGATCGAAGAGGGTGAGATGGAGGAGCGGTTTGGACACGACTATCTTGAATACAAGCAAGCCGTGAGAAGATGGATGTGAGGGGAAGGGAGCCGATCCTCTCAACCAATGGGTCATCGAAGACCATGGGGTGCCCCGGGGCCTGATGAGATGGGAGCGTGATGGAACGCGTCCTGCTGCGGGAGGTGGCGGAAAGTGACCTCCGGATATTCTTCGAGCAGCAACTGGATCCGGCCGCGAATCAGATGGCGGCTTTCACGGCCAAGGCCCCGGCGGACAGGGGGGCCTTCTCGGCACACTGGACCAAGATTCGGGAGGATGACAGCACTACCATAAGGACCATCCTCTTCGACGGGGCCGTGGCAGGTCACATTGCGAGCTTTGAACGGCTCGGCAAACCGGAAGTCACCTACTGGCTCGGGAGGGAGTACTGGGGCAAGGGCATCGCCACCAAGGCGCTCTCGGAGTTCCTACGCCTCCTCAAAGTGCGCCCACTCTATGCCCGCGCTGCAAAAGACAATGTCGCCTCTGTCCGGGTCTTGGAGAAGTGTGGGTTCACGATTTCGGGCTGTGACAAGGGGTTTGCCAACGCTCGCGGGGAGGAGGTCGAGGAAGTCATCCTGGTATTGAGATAGGAAGTGAAGGATCACTGGACGCAGGCGGCCGTGGACCCGCTCCTTGGAGCGCCAAGGCGACTGTTCCTGGGACAGGCAGAGGCGGCCTAGGCAGGCCCATCACACGTTGACTTGCGAAGCCGCTGGTGCTGCAATCATCGGGCAGCTCACTTGTCCTACCAAGCAGCTAGGAGGCACCGAATGGCGATCAGAGAGGACCCTGAGAACAACGAAACCCGCGCCTTGTTTGACCTGGCTGACTTCAGCGGAAAGGACGTGCTGGAGATCGGCTGTGGCGACGGCCGCATGACATGGCGGTTCGCCAACTGGGCGGACCATGTCACGGCCATCGATCCCTATGAGGAAGGAATCAACCGGGCCAGAGAAGACCTCCCGGACGAGCTAGAGGGCCGGGTCGAGTTTCACCATATTGGCTTCGAAGACTTTGCCGCTGTCAGCCAGCCCTCAACCTTCGATATCGCCATCCTTTCCTGGTCTCTTTGATGAATGGAACACGAGGGCATGGTTCATGCCCTGGAGGAGATTCATCGCCTGCTCAGGCCCGGCGGATACCTGGTCGAGATTCATCCGTTCCCCGAAGGGTCGCTCCTCAAGGTCCTTAGAGATGGCGAGATCCTCTTCGCCGAGCCCAGGCGGCTCTCTGAGGATGAGGACGTGCTGCACGCTGAAGAGGCTGTCGCGGAGGTAGTTGGGCGGCACCTGTTTGTCATCGAAGACACGGGAGAGTTCGACTTCTTCACCTACGCCTCATCGGTGCCTGAGCTCCGCGAGTTCAAGGAGGAGGCCAGCGCCTACGACGATTCCCCGAAGGACGAGGCGTTGGAGGCCCGGGAGGAAGAGCTGTACCGCCAGGCTGAGGAGATCATGCAGGCAACCGGGGAGGGAGCGGAAGTCGCCACTCATTCCAGGGCCTGGATCGGGCGACTCCGGCCGGTGAGGTGAAGCGTAGGGCGGAGAGCCTTCCCCGGGCTTTGAACCTGAGCTCGAGGCCTCACTGAACTACGCCATCACAGAAGTCCGGTGGTTCGACCTGCGCGATGAGGGTGGCTGGGACCCTGATCTGCTGAACGATCCCAGCACCTATCCCCAGCTGGTGGTTGCTAGGGAGAAGCTGGGCTACACCCCATGACTGCAGGGGTGGGTCCGGAGGGCTAGCCTGAGGCATCTGCCGGACGGGGCGCCGGAGAATTCGGAGGTAGAGGAGAGGGGCTGTCATGTCGGTTCTCGAAAGGGTCGCGTTCTTCCAAGGTCGGCGCGACGAGGGTCCGAACAAGGAACTGGCCAAGGTGCTGGCAGATTCGCGGGATGAAGACGGGATCGCGGAGATCGCCCAAGGCTTGTGGCACGAAAACCAGCGGGTGCGGTCCGATTGCGTGAAGGTTGTCTACTAGATTGGCTACATCGAGCCGGAACTCATTGTCGCATTCGCGGAGGATTTCCTGAGGCTGTTGCGGAGCCGGAGCAACCGGCTGGTGTGGGGGGGGATGGCCGCGCTCGCCACCATCGCACCACTCCGAGGGGAGTACCTCTGTGGGCACTTCGAGGCGATCAAGTCCGCAATCGAGAGCGGCTCCGTTATCGCCCGCGACAGCGGCGTTAGAGTCGTGGCGGCCATCGCCTCGAAGTCTGAAGAGTGTCGCGATCGAGCGTCTTCGTACCTGCTTCAGCATCTCTCCACCTGCAGGTCCAAGGACGTACCTCAGCACTCTGAGAGCGCGCTCCCCGCGGTATCGTCCGCCAACCGGGATGAGTTCCTCGCGGCGCTGGAGGCTCGCATGGCCGAATTGACCCCTCGCCAGGCGAAGCGCGTGGAGAAGGTGATGAGACAGGCTCACGAGATCTCCACCGATGGGAAGGAGTGAGGGGGTGCGCGGCGGCGTGGCATGACACGCCCTGCGCGTCGTCGAGCACACTAGGCCTCGGAGGCCCTGAGCTCCTCCCCCTGGCCGTCAGGATCCCTTCGCCCGTCCCGACTGGGCTGTGTGCATCTCGTGGTCCAGGTTCCGCCCTGCAAGGTGAGGTGTGAGTAAGATCGAGGAGTACCGGGCGATTCTGCAAGAGCTGAAGAATTGGGATCCATTCTTGCTGCAAGAGTCGAGGCTACCCGGGCCAAGAGCAAACCTGGAGCTCGCCTTTGCTGTGGCCTTGGATGGAGATGAAGCTCTCTTCCTGCGCTACGCAGACCTTGATGAGACAGAGGCGCCGGGGAATACGCAGCTGGAGTTCCTGGCCTTCTGCGGAGTGCTCGGGCTGGGCTATCTTGTAGCTCGAGGTCAGAGGGAACACCTCTCGGCTCTTCGTGAGAGGGCCTCAGATTCACGGTGGCGAATTCGGGAAGCGGTTGCCTTGGGATTGCAGCGCTACGGCCAGGAGGATATGAGCGGGTTGGTCGGGGAGATGGAGTTCTGGGTCGAGGGGAATCCCCTCGAGCGGCGAGCCGCGGTAGCCGCACTGTGCGAGCCCGGTCTTCTGAGCGATCCTGAGTGGGCCCGGAAGGTCTTTGACATCCTGGATCGGGTCACCGCCTCGGTCCGGGACGAAACGGATCGCAAGCGGGATAGCTTCAGGGTGTTGAGGAAGGCGCTTGGATACGGTTGGAGCGTGGCCGTTGCCGCCCAGCCTGACACCGGTAAAGACAGGATGGAGAAGTGGATTGGTGAAGAGGACCGGGATATTCGCTGGATCATCAAACAGAATCTGAAGAGAAAGCGGCTGACTCGGATGGACGAGGATTGGGTCGAGGCTCAATTGAAGGCAATAGGGCAGTCGAGAGCCTAGCTAGTGGTGTGGTAGTATTGAGGTGCTGCGCGTTCCGTGGCTAACCGACTCTTCCTATGAACAGAATGATCAGAGCCCTCTTCATCACCCTCGGCACCGTCAGCCTGGGTCTGGGCCTGGTGGGGATTCTCGTGCCGATCCTCCCCACGACGCCCTTCCTGCTGCTGGCAGCATTCTTCTACGCTCGGAGCTCGGAGCGGTTCCTGCGATGGCTGCTCACCAACCGGTGGTTCGGTTCATACATAAGCAACTATCGGGCAGGCCGAGGGCTACCACTGCGAGAGAAGATTGCCACCATCGTTCTCCTGTGGGCAGCCATTGGCTTCTCGACTGTCTACGTGGTGACGGTCTGGTGGGTCAGGCTTGTCCTAATACTCATCGCCGCGGCCGTCACGATCCACCTAGTTCGACTTAGGACACTTCGGCCAGGGGATGACTCCCCTCCGAACGCAGGTCCTCGCTCTCCCGAAGTACAGCAGCTCAACGGCTAGCGACCCCTCCCGCGAGCCCGCGGGGAGATCCATCCGATTCGCCGATCACCTATGAGAATCCCCCTGATAGCCAGGTTGGCTGTCCTGTCCCTGATCGTGCCGCTCGTAGCATGTGCGAGCCAGCCAACGCCAGTCGCCCCTCCGGTCGAGGATTCCGGACTCGGGGTGGGCACTCCTGAGCCCGTGGAAACGACGGGCCCCGAAGGTGAGGCGCCGCCGCCTGGGCTGGCTACGCCGGAGCCAACCCCGGCGGAGTGCATCCCGATGGTGGAGGCGGCGATTCAGGAGTATCCGATGCCGTCTGGGTCCCATCCTCACGATGTGGCACCGGCGAGGGATGGCGCCGTCTGGTACACGGCCCAGCATCAGGGCGCCCTGGGCTGGCTCGATCCGATCACGGGAGAGACGCACCACATTCCTCTGGGTGCAGCGTCGGCTCCGCACGGGGTGATCGTGGGTCCGGATGGCGCGCCCTGGATCACCGACAGTGGCCTGAACGCCATCGTGCGGGTCGATCCGGAGACCCAGGTGGTCGAGATCTTTCCGTTGCCCGAGAGCGCCGGGAACGCAAACCTCAATACCGCGGTCTTCGACCGCGACGGCGTGCTTTGGTTCACGGGTCAGAATGGTGTCTACGGTCGGTTGAGACCGGAGACGGGAGAGATGGAGGTCTTTTCCGCTCCTCGCGGGCGCGGTCCATACGGCATCACCACGACGCCGGATGGATCCATCTACTATGCCTCGCTGGCGGGCAGCTATGTGGGCCATGTTGATCCCGGGACGGGTGCACCCACGGTGCTAGAGCCTCCGACGGCCAACCAGGGCGCACGCAGAGTCTGGTCGGACTCTCGAGGGCGGATCTGGGTCAGCGAGTGGAATGCTGGCCAGGTGGCGCTCTACGATCCGAGTGACGATTCGTGGCGGGAGTGGAGGCTACCCGGAGATCGGCCGCGAGCCTATGCTGTGTATGTGGACGATACTGACATGGTCTGGCTCAGCGACTTTGGCGGCAACGCGTTGGTGCGGTTCGATCCTGGATCGGAGGGATTCGAGGTCTTCCCGCTGCCCAGCTCCGCCGCGCAAGTTCGACAACTGCTCGGTAGGCCGGGCGAGGTATGGGGGGCCGAGTCCGGCACCGACAAGCTCGTGGTGATTCGTACACACTCCTGCTAGTTTGAGTGGTAGACGCTCTGAGGAGGGCTGTGCCCCGAGGGAGGTGCCCTCAGCCATATGGGAAAGGAGAGAGGTTCATGCCCACCTACATCACGCTGGGCAACTTCACCCAGCAAGGGATCGAGAAGATCAGGGAGAGTCCTAGCCGATTGGATGCGGCCAAGGAGAGCTTTGGATCCATGGGCGCCGGGATCAAGGACTTCTACCTGGTCATGGGCCGGTACGACCTGGTAGTTGTGTCCGAAGCGCCCGACGATGAAACGGCGACAAAGCTGGCCATGGCGACCGGTTCTCTAGGAAATGTCCGCACCGAGACCCTCCGGGCCTTCACCGAGGACGAATACCGGCAGATGATTGCCGAGCTGCCCTAAGCTGGTTGCTTCGCCGTCTGCTGAACACCATCTGGGCACCTCCCTCAAAGACATGGCCAGGCACCTGCAGCTCGGACCATACCCGCGGCGGTCAAGCTTCAGCTCGAGATCCCAGAACACCTGGAAATGGTGGATGGCAGGCTCGACGAAATCGAGGACCTCCTCGCCCCCACTGCTCAGGAGGATTTCTGGCGGGATGGTGAAGGGGCGAGGATGCTGACGGAGGAGATCGAGGCTCCGGACTTCACACTCCCTCAGGTGGATGGGCCACCCATCACGCTCAGTGAGACGCTTGGGAAGGGCCACCACGTCTATCTGATCTTCCTTCGCTATCTTGGCTGAATACATTGACTAGAGCATGTGGTGCAGGTGTACCACTCCAGAGATCAATTTCAAGCCCGACGGGTCCGCGTTCTTGTCATTGGATTCGAGAAGGAGGAACGGGCGCGGGACTGGATCCGCCGAGCGCAGGTGTCTTTCCCCCTCCTGATTGATCTCGATCGCGTCGTGTATCGAGCCTACGGAATCGAGAGATCGATATTTCGGTCCTGGCATCCTCGCAATCTCTGGTTCTACTTCAAGCGATTCCTCAGGGGGCAAGGAATCTCAATGTTCAGGGCTGACCCAGCCCAGCTCGGAGGGGACGTTCTCATTGATCGACAGGGAAGGATTCGGTGGAAATACGAAAGCAGAGATGCGACCGATAGACCTTCAGTCCAGGAGCTCCTGGCAGCAACTGACAATCTCTAGTGCTAGTGGGGCGGGGCAGGTCCCTGTGGCCCATGGGGACGCGCGTGACTGGCCGAAGGGACAGCCAGCAGTGTAGGAGGTTGCCATGGGCAATGACGAGGACCGAGTTGTCGTTGAAAATGTGAATGTGCCTGGCTCGACAGCTCGTGTGAGCGCCAAAATGTACTATGCCATGCGTCGAGCGATGGAGAAGGTGCTTCCCTCAAAAGAGCCGGGCTTGACTCAGGCGGAGATCCGCGAGGCGGTCGTCCCTCATCTTCCCGAAGCCCTCTTTCCCGGAGGTGCCAAGGCGGGGTGGTGGGCCAAGACCGTGCAACTTGATCTCGAGGCCAAAGGCGAATTGGCTAGGGAGGCGACGAAGCCGCTGCGGTGGCATCTAAGGCGCAGCAAGTGATGGATAGAGCCTCGCCACTCGTGGAAACCCCGGTGCCTTGCCTCCCCTGACAGGCGGGCTGGCGACAGGAGGGCACTTGAGTGGCGCGGCCAATGTATGAGCAATCTAGTCCACAAGCGTCAGGAAAGGCGGGCAACGAGACGATGTCCGAACCTGAAGGCCCGGGCGAGATTCCGGAAGACATGGAGCTTCTCTACCTCGGCCTCCTGAGACGCGGTCCGCTCTGGACCCCTGAGGTGACACCTGAGGTTGAGGCTCTCCAAGAGGCTCACCTGGCCAACATCGCTAGGATGAAGGAGTCCGGAGAGTTGCTTGTCGCAGGTCCATTTGGCGACGATGGCGACCTGAGGGGCGTCTACATCTTTCGTGTCGGGTCGCTTGAAGAGGCTCTCGCTCTCACCAAGACCGATCCGTCCGTGAAGGCCGGGCGACTGGAATTCGAACTGCACCCTTGGTGGGTGAAGAAGGGCGTCTTCGGCGAACAGAGCTAGAGGAGCGATCTCAGATCGCCCTATCAGTGAGTGGAATGAGTAAGGCAGCCGCGGGCGGTGTGCTGGCGATCCTCCTGCTGGTCGTGATCGCTTGGGCCCCCTGGATGACCCCTCGGCGGGCTGAGTTGCTGGTGGTCGAGGCGTTCGTTTCTGGCTGGCAAGGCGTAGTCGACGGCTGCGGATTCGATTGTGAAGGCTGCGGCGCACGGCATGTTCGACGCATGATTGTCGGGTACTCGGTGGACATTGAGTATGCCTGCGGGTTGCTGCCCTACGACTCTCCTGAGTTTCATTTGACCGAAACCGCCTACGTCTCCCCATTCGGTACGATTCACGGTCTGAACACACCGTGAGACTGATGCCCAGCTCGGCTGAAGAGGCGGCATGAAATCGAGCCAGATTGGAGACAGGTTGCTGCATCTGTCGGACCGCGAACAGTGGCGGGCCTGGGTGAGGGAGCACCACCGGTCCGACACGGTGGCATCGGAAAGCGCTATTGATGTAGAGTCCCGCGCATCCTGAGGTTCGAGGAATCGGATCGAAAAGGGGGTCGTGTGGCACAGCCGAGGAGGAGAGTCACCGACGCGAGCGTGAGCGAGTTCCTCGACGGCGTGGCGGACGAGAGAACGCGAGAGGACTGCTACACCATCCTCGCAATTATGAAGGAGGCGACCAAGTCGCCACCGAAGATGTGGGGCTCGAGCATCGTCGGATTCGGCAGCTATCGCTACAAGTACGCCAGCGGCCGCGAAGGAGAGTGGCCCCTCACTGGCTTGTCGCCCCGGAAGAGAAACCTGACGCTCTACATCATGGATGGATTCGAGGGGTACGATGAGCTGCTTCCGAAGCCAGGAAAGCACACAACCGGAAAGGCCTGCCTCTACATAAAGCGCCTAGAAGACGTGCATCTGCCCACTCTCAGGGAGATCGTACGGCAGTCCGTCAAACATGTCGCCGAGACCCATCAGTAGGACAGAACGGAGGTAGCTCCATGAGCCGAGTGATCCTGTGCGACGTGAACGAGACTCTGCTCGATCTCAGTGTTCTGCAACCCCACTTTGAACGAGCATTCGGCGACTTGACGGTGATACAGTCGTGGTTCGCTCTGCTCCTTCATTCCTCCGTGGTGACCACCCTGGTTGATGCCTATCAAGATTTCGGCACCCTGGCCGGCGCTGCCCTTGACGTGGTGGCCGAGCGCCAGGGGGTCGACCTGTCAGAGGATGAGCGGGGCGCAATTCTCGGCACAGTGCGGGAGCTGCCGCCTCATCCGGACGTGGTGCCCAGCCTGGAGCGGCTTCGCGAGGCGGGGCTGCGCCTGGCTACGCTGACCAATTCAGCACACGCGACGGTCTCCGCGCAGATATCCAACGCCGGGCTGAGCGACTACTTCGAGACGCTCCTCACTGTCGACGACGTTAGGGCCTTCAAGCCTTCCCCGGAACCCTACAGAATGGCCGCCTCCAGGCTTGGTGTGGACATCGAGCAGACGCGGCTGGTGGCCGCTCACGATTGGGACGTGTACGGCGCGCTCCGAGCCGGCTGCCGGGCGGCTTTCATCGCTCGCGGCGGGCGGGTCTACCATCCGCTCTATGAGAAGCCTGACATAATGGCCCCCGATCTGATGCAGGTCACCGATCAGATCCTGGAGCTCGATACCTGATAGCGGGTCCTCCGGGGTTGCCGCTCATTCGGCCGGAGTCCGATGCCCGGCCGCCTTTGCGTTTCTGGGACTCTCTCAGACGCGTGTGTCGTTGTGAGTGACGATCGATCCTCACTCGCGCAGCGCAGCCAGGTCAGGGTGTTCTTCGACCACCCGGACATGGACTTCTACCTGTCTTGGATCATGGGACGCGAGATCTACGACCGAAGCGACGGGGAGGAGTGCTTGGATGTTGCATCTCGGATCGCCGAGGGCGACCCGGACTCCTGGCACAGGGAATGGCGCGCTTCGGCGGAGCGAGTCGAGGGAGATGCTCGGGTGGCCCTCGGCCGTGGCGATGTCGAGGCAGCACGGAAAGGTTACCTGCGGGCTTGTACCTACTACAGAGCGCCCTTGTTCATCATGAAGCCGGATGATGCGGCATTCCGGGACCTTCGGGAGAGGATGAGGCTCTGCTTCCAGCAGGCAGCTCCTCTGTTCGACCCTGCCATCGAAACCATCCTGTTGCCGTACCAGGACCGGCGGTTGGTGGGGTATGCCTGGAGGGTGGACGTCAGCGAGGGCCAACGCCCAACTCTCGTCGTGGTCGGAGGCCTCGAAACCTTCGCGGAGGATTGCTACTTCGTGGTCGGACCGGCCGCCGCTAGACGAGGGTACAATGCGGCGACGTTTGACCTACCTGGCCAGGGAATCAACCCAGAGGAAGAACTCTTCTTCCAGGCCAGGATGGGGGGTCCGGTGAGTGCCGCCGCGGACTATGTCCTGAGCCGACCCGAAAGCGATCCTGATCGGCTGGCGGTATTCGGATTCAGTTGGGGTGGACACATCGTACTCAAGGGTGGGCAGCATGATCGGCGGATCAAGGCTCTCATCGCCAACCCTGCTATGCCTGATGTCTTTCGGGCCGCACTTGCCCAGCAGAGAGGCCGCAGCCGGAGCGATACCGTCTCCAGGATCGTCTTTGAACAGATCGCTTGGCGCATGGGGCTGAGGATCAGTCTGAATCCGAGAGACATCGCACGCCGGATCGTCAAGGCGTACGACTACCTGGTGCACGGCAGAGCGGATCCCGGAAGCATTCGATGCCCGACGCTCCTGCTGGCGGGCGAGGGCGAAGCGCCTATCACCCTTCAAATCGCGCGCGAGACCTATGAGAAGTTGCCTCACCCTAGGAAGAGGCTGGTGATCTTTACGGAGGAGGAAGGTGGCGAGGCGCACTGCCAGGTGAACAACCTGTCCCTTCCCAACGGAGTGATGTTTGACTGGCTGGAGGAAGTCCTGCCGTGAGCGAATCCACGCAAGATCCAGAGACTGCCCACGCCAGCGCTGCCACCGGGGCGCTTCTTCTCACGAGGATCAGGCTTGGGAGGGAACTCCTCTCTCGGAGCGCAGGGAGGAGCAACCGGCCTGAAGGCATGTCGGAGAGGGCAGGCCGGTCCCAGAGACTAGCCGCCTCAGGGCTGTGACCAGGAGGTCAAGGCGCCGAGTTCCTGCCTATTCGGTTGCCAGACGGATGTCCGCGCAGGGCTCTCCACACCGTTCGACTTCGTGGAAGATATCGTCGATGACCGGCTCAACGGTGTGCACTGTGCAGCCGTCATCCAGGACCAAAGTCACGTCCAGGCTGTGGAGCTGGTAGACTCCCGCCACTCGGCCCGAATGCACCAGAGCGACCGCGTCCTCCCAGGCGATTTCGGAATCGCAGGGCACGGCAGTCGGGCCCGCAGTGCTGCCCAGAGGCAGACCGGCGCATCCGCTGAAGATCAGGGCGCCGACGGTGAGGATCAGGCGGGCTCGATGGTATTCTGGCACGCGCATCGGGTCGTACCTCCTGCTAGGATTCTTTCTGGTGGGATCGCCTACATAGCAATGACGCCGCGAGGCCCGAGTTGGTTCCGTCCGTGAGACGGCGGGGTGTGGTGGATCCGTGAAACCGTCCCTAGGTCGGAGGTTGGCCCTGGCTCTGGACGGGCTGCTCTTCCGATACAAGGTCGCCATCTTCGCTCTATTGGTGGGCTACTTCATCACGGCCCACTATTTGTTTCTGGGGTTCAACAGCTGGGATGGCGTCTCGTATCGGGTTCCTCCGATCGTGGAGTTGGTTCAGAACGGGAGCACTGGCGGCTGGAAGTTCGACTTCTACGCTACCCGGCACTTCTACCCCTTCCTCGAGCTGGTCCACTTTCCGTTCCTCAAGGTCCTCGGCATGACGGGCCTCTACTTCAGCTTCTCCCTCGTGCTGCTGCCTTTCTCCGTCGCAGCTGTGTATCTGTTCGTCCGCGACCTCACGGGCAACCTCAGTTGGGCGACATACTCCGCCCTCGCGTACTTGGCCATCCCGTTTGTCAACACACAGGCTTTCTCAGGCTATGTCGATTTCGCAGTTGTCGGTGCGCTTGCCTTCTATCTCTATGCCCTCCTCAAGGTGCTGCGCTTGGATGATCCACCGATGCGGCCGCTCGTGGTTCTCTCTATAGCGACGTTCGTCTTCAGCATGTCCCGCCAGCAGACTCCGTATGTGGCCCTTCTCATCCTGGGGGGTCTGGGCGCGTGGTTCCTGCGCCCCTGGAGCAGGTATCAGTCGTGGAAGGACGGGCGCTGGAGCCCACCGCGACACCTTGTCAAGATCTCCCTCTCCTTCGGCGCTGGAATCGCACCGGCGGTTCTCCAACACCTGTGGAGATTCCTGGCCTACGGGACTCCGATCTTCCCCTATCAGTTCAAGTTCTATCGCATCGCGACGGAGGTTGGCGCCATTCCTCACTACACATCTGGCCTGCTCGCTCCAGGCTGGGAGGGACTGCTGGCAAGCTTTCGAAGGGGCTGGGTGCTGCCGTTGCCCAATGAATGGCCGACGAACTTCTACGATAGCCGTTCCCTGGGGATCGGTCTCTTCTTCTGGTTGCTTTGGATCGCGCTTCCGTTCATCGACCGGTTCGTCAAGCGGGACACCGCAGTGATCATGGGCCTCTCTGTCGGGATCGCCCTGGTCAGCCAGGACTTCTGGTTGCCGCGGTGGTCCATGACACTGGTGCTTGTGACCGTCCTGATCATTGGCGGGGCGCTGTCGTGGTTGGCGACACGGGGTCCGCTGTGGGCTTACTTCCCCCTTCTCCTGGCCGTTGGCCTCCACTTCGGCCGGCCGCTCTACGATGCCTACAGCATGATCGAGAAGCGCGAAGCGTACTTTCGCGTCGACCTCTCGCAGAGCCCTTTGTTCATTGGAAGCGAAGTGGCTCCGGGCGAGCTGACCCTCTACCCCGATATGGAGGCTGACCTCTTCTTGGTACATCCGGTGAACGATGCGTTTTATCTCCTGCTATATGGGCGGAATCTGTCCAATCGGATCGTGGATGTGTTGGATCCGGCTGAGGCGGCCAGCTCGTGTGCAGTGCCCGACACCGCGAGACCCGATCGCCAGGTGCTGATCGTCGATCAGTTCGGAAAGCTGGCGGAGCCATCGGCCGGCTGCACCTGGACATGCGCCTATCCGGGCCCTGGACGATGCCTGGCCGGGAGCCTCGTGAGGTCAGGATGACGAGCGATCTGGCAGGCGAAATCCTGTCCTCTCTCCTGTGGGCTATCTGTGACTGAATCCAATCCGTCGAGGGTCCGCGACAAGATCGCGCGAATCTGGCCTGACCGCGATCCAGAGGAGATCATGGCGATCTTGCGAGCCTATGGATCGAGGCCGCAGGACCGGGAGCGTGACCGAGTGCACCTCGCCATACTGAAGCTCAGCGGGGGCCGCAAGGATCGGCTCCCAGGCCTGGTGCGGTTGGCGACGGTGGACTACCGAGATGTCCTGGCCCCGGCGGAGTTTCCCGAGGAAACTGGCCTGGGACCGCGCAGGATGAGTGAGATGTACTCTAAGGAGGCCGAGGCCGTGCGGCGTCGGGATAGGGAGCAGTACCTTAGCTGGCTCGAGGGGTGAGGCCCTGGCGCGAGAACTTGTCTGAGCGTCTCAGCGATCCCACACCGTATCCGGAGGTCAACGCTCTCTTGGAGGAGCTTCTTTCGCGCGTCCGACAGGTCCTGAGGGATCGCTTCTTGGGAATGTATCTTTATGGCTCACTGGCCAGAGGCGATTTCGATCCCGATCGGAGTGACATCGACTTCATCGTTGTGACGGACGATGACTTGCCCGATGAGGCCATGTCCTCTCTGGGGGCGATGCACTCCGCGCTTGTGAAGAGCGGCATCAAGGGGGCCGAGAGACTGGAAGGCGCCTACATGCCCCTCTCCGCGCTCCGCCGGTATGACCCTGACCACGGCGCTGTCCCTACCATCAACGAGGGGCGATTCTACCTGGCACGACAGAGGAGCGACTGGGTCATCCAGCGGCACGATCTGAGAGAGCAAGGCGTGGTTGTGGCAGGGCCTCCCCTGAAAACCCGAATCGACCCTGTCAAGCCAAGGGATCTTCGGCGAGCGGTAGTAGGGTTTCTGCAAGAATGGTGGGAGCCACTGCTAGATGATCCCGCCCGGCTTGAATCTGCCAGGTACAGATCCTACGCGGTGCTGACCATGTGTCGGGCCCTCTACACGCTGGAGCATGGTAGGCTCGTCTCCAAGATGGAGGCTGCCACATGGGCTTTGGATGCGCTGGACGAGATGTGGAGAGGGCCGATCGAAGCGGCGCTGTTCCGGCGCTATCAGGCCCGGTCGCTGAGGCTCGATAGGACGAAGGACTTCATCAGATTCACCATTGAGCGGAGCAGGCAGGGAGCAGGACCGACAAGGGCAGAGACGGGGAGTGGTGAAAGACCACGGTATGATCGGGAGGAACCGGTCTGACTTTGCAGGCGATTGAACTGTGGATAGGTCGATTGGGCGCAATCGCCGCTTCGATCGTTCTCGCACTTGCGTTGATCCGGCTCCTCGGGTCTGGTGAGGAGCCAACCGGCCGGACCGTGGGTCGCGTCACAGTAGTTCTTCGGCGACCTACGCTTTTCCTAGCCGCTGGCCTGTTCATTTTGGTTGGAGCTGTGTTGTGGCGTCCGATTCCGCTGGTCCTGGCCGCGCCTGCTCGGCTCGCCGCGCTGGCTTCTGGGTCCGTTCTTCTCTTCGGGGGTCTGGCCCTCTATCTCTGGGGCTTGCGGGCCCTGGGTTCGATGTTCGGTTCCGCCAGTGGACTCGCGGCGAGGCTCTATGAGGACCATCGGCTCGTCGTCACCGGGCCGTACGCCTGGATCCGCCATCCGATGTATCTGGGTGTCATGGCGGCCTTCTTCGGCGGGCTTCTGCTATACCGAACCTGGGCGCTGGCGCTGTACGCACCGCTCATGTTGGGGCTTGTGATCCGGGCCCGAAGGGAAGAGGAGGCGCTGGTAGCGGAGTTTGGAGACGAGTGGCAGCGATACAGGCGCAGGGTGCCGGCCTGGATTCCTCGGTTGAGGAGGTGATGCGGTCCGAGAGCGCGCCCGGCGGGAGGGTCGGCGGGACCGGGTTCGTTCGAGAAAGAGCCTAGAATCCAGTGGATTTGCGGCGTCTCTTCCCCATTCTACTCATCATCTTCGTGAACATACTGGGCGCTGGCGTCATCATTCCCATCCTCCCTCTCTATGCCGAGGGGGAATTCGGCGGGACTGTACTCCAGATTACCTTGCTCGCGAGCTCGTTCTTCGGAGCCCAGTTCCTGGCAGCTCCCTTTCTCGGTCGGCTCTCCGATCGATACGGACGCCGCCCGATCCTGATGCTGAGCCAACTTGGAACCGTCTTGGCCTTCGTACTGTTCATCTTCGCCGGACCCCTTGGCAGATGGGTCGACACGTTCGGATTGTCGCTTCCCCTCTCTGGAGGCATGCTGGTCCTCTTCGCGGGCCGGATTCTGGATGGGATCACCGGCGGGAACATCACGATCGCCCAAGCCTATGTGGCTGACGTGACTTCTGAGGAGGATCGGGCCCAGGGGCTGGGCTACCTGCAGGCCGCCTTCGGGATGGGGATCATCTTTGGGCCAGCGTTCGGAGGCGTGCTGAGCACAGTCGGTCCCGTGGCGCCCTTCATCGGCGCCGCGGCCATCACGACAGGCACGCTGCTCCTGACGGCAGCCACGCTCGAGGAATCGTTGCCTGAGGAGGAACGTGTCGAGCGTGGCGGACGAAGGGTGCTGCTGCCTGCTCCCTCTGCGCTGATGGCACAGCCGGCTCTGGCTTTGATCCTGGGCATCGGTTTCGCTGCCTCTCTCGCGTTCTCGTCTCTGCCCGCGACGTTCGCGCTCTACGCCAGTCGAGTGCTTTTTCCCGAGGCCGCCCGAGCCGGAGGAGCCCAATTGCCCATAGCACTGATGCTGGCCTTCTTCGGGCTGATGACCGTGATCACCCAGATCACACTGCTCAGGCCCCTCGTCATGCGCTTGGGGGAGCGTCGGCTGCTCGTCTTTGGACAGATCGCACTCACCCTGTCGTTCTTGGGACTGGGTGGGGCAGGCCGTGCGTTCCTGGCCGCTGCAGCTCTGGGCACCTTTGCCTTCGGCCAAGGAGTCAGTGAGCCGAGCCTTCAGTCACTTGTGACTCGGTTCGGAACGCGGCGCACCAGCGGCCAGTTGCTCGGCTTCTACCAGTCCGCTCGAAGCCTGGCGCTCATCTTCGGGCCGATCGCGGCTGGCTTCGTCTTCGAAGGCATCTCGCCGCGAGCCACCTACTGGGCCGGGGCGGGGGTAGCATTCGTTTCTCTTCTTCTTGGGCTAGGGCTGCTGCGGCGGGCCATCCCCGGTCTCGCGGGGGAGGAGTCTCAGGCGCTGCGGGGTGAGTCTGCAGCCACCGGCGGCAGATAGAACATGGGCGCGCGTTCCATTGACCGGTGTGCGGGATCGCGCTACTCTGATCCCGCGTGCGTGCCCCTGAGCGCACGGGTGTCTTGGGCGCCAAGTGCCATCGGATACGGGGAAGACAGGCGCGAAAGATCCGCTGCTATGGGTAGTATCAGCGACGACCTGCTGGCCCTTTCGGCCCGCTAGAGATCTCTGAGGTGTCGGCCGGTGATGTGGTCGAGCGACTGCTGAGATCGGAAGAGTCATGCATCCAGTTCAAGGTTCGGGTGGGGGTGATGGGGGAGGATCCGCAGTCGGCCGGGATCAGGAAGCTGCAGGGGCAGATCCGACGATCGGAGCGGGTCCGGGCGCTGTTCGCCGAGGCTGCCGATGACGGTCCGCCGCCCTTTCACCCCTACGCGAAATGGTACGGGGCCCATTGGATCATGGCTACCCTCGCCGACATCGGGTACCCGCCGGGCGACGAGCGCCTCATCCCCTGGCGAGATCGCGTCTGTAAGTGGCTTCTCCCAAAGGATCGCCCGCGGAGGAGGCCGATCGTTGATGGTCGGACGCGACGGTGTGCGTCCCAGGAGGGCAACGCCGTCTACTACCTGCTGAAGCTGGGTCTGGCCGGCAGGCGGACTGACCAGTTGGTGGACAGTTTGTTGGAATGGCAGTGGCCGGACGGCGGCTGGAATTGCGACAAGAATCCGGCGGCCGACAACTCCTCGTTCCACGAGAGCCTCATCCCCCTTCGCGCCCTGTCCTATCATGCCAAGGTGACCGGGGACCTAGCATCCGGCGCCGCGGCCGAGCGGGCGGCGGAGATCTTCCTGAAGCGCAGGATGTTCCGACGGCTGAGCGATGGCGAGATCATGAAGAAGGAATTCGTAGAGTTTCACTATCCGCCTTACTGGCACTACGACGTCTTGTTCGGGCTCAAGGTGATGGCGGAGGCCGGATTCATTGGGGATCCTAGGTGCGAGGAGGCGCTTGACCTGCTGGAATCCAAGCGGCTGCCGGACGGCGGCTGGGTGGCGGATCGGAAGTACTATTATCGTAGGAAAGCCAAGTCGCAGCGCGAGCTTGTGGACTGGGGGCCGGTCGGGAAGAGTCAGATGAACGAGTGGGTCACCGCCGACGCGCTGAATGTTCTGGGTGCAGCCGGACGGATTGGTTGAGCCTCCTGGGGCGGCGGGTAGATGACTGAGAGGGATAGATGGGTACGAATCTAGAGGGAGACCGGGGCGCAGAAGACAGCCTAGAATTGGCCACTCTCGGGGGTGGATGCTTCTGGTGTCTGGAGCCCATCTATGATGAGCTCGAGGGCGTTGCCAAGGTCGAGGTAGGCTACTCCGGTGGGGACGTAGCCGATCCCAGCTACGAGCACGTGTGCACCGGCACGACGGGCCACGCTGAGGTGGTGCAGATCACCTTTGACCCCACGGCGGTCTCTTTCGAAGAGATCCTCGAAGTGTTCTTCTCGATTCACGACCCGACGACGCCTGACAGGCAGGGGGCCGATGTGGGCCCTCAGTACCGGTCGGCCATCTTCTACCACAGCGATGAACAGAAGGAGACCGCAGAGCGGGTGATCCGCGAATTGGATGCGGAGGGGATCTGGGGGGCTCCGATCGTCACGGAGGTGTCGCCCCTGGAGTCCTACTATCGCGCCGAGGAGTACCATCAGAAGTACTTCGCGAAGAACCCCCAGGCCGCCTATTGTCAGTTGGTCATTGCGCCCAAGATCGCCAAGTTCCGTCAGAAGAGCGGCGCCAGGCTCAAGACCTCTGCGGTTCCGGCTCGATAGCCCCGCCACCCGTCGGTCCATCGGCCGCCTCGGACGGGAACCGCTGGCCCCGCCGAGACGTCGGTAGAGCAGGGTTGAGACGGTCGGTGCTTCTACATATGGCCCGAGAGTGGGCGGCACATTGAGGAAGGTCTGGCTCCTGGGCGCTGTGGTCGTGGCAGGCTGTGCAGGTGTGAGCCCTGCTCCTACTCCGCCCGCAAGCCCCGATGAGCCGGTCGCGTCTGAAATCGTACTCATCGACGTCCACGAGGTCGCGGTGCACCAGGTCGAGTTCGATCCAGCGGCGCTGGAGGTGGACATCCAAGGGGTGATCGGTGATTCGTGCAACCAGTTGGACCAAGTCGAACAGCAACGAGACGGGAACGAAGTTGTGCTTACAATCACCGCCATCCGCACCCTCGGTGTTCCATGCAGGGAACTCGCCCAGCCATACGACGAGACGATCCCCCTCCAGGGCGACTTCGAGCCGGGAATCTATACCGTCACGGTGAACGGGGTCTCGGATGCGATCGAGGTCGTGTCGCACCTGGACGACGCGGCTGCTGCGGCGCGAGCATTCCTTGCTGAGAATCTAGGGGTGGAAGAATCGGACCTCAGGCTCCTGAGCACCGAAGATGTCCTGTGGAATGACACCAGTCTGGGCTGCCCAGAGCCGGGGAAGGTGTACCTTCAGGTGTTGACACCGGGGTACCGCCTCACGTTTCAGCATGGGGCGGAACGGTTGGAGGTCCACACGAATCACGACGGCACCCAGGCCGCCACCTGCTGACCTCGCCGGACTGACCCGAGCCTCGTGCCTGCATCCCTGGCCGAGAGCCCGGACTCCTCCAGAGCATCGGGCGGCCCGGCCGAACTCAGCAGAAAGCTTGATGTCCCAAGCGCAGCGGACTCGAGAGGTGAACAAGAACAGGAAGGCCAGGATGGAGAAGATCCAGAAGTCGGACGAGGAGTGGCGAGGGCAGTTGACCCCCGAGCAGTACTACGTGACGCGCCAGAAGGGCACTGAGCGTTCGTTCACCGGTGCCTACTACGATCACAAAGGCGAGGGGGTCTACCGCTGTGTAGCGTGTGGCCAGGCGCTCTTCAGCTCCGAGACCAAGTATGACTCGAGGACGGGGTGGCCGTCCTTTTGGGACGTGATCTCTTCAGAGAGTGTTGACACCGAGGATGATTTCAGCCTGGGCATGCACCGGATCGAAGTGACCTGTGCCCGGTGCGATGCCCACCTAGGCCATCTGTTCCCTGATGGGCCCGCTCCCACCGGCCAGCGCTACTGCATCAACTCGGCCGCGCTGACCTTTGTCGCAAAGCGGGCCGCTCGTGAAACGGGTGGAACACCGTAGCGTAGCGACGGAGGCCAGAGAAGTCCCCCGCCGAGTCGATCTGATCTAAGCGCTCAGCGGCTTCGCCCTCTCGGAGCCGGTTTGCCCCTGTCGTCGTCGATTCTGCCCCCGCCGTCGCCCCTTTGCCCCTCCTGCAGCGACGGACGGAAGAGCGAGTCGCTGCGCTTCGCGAGGCTCCCCTGGTCTATTCGTTGTTGCTTCGTTGCTTCGGGTGCCCGGAGAAGTCTCGCTGCCCTTGGGGAGGAGCGGCCCGGGGGTTGAAGAGTCGGCTCAGGGGACCGCGATTTCGACGAAAGCCGTCATCCCCCACCTCAGGCTGGAGTCCGGTCCCTGCTCCAGATCGATCGTTACCCGGAACACACGCTCGCCACGCGACTCTGTGGCGAGGGGTGCTATCCTCAGTACTTCGCCAGTGAAGGTCTGATCCGGTAGAGCATCCACGGTGACTTCCACAGAGGCGCCGATCTGCACCAGAGGCACATTGGTCTCGTGGAGGTCGGTGGTCTCCACCCACAACTTGGACAGGTCCCCGAGTTCGGCGACCGGCATGCCAGGCCCGACGAGTTCGCCCACGTCCACATGAAGTACAGCGATCGTGCCCGAGAAGGGGGCAACGAGCGAGGCCTCTGCGAGGGCCACCTCTGCCTCCTGTAGTGCCGCCTCCGCCTGGGTTCTATGTGCCTCCAGGAGGGCGATCTCCTCGAAGGTGGGACCTGCCTGGAGCAGGTCGAGCTCGGCCTGAGCCCGCTCGACGGCCTTCTGGGCTATCGCGAGATCTTCCGCCCTAGGGCCATCTACTGCGAGGTTGTATGCAGCCTGGGCGCTGGCGAAAGCCAGATAGGCCTGTTGGAGGGCGACGGACTGCGGCGTAGCGCTGGCGCCGGGTAGGAACCGAACGGCGTCGAAGGCGGACTCAGCCAGGGCCAGCTCCACCCTCGCGAGTTCCAGTCGGGCCTCCGCGACCGCCACCTCGTCGCTGGTAGGTCCTGCAGCGAGCTTGTCATGCGCCGCTTGGGCGGAACGGTAGACGGCGCGAGCCGCCGCGATCTCCTCGGGCCGGGCCCCGGCCAGGGTTCGATCCAGGGTGGCTTCGGCCGCCATGAGGCCGGCCGCAGCCTGGGCGACCCTGGCCTCTAGGTCCTGCGTCTCGAGCCGTACGAGCACCTGAGCGGGGGTAACATGATCGCCCGCTTCGACCAGGACCTCAGCAACTCGACCGCCGACGCGGAATCCTAGGGAGGCATGACGATGGGGGACCATCAGGCCCTCTGCGGAGACCACTCGCGGAACCCCGGCCGGTGGACCGGGGGTGGGTGTGGGCTCGGGGAGAGGTGCGAGAAACTGGCTGTAGAGTACGGCGCTCGCAAGTATGGCGAGGAGGACCCCTCCAACCAGAAGTACATTTCGACGGCTCACCAATCCCTCCTACTCGTGTTGGATGGCCCGTACGATATTCAGTCTCGCCGCGCGCCCGGCCGGATAGAGAGCGGCCAACTGGGAAACCAAGAGGACGGCACCGATGCTCACCAAACAGGCCGCAAGCGGGAAGACATAATCGACTCGGTACCCGCTCAGCTGGTTCACCAGTCTCATTCCCGCGACAGAATGCGGCACCCCCACCGCGAGTCCGAGGGTGGCCCCCATAGCCCCCAACATGGCCGCCTCCCCACGGATCATCCGCCCCACCTGGCGGCGAGTCATGCCCAGGCTCCGCAGGACCCCAACCTCGCGTATCCGTTCCAGGACATTCATAAGGAGGGTGTTGGCCACCCCCAGGGCAGCGACCAGGACAGCGATCAGGGCCAGGACATTGAAGAGGCCGAAGGTCTCGTCCACCAGCGCCTCGACCCGGCTTCGGAAATCCTCGTTGGTCTGGACCTGCAGGTGGTAGCGATCTCCAAACCGTTCCTCGATGGAAGCCGCTACCGCGTTCGCGGAGACGCCCTCATCTACCCTGGCGACAAACACGCCTACCGTCCGCGCTCCGAAAAGTCGGCGTAGGTCCTCACGAGATCCTGTTACGGACAGGCCCTCGAACGTGTAGTCGACGATGATCCCTGCAATATGGAACTCGCGGGCCCCCCGATCGGTCGCAAGTCGCAGTCTGTCGCCGACGTCGAGTCCGTACCTCTCGGAGACCACAGTGGATATGAGAACCGCCTCTCCTGCCGCGAGCTTGTCCAGCACGGCCTGCTCGTTGTCCGGGCGGACGGCGAACTGGAATCCTGTTACGAGGGAGTGAGTCGCTGGATCCACGCCGGTGAAGAGAAGCGTGTCGCCACCCGGTTCCTCTCCCATGAGCCCTTCGGTTCGCACCGAAACGTAGGACACGGGACTCACCGCCTCTACCCCCGAGACCGAGGCCAGCCGGGCCCCCAACTCCGGTCGCATGGCGATCGGGGATCGGACGTAGAGGTCTCCTCCCAGAGCGCGCTCCACCCAGTCCTCGATGTCACGTCGGAACGACTCGGTCATGGAGCCTACGTCCACGATCATGACGACTCCCACCATCAGAGCGGCCACTGTCAGGGTGGACCGGCCTCGGTCGCGACGGGTGTTGGCGCTCCCCATCCGGCCCTCGTGGCCGAACAAGCGTACGAGCGGGCCACGGAGGATCCCCTCCATCCGGTCCGCAACCGCGGGGGCGAGCAGGGCCGCGCCCACTAGGATTGCGAGAGTGCTCACGAAACCGACTGGCAAGGCGGCCGAGGTCCGTATCGGCAGAGGGTAGAATCCCACGAGGATCAGGGCGACGCCAGGGATCCAGCCCCGCTCCACGACCCAAGACTGTCCCGTCCGAGCCCGCACACCGAGGGCCTCGAGGGGGAGAATCCGAGCCGCTCCGCGCGCGGGAAACAGCGCCGAGACCAGAGTCAGTCCGAATCCCACGCTGAGAGAGAAGAGGAGCGCCTCCGGGGTGATGGTCGCCTCGGCAAGATCCACTCGCAGCAGGGACTCGACGGAGATCATGAGACCTCGAGATAGGGCGATCCCGGTGAGCACGCCGATTCCGGCTCCCAGCGTGCCGAGGAACAGTGCCTCCAGGAACACCAACCCCATGATCTGGCGCCGCCTGGCGCCCACGGTGCGGAGCAGCCCTATCTCGCGGGTGCGCTCCACCACGGTCATGGAGAAGGTGTTGTAGATCAGGAAAGAGCCTACGAAGGCTGCGACAGCGCTGAAGAATGCAAGTCCCTGCTGGTAGGAAGAGAGGAGCCTGGCGAAGAGCCGGCCCCGAGCTGCTGGATAGATGACCTTGAAGCCTTGTCCCAGCGTCTGTTCCGCCCTTTCTCGGAGTGCCTCCAGCCGCTGTGCGTCCTGGGCCGTGGCGGAATCGGCGATGATATCGATCTGATCCAGCCGTCCACTTCGCTTGAAGACATCCTGGATCACCTTCAATGGCGCGACCGCGGCGTCGCCGCCGTTCGTGGCTCCGAACCCTTCGGTGGCCATGAGTCCGGTCACGCGGAACGAGACGGCACCCTTGGGGGTGAGGATGTCGAGGTCCACTCCTAGGCTCACTCCCTTCCTCTCAGCAAAGCGGTCGGTGATCACCATTACGCGGCCGTCCTCGCGAGGAGCCAGGAACGATCCCTCCACCATCCGATACACGCGTGCGTCGGGATCCAGGGCCGGGTTCACGCCGTAGACCTGTAGGACATTGGCGACATATCCCTGGCCCAGGACGAAGGACGGCTCCCACTGGTCCGCATCTTGGGCAAGGAGGGTGGACGCGGTCACGCTCGGTACGGCCAACTCCACGCCGGGGACGCGGGCCACATCATTCAGAATCTCCTCCTCAAACCCCTCAGCCGTCAGGGCAGAGCTCTCCACCTGTAGATGGGCACGGCCCGAAGCCTCCTCGAGCACGCGCTCTACAGACGCAAGGGTGCTTCGATTCGTGATCTGGATGGCGAGGACCACGCTGACGCCAAGTGAGATCCCGGCGATGGTTAGGAGCGTCCGTCCTGGACGAGCGCGGAGCCCATGCACCGTGTACCGAATCAGCACCGCGATCACGATGTGTCCCTCAGGACTCGGCTCGGTTCTCGATTCGCCCGTCTCGGAGGTGGATGACGCGATCCGCGTATGAAGCCCCCACCGGATCGTGGGTCACCAGGACCACTGTCTGACCCAGCTCCTCGCGCGAGCGACGGAGGAGGTCCAGGATCTGTTGGCCTGTGGCTGAGTCCAGGTTGCCGGTCGGCTCGTCGGCCAGGACGACCGATGGAGACGTCACCAGGGCGCGGGCGATGGCCACCCGCTGCTGCTCCCCGCCCGACAGCTGATCGGGCCGGTGGTCGCCCCGCTTCTCCAAACCCACGAGCCGCAGCATCTCGCCCACGCGTTCGCGGTTGTCTTCCAGTGACCGGCCGTCGATAAGCAGCGGAAGGGCAACATTCTCCTGGGCAGTCAGCGTGGGGATCAGGTGGAAGAACTGAAATACGAATCCGATGTGGCGGCGCCTGAGAAGCGTGAGGGCATCGTCGTCGAGTGTCGCGAGGTCCGTTCCGTCCACCCATATGGCTCCGGACGTGGGCCGATCCAGTCCGCCCAGCAAATGCAGAAGTGTGCTTTTGCCCGATCCGGAGGGACCCACGATGGCGACGAAGTCCCCCGGCTCCACCGAGAGGTCCACGGAGTCCAGGGCCTGTATCTCGACTTCGCCCAGGCGGTAGCGCTTCCCCAGCCCCGTGGCCTTCAGGATCGGCACGGCTCCTCGACTTGTGAACGCTATCACGAGCCCGAGAAGAGTGTCAACGGATCGCGCGAGGAAGGAGATCGCGCAGGGCGGATGGTCGGGGGGCGAGAAGGCGATCGCTCACGCTAGCAGGCGGCTCGAGCGAGGATTCCCTTCACAGGCGCGGGGAGATGGGAGCCTTCAGGCTGCGAAGGTTTCCTTCCTAGCCGTAAGAGATTCGAGACGATCCTCGTCCACCTCAACGCCGATGCCAGTCCCAGTGGGAACGGTAATGGTGCCGTCGGGATTGAGTCGGAAAGGCGGGTTCACGATGTCCTCCGAGAAGTAGCGGTCGCTGGCTGAGATGTCGCCCGGCAGGCTGAAGTTGGGAAGGGTAGCCATGGCCACGTTGTGGGCGCGGCCCACGCCGGTCTCGAGCAACCCTCCGCACCACACGGGTACGCCGGCGGATTGGCAGAGGTCGTGGATCTTGATCGCCTGGAGGGGCCCTCCCACACGGCCCGGTTTGATGTTGACGATCCGGCAGGAATCCAGCTCTAGCGCCAGCCGGACCTGCTGGAACGTGCCGACGCTTTCGTCCAGGCATATGGGGGTCTCGATCTGACTCTGAAGTCTCGCGTGGTCAAGGAGGTCCTCGTAGCTCAGAGGCTGCTCCACCATCATCAGGCCAAAGCCATCCAGGGTCTTGAAGGTTTCTAGGTCCTGCAGGGTGTAGGCCGCATTGGCGTCTACCATGAGGGGTGTTTCGGGGAACTGTTCTCTTACCGACCGCACTACCGAGACGTCCCACCCCGGCTTTATCTTGATCTTGATGCGACGGTACCCGTCGCTGACATAGTCAGCGATGCGCTCGAGGAGCGCCTCCACCGAAGGCTGAATCCCTACGCTCACGCCACTCTCGATGGCGTCCCGGTGACCGCCCAGGACGCGGGCGAGCGGCAGTCCGTCCCCCTTCGCCAGCAGGTCCCAGAAGGCCTGTTCCAAGCCGGTCTTGGCCAGGTGGTGGCCTCGAACCGGCGCCATCCTGTCCTGCAGGCCCCCGGCATCCGGCACGTCCTGCCCCAGTATGATCGGAACCAAGAAATCCCTCAGGATGTGCCAGCACGTCTCGGTGGTCTCGTAGAGGTACCATGGGCCGGCCATTGTCGCCGACTCGCCGTGACCCACCAGCCCCTCCGCTCGCATCGTCACGATGATGGGATCCCGCTCCGCCTCCTCCCCGAAGCTAGTCTGGAAAGGATGGACGAGGGGAAGACGGACGTGGCGAAGCTCGACTTGCTCAATGCGCATGGAACTCGGTCCTACCCTGGTTCGGTCGGCGACTCTCGTCGGCGCAGGAGGTAGGCGCTTCGCCTGCGGTTGTGCTGGACTTCGCTTAGGAAATCCTCAACCTGGTAGCCCGAGGCAAAGCACCGCTCGAAAACGGCCCGGGTCTGGTCTCGCCACGCGCGGGCCAGGGACAGATCCTCGGCCTTTAGGAGCTGGAATTCTGGGGGGATCTCGATCAGAAGCTCCGCGGAGGTCAGATCAAGCTCCTGCTTGGCCGGCACCGGATGTCCACTCTCGCCAATCTCGGCGCGTACGGCCCAGTCAGCCCCTGCCTCGACCGCGGTTTCGAGTGACAGAGGGGGCGGCCCCCGATCGATCCGCTCCGCCACCCGTCCGCTCGTGATCCACCAGTCGACCTGGAACCGGTCGGAACTCAGTCCTACGTTCAGCGCGTCTGACATCTCACCGTAGGCGTTCCGGATGTACGTCTGGCAGACGGCCCCGAGCTTCGCGATGTTGAAGTAGCCGTTTCGGCTCTCGAGCGGGTCATAGGTCCAGGTGATGAGATCCAGCCCCTGCTCCAACACAAACTCCCGCTGGCGGAGTTTCAGCCGGTACCCGACCCCCTGGTCCCGGTACTCTGGCAGGACCGCGACGATGTGCGAGGTGTGCTTCCAACGGGGGATGGCTCCCTCTTCTTCCTCCCGAGCGCTCGCCCCCAAGAACCCAAATAGGAAGCCGATCATCTCCCCCCTGTCATCATAGGCTCCCAGGACCAGCCCGCCATTGCGTTGCGCCGTAACCAGGAGATCGGAGGGGACAAGCTCTGTGTCTCCCATGCCCCACACGCGCCGCTGCAGATCTTCGCAGCGGCGGTACTCCTCGAAGCTGGAGACACGCCGTATGGAGAGACCGTCTGAGGCCATGGATCGTCTGGGTAAAGGCCTCTGCGAAGCCAGAGCCAGCTAGATGAGGCGTCTTGGGAGAAGTCTAGGGAACCGAGGCGAGCCTGTCCACGGGCGGCGTGGCTCGGCCTAGTACGTTGTACGATTGCGGGCCCTCACTAAGTGTGCGAGAATCGGTCCATCTATGGCAAGGGTCTGTTCTGAGGTTGGCGCGGGAGGTGTCGAGATGCCGCCAAAACGGGAACCAAGAACCGCGAACGGACAGAACGGAGGAGGGAGGGAGATGTTTTCCAAACTGCGCTGGCTAGGTTTGTCACTCGTCGTAGGTATTGTTGTCGTTCTGGTGATCGCGGGCTGTGCGACGCCAGCTCCGGAGGCGCCGCCTGCGGGTGTCACCACCGACCTGGGAGGGCGCGAGGTCACCGTCATGGTGGAGAACGCCTACCCGCCCTTCAACTTCATCGACGACGAAACAGGGGAGGCGGTGGGGTGGGACTACGACGCATGGCGAGCCATCTGCGACAAGCTCAACTGCACCGCGGTGTTCGTGGAGGCGGCGTGGCCGCCCTTTGAGATGATGGCAGCCGGCGAGCTGGATGTAGCTGCCGACGGGATCACCCTACTGCTCGACCGGTCCCTCAGAGTTGATTTCTCCGATCCCTACATCGAGTACGGCATGGTCGCGATGGTTCGAGCTGACGACACGGAACTCACCGACGAGGCGGCCCTCGCAGCATCGGATGCGCTCATAGGCAGCCAGCCCGGGACCACCAACGAGGCGGCCGCGCTGAAGATAGTGGGCGAGGACAGGGTCAGGAGCTATGGCGACTTCACCATCGCCGTGGAGGCCCTGAAGGCCGGGGATGTGGATGCGGTTCTCATCGACGAGGTCGCGGCCGTGGGGTTCCATGAAGCGAACCCGGGTGACTTCAAGAACGCGTTCTTCGTGACCAGCGGGGAGTTCTTGGCCTTCGTCTTCCCGCCGCTCAGCGAGCTCGTAGCACCGGTCAACTGGGCCCTGCAGGAGATGTTCGCTGATGGCACCCTCGACGCGATCTGCGAGGAGTGGTTGCTCCGACCCTGCTCGCCAGCAAGGGAGTAGGCACCACGCTATTGGCACATAGCAGGTGGCAGCTGCGGGGCGCCCCCTGGGCGCCCCGCAGCACGCACCGCCATCAGCGGGGATAGGTCGTGGGCCACACTGAGTTTGCTATCTCTCTGCAGTGGCAGGGGGACCCGTGGCGGTAACTGAGGAAGCAAGGGCCGACCGGCCCGGCTTGGTCCCCGGGACGAGCAGGCTGATAGAATTGCCCTGGTGGGCACTGGTCGTCCTTCTCGGGGGCGTTCTCTTGGTCTATTTCATCTACTCCGCTCCGCTCTGGCGGGACGCCTTCGAGTTTCTACGTGCGGGGATCCGGATCACCATTCTGCTGACGCTGACCTCGTTCAGCATCGCCCTGCTGCTGGGGCTGCTGACCGGCCTGGGTCAGCTCGCGAAGAATCCGATAGCCCAAAACCTTTCGGCTCTCTACGTCCAGGTAATTCGCGGCGTTCCCCTCCTGGTCCAGTTGCTGTTCGTGGCCTTCGTGATCGTTCCCGCCTTTGTCGACCTCCTCAACGACCTTGGAGGCTTCATGCGGCAGACCGCCGCCGTAGGTCCCCTGGGTGACCTGGGCTCTGCCCTTGCCACCCTGAGGCTGCGCGACGTGGACATGAGGTACCGGGCCATCGTAGGCCTGGCGATCGGCTACGGGGCCTTCGAGGCGGAGGTCTTCCGAGCAGGAATCGAATCCATCGAGCGAGGGCAGATGGAGGCGGCCCGCTCCCTGGGCATGACCCACTTCCAGGCCATGCGCTACATTATCCTCCCTCAGGCCATCCGGGTGGTCTTGCCGCCTTTGGGGAATGACTTCATCGCGATGCTGAAGGATTCCTCCCTGGTTTCGGTCCTAGCCGTGCGGGAACTGACCCACCTGGCCCAGCTTAATCGAGCGCGCACCTTCCGTTCGTGGGAGACCCTGGGCATGGTGGCCTTTCTTTACCTGGTGTTGACCCTGTCTCTCTCGCTCTTGGTCAAGGTGATGGAGAGGAGGATGGCTTTTGAGAAGTGACGAGGTCGCGACGGAGACCGACGACATCATCGTCATCGAGCACGTGTACAAGAGCTTCGGGAAGGTCCGTGCGCTGGTGGATGTCAACCTGAGGGTGAAGCGGGGCGAGGTGTGCTTCATCTTTGGGCCCAGCGGAGGAGGCAAGAGCACTCTACTTCGCTGCATCAACCACCTGGAGACGGTTGATAGCGGAAGCATCACGGTGGATGGGATTCCCCTGACCGACGTCAAGACCAACATCGATCAGGTCCGGGCCGAGGTAGGGATGGTGTTCCAGCTCTTCTACCTGTTCCCCCATCTGACGGCGCTTGAGAACGTCAGCCTGGCCCCGAAAGTGGTGCGCGGGCGAAGCCGAGAAGAGGCCGAAGAGGCGGCGCGAAAGCTTCTGGAGCGGGTTGGGATCCCGGACAAGGCGGATGCCCATCCGGCCCAGCTCTCGGGCGGACAGAAGCAGCGGGTGGCGATCGCCCGGGCCTTGGCCATGAACCCCAACATCATGCTCTTTGACGAGCCCACCTCGGCCCTCGATGCGGAGATGATTCAAGAGGTCTTGGATGTGATGCTGGCCCTGGCCAAGGTGGGGATGACCATGGTGGTGGTGTCCCACGAGATGGGATTTGCCAAGGCGGCCGCCGACCGCATGGTTTTTTTGGACGGGGGACGGATCGTCGAAGAGGCGACGCCCAAGGAGCTGTTCGAGAACCCAAAGGAGGAGAGGACCAAGGAGTTTCTAAGCCGAGTTCTGTACTGAGCGGGCTCTAGAGCGCGGTGAGCGTGCCAGGGTGGGCGCCATCGCGACTGGGCGTCCGAACGCTGTCCGTCGGCGCATCTGTCCGACGGATTCTTTGTGCTGGGGCGGCTGCACAGACGCTTTGACCTTGGCGCGCCGGAGGGGGTCGAGAGGGGTGGTGCCCGCTGGCCGGGACGGCTCTCTGGCTTTGGCCACCGATCTATCTCTGGCCTCGGCCACGGCTCTCTGGCCTCGGCCACGGTTCTCTGGTCTCGGCCACGGCTCTCTGGTCTCGGCCACGGCTCTCTGGCCTCGGCCACCGATCTATCTCTGGCCTCGGGCACGGCTCTCTGGCCTCGGCCACCGATCTATCTCTGGCCTCGGCCAGTAGGACCAATAGGCTATTGACCGACTTTGCTGTTGGCGGATATGTTGGGGGTGCGGAGCCGACCTAGCCCGTCGGACTCCGTCGAAAGGCTAGCAGGGAACGATGAGACCCTGTTAGACTTCCTTTCCTCCTCAACCGCGAGGACCCGAGGTGCCCACCTCGGGTTCTCGTCTTGGCGAGAGTAGCCCGGTCGCTGTCAGGGCCCATCGAGAGGGCGTCCGGGCAGGGCCGTCAGGGCGGGTCTTCCGAGACACAAACGGGCCGGAGGGGCTTGTGCCCTCTCCGGCCTCTACTTGTTGAGACCTGGGACTGGCCTGCCTAGTGAGAGTGGGGCAGACCCAGCACGTGCAAGATCTGCTCCGAATTCTGGTAGGTCCCCGCCGGGAGATTCTCCGAGAACCAGTTTCGGGTCTCTTCCGGCACGTGCTCCATGTTGTTGCAGGACTCGACCAGTGTCTGCTTGGTGGCCGGATACGTAACGTGATTCTGGATATGCGCCGTTACCTCCGCGATACCTTGCTCGTCCACTGCTACCTCCTGTAGGTGTCTGATCCTCAGGTTAGCAAAGCAAAGGGCTGTCGGCCAGTCTGTAGTCTCCATACATTCGGTCGTGGACAGGCCACAGGCCGTCTGCTATACTGAGCCTGCTGAGATCATCTTCGAATCGCCAATCCATGTGAACTGAATAGGGGGTAGGCGGAAAGGGGCAACTGCCTGCCCTCGTATGTCCTCTAGCCCCGCTTCCAGGGAGGGAAGGAGAATGAACAGACGCGTGCTGTGGCTGGGCGGACTTCTCGTTCTGCTCAGCTTTGCGCTCGCGGGCTGCGGAACGCCTGCACCGGAGATAGTCGAGGTGGAGGTCCCAGGTCCCGAGCGCGTCGTCGAGGTCCCGGTCGAAGTCCCGATGGAACCCATCGAGACCACACTGGTCGAGTTCTGGACGACCGACAACGAGGAAGACCGGGTCGACGTGTACGAGGCGATCGCGGAGCGATTCATGGTCGCCAACCCCGAGGTCGAGATCCGCATCGTCCCCATCGATGAGGCCACAATCTCGCAGCGGATCGCCACGGCCCAGGGCGCCAACCGCCTGCCTGACATCGTCCGCATGGGCATCGAGCGTGTGTCCGCGTTTGCGGCCGACGGGATCCTTGACGAGGACGCCGCTGAGGCAGTGATCGCCAGCGTCGGCAGGGACGACTTCCGCGCCGGGCCTCTGGCAATGGTCACGAACCCGTCGACAGGGAAATACTCGGCTGTGCCCTTTGACGGCTGGATCCAGGCCATCTGGTATCGAGCCGATGTCTTCGACGACGCCGGGCTCGATCCGCCGGTGACGTGGGCCGACATCACGGCCGCCAGTGAGGCGCTTCCCGGCACCGGCAACCTGCTGTACGGCCTGACGCTTGGCACGGATCCTGGTCAGAACTACCCGCATCAGGTCTTCGAGCAGGTCGCAATGTCCAACAACGCCTGGCCGTTCGACGCTGACGGCAACGTGACGATGGACACGCCGGAGATGATCGCGGCCTTGGACTTCTACACCAGCCTCCAGGACTTCGCACTTCCTGGCCCGCAGTACTGGCGCGGCGCCCGCGAGGCCTATGAGCTGGATCAGGCCGGTATGCTCTTCTACAGCACCTACATCATGGACGACCTCGTAGAGGGCTCTGGACTGGAGGGCGGCGGCCAGGTCGAGATCCCAGTGGAGGACCTGGCGCTCAAGACCGGGTTCGCCTCTGAGATGGTCGGCCCCAACGGTTCTGCCTCCTACGGCCAGTTGGTCACCCTCGGCATTATGGACGGCGCCGACCCGGTGGCGCAGAACGTGGTCGAGTTCTTCCTGACCGGCGAGAACTACCTGGACGTGCTGGCACTGGCTCCCTTCGGCAAGGTACCGGTCCTCGAGAGCGCGGTCGAGGGGTGGAGCACATTGAGCCCCTTCTTCGAGTTCTACTCTGACGCGACCATGGCTCAGATCGCGGGTGGCTACGAGTCCATGCAGCGCTGGCTCTTCCGACCCGGCTACGACGCCACGCAGCGCGCGGTCATCGGCGACATCGAGGGTACACTCCTGATTCCGCAGGTTATCAGCGCCATCGCTCTGGAGGGGACCATGACGCCGACATCCGGCGCGGCTTTCCTCCAGGAGCAGGTGGAGCAGCTGCTTGCCGATCGACTGGCGGGGTAGCTCGATATCGTAGCGGAATGGGTGGGGACCCGGCCGGAAGGCTGGGTCCCCCCTTCTTTGACTGAGTTGCGGCCGAGCCGGGTGGCCGTGGTTCCGCCCGCAGCTGTATGGTGAAAGACGCACGGGCGGTGGGATGGCTGTAGTCACCGAATCGCGCAGGCAGCTGTTGCTGCGGCGCTGGAACGCGCTTGATGCGCGGGAGTCCCGGCTGGCGTGGGCCCTCGTCCTGCCGACGGCGCTGATCGTCTTCGGGCTGGTCGCTTTCCCTGCGATCTTCAGCGTGTGGATCAGCTTTCACGACGTGGGACTGCACAACCTGAACGACGTGTTCAACGCGCCGTTCGTGGGACTGGACAACTATCGATCTGTCTTCGACAACTTTGCCTTCAAGTTCCAGGGGCTACAGAGCTGGGGAGCTGCCGTCACGAGCGTAGTCTTCTCGTTCAGCACCACGCTCCTGGCGCTGGTGTTCGGGTTGGCGGCGGCGATTCTGCTCAACCGGCCCTTCAGGGGACGCGGGCTGACGCGAGCCATCTTCCTGTTCCCTTACGTAGCTCCCATCGTCAGTGTTGCCTTCGTGTGGCGGTGGATCCTGGATCCGAGACCGTCTGGAGTCGTGAACGATATTCTCATGAACCTGGGCGTCATCGAGCTGCCCATGGCCTATCTGGCGACCCGAGGCCTGGCTCTGATCCTGGTGATTCTCCTGGATGCCTGGCGGTACTTCCCCTTTGCGATGCTGATGATTCTGGCGCGGCTTCAGGCCATCGACGAGTCCCTGTACGAAGCGGCAGAAGTGGATGGGGCGGGGGCGGTGGCCAAGTTCCGCCATGTGACCCTGCCCGAACTCCGCTACGTTCTTGGCGCGATATTCCTCCTCCGCCTCATGTGGACCTTCAACAAGTTCGACGACATCTTCCTGCTGACGGGAGGCGGGTTCGGCACCAACGTGTTGCCCGTTTTGACCTATCAGTTCAGCTTCAGGCTGTTCGATTTTGGCCGGGGTGCTGCCACGGCCATGATCTTGCTGGTCATCCTGGTGATCTTCATGGCGTTGTACATCGTGTTTGTGATGCGGCGGACCGAGGAGACCTAGGGGCTAGCCGATGAATGGCGAAGCAGTCGCGACCGCGCGCCCGCAGCAGTTCAGCCTAATTGATCAGATGGCGCGGTGGCTGACCTGGCCGAGGTTTGCCTTCGCTCTGGCGATGACGGTATTCCTGGTCAGCATCCTGTTTCCCTTCTATTGGATGGTGAGCTCCTCCTTCAAGAGCCGGGCCGAGATCGGCGGCAGAGAACCTGTCTATGTACCCAGCGCCTTGCGCTTCGATGCCTACCAGGAACTGTTCGATCCGAACCACCCTAGCTACCAGAGGTTCGGTATCAACATGCTGAACAGCGTTCGAGTGGCCATCCCGACGGCGGCAATCGCGGTGACGCTGTCTACCCTCGGAGCCTACGCCGTAGCACGGCTTCGCTTCCGCGGGAAGGACCTTCTTCTCAACAGCATCCTCCTTATCTACCTTTTTCCGGGGGTGCTGCTCATCATTCCACTTTTCGCAATGCTCAGCCAGATTGGAGCGCGGCTGGGCTTCGACGTCCGTGACAACCTGCCCGTACTGGTCGTCACCTACCTGGCTCAGACCCTCCCCGTAGCGATATACATGTTGGCCAGCTACTTTCGTACCATCCCCGACGAGATCGAGCAGGCGGGGCTGATTGATGGATGCAGCCGACTGGGCGTGATCTGGCGCATCACCCTGCCTCTGGCGATCCCCGCACTCGTGTCGGTAGCCATCTACACGTTCATGATCGCCTGGAACGAGTTCCTCTACGCGCTGGTGTTCCTGAACGAGCGGGATCTCTTCACCATGCCCATCAAGGTAAACACGATCTTCAACGACCCGAGCCCGCGACCCCACGTCGTGATGGCCGCCTCCACCATCATGACCCTCCCCGTAGTCTTCCTCTTCCTTGCCCTGGAACGGTTCCTGGAGCAGGGTCTCGTCGCCGGAGGCGTGAAGGGCTAGGCCTGGAATCCCCTTCCCTCCAGCCGTGCCCGGGTCCGATCCGACCATACTCGACCACCTGATCTTCCTCTACGGAGACGAAGAGGGCCGGGCGACCTTCGGCAACCTGGGCACCCTGCTGGACCAGTACCGCCTCCGTCTGCCTTCCCCGCGGGGGCGGCGACTGGCGGCGGCCGACGCCATTCTGATCACCTACCCCGACATGGTGCGGGAAGCCGACAGCGCGCCACTGACGTCCCTGGCCGAGTTCCTGGCAGCCTACGCTCGCGACAGCATCGCCGCTGTCCATCTTCTGCCGTTCTTCCCCTCCTCGTCCGACGAGGGCTTCTCAGTGATGGACTACGGATCGGTCGCGCCCGAATTCGGTGGGTGGGAGGATGTGGCTCGAGTGGGTCAGGACTTCCGACTGATGTTCGATGTCGTCATCAATCATGTCTCTGCGAAGAGCGATTGGTTCCTGCGCTTCCGGGACGGTGACCCGCGGTACGAGGATCACTTCATTGTGGTCGAGGAAGAAACCGACCTATCGCAGGTTTTCCGACCACGGGCCTCGCCTCTGCTGACACCGGTTCGCACAGCACGTGGCGACGAGCTGGTGTGGACGACTTTCAGCCAGGATCAGGTGGATTTGAACTTCGCGAACCCGCGCGTACTCCTGGATATGCTGGAGGTGATCCTGAACTACGTGGCGCGCGGTGCCCAGTACCTCCGGCTGGATGCGGTTGCCTACCTCTGGAAGGAGATCGGGACCCCTTGCATCCACCTGCCGCAGACCCATCGCCTGGTCCAGCTCATTCGCGCCGTGATAGAGGAGGTGGCGCCCCAGGTCGTGCTGGTCGCCGAGGCCAACGTTCCCCATGAGGAGAACATTACCTACTTCGGGGATGGGACGAACGAGGCCCACTTGGTCTACAACTTCTCACTGCCGCCTCTGGTGCTGCATGCCTTCCACACAGGGGACGCGAGGACCCTGTCCGAATGGGCTGCGATGCTCCGCCTGCCTTCGGACCGGGCCACCTTCTTCAACTTCCTCGCTTCCCACGATGGAATCGGCATCCTCCCGGCTCGGCGGATCCTTTCCGATCGGGCCGTCGACGCTATGGTGGAGCGTGCCCGGGCGCTGGGCGGACACGTGTCCCATCGGGCGAATCCGGACGGATCCCAGAGCCCCTATGAGCTGAATATCAACTACCTGGACGCGCTAGGCGACCCAGAGTCGCCGGATGAAGATGCGGGCGAGGTGGCGCGCCGCTTCTTGTGCGCTCAGGGGATCCTGCTGGCGCTGAGGGGAGTGCCCGGCATCTACTTTCACAGCCTGTTCGGATCGCGGGGCTGGACTGAGGGGCCGGAGAGAACGGGCGTCCCGCGCAGCATCAACCGGGAGAGGCTGGAGCGGACCCAGTTGGAGAGGGAGCTGGATGATCCCGCGGGGCTTCGCAATCGGGTCTTTCGCGGAACCCTAGATCTTTTGGCCGCGCGGGCGGCAGCGGGCAAGGCCTTCGATCCCTACGGTGATCAGGAGGTAGTGTCTGTCGATCCCGCGGTCTTCGCGGTGCTCCGCCACGCCCAGGATGGCCTCGACCATGCTCTCTGCATCCACAACGTGACCGGTCGGGCACAGGAGGTCCAGGTAGCCGTTGACGGTCTGCCACCGGCAGCACACGAACCCCTCAAGGATCTCCTCACGGGAGAGGACTATCAGGCTGCGGGAGGAATGCTCTCGCTGCAGCTGGCGCCGTTTCAGATGGTCTGGCTGTTCGTGAGCGAACGCTAGCCAGGCGAAGCCAGCAGCGGTCCCAGACTCGCTCGCAGTACGTCGTAGGAGTAGTGGCGGCGGGCAAGCGCGTAGTTGTGCTCGGCCCTCTCGGCCGCGAGGGTGCGGTCCTCGAGCAGCCGCCGGACCTCGGTAACCGTCTGCTGAGTCACAGTTCCGTCAAACTCGATGACCTCAAAGCCCAGGGGACGGATGTCGGCCTCGTAGACGGGATATCGGTTCACCGCGATCGGCCTGTGGAACCAGACGGCTTCGAGGAACGCGTTCCCGAATCCCTGGATGAGGGAGGGGTAAGTAACCAGATCCGCCTGGGAATAGACATCCCACAGGCTGTAGATCTTCTGCCCTTCGCGGCTTCGGCTGCGTCGCTCAGCCGCGACGGGTGAGGCAAGGACCAATCTGACGCCCAGCCGCTCGGCAAGCACCTGGAGCGCCCTTTGGTAGGAATCCCCCTCGTCACCGGAGGGGTGAGAGATGACGAGCCGAGCGTTCAGATCGAGGCGACTCACTAGCTCGATAGCGTGCTCGATGCCTTTGCGGGGGATCACCCGGGTAGGCTGGAGAATCAACAGTTCGTCCGACCCGAGACCCAGCGCGGATCGCAGATCCGCGGAGAACTCATTCGGCTCGGGCGGGGCCACCTCGTAGTTCATCACGTTGGGAATCAGATCTGCCTGGATCTCCTTGCGCCGCTGGAGCTCCTTCCGAGCCAAGGAGTTGATCGCCACATGCCGGATCGACGGAAGATCGGGCGGGAAGGAACCTGAGATGTGCTCCGATACTGCGCTTTTCTCGAATCGGGGGCGCTCCCAGGGAAGGTCGTGATGGTGACCTATCGTCGGGATTCCGGTATCGGCGATGAGTTCGGTCAGCGCTAGGCCCAGGGGGACGTTCAGGGGGATAGCGAGGGCGTTTTCGACGATCAGCCGGTCGATCGCGAACTCCTCGACGAATCGAGCCAGTTGGCGCCTCAGCAGGTCACGCGTCTGGTGAATCCAGCGGGTGGATCCGGGATCTCCGCGGGTCGTTCCTCAGAAGCCATCGTGTCGGGCCCGGACCTTGGGGTGGCCGAAGAAGGCCTCCGGCACTACCAGCGAGCGTTCGCTGGTTCGGTCGCAGAATCCGGCGAAGTAGAAGCACGTATGCCCCATCTCTTCGAGCACCTCGGCCCACTTGGCCGTCTCGAGGGAGACACCGTCGATGCCAGCGAACCTGGTCGAGACGAACCCGACGCGGAGGGAGGTGGTAGGCTGGCGATCTGCAGGCTTCATGCCTGTGTCGGCGCATCTCCGCGGACAGCGCTGGCGCCGTTCCGGCCGATTGCCCCCTCCCGACGCAGTCGGGCTCCTCCCGACGCGCAGGCACCGCTCCCTGGAGGACTGGCGAGTCGGTACGTCGCTCGTCGCAAGGACAAAGAGCCGCCATTTATGGCGGGGCACGAGACTCCGCCGCAGCCTCGGTCCGCCGGCCGCTGAACGTAGAGCGAGCTACCTGCCTGCAAAAAGCGATGCCCTGCGAGGTGTCGTCAGAATCGCGCAGGCCGGACACTGGTGCACGGCCAACTGTCGCGGTTGGGGGAGGCGTTGTTCGTCATCGCCCGTGGGGAAGCTGAGGCGTCGCTGCTGGGGCTTCGGCGGCGCCATGAGCTCTCTGATGGCGGCAAACACCACCTTGAACTGCGCGTCATACTTCTTCTCCAGAGCTTCGAGCTTGCGCGCCAGATCTTCGTGAGTGGACAGAAGTCGGCGCAGACGCACAAAGGTCCGCATGATCTCGATGTTGACCTGGACCGCACGCTTGCTTCGAAGAACGCTCGACAGCATGGCCACGCCCTGCTCAGTAAACGCGTAGGGAGGATAGCGACGGCCGCCCCACTGACTTGAGGTCACAGATTGTGATCTCAAGATCCCGAACTCCTCCTTCGTGAGCTGAAACATGAAGTCTTTGGGGAAGCGATCGATGTTTCGCTTAACTGCCTGCACCAGGGTGCGGGTCTCCACCTCGTACAATGTAGCCAGATCTGCGTCGAGCATGACCTTCTGGCCCCGGATCAAGAGGATAGCCCTCTCAACCCTTCCGACAGGCACGAGCGAGCGCTTGGCGGGCTTGGTCATATCAAACCCGGGGGCCGGGGTAATCAGTTCTCCCGCTTCTGGGCGACCGCGGCCCGAGCCATGTCGATGAACTCCTCAAGGGACTGAGGACCCAAATCCTCTTCGGTGCGGAGCCGGACAGAGACGTTGCCGGACTCGACCTCCTGATCCCCCACCACAAGCATGTAGGGCACCTTCTGGAGCTGGGCGTCACGGATCTTGGCCTGCATTCGTTCGGAGCGATCGTCGATCGAGACACGCAGAGCCGCCTCCTTCAGACGGCCGGCAACGACCCGTGCGTAGTCGGTGTGGCGATCGGCGATCGGGATGACGACGGCCTGCACCGGGGATAGCCAGACCGGAAAGGCTCCTGAGTAGTGCTCGATGAGGACACCGAAGAAGCGTTCCAGCGACCCCAGGAGCGCGCGGTGGACCATGAAGGGTTGACGTCTCTCGCCGTCCTTGTCCACAAACTCCATCTCGAACCGGGCTGGCATATTGAAATCAAACTGGATCGTGGAGCACTGCCACAATCTGCCGAGGGCATCCTTGATCTTGATGTCGATCTTCGGTCCGTAGAAGACGGCCTCGCCCGGCATCGGCTCGTAGCTCAGATCCTGGCTGTCCAGGGCCCGGGCCAGGGCCGCCTCCGCCATCTCCCAATCGTCCTCGCGTCCCGGGTACTCTTCCGGCGTGCCGGGATCGCGCACGCTGAGCTCGATCTTGAACTCCTCGAACCCGAAGCCTCGGAGCAGATCCAGACTGAAGTCCACCGCCTTCCGAATCTCATCGTCCACCTGATCCGGACTGCAGAAGATGTGGGCATCGTCGATGGTGAACCCGCGGACGCGCATCAAGCCGTGAAGGACCCCGGAGGCCTCATATCGGTACACTGCCCCCAGCTCCGCCAGGCGCATCGGCAGATCCCGGTATGATCGCAGCCCCGACTTATAGACCATGATGTGGTAGGGACAGTTCATCGGCTTGGCGTAGTACTCCACGCCATCGATGTCCATCGGCGCGTACATGTTCTCCTTGTAGAAGTCGAGATGGCCGCTGGTGGACCAGAGCGTGTGCTTGCCGATGTGGGGGGCGAAGACGATGTCGTATCCCTCCGCCAGGTGACGCTCCCGCCAGTAGTCCTCGATCGTGTTGCGGATGATCCCGCCCTTCGGATGCCATACGATCAGGCCTGCGCCGGCCTCTTCGTGGTGAATGCTGAACAGGTCCAGCTCCTTCCCGAGGACCCGATGGTCGCGTCGCTGCGCCTCAGCGCGCAGCTCGACGTACCTATCTAGCTCTTCCTGGGACGGCCAAGCGGTCCCGTAGATCCGCTGGAGCATGGGGTTCTTGGCGTCGCCGCGCCAGTAGGCTCCCGCCACGCTCAACAGCTTGATGCCCTTGGCCGGCAGTTTGCCGGTGTGCTCCACATGGGGGCCCGCGCACAGGTCGGTGAACTGGTCGTGGGTGTAGAGAGAGACGGTCCCTGATGGCTCCTCGCCGGCCTCGCCGTGGGTGCCGAGCTCTCCCTTCTCAAGTGCTTCGATCAGCTCCAACTTGAAGGGTTGGTCGCGGAAGATCTGGCGAGCCTCGTCCGGAGAGACGTCCCGATGTTCAAAGGGGTGGATCCCGGCGATGATCTCCCACATTCGCGCTTCGATGCCTTGGAGATCGTCGGGGGTGAGCGAGCGCGGCAGGTCGAAATCGTAGTAGAACCCGTCCTCGATCGGCGGGCCGATCCCCAGCTTGCCGTCGGGGAACATCTCTAGGACGGCCTGGGCCATCACGTGCGAGGCCGAGTGGCGGAGCGCGTCCAGCGATCTTGAGTCGGATTCCTTGTTGGCCATGATTCACTCCTTTCGATTGGCACTCTTCTCGAAGCGCGGGATCTTTCTGGCGGCGATCAGGATCGCCTTCAGGAGCTCTGTGTTCCGGTCGAATCTTCCAGTGGTTGCGTCTCGGACCGCCAGCGAGGAGCGGGCGTCGGTCGGCCCTCGGGCCAGCGGGCCAGCGTGATCCCAAGAAGGACAACGCCGGCTCCAACGAGGTGGCCCATGGTGAGCCGCTCTCCGAGAGTGATGGCGGCTGTGGTGACGGCCACTACTGGGATGAGGTTTCCGTACACCGCGGTTCTCACCGGCCCGAGATGGGCTACGCCCGCGTACCAGAGCACGTAGGCGATAACCGACGAGAAGACCACGGCGTAGCCCAGTCCGAGCCAGCTGGCAAGGGAAACGGCGCCCCAGTCCTGCTGCAGGGTGGGGCCGATACCAATCGGAAGCAGCACGAACCCGGTGGCCAACACGATTCCCACCGCCATGAGCCGCAGCGCTGAGTGTCGCCTGAGCGGTTCCTTGGCCACCACCACGCCCAGAGCCGTCGTAACGGCGGCCCCCAGAGAAAGGAGGTCGCCACGCAGACTCTCGCTGCTCAAGCTGAACTCGCCCGAACCGGCTCGAATGACGAGGAGAACCCCCAAGAAAGAGAGCGCGATCCCTACCGCCTGGCGGAGCCGGATGGTCTCGTAGCCCATGCCGGCGGATAGCAGGGCTACCCAGATGGGTGCGGACGCGATGATCAGAGAAGAGTTGGATGCGGTTGTAAGGTCGATGCCCACCGTGAAGAAGATCTGGTAGAGGCCCACTCCCACGATCCCGACGACGGCAACTGCCCGCCAGTCGCGGCGTTCCATCACAGGTCGGCCCTCCAGCCACCATACCACGGCCAGCAGCAGTACCGCTGTCGCAGCGAAGCGGACCGTCACGAAGGCCAGGGGGTCGATCTCAACTAGCGTGAACTTCACCACGCTGAAGACCGATCCCCAGATCAAGACCACCGAGAGGACGTAGAGGTCAGCCCGTCCTAGGTATCCCTTCAACATCTGCCTCCAACAGAGAGACCCCTCGCCCTGGGGCGAGAGGTCCCGCGGTTCCACCCAAGTCTACCCCGATGCGCTCGAGGTCTCTGCGGCCGCTAACGAGGCCATCCGAGTCACCCTACTAGGCGAGCTCTTCGACCGCCTTTCGGGCACTGGCTCCCGGGTGGTTTTCGCCGGGTTCTCGGCCAGCGGGGCTCTCAGTCTTAGACCTGGTCCCCCCGGACCAGACCGCGGCCTCGCCTCCCTGTGGCTGTTGTCCGGCTACTCGTCCCGATCTAAGCCTTTGTGCGTCTCTCCGGCTCTGCTCTCTCTGAGAGCAGGACTGAGCCTGCGAACACGGCTCTCTGCTCACAGTGCGAGCACGGCTCGCCACGCCCAGGGTTTCCCGTGGGCGCGCAGCTCTCTTCTCGCATCGCGAGAAGTGGGCGGTATTGGACTTGAACCAATGACCTCCACGATGTCAACGTGGCGCTCTAGCCAACTGAGCTAACCGCCCGAAGCAGGACCATTATAGCCAGGGCAGAGGTGGAGTTCAAGGTGGGGAGGCTGGAGGGCTCGGATCGTGGGTTCGGGCGGGTATCCAAGCCCTGGGTCTGGAGCGCGGGCACCCTGTCGCGCTAGAATAGCCCTCTTCCCAAGAGAGAGGCGTGCGGTCGCACTGGGCTCGTTTCGAGGTGAGATCTGACTAGGGCGAACGGGGGAGCTCGGTGAATGATAATACCGGACCCCGGTGGATGCCGATCGGCCTGAGTCTGGCCCTGGCCGGCCTCACCATTGCTCTCGCCGCTCGAGAGCCGGTCGCTCGCGCAGTGGAAGGCAATGCCTCGCTGCAGCCACCGGGGACCACTACGGTCACCCCGACGCCCCCCTCGACGGCCACCGCCACGCCGACTCCGACCAATACGTCAACCCCCTCCCCGGTTTGCCAAGGAGACGAGACCATGTCCTTTGATCCAGCCGCGTCGCTGGTGGGGGATCCCTTCGTCATCCTGGTCTCCTCGGCCAAGCCTCACGTGAACGTGCGGTTGGATGGGCCGTTCTCTCCCGCCTACCTCGACGCTCGGCCTGGAGGTCTGGGGTTCGTCTGGCGGTGGGAGGCCATCGCAGGTGCCCCCGGGACAGCAGCCTATGACTTCTACGCTCAGGAGACTGAACTTTGCACTTCCGGATCGGTGGCTATCTCCGCCGCCCCGACTCCGACCGCTACCGAGACGCTAACTCCATCCCCCAGCCCTTCACTGGGACCGCCCACCGCGACAGATGTTCCCCCCACGGACACTCCGTCGCCGTCTCCCACCAGAACGCCAACGCGGACGACGACGCCCGTGGTTCTCGCTCCCCTTCTCACCCCTTTGCCAGCGACCACCCCTGTGGCGCCCGTTGCCGGAGGGGACCTGAGCACCACCCTCGGATGGGTCCTCGTGACAGTGGGCGGCCTCTTGGCCGCCGGGGGGATCGGAGCGTTTGTCCTGCTCCTGACCAGAAGGCCTCAAGAGCAGGTCTCGGAGCCGAGGTGCCGCTGTGATGTCAAGCTGGCGGGAATCGAGGTCACTCCCGTTGACGTCTTCGGCGACGTTGTCTGCAAGCCGATCTATGAGCGGGAACCCTCTTGCGAAGGAAAGTGCAAAGACGGCCGGTCGTGTCGTATGGACGTCACCTATCGCTGGTCCTTCAGCGATGAGACGTCAGACGAGGTGAGGCCCGGAGGCATCCCCCGAGGCTCAATGGATCGGGAGTGGCTTCACCTGGATACTCCTCCGGGATCGACGGTGGGAGTGCATCTGGACGTGACGGTTGAGTGCTACTGCCGAAGGTTCCTGCGGCGGACCGGCGAGAGCAGCCCGTGCTATGACAGCGCCTCACGGACTTTCAAGACCACCATGCCCTGCCAGTGCAAGCCCAAGGCAAGCGAGAAGGAACCGAAGCTGACGCTGCAGAGCAGTCATGCTCTGGAGGATGGGTGGGTGCTCCGCATGACCTGGAAGCTGGAGAACCCTCCGGAGCTTGAGTGCGAGGGATCGTGCGGTGAGAGCGAGGAGCCCTGCAAACTCAAGATGGATTGCATATGGATCGGGGACCACAAGGCGCTGACGTTTCCGGGCAGGTACGATTGGTGCGATGCGATCACCGTCCATGTGGACGGTCGCCAGGTCCGAAGCCGCTGGTTCAACCGCCCCACCGACCCGGCGGACATCCCCTACGTCCTGGATTTGGAGATCGAAGCCCGCTGTCAGTGCGAAGGCTCAGCCGTGGACGAGGTGGAACTGTTCGAGTTCTGCCGGTGGGCGGGGGCCTTCCACTGCAAGGGAGACAAGTTCCAGAGGTTTGAGCGGCACCCCCTGCGAATGGCGCCGATTGGGCGGCTCCATGCTCAGGGCGTCACGTCGATCCGAGGTTGAGGACCAGGTACGAGGCCAAGTGGACGGGCCGCCGCTCTTGAGGGTGGGGATCGAAGCTCACCGACAAGGCGACCGAGGGCCTATCCGATTCCGGGTACGGGAAACTGGCGAGCCCAGTCTCTGACCTCGGCACGCATGGAAGCGAGCCTCTCGTCGCTCTCGATTGCCTCGCGAAACTCCGCAAGCACTCGCTGCCGCTCTCCCCGATCGTTTGGCAGTTGATATTCGGCTACCGCGTCCCGCACCGCCGCAATCCACTTCGCTAGCCGCTCCATCTCCGGATGTCCCATACCGCGTGTGGTCGCGGCGGGGGTTCCCAATCGGATACCCGACGGATAGAAGGGGGAGCTGGGCTCGCCGGGCACCGTGTTCTTGTTGACGGTTAGCCCGATCTGATCGAGCGCCTCTTGCAGGAACACCCCGCGACCCGGCCCAGAAGGAGTCAGGTCCACGAGGAGCATGTGGTTGTCGGTCCCACCCGTCACGAGCGTGAACCCCTCTGCCAAGAGCCCATCGGCCAGGGCCTTGGCGTTCTTCACGACCTGGACCGCGTACTCCCTGAATTCGGGCGTTCTCGCCTCCGCAAGGGCGACGGCAATGGCGGCGGTGGTGTGGTCGTGAGGGCCTCCCTGGAGCCCGGGGAAGATTGCCCTATCGATCTTGGTCGCCAGGTCCGGGTCCTTCTGAAGCCCGCTTTCGGTCACCATGATGATAGCTCCGCGCGGGCCCCGCAGCGTCTTGTGGGTCGTGGTGGTGATGATGTGGGCGTAGGGGGATGGGCTGGCATGAGCTCCGCCGATGACGAGCCCTGCCACGTGGGCTAGATCTGCCGCGAAGTAGGCGCCCACCTCGTCGGCCACCTTGGCGAATTCCTCGAAAGGGAACTCGCGGACGTAGGCGGTAGCGCCGCACCAGATGAGCTTCGGTCGCTCCGCCCGAGCCAGACGCCAGACTTCGTCGAAGTCGATGTAGCCATCGGCCTTGACGTGGTAGGGGACGCTCCTGAAATAGGTGCCGCTCACGCTTACCTTCCAGCCGTGAGTGAGGTGGCCGCCGTCGGGAAGGTTCTGTCCCATGATCGGGTCGCCGGGCTGGCAGGTGGCGAAGTAGACGGCGAAGTTCGCCGGGCTGCCCGAGTAGGGCTGGACGTTGGCGTGGGGGACTCCAAACAGGGCCTTCGCCCTGTCCTGGGCAAGTCGTTCGATGTCATCCACGTTCTCGTTGCCCCCGTAGTAGCGGCGTCCAGGATACCCTTCCGAATACTTGTTGGTGAGGATCGAGCCCATGGCCTCGAGAACCGCCTCGGAGGCGTAGTTCTCCGACGGGATGAGCTCCACCCCGTCTGACTGTCTCTGCTCCTCCCGCGCAAGCGACTCGTAGAGCTCTGGATCCTCGTCCTTCAGCGGCATGCGCGTTGCCCTCCTGGAAGTTGGCAGGCACCGGGACCCCTGGCCAGGGATGTCGGTACCTGCTGTGCGGCGAGTATATCCCGGCCCCCAAGGCCCTGCCACCGAAGAGGCCTACGACCGCCAACCGACGCGTGCTACAATGCCCCCATGGACGATCGGTGTTGGGGGGTGGTCGGCCACGACTGGGCCGTGCGGCTGCTCCAACACGAACTCCGGACCGATCGAGTCAGCCACGCCTATCTCTTCACAGGTCCTCCACAGGTGGGGAAGACCACTATGGCGCTGGCCTTTGCTCGTGCCCTCAACTGCGACGAGGAGAATCCGCCGTGCGGAACCTGTGTGGCGTGCGGCAAGGCGGAGCGGGGCTCTCATCCCGACATCCGACTGGTGACGCCAGGATACGGCTCCGACAAGAAGAGCCCGGCAGGTGGTACGACGCTCGGCATCGATGACATTCGGGCAGTGCGTCGGGAGGCTGCGACCACGCCCTACGAGGGCCGATGGAAGGTCTTTGTCCTTGCGGAGGCGGAGGCGATGACCCGCGAGGCGGCCAACGCCCTGCTGAAGACCCTCGAGGAGCCTCCGGGCTATGTCGTGCTTCTCCTGACGGCGGTGGACAGCGTAGCGCTGCCTTCCACGGTGGTGTCGCGCTGTCGCTCGTTTGGGCTGCGGCTGGTCCCGGCTGAGGACATAGCAGCTGCTCTGGTCACCCGCTGGGAGCAGGAAGCGGAGCGGGCCGCGTTCTTGGCCGGACTATCAGGGGGACGGATCGGCTGGGCCGTGGCTGCGGCTCAGGACGATGCGGTCCTGAAGGCACGGGAGGAGACGATCGCCGTTCTGGCCGGGGTGCTTCCTCAGGGGCGCGCTGAGCGATTCTTCGCCGCGGAGAGACTGGCTCGCCGCGCCGATCTGGGAATGGTGCTCGAGACGTGGCGGGCGTGGTGGCGGGACCTTCTGTTGGTTCAGGAGGGCGCGACCGAGGGACTGGTCAACCTGGATCAGCGCGAGGCTCTAGCCGCGGAAGCAGAATTCTACTCGCTCCAGGAGATCGCGGGCGCTGTTGCCGCCCTGGGCGAGACGCAACGCCACCTGGATCGAAACGTGAACCCGCGCTTGGCCCTGGAGGTGCTAATGCTCGACCTCCCCCGGCCGCGGGAAGAGAAGCAACAATGAAACGGGCGGGCGCTAGGCCCGCCCGTTGAGTCAGAGGCTCAGATTCGGAGGACGTCGACTAGTCGGAATCGTCGTCCCAGTCCTCCTCCTCCTCCTCCTCCTCCTCATCATCATCATCATCATCGTCCCAATCGTCATCCTCGTCTAGGTCCTCGTCGTCGGTCTCCTCGAAATCCGACTCCTCGTCCACCTCTTCCTCCTCTTCCAGGTCCTCGGCCACGTCAGGCTCGTCGAGCTCTGGTGCCTGCTCCTCTTCGCCTTCTTCGGCTGGAAGGGGGTCCTCCATGGCCGCGGAGGCGAATTCCTCCGTGGGCTCCGGCTCCGCGATCGGCTCGGCCGATGGGGCAGGCTCCTCCGGCGCGGGACGGGGCTGGCGCTCGCGGCGGGGCCTGGGTCCCGTGGGATACTCGGGGGGAACGTCCTCTTCCCGGCGCGGATCTACCACCATGCGGATGGCCGTCCGTGTCTCTCCCTCGATATCCACCTCTGTGAACTCGGGGGTGCAGACCACCTCAATCCCGTCGAGGGCGAGATAGTCTCGAGCGATGGCGACGGCCTTGACGGCTTGGTTCACTGCCCAAGGCCCGATGGCCTGGATCTCAGCCCGCAACGTCTCCCTTACCACGCCGGCGATGGCTCCAGCCACCGACGTCGGTCGCGAGTTGCCCGATACCTTGATGATGTCCATGTTGCCCTCCTGCTAGATGTCGAGCGCGATGCCAGAACGCGAGCGTTGTTCTGGTCGCGGATGGGCTGTGGTCTGTCGGTAGAAGTCGATGCGCGCCTCCTCTTATGCCCCGGACTCCTGAAGCGCGGCGTGAGCCGCAGCCAGCCGGGCGATTGGGATACGAAACGGCGAGCAGCTTACATAATCAAGTCCGATTTCGTGGCAAAACTGGATGGACCTGGGGTCTCCTCCGTGCTCGCCGCAGATTCCTACCTCCAGGTCGGCCCGTGTTTGTCTCCCCAGCTGCACCCCCATCTCCATAAGCTTGCCCACGCCGTCCCGATCGATGGTCGCAAACGGATTGTCGGGAAGTATCTCCTTTTCCAGGTACTCGATCAAGAATCCTGCCTCGGCATCGTCCCGCGAGATCCCGAAGACGGTCTGGGTCAGGTCGTTTGTGCCGAAGGAGAAGAACTGGGCGACCCCGGCGACCTCATCGGCCGTGACGGCGGCCCGAGGGATCTCGATCATCGTTCCAAACTTGTAGTCGACCTCTACGCCTTGCTCCTCCATGACCCTCTTGGCCTCGTCCTCCAGCTCCCTACGCTGGACTCGGAGCTCATTGACGTGGCTGGTCAAGGGTATCATGACCTCCGGTAGAACCTCCACGCCTTCCTTGGTGACCTGACAGGCCGCCTGGAAGATGGCGCGGACCTGCATCTTGGTGACCTCGGGCAGATGGATTCCCAGCCGGACTCCGCGGAGGCCGAGCATGGGGTTGGCCTCCCGCATCGAGTCGACCGCGTCCAGGATCTCCTCTTTCTCCTCCAGCCTGTCCGGATCCGCCCCCGTAGCGCGAAGCTCCGTGACCTCTCGGAGAAGTTCGTCGTGACTGGGGAGGAACTCGTGCAGGGGAGGGTCGATGAGCCGGATAATGACCGGAAGCCCATCCATCACCCGGAACAGTCCCTCGAAGTCCGACTGCTGGAAAGGCAGAAGCTTCGTCAGGCTTGCTGCCCGGTCCTCCGGGGTTCGGGCCAGGATCATCTGCTGGACATGCGGCAGTCTCTCTGCCTCGAAGAACATGTGCTCCGTGCGGCAGAGGCCGATTCCCTCCGCGCCGTAGTCCCGTGCTCGCTGAGCGTCACGCGGATAGTCCGCGTTGGCCCAGACCCCAAGCCTGCGGAAACCGTCGGCCCAGGAAAGGAGCTTCAGAAGGTTGGGATCTTGAATATCGGGGACCATGGTGGGGAGCTGTCCGGCGAAGACCTGCCCCTCTGTACCGTCGATGGAGATCCACTCTCCTTCGGCGATCTCCCTCCCGTCCACCTCCATGAGGCGCTTGTCTAGGTCGATCTGGAGTGCGGCCACTCCGACCACCGCCGGCTTCCCAAACTGCCTGGCGACGAGGGCGGCATGGCTCGTGCGACCGCCGCGGCTGGTCAGGATCCCCCGTGATGCCAGCATGCCGTGCACATCGTCGGGTTTCGTCTCTGGCCGGACCATGATGACATCTTTGCCTTGTTGTCCCCACATCTCGGCTGTGTCGGCGTCGAAGGCCACGACACCCACCGCGGCGCCGGGGGAGACGTTGAGCCCCTCTGCGAGGAGCCCTCCCGACGCGATCGTCTCTTTCTTGGCGGCGGTCTCAAACTGTGGGTGTAGGAAGAAGTCCACCTGATCCGGAGTCACTCTCCTGACCGCCTCCTCCTCAGAGATCAGCCCCTCGTCTGCCATGTCGACCGCGATCTTGACCGCGGCCTGCGCCGTGCGCTTGGAGTCGCGGGTCTGCAGCATGTAGAACGTTCCACGCTCGATGGTGAACTCGACATCCTGGACTTCACGGTAGTGCCGCTCCAGCCTCTGGCAGATCTCTTCGAATTCCGCGTAGAGGTCCGGCATCTCCTCCTTGAGCTCGGAAATCCGCTTGGTGATCCGAATCCCGGCCACAACGTCCTCGCCTTGGGCATTGGTGAGGTAGTCGCCCTCGATCTCGTCCTCGCCGGTTGAGACGTTGCGGGTGGTGGCGACTCCTGTTGCCGAATCTTCGCCCATGTTGCCAAAAACCATGGTCTGGACGTTGACCCCTGTTCCGAGGTCGTGGGCGATCCCGGCTGCGTTTCGGTAGTCGACCGCCCTCTTCCCGTTCCATGAGCTGAACACGGCCTCGGTGGCCATCCGGAGCTGCTCGTAGGGATCGGCCGGGAACTCCCGACCCGTTTCTTTCCGGACGATTCCCTGGAACCGATCTACAATCTCCTGCCAATCCTCGGCCAGGAGATCGGTATCGCTTTCTACGCCTCGGCGGCCGCGATACTCTGAGAGGACCTCCTCGAATGGTTCGTCTGGGATACCCATCACCACCGATCCGAACATCTGGACCAGCCTTCGGTAGGCGTCGTAGACGAACCGGGCGTCGCCCGTGAGAGCGATCATGCCCTGGGCCGTTTCTTGGTTGAGCCCGATATTCAGCACGGTGTCCATCATCCCCGGCATCGAGAACTTGGCACCCGAGCGTGATGATACCAGGAGCGGATTCTCCGGATCGCCAAACCGCTTCCCCGTCCCCTCCTCGACTCCCTGGAGAGCCGCCAGGATCTGCTCCCAAGCACCCTCCGGAAAGGCGTTTCCACCCTCCAGGTAGGCGTTGCAGGCCTCGGTCGTGGCCGTGAATCCGGGAGGCACCGGAACCCCTAGCCGTGTCATCTCAGCCAGGTTGGCTCCCTTGCCTCCGAGAAGGCCCCGCACCGCCTCCCACTCGCCTCCGACATAGGCCTCCGCTGCCTCCAGTTCATCGAAGCCGTACACCCACTTCTTCTTGGCCATCTGCGTTGCTGTCCTCCCTGCCTCGCTCTCAGGACTGGCGGGCTGCGGCTGCCTCCAACCGCTCGGCGATCGCGCCTTCCAGTTCGCCAATCGGCACCCGTATCTGCTCCATGGAGTCGCGGTCCCGCACCGTGACCTGCTGGTCTTCAAGGCTCTCCACATCTACCGTGACGGCCAGGGCGGTCCCGATCTCGTCCTGCCGGCGATACAGCCGACCGATCGAAGCCCGGTCATCGTAGTCGACGGCCCACTGGTTCCGAAGGTTGGCGGCAATCTCCTTCGCCAGGGACACCAGCTCCTGCCGGTTTCTCAGGAGAGGAAGAACCGCCACCTGAAAGGGCGCCAGGGCCGGATGCAGCCGCATTACCACCCGCTTGCGCTCGCGCACCTCTTCCTCATGGTAGGCGTCGGCTAGGAAGGCCAGGGCGGCCCTGTCCACTCCTGCGGAGGGCTCGACAATGTAGGGGACCACCTTCCGATCAGACTCGGTGTCGTAGAAGGCCATCTCCTTGCCGCTGAACTCCGCGTGCTGGCGAAGGTCGAAATCCTCCCGGTTGGCGATGCCCTCCAGCTCAGCCCACCCAAATGGGAAGCGGTATTCGATGTCAACGGTCCTCTTGGAGTAGTGCGACAGTTCCTCCTTGCCGTGCTCGCGGAGCTTCAGATTCTCGCCGGCGATCCCATACCGGCGATACCACGAGAATCTCTCCTCCAACCAGAACTCGAACCATTCTTCATCCGTCCCTGGTACGACGAAGTACTCCAACTCCATCTGCTCGAATTCCCGAGTTCGGAAGATGAAGTTGCCGGGTGTGATCTCGTTGCGGAAGGCCTTTCCGATCTGGGCGATCCCGAAGGGGAGCTTCTTGCGGGACGCGTTGAGCACATTCATGAAATTCACGAAGATTCCCTGCGCCGTCTCTGGTCGCAGGTAGGCCACGGAAGCGTCGTCCTCCACTGGCCCGACGAAGGTCTTGAACATCAGGTTAAAGTGGCGCGCCTCTGTGAACTGGTCCTTCTCACCGCAGACGGGGCAGGCATCCCCCTTGAGATCGTCGGCGCGGAACCGGGACTTGCAGTTCTTGCAGTCCACCATGGGATCGGTGAACTGGGTGACGTGGCCGCTCGCCTCCCAGGTCTTGGGGTGCATGAGGATGGCGGCGTCCAGCCCGACCACCTCCTCCCGTGAGCGCACCACGTCCCGCCACCAAGCCTCCTTGATGTTTCGTCGGAGCTCGACCCCCAAGGGGCCGAAGTCGTACGTGCTGCCGAACCCGCCGTAGATCTCGCTGGACTGAAAAATGTACCCGCGGCGCTTGCACAGCGAGATGAGGGCGTCCATCGTCACCCGGGTCTTCTCCGCGGCGCGAGATTCCGTCGCGGTGTCCACGGGCTAGGCGCTAGCGCTGCCGGCATGCGCCGAAGCGGCAGCTCCATTCGCCGCTTGGCGCCGCAGTTGGGCGAGAAAGACCGACGATCGGGGTTCGCGATCCAGCAGGTACCGGATGTAGCCGCGGAGAGACGACTCCATTTCCTGGCGTTCCACCTCATCTGGGGAGATGGCCTGGCTGGCCGCCAAGCCGCCTGCCTGGAGGCGGCGCAGATAATCCAGTGCGCCCGCCGAGAGTCGGGGAGTCTTGCCACGGCCGTGGGCCGGACACAGCACGCCGCCTCGCGCGGAGTTGAACGAGCCATGAGCCACGGGATCCCCGCACTGTAGACATCGCTCCAGTTCGGGGCGGTAGCCAGAGAGCGCCAGGATGCCGAGTTCAAATGCCCGGGTCAGGAGTTCCGCGTCGCCACGATTGGAGAGCCCGCGCAGAGATTCGAGGAGGAGTCGGAAGACGAGGGGGTTCTCGTCTCCTTCCTCGCTGAACCGATCGACCAGCTCGGCCAGGTAGTACGCATAGGAGGTCCGCATGAGGTCGCCTCGGATGCGCAGGAAAGGTTCGATCGTCTCTGCCTGCGTGATGATATCGAGGCTACGACCCTTCGCCAGGAGCAGTCGGGAATGTGTGAACAGCTCGATATGACCGGCCTTGCGGCTGGAAGGCTTTCGCGCCCCCTTGGCCACGGCTCGCAACTTGCCAGTCTCGCGCGTGAAGAGGGTCAGCAGTCTGTCCGCTTCTCCCAAATCATGTCGGCGCAGGACAACGGCATCGACCCGGTAGACCCTTGATCGATCTCTCATGGGGAGTGCTTCCTGCCGCAATACTTCGGGACCGGCCGCCAAGAGGATCGCCGCAAGGCCATCTTGCAGGCTATGGGATCGCGGGAAGCGGGATGTGGCTCGGTGTTAGGGAGCGAGGGAGCCATGGTGTGGAGGACCTCCGGTGTCACGATGCGGCGCGGCCGAGTGTCGCGATTTGACGCGCGTCAGCCTCCGCGAACGGTGTTGTAGCGGTGAGGCCTCTCCCAGTTCGTGTGCATCTTGCGATCGAACACGGCATCGGCGTCGACCTCCAGGGCCGACAGGAGATGGAGGATCCGGATCGTGGCGTCGATCAGCTCTTCCCCCACTTCTTCGTGAGACTGCCCCTTCTTGTATGCATCGGCCGCTTCCGACACCTCGCTGTGGATCAAGGCCAGCATCTCCCAAATCCGCTCGGGCTCGGACGAGAACCCTTTGGCATCCACCATCTCTCGAACCTGGTGCATGCGGAGGTTCAGTCCGGCTTCGAGGGGGGTCTCTCCGGTGGTCATGGGAGTCTCCGTGGTCCCGACGTGCCGCCCTGGCAGGAATGACGAGCGATTATAGCAGCGGGATGGAAGCCCGGCAACGGCCCAGGCTACTTGGACGGCAGGTGGCGGGCGGAGAAGCTCTGGGGCAGGAGATCACCCAAGGAGTGCTGCTGCCTGGTGCCGGAGAGATCGGACAGGAGAATGGAGAGATCCTCCCCGCTGAACTCGGCGAGGACCTGGCGACAGGGGCCGCAGGGCGGCGCACCGTTCTCCGTGACGATTGCGATCTCTTTCAGTTCCCTTTCCCCCGATGAAGTGGCCGCAAATACCGCCGATCGCTCGGCGCAAATGGTGAGACCGTACAAGGCGTTCTCAATGTTGGCACCGGTGTAGATCTGGCCCGAACTCGCCCGCACCGCGGCCCCCACCCTGAACTTCGAGTACGGCGCGTAGGCATTCTCCCGCGCGTCGCTAGCGGCGGCGATCAATTCCTCAGCGGTTCCCATGCAGTGCTCCTCGTGGCTGCCTGATCGATTTGGATTCAGAGATGCCGCAACCCGTCGCTGGGCGGACCAGTGCGCCGCTGACTACACTCAGTCGGGAGCATCAGGTTTCTCTTGCCTCTCCAGGGCCACGCGGACCTTGGAGATCCGCCTGCCTACCAGGGAGAGCACGCGGATTCGCACGCCGTCGAGCGTGACCTCGTCTCCGGCGCTCGGTACCTTCCCTAGCTGGCTGTACACCAATCCCCCGAGCGTGTCACCAGACTCGGTCGGCAGATCGATCTCCAGCAGGCGGTTCACATCGTCCACGTCCACCCGGGCATTGAAGACAAATTCATCGTCTGCCAACTTCTGATAGACAGGCTCCTCCGTGTCGTACTCGTCCTGGATCTCGCCCACGATCTCTTCCAGGATGTCCTCGATGGTGATGAGACCGGCCGTGCCTCCATACTCGTCCACCACGATCGCGATGTGAACCCGTTGGGTCTGGAGAGTGTCGAGGACGTCGTCCACCATGCTGGTGGAAGGCACGAAGTAGGCGGGTCGCATCAACTCCCGCAGCGGTGCCTCCTTCTCGCCTTCCTTCAGGAGCGAGAGGAGGTCCTTCGCGTAGAGAATGCCGACGACATGGTCGATGTTCTCCTCGTAGACGGGGATGCGGGAGTGGCCAGCCTCCATAATGAGATCCAGTGCCTCGGGCAGAGGGGTCTCGATCTCTATGCCCCTGATATCCGGACGGGGCACCATCACCTCTCGGGCCAGCGTGTCTCCCAGTGCGAAGATGCTGATGATCATCTCCGCCTCGTCTTCCTCCAGGACCCCCTCCTCTTCACCGGCGTCCACCATGGTCTTGATCTCCTCCTCCGTGACGAAGGGGAAGGGCTGCGCTCTCTGAACGCCAAACAGTCGGGCCACGGAGTTGGTGGACCAACGGAGGAAGGACACCACCGGAGACGCCACGGTGGCCAAGACATCCACCGGACGGGCAACGAGCAGCGCGATCCGCTCCGTGTAGTGGAGGGCCAGTGCCTTGGGGACCAGCTCCCCGAGCACGAGAACCAGGTAGGAGAGGACCAGGGTGATGGATGCCACAGCGAGGGGACCTGCGTTCTCCGACACGAAAGGTATCTGCGTTCCCTCAATGAGGGAAGCCAGTCCGCCGGACAGGTTCACGGCTGAGGTGGCCGCGGCGAAGAACCCCGCCAGGGTCACCCCGACCTGGACCGTGGCCAAGAAGCGGGTTGGCCGCTGTGACAGGCGCTCCAGAGCCAACCCGGCCCTGGAACCTGTCTCCACTAGCTGGCGGAGACGGGACTTCTGGACCGCCACCACGGCGATCTCTGCCGCTGCGAAGAACGCATTGATCAAGATCAGGACGGCCAGGAGGGCGAGCTGCCCTAGGGGGCTAAGACTCAACTTCCCTAACCCCTTCCGCTGACTCTTCGGGAGTCCTGTGGGGGGACTCCCGGAGCCTCCGCACCATCCGCGCGGGGACCCCGGCCGCGACCGTGTAGGGAGGCACGTCTCGGTTGACCACGCTTCCGGCACCGGTGTGGGCGCCCCGTCCCACGCGGACTGGCGCCACCAGCATGGTGTCGCTCCCTATGAAGGCGCCGTCGTCGATGAAGGTGGGGTGCTTCTCTTTGCCGTCGAAGTTGCAGGTGACGGTTCCGGCCCCGATGTTGGCGTCGGCGCCGATGGTGGCATCTCCGATGTAGGAGAAGTGGCCGACCTTGACGCCAGGACCCAGCCGTGAAGCCTTGGTCTCCACGTGGCTCCCAAGACGGACTCCGTTTGAGAGATGGGTGCCGTGTCTCAGATGAGCATAGGGGCCCACCTTCACATCCTCCTCGAGCACGCTTTCCTCGACGGTGGACGACTCGATGGTGCAGCCTGGTCCAATCCGGCTGTCACGGATTCGGGTCCCCGGGCCGATCTGGCACCCCTCTCCCACGATGCTGCGTCCCAGTACGAAGGTCTGGGGGTGGAGGACCGTGTCCATCCCCACCTCTGCCTCAGCGTCTATGAAGGTCGACGGCGGATCCACGATCGTGACGCCAGCCACCATCAGACGCTCGCGGATCCGATCCCGCAGGATGCGTTCGGCTCTGGCAAGCTCGGCTCGGGTGTTGATCCCCATCGCCTCTTCGGCTGGGATCTCCATCGTGGATATGGCCGCTCCCTCCCGGAGCGCGACAGCGACCAGGTCCGTGAGGTAGCGCTCGCCTTTGACGGCGCTGGGCTGGAGGCGGTCCAGCCGGTCCCAGAGCCATTCTGCTCGGAAGCACAGTGCGCCGCCGATCGCCTCGTCGATCTTCTGCTCCTCCTCCGAAGCCTCGGCGGACTCCCGGATCGCGACGATTCTGCCCTCATCATCGCGAAGCACCCGGCCGTAGGGTTCGGGATCGACAGGTCGGAAGGTCAGGAAGGAGAGGACGGCTCGCTCGGCACGGTGCCGATCGATGAGCCCTTCCAGCGACTCGGTCTGGAGCAGCGGATGGTCGGTGTAGACCACCAACACTAGGTCTGCCCTACTCTCCAGAAGGTCCCGGCAGGCCAGGACGGCGTGTCCCGTTCCTTGCCGCTCCTTCTGCTCGACGAAGTCGGGGCCCTCGCCCAACGCAGCGCGGACCGCGTCCCTTCCATGTCCCACCACGACCACTGCCCGGTCTGGCCCTAGGCGCAGCGCGGTCTGGAGCACCTGGGAGGCCATCGGAACCCCGGCGACGCGGTGGAGGGCTTTGGGGTGGCGCGACTTCATGCGCGTACCCTCTCCCGCGGCGAGCAGGACTACAGCGAGTTTCATCGTTCGATGTGAACTTGGGTAGTCAGGGGAGGAGGTGGCTCAGAGGCCTCTCCGGCCTGTCAGGGGGAACACAAGAACCGAGGGGCCTGCCCACAAGGGCGCCTCCTCGGCGCAGCCAACCTGTTCTGTCTGGTGATGTTCGCTTCTGGGATCGGGGAGGGGTTCGTCAGGATCCGCCATTATGTGGGTTCGCCCTGGCGCGGACGCGTCCAGGATCAGGGCGAACCTCCTTTGACGGATTCTAGCATACGCCGCTCGCCTAGAGCAAGTGGCCCGAAAGGGCCCGGCGGACTAGCGGAGCGACCCAGGTGATATAATCCGTGGAGGCGCAACAGGAGGATCCGCATGGCGATGCGTGTGCTGATGTATAGCAGAGAGACCCCATGCCCCGACGTGGATGTCGCACGGCGGGTGCTTGGCATCCTGCAAGTACCGTACGAAGAGATCAATATCGAGGAAGACACCTCATCCAGGGCGCGCGTGCTGGCCTGGACCGGACGCGCCACAGTTCCCACGATTGTGATCGCTGAGGGAGCGGGCGTAGGACCCTATGAGCCGGTTGCGCCGGTGACGCCGGGATCTTCGACCCGCGGTGTAGATCGAGGGGCTCTGATCAGCGAGCCCTCCGCGGATGAACTGCTCGCGTTCCTGACGAAGCATGGTCTTGTCCCGGTGGAGAGGGAAGAAGCCCTCAGTGGCTGAGATCAACGGTCCGATTCTGGGCATCGAGACCTCGTGCGACGAGACGGCAGCGGCGGTCGTTGTCGATGGGCGCAGGGTCCTCTCGAATGTGGTTGCCTCCCAGGCGGAAATCCACGCGCAATACGGGGGGGTCTTCCCTGAGATCGCCTCCCGACAACACACGCTCTACATCCTGCCCACGGTCGAACAGGCGCTTGCGGAGGCAGCCGTCATCCCGGAGGCCTTGGGAGGTGTGGCTGCGGTCTACGGGCCCGGGCTTCCCGGGTCGTTGGTGGTGGGGGTGAACTTCGCCAAAGGACTGGCCATGGCGGCGGACCTCCCCTTTGTCGGGATCAACCATCTCGAAGCTCACATCTACACGGTCTGGACCCTGGAGGAAGGGCGAGAGCTCATCAAGTTCCCACTGCTGGCTCTCATCGCCTCGGGAGGGCACACGCTCCTGGTTCTGATGCGGAACCACGGCGAATATGAAACTGTCGGCGAGACGCTGGACGACGCGGCCGGGGAGGCCTTCGACAAGGTGGCGCGGCTTTCAGGTCTTGGGTATCCGGGCGGGCCGGCTATCCAGGCGGCAGCGGAAGGTGGGGCTGCCACGGCGGCGGAGCTCCCGCGGGCATGGCTTCCCGGCACCTACGACTTCTCTTTCTCCGGATTGAAGACGGCCGCGCTTCGCCTGCTGGCCGGTGATGATCCTGGGAAGCTGGTCCGTGCCGAGGTGGATGCATCCTACTGGGAGGAGGAGAGTCCCCTGCCCCTCTCTGACTTCGCTGCCTCCTTCCAGGCGGCCGTCGTGGAGGTCCTGGCTGAGAAGGCGGCCCAGGCCGCGGTGGAGCACGGGGCCCGGGTGCTCGTGCTCACCGGAGGGGTGGCGGCAAACCTGGCCCTCCGGGACGAGATCCGGACACGGACGGCGCTCCCGGTGATCTATCCTCCCCCGGCGCTTTGCACCGACAATGGGGTCGGGGTGGCGGCCGCGGGTTGGTACCGGCTGCAGCGCGGCGAGCGGTCGGGGTGGGACCTCGACGTTGTCTCCCGCGCCCGGCTCGGCGACCCAATCGCCTAGAGGTCCTGCTTCGTGCTGGACCATCGAACCCTCTGTAGCCGTGCTTGATCGCATCAGATCCACCTGCCAACTCTACCCACAGCCCTTCTGGGTGCTGACCGGCGCCACGTTCATCGACCGCCTAGGCGGGACCATCATCTTTCCGTTCTTCTCTCTGTACATCACCCAGAAGTTCGGAGTGGGGATGACCGAGGCCGGGATCATGTTCGGCATCTGGTCGATTGCCAGTCTCGTGGGCCAAATGGTGGGGGGAGCCCTGACCGACCAGTTCGGTCGGCGAACGATCGTGCTCTTCGGCTTGGTGTTCAGTGCCGTCAGCAGCGTGTCTATGGGGTTGGTGGAAGATCTGACCACCTTCTACGCGTTGGCCGGAATCGTCGGATTGCTGTCGGACGTCTCCGGTCCTGCCTACCAGGCGATGATCGCGGACATGCTACCCGAGAGGCAGCGCGCCGATGGTTTCGGCATCATGCGGGTGGCCGGGAACCTGGCTTGGATCGGGGGGCCGACGATCGGCGGCCTGCTGGCGGCACGTTCTTTCCTATTGCTGTTCGTCCTCGACGCCATCTCAAGCCTCATCACGGCCGGCATCGTGTACCGACTCATTCCCGAGACGAGGCCGGAACTGGAGGTGGGAGCAGAGCGGCAGACCTTCTCCGGAACCCTCCGGGGGTACCGGCAGGTGCTGAGCGACCGGCTCTTCGTGGCCTTCGTCGTGGCGTCGATGATCATGACGCTCGTGTATCTGCAGCTCTACAGCACGCTGCCCGTCTATCTTCGCGACGTTCACGGCGTGGCCGCCCGAGGCTACGGGTTCCTGATGAGCGCCAACGCCTCGGCGGTTGTGCTCTTCCAGTTCTGGATGACCCGCCGAACCAATCGCTACCCGCCGATGCTTATGATGGCGCTGGGTACGACGCTCTATCTCATCGGCTTCACCGCCTACGGGCTCGTCTCCACCTACCTGCTCTTTCTGATCGCCATGTTGGTCGTAACCTTCGGGGAGATGATCGTCATCCCTGTGGGGCAGGCCCTGGCGTCACGCTTTGCACCGGAGGACAAGAGAGGGCGATACATGGCTTTCTTCGGGCTGGGATGGATGATCCCTTCGATCTTTGGCCACGCGGCGGCTGGCCTCATTATGGACAACTACGACCCCCGCTGGGTGTGGTACTTGGGTGGGATGCTATCGGCAGTTGCGGTCGCAGGGTTCCTGGTGTTGCACACGCGGACCCAGGCAAGATTCCCGGCAGAGGTGCCCAAGGAGCCGGTGCCGGTAGTCTAGAAAGAGCAACGTCCGGGTAGTGCCCGATCTCCACGAAGAGGGCAATCCGGCGACGAGCGGGGCAAAATCGACGACGAAAGGGGCATTTGGGCGACAAGCGAGAAACCGAGTCGCCAATCCTGCGGGGGCGACAAGCGGAGTGCGGCTCGTCCTGCCGCTCGCCGCTAGATCAGGAGCTTGCCAGCCTCGAGGGCAGGTCGTCCATCCAAGAGCAGGGTGGGCTCAGGGATCAGGAAGTCGTTGTGGAGGTCGGTCTGGACCTTTCCCCCGAACCAGCTGTTGTCGCCGATGGCGATGTGGACCGTCCCGAGCGTCTTCTCCGCCTCGACGATGCTATGGCGCGGCTGGGCGTTGGGGTTCGTCCCTATGCCCAGCTCGGCCAGATTGCGCCGTGCCTCGTCGACCGGGGCCTGAGGCTCGAACCCGAGGCGCTTCCGTAGGATCCGGCCCCGCTCGCCCCCTCCCTCCGCTCGGACCACCAGGCCCGCTTCGAAGTCGAGGGCCAGGTCCTCTGTCTGCAAGATGGTGGGCTGCCACGTGTGCGGCGCAACCAGCGTTCCCTCGCCGGTGCCCTCGACAGGCGCTATGAAGGCTTCGCCACCCGGCAGGTTGCTGAAGGCACCGGGCTCCGTGAGGAATCCTGTGTCTGAGTAGGCTTCTCGGCCTGCAAGGCTGAATTGGAGCTCTGTCCCAGTGGGCGAGGTCAGCACTACGTCCCGCGCCTCGGTGAGCGCCTGGGCGACGGCGCGGGACCGGGCGGCGACCTCATCGTAGTCCACTGCCATGGCCCCGTCGAGGGAAAACCCGGCTACCGGGAAGTTGTTCATGCTGGCGAAGCGCACACCTTTCTCGGTGGCGCGCTTTCGTGCCTCGGTGTGGGAGAGGCTGGCGTCGTTGGGGAGCGCCAAGACGACATCGTGCTCAAGGATGGCGCGGGCCACGTCCTCTGGAGGCTCCTGCGCGCTCTGATGCGGACCCGGGTAGGCGATGAAGGTCACACGGCTTGAGGGAAACTGATCCTGGGCGATCTCGGCCATCAGCTTGGCCAGCGCTGAGGTCTCTGCGAATCGCCGCACCATGGCGAGGGGCCACTCGTGCCATGCCTGCGCGGCGGGTGGGTTGGTGCAGATGAAGAGGCTCTCTCCCTCGCGGAACCCCATGTTGATCCGCAGGAGGTTCTGAACCTGCTCCTCGATCTGGTCTCGCTCAGGCCATCCTATGGTCGTTTGCTCCGTCGGAATCATCTCCCGGCCCGGCCGGCCAGGTGGTCGATGAGATCGATCTTGGTCAGGATCCCCGTGACCCGATCGTCCTCCAGCACGATAGCGACCTCGCCGCGCGAGAAGATGTCGGCCACCGTGGCCAGCGAGGTGTCGGGAGTCACCACCTCCGTGCGAAGATTGACCACCTCTGCGATCGTCTCGTCGGGCGAGTGCTCCCCGAAGGTCATGTAGTCCAGAAGATCGCTCTCGCTCACGATTCCCACCAGATGGGTTCCGTCCACCACCGGCACTTGCGAGACATCGTACTGCTTCATCTTGGCAATGACGTCCACCTGCCGCTCGGAGGGCTGGGCCACGACCATCTCCTGTAGCGCCTTGGTCCGGAGGAGATCGCGGACTCTCCCCTCCACCAACGGCGACTCGAAGAACCCGTTCTCACGCATCCAGTCATCATCGAAGACCTTGGACAGGTACCGATCTCCGGAGTCGGGGAGGATCACGACGACCCGGCCGCCCTCTGGGAGGCCGCCTGCTACCTGGAGCGCGGCATGGGCCGCCGTGCCGGAGGAGCCCCCGCACAAGAGCCCCTCCTCACGCACCAGCCGGCGCGCCATGAGGAAAGACTCCCGATCCCCCACCTGGATCACCTCATCCACAACGTCGAAGTGCATGGTGCTCGGAAGGAAGTCCTCGCCGATTCCCTCGACCTTGTAGGTATGCGCCTCTGGCATCTCCCCTGTGCGGAAGTACTCGGTGAAGACCGATCCCTCGGGATCCACCCCCACCACACGGATCTCGGGTTTCTTTTCCCTAAGGAAACGGCCCGCACCGGAGATGGTGCCCCCCGTGCCCATCCCGCAGACGAAGGCGTCGATCCGGCCGTCGGTCTGTCGCCAGATCTCGGGCCCGGTCGTCTCGTAGTGGATGTGAGGGTTGACCGGATTGTGGTACTGATTGGCGTAGAAGCTGTTCGGGGTCTCCTCGGCGATCCGAGTGGAGACGGAGTAGTAGCTGCGCGGATCGTCGGGGGCAACGGCGGTGGGCGTGATCACCACCCGGGCGCCGAAGGCGCGTAGCAGGCGGACCTTCTCCTGGCTCATCTTGTCGGGCATCACGAAGATGGCCCGGTACCCTCTGATGGCAGCGGCGATGGCCAGCCCCACACCGGTGTTCCCCGAGGTGGCCTCCACGATGGTGCCTCCAGGCTTGAGGAGCCCCTCCCGTTCGGCCTGCTCGACGATGGCGATGCCAATCCGGTCCTTGACCGAGCCGCCCGGGTTCAGGAACTCGCACTTCGCCCAAACCTCGGCTGTGACGCCGCGGGTCACCTGGTTGAGCCGGATGAGAGGGGTGTCACCGATGGCGCCGAGGACGCTCTCGAAGACCTGAATTCTGTCCTGGTTCATGACACAGCCACCGGTGTTTCGGCTACTTCATTTGACCCGCCGGAACCGATGCGGAAGGCGCGGATCACCGGCTCGTCACCGGAGAGAGAAATGATGAGGTGGTAGGCGTCGGGATAGTAAGCCAGTCGCACGTCGGTGGCAGAGGGATAGGCGTCGGTGCTGGGATGGGAGTGGTAGATTCCCCAGATCTCAAGCCCGCGACGTACCGCGTCCTGGAAGATCTCGATCTGTTCCCGCGGATCCAATCGGTAGGTGGTCGCACTCTCGTCGGCATTTCGCGCCCGGTAGAGGCGCACCGCGGCTCCGTCTCGGCCCGCCAGGATTCCGCAGGCCTCCAGGGGAGCCTCCCCCCTGGCGTGGGCCACCATCTCCTCTGCTATTCGCGGCTCCAATCGGATCACCATCGGCTCAGGCTACGAACATCGCAAACGCGGCGGTCTCCAACCCTGCTGAAGCGAGAAACTGTGCTACCCCGCCGGTGGCCAAGGGCAGGAACCGCTCTGGGCGGGTGTGGAAGCGTAGTCGAAAGGCAGCCAGATTGAGAGCTGCTAGCGGGAGTGTGAGCAGGAGAACAAGGAACACCTCGATCGGCAGGCCCAGGGGCACCTCGGCGAGCGCGACCAGATAGGCCACCGCCAGGATGCCGCCATAGGCGACCGCGGCGCGATCTGGACCCAGCCGGACGACCAGATTGCGCTTGCCGGTATCCCGGTCGGCCTGGTAGTCGGGGAGAGTGATGGTGATGGTCATCCCCAGCAGGAGGACCACCAACGGAGCCGAGGCGAGAACCAGGGGCGGGTCCACCCATCCGGTCTGGAGTGCGTATGCTGCGGACGGAACCAGGAGACACACTGTGGTCGCAGATACCATCTCTCCCACGCCACGGGCCACCAGGCGGATCGGCGGTGCCGAGTAGATCAGACCGATGGCGATTCCCATTGCATAGATGAGCAGCGCGACTGGACCAGCCTGGAAGGCAAAGTAGAGGTACCCGACGGCGGCGAGGGCGGTGACCAGTGACGCGAAGCTCAGCCGCCAGGCCAGCTCACGTGGGAAGAGCCTTTCGGTCAGCATCCGGCTGCCGCCGCTGAAGGGGGTGGGAGTGCGGATCGTGTGGTCGCTCTCGAAGTCGAAGTACTCGTTCCAGAAGTGGGTCATCAGCTGGACGGCGGTGACGCCGACCTGCCCAACCAGCGCCAGGCCCAGGTCGATGGCGAAACCTTGGGCGCGCGCTACTGCGATCCCCAACGTGTAGAGGAGGATCCCTCCCACGAGAAAGTGCGCTCGGGCCAGAAGCAGTAGAGCAAAGAGTCGGGAGCGGCGCGCTAGAGCAAGCAAGAGCTCCACCGTCATGCACCTACGTAGCGGTCGTACAGACTCGTCGCGACAGTCGGATCGTCGGTGCCGCGGATGATGGCGCGAGCGTCCGGGAACACTGTGAGCTCGAATCCGTCGACAGACAGCCGCAGGAGGTGGTCGTTGCGAACCACCTGACCCGCGGATTGGAGTCTCGCCTCCAGCTGCTCGAGAGAGAGCGCCGTATCTCCTGGGATCCGAACCTGCACCGCATCGCGGCCGCAGAGGATCGCGGTGCGCGATGAGCCGGCGGACTCGAGATATTCGTACTGCTCATGGACGCAGACCGGGCAGTCCTCCTGGCGCGGCGCCTGAATCACTCGGAACTCGTGCTCCCAGAGGTCGAGGTGGATCAGCCCTGGGTTGGAGGGCCCGCTGCCCGCCAGACGCTTGACCGCCTCGGTGGCCTGGATGGCCGCCACGGCGGCTGGGACGCCGGGAAGGATGCCCGCCGTGTCGCACGTGGGCGCTTCTCCCGGAGGAGGAGCCTTGGGAAATAGGCACCGGAGACATGCGGTCTCGCGAGGCGCTACGGTCATTGTCATTCCGTATGAGGAGACCGCCCCGCCGTAGATCCAGGGGATTCCGTGCTTGACGGACGCGTCGTTCATGAGATATCGGGTGTAGAAGTTGTCGGTCCCATCGAGAACTAGATCGACGCCCGCCAGGAGCCCCTCCACGTTGTCGGGATCGACGTCGGCTACAACCTCCTGGACCTCGATCTCAGGGTTGATCTGTCGCAGTCGCCGTGCGGCGGCAACGGCCTTGGGAAGACGCTCCTCCAGATCGTCCTGATCGAACAGGATCTGTCGCTGGAGGTTGCTTAGCTCGAGGTCGTCTCGATCTACGACCGTGAGCCGCCCCACGCCTCCTCGCGCCATGAGGTTCGCCAGGTGGGAGCCGATGGCCCCGCAGCCGACAATGACGACGGAAGAGGATAGGAGACGCTCCTGGCCGCCCTCCCCGATCGGGGCGAACAGGACTTGACGGGCGTACCGACCCTCGTCCACCTGGCTATTCCCCGAATCTCTGGCGGAGGAACTCCAGGACCACTTGGTCGATCTGGGAACCCTCCTGCAGCCGCTCCTCGAGATTCTCGACGCCGGCAAACCGACGGAACGCTTGAACCGTCTCACCTCGCCAGACGCCGTCGATCTCTCCCGCGAAGTAGCCTTGCCGTGCCATCATGGACTGAAGCTCGCGGGCCAGCGTGGAGTCAATCTCGATGACGTCTTCGGGACGTGTCTCTCCAAGGTAGAGTCGGTGCAGGTCCAGAAGCCGGACGAGCTCGGGGATAGGATCGGGGTGGTCGTCGACCCTCAGATCAACCATGCGATCGAGCCAGCCGCCGTAGGAGCCTCCCTCCTTCACGACAAGCAGCGAGGCGGATTCCTTGCCGCGGCTGTCCCCGCCGGCTGCCTGTCCCGCCTCGAGAGTGCGGATGAGCCGATCCGCCAGCTCCCCATCGCCTCCCTCGTAGGCATTGGCCATCTCGGTCACCACGGCCTCCCCCGCCAGGATGTTCCCCTGGCAGGCGTATCGCGCGCCCACGACATGCCCAGCCCAATCCAGACAGTCCTGACCCGTGTAGGCGGCGGCCTGGCCCTTCGCGTCCACGACGCCGACTTGCCGCTGGGCGCGGTCGTCGTCGGCCGACACCAGCCGATCTACGACCTCCTCGGCGGCGAGACCTTGGGAGAGAAGGTCGAGGCCGTTGGGGCCGTAGGACAGGTTGGCCCAGGCCTGTGTGGCGAGCGCGCCAACTTTGGCCCGCGCCCAGGGTACGACAGCACCGACGGCTAGGAATTTGGACTGGACGGCCACCCCCCAGGCCTCGGCCTCGGGGTCGTACGCCACGATGGAGAAGGTGCCGGCAAACATCCAGGCTCTTCGGCTTGGGCTCCCAGGGAATGACCTATTATAGCACGCGGCTAGGCGCCGAAGATCAGAGGTTCGGAACGATGAACCGGAAAAGGGCGAAGAGGCTCAGTCCCCCCATCAGGACCAGGTAGGCGGCGAGTCCCACGACTTGTCCCAGAGCCTCGGTCGCTTCACTCCCCCCGAGCCGACGTCCGATCCGGTCCGAGGCCAAGCGTGCCCACTCAGCCCCACCCAAAGCCGCCACCGTGGAGAGTGGGACCAGGGCGGGGAAGAGGTATCTTCCCTGATGCTGGACGAAGCGGAGGTTGTACCCCACGTGGCCAACTGCCACGACGACCAGCACGATGGCAAGAAGACCCAGACTCCAGCGTTGAGAGGCGTCCAGACTACGCCCGGCGGGAAGGGTCCGGAGGAAGAAGAGCGCCGCTCCTCCGATCAGGAGGAGGGTGAGGATCAAGAGTGCCACGTAGATAGGCTGCGGCATGGGAACGGCCATCCATCCAAACTGGCCCCAGAAGGAGCGGAAGGTGGTTGTCAGAAACCTCTCTGCGACCCCGAGGGGGCCGAACTCGGCCACCCACTCCGTGGTGGTGGGCTGTCCGATGACCACGGCGCCGTGACGGGCCAGGCCGAAGGGATCCAAGGGGCCGTAGGCGAACGCGTTTCGGAGGACCCACGGAAGGGAGAGCACGAGGGCGATGGCCGTGGTCACCAAGGCGGGCCGAGCGAGAGGTTCGCCTCGAGCGGCCGGCGCCCGGAGGTGGTACACGAACGGAACGACGACCGCGGCCAGAGCCGGAAGGTAGATGGTGGTCTTCGTCAGGATTGCCAGTCCCAAGCCGACACCCAGCGCGGTCGCCCGACGCGTGGTGAGTCCGATGCGAAGTGTCGCGACGCTGACCCACAGGAGCAGGGCCAGTACCAATTCGGCGAGGGCATCGTTGTTGACCGATGCCATCATGGCGACGTGTTGGGGCAGCGTGCCTACGAAGGCTGCTGCCGCTGCTGCCCACAGCCTGTTGGGGAAGATCAGGGCCACGATGCGATAGATGAATACGAGAACACCTGCCCCAAACAGGACGGACAGAAGCCGTAGAGCTATCAACTGCTGGTCCAGGTCGAGTCCCTGCGTGCCCAGGTACAAGGGTGCGGCGAGAAAGTAGTAGAGGGGAGGTTGGTGGAACTCGTAGCGGAAGGGGGCGATGGATGCCTCGGGCGGAAAGCGGGCCGAGACCGTGGCCTCGATGTAGGCCTGGTCCCAGTCCCCCTCTCTGAGGACAGGGAGGGTTCCGGTCTGGGCCAGGTGGCGAACGTAGTTGTAGTGGGCGGGCTCGTCGGGCGCCTGCCAGGCAGGGGTCGCGACCGCATAGAGAGAGCCCAGTAGCAGGTGCATGACCACTACGGCCGCCAGAGCCCTGCGGGCCGCTCGGGCAGAGTCCATAGATCCTCATTCTACTCTGCCGCTGTGCCCGGCGCCCGCTCGGTGTCAGCTCGGGGCGGCCGATCGTCCCTTCGCCCGCCGCTGGCCACCCCATCGGGAGTGGCGGCGTCATGTCATAAGTACCGGACGGCTGCCCGGTGCGGTGGGCTGACAGAGTCGGACGCCAGTCGAAGGCGTCCGTCCCGTGCCAACTGACGCGCTGCCTGTCGTTGTTGCTAGGTCGTCTGCTGGAGCTTGAGGAGCGCGCGCTCGGCTTCGACGATCTCTTGGTCTAGCTTCACGAACAGCGGCCTAGGCTGGCCCAGGCGCTGTCCCGCCGGCAGTTCTGAGGGGCCCCAGTTGACTCCGTCCTTCGCCGGCTGATAGATCAGTGCGGTGTGGACCTTCCCGCCTTCTTCCTGGAGGGTGGCGGTGCGCTGGACTCCGAAGAGGTCCCCCTCGTACCCCAGGTAGCCATGGAGCCTCTGGGAGGAGAAGGGAAGGAACGGCGCCAGCAGGAGCTTCAGGTTGTCGATGGCCTGGAGGGCCACATACAAGGTGGAGCCGGCCCCTTGCGGGTCCTCTTCGAAGGTCTTCCAGGGCTCCCTGCGATCCAGGTACCGGTTGACCGCCTGGGCCCGTGCCATGGCCTCTCCGAGAGCGGCCTTGAAATGGCAGGCCGAGATCTGCTCCCCCACCGGCTCGAAGCCCGACGCGACGCCGTCCAGGAGATCCTGATCCTCTGAGGACAGGGCCCCGGGCTCCGGAACCTTGCCCTCGAATCGGGAGCGGGTGAAAGTCAGGACCCGGTGAGCCAGGTTGCCCCAGGTCGCCACCAGCTCGTCGTTGTTGCGCCGAAGGAACTCGTGCCAGGAGAAGTC
>CAYGBX010000008.1:0-1944 GCA_964348195.1 uncultured Anaerolineales bacterium
CAACCCCAACCTGGAGGGGGAGTCCACCGCCATGTACCTCCAGCGGCTGATCGGTTCCGACGGGCCGCGCGTCACGCGCATCGCCCACGGCCTGCCGGTGGGCGGAGACCTTGAGTACGCCGATCAGGTGACCCTGGTGCGGGCGCTCGAGGGCCGCCGCGACATGTGATCCAGAGTTGACCCTAGACTTCTAGCCGTCCCGGCCGCCGGATCACTCCCCTGCGCCCAGCTCCCGTTGGGGGCGACTCGCCCCCCCCGCTTGTAGCCGGTCTGCCCCGTTCGTCGTCGAAAATGCCCCTCCCGTCGCCCGTTTACCCCTTTCGCAGCGGGGCCCAGAAAGGCAAGCCGCTGCGCTGCGCGCGGGGCGTTGTGATTGAGGGCGCTTGGGCACGAGTCCCTAGACGAACTCCGCTATGTCAGCGAGATTCTTCTTGGGGATGACGGGGACGACGGCGTCCTCCGCAGGGTATCCGACCACGAGAATCAGGAAGGGACGTTCGTTGGCGGGTCGACCGAGGATCTCACTCAGAAATCCCATGGGGCTCGGCGTGTGGGTCAGCGAGGCCAGCCCGGCGCGGTGGATTGCGGTGATCAGGATGCCCGTGGCGATACCGACGGATTCAGACACATAGTAGTGCTTGGTTCGTCGCCCGTCGTCGGCAACGCCGTAACTCTGGGCGAAGATCACGATCAGGTAGGGTGCCGTCTCCAGGAAAGGCTTGTGCTCGTCGGTGCCGAGCGGCCGGAGTGCCTCTAGCCAGTCGTCCGGCGCACGGCCCTGATAGAACGACCGCTCCTCCTCCTCGACAGCCTCGCGGATACGGCGCTTGACCTCGGGATCGGTGACGACCACGAAGTACCAGGGCTGCATGTTGGCGCCGCTGGGGGCGGTGCTCGCCGCCCTCAGACAGTCCTCGACAACGTCCCGGGGGACGGGACGATCCGAGAAGTGGCGGACGGTGCGACGGCGCTTCATCTCGGCGTAGAATCCTGCGGCGCGCCCGCGCATCTCGACCTCGGGGTACTCATGGTACTCCTCCAGCGGAAGGAAGGTGGGTTCGGTCATGGCGCGCCTCCTTGACAGTGGCGTGTGCGCCGATCAGCCGCTGCATTATAGGGGATCGAAGGACTGGTGCGGCGCAACGGATGCGTTGAGTGGTTTGGTGCCCAGATCGGGGAGGGGGCTGTGGTAGAATGGCCCGGATCGGCGGATGGGTCGCTATCCCTGATCCGCCTGGAGGGGACGTGAACTGCTGCCAATGCGAGGGGATCGAGCTTCAGTTCGATCGTGAGGCCGCCGACCTGAATCTGGAGGAGTATCGCGAGCTGGGACCTGCGGAGACCACAGAGATGCTGATCGAGGGCCTGGTCGCGGAGGGGGTCGGTGGACTGACCTTGCTCGACATCGGAGGTGGGGTGGGAGCGATTCAGCACGCTCTTCTTGAGGCAGGAGCCAAGAGGAGCACCAGCGTCGAGGCTTCGACCGGCTATCACGAGGCGGCCAGGAGAGAGACGGAGCGCCGGGGACTGAGCGATCGGGCGAGCTTCCTGCATGGCAACTTCGTGGATCTCGCACCGGAACTCTCGCCCGACGACATCGTTACCCTCGACCGAGTGATCTGCTGCTTCGATGACATGGAGGCCTTGGTCTCCCTGTCTGCGGATAGGGCGAAACGGCTCTACGGTCTTGTCTATCCGCGGGATAGCTGGTGGGTGAAGATCGGATTTGCCGTGGAGAATCTTCTGCGCCGACTGCAGAGGATACCCTTCCGGACCTACGTCCACCCCGCTAGGAAGATCGAGGCGATAGTGGGTGAAAAGGGGCTGGCGGAGCGGTTCCGCCGGACCACCTGGGAGTGGCAGGTGGTCGTCTACGGGCGGGTGATGGCGATCCCGACGGAGTGAGAGTGACCCCCCTCGCGTGCCCGACAGCAACGGTCGGGG
>CAYGBX010000008.1:1954-33798 GCA_964348195.1 uncultured Anaerolineales bacterium
ACGTGGTGGCCGCCGCCGTGGGCGGGCTCGATGTCGACCGGGGGCGACCAGGACTCGCCCTCGTCCGTACTCCGTGTGGCGACCACGTGCTGACCGTCGGCCCCCTCGCGTCCCCGCCAGCAACGGTCGGGGCTCCTCAGGGGAGGTCACGATGAGGGACAGCCTGCAGCGCTGTCAGTGCGAGGGCATCGAGCATGAGTTCGATCAGAAAGAGGCGGCCAAGGCCCTCAAGCGTTACCGGCAGAAGGGGCTGGACAAGTCCACCCGCATGCTTTTCGAGGCTCTCAAGCGAGAGGGAGTGGAGGGGATGACGCTTCTCGACATCGGGGGCGGGGTGGGTGCTCTCACCAACGAGCTCGTGCGGGCCGGAGTGACGCAGGCAACCGGGGTGGACGCCTCGACTGCCTACGTTGAGGCAGCCAGGGAGGAGGTGGAGCGGCAGGGCCACGCCGACCGGATGACCTATCACCATGGTGACTTTGTGGATCTGGCCCCGGGGATCGCCGAGGCCGATATTGTGACCCTGGACCGGGTGATCTGCTGCTACCACGACGTGGAGCGACTGGTCGGAAGGGCGGCGGAGAAGGCAGACAGGCTCCTCGGCGCGGTCTACCCGCGAGACATCTGGTGGGCTCGGCTGTTCGCAAGGGTGGGGAACGCCTACCTGCGGGCGCGGGGGCGCTCCTTCCGTGGCTTCATCCATCCAACGCGCGTGGTGGATGGCCTGTTGCGTCGAAAGGGGCTCATCCTTAGATCCTACGCTCAGACGATTAGCTGGCAGGTGGTGACATACGCCCGGCCCTCCGGCGGCGGGGGAGACGCCATCTCGTGAGGGGACGCGGATTCGATGCCATCGGCTGAGGACACATCGATCGCGGTTGGTGTCGAGGACCTGTACAAGCACTTCGACGGCGTGAAGGCTGTGGATGGTCTCACCTTCGAGGTGACCCAGGGCGAGATCTTTGGGCTGCTGGGCCCCAACGGCGCCGGGAAGACGACCACCATCCGGGTCGTGATGGATATCCTCAAGCCTGACTCAGGGGAGGTGACCGTCCTCGGCCAACCCCCGGGCGAAGCCAGGAGGCAGGTAGGGTACCTCCCCGAAGAGCGCGGTCTCTACCGCGATCTGCGGGTGCTGGATGCATTGGTGTATCTGGCCGAGCTAAAAGGATTGGCCCGAGCGCTGGCGGTGGAGAACTCGGAGCGTTGGCTGGAGCGGATCGAGCTGTCAGATTGGGCCCAACGCAAGGTGAAGGACCTCAGCCGGGGGATGCGGCAGAAACTCCAGTTCATTGCCAGCGTGGTTCACGATCCCGATCTGGTCATCCTCGATGAGCCGTTCCAGGCGCTGGATCCCGTGAATGTGGACTTGATCAACACTCTGATTCGACAGCTGCGTGAGACAGGGACGACCGTGCTCCTGAGCACCCACCAGATGAACATGGTGGAGGCGCTGTGCGATCGAATCGTGCTGATCGATCACGGCCAAACAGCGCTCTACGGGGCTCTCAGAGAGATCAAGCAGCGCTTCGCTCCCAACACAGTGATGGTGCGGACCTCGTCTCCCTTGCCCGACCTGCCTCACGTGGTCCAGATCGAGTCTCGGGACAATGCCTACATGCTGACACTGGGGCAGGAAGGCACCCCTCAAGAGCTGCTTCAGACGCTCCTGGAGCAGGGGATCAGGGTGGAGGCCTTTGAGGTGGAATCGGCGCCTCTGGATCAGATCTTCATCTCCGTCGTTGGGCGGGCCGATCGTGGGTAGGATCTGGGTGGTGGCCCGGCACGAGTACCTGGTCGGAGTGCGCCGGCCGGGGTTCCTGATCATGACAGCATTGATCCCAGCCCTGGGACTGGTTGCGCTGCTGGTTGCTGCCTTCTTCGGCGGGCGGGCGGGCAGCTTCCTCGAGGCCCAGTTCTCCCCCGAGGCGGAGCGAATGGGGGTTGTGGATCACACCGGACTGTTCATACCGGTTCTTCCGGAGTATGGAGAGAGATTCATCAACTACCCGGATCAGGAGACGGGTGTGGCTGCCCTGCGCGCGGACGAGATCACCACTCTGCTGATCATTCCAGACAGCTACGTGGGCGAGGGAGAGGTGCGCGTCCTGAGCAAGGGGAGCGGCCTCACGGCGGCAGCAATTCAGGATTCAGACTTGGTGCGGGCCTTCATGGTGGACCACCTGCTGAGGGAGCAGGTCGAGGAGCCCGTCCGGCAGCGGGCTGCTCACCCCTTGGAAGTAGACGCCGTGGTGCTCTCGGAATCGGGAGAAGCTGAAGGCGGAGGGCCGCTGAGCATCGTGGGTACCTTTGTAGTGCCCTACGCCATGGCCTTCCTCTTGGTCATGACGATCTTCGTTTCGTCGGGGTATCTCCTCCAGGGCGTGGCAGAGGAGAAGGAGAGCCGCATCATTGAGATCGTGCTCTCGTCGATTACCGCCAGGGAACTGTTGGCCGGGAAGCTCGTAGGCCTGGGGGCTCTGGGGCTGACGCAGATCCTGATTTGGATCATCTCGCTCTGGGCGCTTAGCGGCGGGGCTCTGACGCTTCTGGCTCTGACCATCCCGCTGCTGGCGCGTCCATGGGTGATCGTCCTGGCCTTGCTGTACTACCTGCTGGGCTTCCTTCTCTATGCGGCGCTGATGGCGGCCGCCGGCTCGCTGGGCACGACCCAGCGTGAGTCTCAGCAGTTGGCCGGCGTGTTCTCCATCATGGCCGCGGTACCTTTTATGGTCAGCGGATTCATGTTTGCCAACCCAGACGCGCTCATAGTGCGGGTGTTGAGCTGGTTTCCGCTCAGCGCCCCGACCATGATGATGATGCGCTTGCCGCTGGCTGAGGTTCCCTGGATCGACGTGGCGGGCAGCGCCCTGGTGCTCCTGGCAAGCGTGCCGGCCGCGCTGTGGGCGGGTGCCAAGGTATTCCGAATGGGTCTCCTCATGTACGGAAAGCGGCCCGGGTTGGGCGAGGTGTGGCGGGCCCTCCGGGAGGCCTGAGATGAGCAGGCCGCTGTTCCATCCCGTTGTGGCGCGCTGGTTTGAGGACCGGTTCGGGGCGCCTACCCCGGCCCAAAAAGATGGTTGGCCTGCCATCGCTCGGGGCGAGGACACGCTGATAGCAGCCCCCACTGGATCGGGGAAGACCTTGGCCGCCTTCCTCTGGTCGATAGATCGGCTGTTCCAGGCCGCACTGTCGGCGCCACTCGAGGACCGCACCTGGACGATATACGTCTCCCCCCTCAAGGCTTTGGGCAACGATGTCCAGAAGAACCTCCAGGAACCCCTGAAGGGCATCCAAGCGCTGGCGGAGCGCGAGAGAAGAACAGTGCCTGAGATCCGAGTCGCCGTGCGCTCCGGAGACACCTCTGCCTGGGAGCGGCGGAAGATGGTCAGTCAACCGCCCCACATCCTCATCACCACCCCAGAATCGCTGTACATTCTCCTGACCGCCGAGAGGAGCCGTCGGTTCCTGGCGACCGCCGACACGGTGATCCTCGACGAGATCCACGCGGTGGCCGGCGACAAGCGGGGGGCGCACCTGGCCCTCTCCCTGGAGAGGTTGGATGCTCTGGCGGGCCGCAGGCTACAGCGGATCGGTTTGAGCGCGACCCAGAAGCCCATTGAGGAGATCGCCGGGCTCCTGGTCGGGACGGGTCGAGAGGACCCCCACCGCACCGCTCCCTGCACGATCGTGGACCACGGGCACCGACGACCTATGGAGCTGCGGGTTGAGGTATCCGACCAGGAGCTGGGCCCGATTGCCTCTCACGAGCTGTGGGGCGAGACCTACGACCGAATCGTCTGCCACGTGCGGCGGCACCGGTCCACCCTGGTGTTCGTCGAGACGCGACGCCTAGCAGAGCGGGTGGCCCACCAACTCTCGGCGCGTCTTGGAAAGGGAAAGGTTGCGGCCCACCACGGAAGCCTCTCCCGAAAGACCCGGCTGGCGGCAGAGGCCGGACTGAAGTCGGGGGAGACTCCGGTGGTCGTGGCCACTGCCTCGCTGGAGCTGGGGATCGACGTGGGCCATGTGGATCTGGTCTGTTTGATCGGTGCTCCCCGCTCCTTGGGAACGCTGGTGCAGCGGGTGGGACGTTCCGGCCACCTTCCCCACGGCAAGGCGAAAGGTCCGACCGCGCTGCCCAAGGGAATCCTTTTTCCGCTGACCCGGGACGAGCTAGTCCAGTGCGCCGCCGCAGTCCGGGCGGCACGCGCGGGGGAGCTGGACCGGGTGATTTTCCCCCGCCCTCCCTTGGACATCCTGGCGCAACAGATGGTGGCGGAGGCGGCCAGCCGTGAGGTAGGAGAGGAGGAGCTGTATGGCCTGGCGCGCCGTTCTCACCCCTACCGAGAGCTGAGCCGGGAGACCTTCGGGGAGGTGCTGGAGGTTCTAGCGGAAGGCATCTCAACTCGAAGGGGTCGGCGCTCCGCCCATCTTCATTGGGACCGTGTGAATGGGCGCGTGCGGGGACGGCGCGGCGCCAGGCTGGCTGCCATCACCTCGGGTGGCGCCATCCCCGACACGGCCGACTACGATGTGGTCGAGGAGCCCCAAGGAACGTTCGTGGGCAAGGTGAACGAGGACTTCGCCATCGAGAGTGTCGCGGGGGACATCTTCCTCCTCGGGAACCGGTCCTGGCGAATCCGGCGGGTCGAATCCGGCAGGGTCCGGGTGGAGGACGCTCAGGGTGCGCCGCCCACCATCCCCTTCTGGGTGGGGGAGGCCCCGGCCCGTACTGAAGAACTGTCTCGGGCCGTCTCCCGGCTCCGGACAGATGTGGAATCCAGACTGGGGGACCTGAATGAGGCCTCCGACTGGCTTCGGGCGGAGTGCGGGGTGGACGGCTACGGGGCGGAGCAGATCCTGGCCTACATCTCGGAAGCGGTGGCGACATTAGGGACGGTGCCCTCCCAGGACACCGTCATCGCTGAGAGGTTTTTCGACGAGGCCGGTGGGATGCAACTGGTTGTCCACGCCCCGTTTGGGGGTCGGATCAATCGAGCTTGGGGCCTCGCTCTGAGGAAGCGATTCTGCCTGACCTTCGACTTCGAGCTTCAGGCCGCGGCCACCGACGATGGGTTTGTGCTCTCCCTAGGAGAGCAACACAGCTTCGCGCTGGAGGCGGCCTTCGCGATGGCCCGCTCGACCACCCTGGAGAAAGACCTCGTCCAGGCGACGCTGGGCGCCCCTATGTTCACCAACCGCTGGCGCTGGAACGCCACGCGGTTCCTCTCTTTGCTCCGTTTCGCGGGCGGCAGGAAGGTGCCCATGCCGATCCAGCGGATGCGGGCTGATGATCTGCTTGCAGCCGTCTTCCCTGCCCAGGCCGCCTGCCAGGACAATCGAGCCGGTCCGGTAGAGGTGCCCGATCATCCTTTGGTTGACGAGACAGTGGACAACTGCCTGCACGAAGCGATGGATGTGGAGGGTCTTAGGTCGTTGCTCGGCGCCATCGAAGATGGGCGGGTGGAGACTCGGGCGGTTGACACCCCTGCCCCTTCCCCCATGTCCCACGAGATCCTGAACGCCAATCCGTACGCTTTCCTGGACGATGCCCCACTGGAGGAGCGCAGGGCGCGTGCCGTGGCGCTGCGCCGGACTGACCCGGATCTGGCAAAGGGGATCGGGGCCCTGGATCCGGAGGCCGTTGCCGAGGTCCGGCGGCAGGCTTGGCCAGACGTCCGCGATCCAGACGAACTACACGACGCCCTCCTGAGCTTCGGATTGGTTCCCCCTAGCGAGGCCCCTTCCTGGGGGGAGCACTTCGGTGATCTGCTGAGGACGGATCGTGCGACCCGCGCCCTCTGGCAAAGCGAGGAGGGGGAGGCGCGTATGGCTTGGATCGCAGCCGAGCGACTCCGGCTGGTCCGAGCAGCTCTACCCGAGGTGGCGCTGGACCCCCCGATTGCTCCGCCTCCTCGTCTCCAACGCGAAAGAGAAGATCTCTCAAGAGATGAGGCTGTGGCAGAGATCCTCCGAGGGTGGCTGGAGGCGCTGGGGCCGACCACGGCGGGGGAACTGGCTCGCCGGCTGGGGCTCCCGCGCGGAGAGGTGGAGATCGGGCTGGCTCGATTGGAGGGGGAGGGAGTCGTCCTGCGAGGTCGGTTCACTGCGGCCGCGGCGCCGGACGAGGTGGAGTGGTGCGAGCGGAGGTTGCTCTCCCGAATCCACCGCCTGACCATCGGCCGATTGCGTCGCGAGATCGAGCCGGTCCCCGCGGCGGAGCTGATCCGGTTCCTCCTGCGCTGGCAACACCTCTATCCAGGAAGCCAACTCCACGGGCGAGACGGGATCCTCCAGGTGATCGGTCAGCTCCAGGGAGTGGAGCTTCCCGCACCTTCGTGGGAGGCCGGGGCGCTGCCCGCCCGGATCGTGGCCTACGATCCTGCTGATATGGAGGCGCTCTGCCTCTCCGGCGAGGTGGTATGGGGTCGGCTGAGCCTCAAGGAGGGGATGGAGACCGACCCCGCGTCAAGCTGCGACGATCCGGGACAGCGGCCCAGGCGGAGACCAGGGCCCACGCGCTCCGCCCCTCTGGGGCTCGTCCTACGCGAGGAGCTGGTGTACTTCCTGGACGGATCTGAGAGCTGGGAGGAGAGGATCGGCGGACTCTCTGCGCTGGCCTTGGAGGTGGTGGACCACCTCGAGGAGCACGGCGCCTCCTTCGTGAAGGACATCGCCCGAGCCACGGGCCGGTTGCCGGCGGAGGTGGAGGAGGCGCTCTGGGAGCTGGTAGCGTACGGCGTCGTCACCGGCGACGGGATCGCCGGACTCCGCACATTGTTGGTCCGTGGGGAGAAGCGGATCCGGCCGCGGTGGCTCCGTCGGAGACGCTTGGCGCGGCGTGGGCGGCGTCCGGTGCCGGCGGGTCGTTGGGCGCTGCTGCGCACGCGGGACGCCGCCACGGCGGAGGAGATTGCCGAGGTGCGAGCGCGACAGCTTCTTCGTCGCTACGGGGTCGTGTTCCGCGAGCTCCTTGCCCGCGAAGGGCAAGCCCCGGCCTGGCGGGATCTCCTCCGGATCTACCGGGGAATGGAAGCCCGGGGGGAGATTCGGGGCGGCCGCTTCGTCTCTGGATTCATCGGGGAGCAGTTTGCCCTGCCTGAGGCGGTGGAGGCGCTCCGCGCACTGCGCCGCCAGAAAGGTGAGGACGAGGCGGTCCTCATCTCCTCGGCAGATCCGCTCAATCTGGTCGGGATCCTGACGCCCGGGACGAAGATCTCTCCCCTGTCTCGCCAGGTCATCCTCTACCGGAACGGTCTCCCAGTGGAGGCGGGAGAGCTCGGATCCGTCCGTCACCGTCTCCAGGCCCAGCCCACCGTTTCGGCCTCTTGATGCGTCTCGGACCCCGGGCTGCCCTCTCGCGCGGCCTGCGCGCGGCCCGGTGGCTGATGCCTGCTGGTTGCATTGTCCTGGGTGCGATCAGCGTGGCTGGATGCGGGAGCCCGCGCCCGGCCCAGATCGAGGTGCCTTCGCCTCCGCCTCTCGCTTCCTCGACTGCGACACCGACGGAGACCCCCTACCCCACAGCCTCCTCAACCCCGAGCGAAGCGGCCAGGTCCTCTCCGACTGTCGCGGCCGAGCCGCCGCCGGTTGCTCCTACCGTGATCCCGGAACCGGACCTGGCGTTCTCGACGGAACCCTGTCCACTGCTTCAGATCGAGCAGGAACCCACACAGGTGAACATCACCCCCGTGGAGCCTGGGGGTCGCACCATCGACACCTTGGTCTTCCACTACACGGTGGGGTCGCTGGGAGCCTCGGTGGGGTGGTTTCGCAACCCTGACTCGGGCGTGAGCGCCCACTACATCGTCGGCCGTGATGGGGCGATCGTGCAGGCGGTGGGAGAGTGGGACATCGCGTTGCAGGCGGTGTGCCCCAAGGAAGGCGTTCCGGATCACGAGTGCTTCATCCCCAACATCCATCTGCGCTCCATTGGAATCGAGCTGGAGAACTGGGGATGGGTGGAACTTCAGCCGGATGGAAGCTTCCTCACCTCCTTCGGGACTCCGTACTCAAGCTCCCCGGTTGCGCTCCGGGAGCCGGTGTTCGGGAAGCTGTACTGGGACCCGTTCACCCAAGTGCAGCTGGACGCCACCCGCTGTCTAGTGGCCGACATCCTGGGCCGGCATCCCATCCCCCGCGACCGCGCCCACTTCCTCTATGACTACGAGGTCCGTCTCCGCTACGATCCTGGCCCTCTCTTCGATATAGAGGCCCTGCTCGCCAGCCTGTGAGGAACGACCCTCTCCCCCTGCCGGCTCCCACTCCACTCGCCGCAATGGCTCGCTCCTCTGACCTCCTCTGGCGGCTTGGCCCTACGCCCGCCCCCGGGCGCCTCGCTTCTGGGTTCGCCGCGGCGAGGGGGGCATTGCGGCGACGTGAGGGGCAAAAACGACGACAAGAGGGGCAGAGCTGGCCGGAAGAGCACCGGCCCTGTCTATGGCGGAACACCGAGACAGAGCGACAGGCGCGATTGCAGCGATATCCTTAGTGAAGATGGCCTCTCATCGGTGAAGAGACGCGCATCCAGACAGACGGCAACGGGCGATAGAAGGAGCCGAGCCCGCATGTTGCCGGTGCCGAATGATCTCGGGTTCAGCCATCTGCGCCGAGATCAAGGTGCGGAGCGATACGCGCGACTGTCTTCAGCCGTTCGACATCCTTCCTGGCCTCTGCGGACTCCCCCTTGAGCTCGCGAGCAAGGCGATCCACAGCAACGATGATGGCCTGGGTCTTCGTCAAGCCATGCGCTCGAACCAGTTCGTTGAGTTGGTCGTGGGTGATCTGCGGAAGCCGTGCGTTGAACTGGCTCGAGCCGGTCCTGCCCTCGAGGTTTTGTCTCTTCGCCATCAAGCCCTCCAGTCCCGAGCTGCTGATAGCAGATTTATAGCACTATGCTATACGATTGTCAATCCATGTCTCTGTACAGTTGTCTGGAAACTCTGTCCACCTCCACCGAGGCAACACGGAGCCGCAGGTCTATTCGGCGGCCAGCAGTAGGCGGTTTGCTCAGAGGGCTCTGCTAGGCTGGCCGCATCGCAACGGGGAAGGGGTCGGCGATGTCTTCCAGTGGAAGGATGGGCACCGGTGGACGCTTGGCTCGAAGGTGGGCCAGTATGGCCACTCCTCTGCTTGTCGCGGGAGCGACTCTGGGCCTCTCAACCGGGGTCGAGCCGAGTGCCAGTCTTCTCCAGGTTTCTGGAGTCGCCCTCAACGAAGTGCTCCCGGCTCCGCGGGACGTGGACTGGGACGGGGACGGGACGGCCGACGCCAAGAAGGACGAGTGGGTGGAGCTGCACAACCTCGGGGCGGAGCCGGTAGATCTGGAGGGTTGGATCCTGGACGACATGCCTGACGGCGGCACGCCGCCGTATGCGATTCCGGCCGGGACGAGTCTGCCCGGGGGCGGGTTTCTCGTCCTGTTCGGATCGGCGACCGGGGTGGGACTCAACAACGCTGGAGATTCGGTTCGGCTCCTCCGCGCCGACGGCTCGGTTGCTGACTCCTTCACCTACCCTTCTCTGAGCGGTTTCTACGATCGGTCTTTCGGTCGGGACCCGGACGGTTCAGGAGGCTGGACGGACGCGCATCCGCCCAGTCCCGGGGAACCCAACGGATTCCTTCCCGACCCAACTCCCACGGGATCTCCTTCTGCCACTCCGTCAGAGTCGCCCACTGCCTTGGCCACGCCTAATCCGACATTGGCCCCGACGGCCACGGCCTCGCCTCCTCCGACGCTTCCCCTACTCATCACCGAGGTTCTCTATGATGGGACGGCAGCCGCGACAGAAGGGGACGAGTTCGTGGAGATCCTCAATCCCCACCCTGGCCCGGTCGATCTCCTCGGGTATCTCTTGGGAGACGAGGAGACGCCTGGCGGGGGCGAGGGCATGTACAGCTTCCCGCCCGGGTCGACCGTGGATGCGGGAGAACTCTTGCTCGTTGCCAAGAATGCGGCCGCGTTCCAGGGGCGGTTCGGGTTCTTGCCGGACTTCGAGGCGCGGGCGGGGGGAGAGGGATTTGTCGATACGCCGGGAGTTCCGGACCTGATCCGAGAGACGGACCTGGCCTCGGGACAGTGGGCGCTCGCCAATGCTGGCGACGAGTTTCTGCTGATGGGCCCCGATGGGTCCCGTGCGGACTCGATCGCGTACGGAAGCGGGGATAGGGCGGCGGCAGGGGTGGTCGGCGACCTGCGGGCACCTGCTCCTCAGTCGCTCCAGCGGACGGGAACGCGGGATACCGACAACATGGGGGAGGACTTCGCGACCGGAGAGCCCAACCCTGGGATCCTCTCTCATCCGCTCCCCAGCCCGACCCCGGCACTGCCTACACTCCAGGTGGTCTGGCTGAGCGAGTTTCTGCCCCAGCCAGGGCGGGACTGGAACGGCGACGGAAGGGCAGATACGGGGGACGAGTGGATCGAGCTCCACAACCCGGGCACGACCGCGGGGGAGCTTGCCGGGTGGCAGCTAGATGACATCTCCGGCGGGGGCAGCGATCCTTTCGTACTGCCAGAGGGGACCCTGATCTCGGCGGGCGGGTACCTGGTGCTGTTCGCCGGGCAGACCGGGGTGCGGCTCAACGACGCCGGGGACTCGGTCCGCCTTCTACGTCCGGACGGCTCGCTGGCCGACGAAGCGATCTATGACCGGAGTCCCGGGCGGGATCGCAGCTTGAGCCGCCTTGCGCCAGGGCCGGGACCCTGGAGCGGCGACTACCTCGAGACGCCCGGGGCTCCGAACCGTCCCCAGCCTCCTCAGGCCCTGGGCGAGATCGAGGACACGGCCTCGATAGCGGAGACGCGGGCGATGGCCACTGGCACTCAAGTTGTGACATCGGGCCAGGTGTCTGTCCCGCCTGGGGTCCTCGGATCTCAGACCTTCTATCTCCAGGGGACGGCCGGTGGGATAAGGGTCCGTTTGGCTGAAGGGACGGTGCCCCCTCTGCCGCTCGGGGCTTGGGTTCGGGTCCGCGGCGAGGTTTCGCTGTGGATCGGAGAGCCGGAGGTGCTGGTGGCGCGGCCGGGAGGCGTGGCCCTATTGCGGGAAGGGCGGCCGCTCGCTCCCGAGGAGACGATCACCGGTGACATCGCCCCCCGTCTGGCCGGGCGGCTGGTGAGCGCAGTGGGGTACGTGACAGGGGTGCAAGCCGGAGGGGATGGTCTTTGGCTGGACGACGGAACGGGACCGGTCCTGATCGTTCTCGGGGGGCGCGCGGCGGGCTCGCCGCTACCCGGGGAGTACCTGGAAGCCGTCGCGGTGGTGGGAGTGGAGGACGGTAGGCTTGCACTCCGGCTTCGCTATCTCGAGGAGCTGCGACCGCCCAACGGAGTCCGCTGGTTGCCGGTCGCTGGACTGCAAGTTTTGGGAGGCGCGGTGGGCATCGCGGCTCGCTAGACTCCGCGGATGCCGGCCGCACGCGGGTGCGTCCCGAGCGATGAGACCAGGGAAACGGACGAGCCCCTTGACTCACAAGGGGCTCTCCTTTTGCGGGCAGCGCGCCTGCTTTAGCCGGCGGTTATGAATCCGTTCGTGATCTCGCTGTACAGGTCTCCTACCTGCGTGCCCAGCACGGTCACGATCAGGATCATGACCAGACCTACAAAGAGGAGGATAAAGGAATACTCCACCAGCGCGCTGCCCGTGTCCGAGGACAGGGCAAACAAAGCGCACCTCCTTGCCTTCAGTCTAGGGACCGTGCCTGTCCAGGGTCAATAGGAGATTGGTCCCATCGCCAACGATCCGGACCCCGCCCGGTGGCCGCCCCTGCTTCCAACTGCGCTTCCCGTTGCCCTGGCCTCTGTTTCCATCTATAACTGGCAGGGTCCCTTCGGCTCTTCGCTCGCATGCAGAGGAGTGTCGTGGCTGAATCGCCGGAAGAGAAGCTGTTGCCTGTTGAAGTGCTCACTGATACCCATCACATCTTCGGGCGCGTGCCCGCGGCGCCGATGCGCCTCAGCGATATCTTGAACTCGGAGCCGGAACAGATCCTCGTGCTGAAGGAAGCCTTCATCTACCCCATCGACGACCCCAGGATCTCGGTGGTGGAGCGGCCGTTCGCCATGGTGACCAAGGCCCAGATCGCACTGGCCATCCCTCGCGCCAGCCATGAGGAAGCCGCGATTCTGGACGAGCGTCGACAGCTGGAACGCATCGAGAAGAAGCCGCGTCCTGTGACTGTCAGCGTTCCTCCATTTGCGGTTCGGGGTTTGATGTGGATGGTTCCGGGGGTGGATGAGGAGGCCTACTTCTCCCGGATCACTCGTCCCTTCATCCCCGTCACAGATGGTCGAGCGGTGTACATGCACAACGCCTCCCGGCTGTGGGAAGGGGAGGTCATCCTAGTAAACATCCGCCGATCTCAAGTGTTCTGGCGGGAAACGGCCCGGCCGGCACCCCGCCGCTCGCGCGCCTGAACACGGCGATCGCAACTTCTCAGCAACTGCCGTGTTGTATGGTATTGAATCGCGGGTGCTTCGCACCGCGGTTGCTATTTGGGTGTTGCAGGCAGGCTTGCCATGATCGTGCGTTTGGTGTCATTGAAGGTCCCCCCGGAGAGAGCGAACGAGTTCAGAGCCTACTTCGAGACCCTGTACGAGCGGATCCGGACCCAAAGGGGCTGCCTCTCGCTCAGGCTGGTGGCCGATGAGGGGGGAGATGGTCAGTTCTTCACCATTAGCGAGTGGGAGGGGCCGGACGCCCTGGAGGCCTACCGGAAGAGCGCTTTCTTCCGCGAGAGTTGGCCACGGGTCAAGTCGTTTCTCCATGAGCGGCCCTGGGCGCAGAGCTTCCACATCCTCCTCGACGGCCAGGAACGGCCTCCTCCAGTCGAACCCTCCGCGGCTTTCTAGGACGCGCTAGGCCGCCCTGCGGAACGCAGAACGACGAGGCCCTCTCGGAAGAGAGGGCCGTAGTCTGCGAGACAAAGAGCGCACGGTCAGGATACGCGGAACACCTCGTCGTTCTGCCGTGTGCGCTGATCCACTTTCAGTCCGATGCTCTGGCCAGACTTCGCCTCCTCGACGTTCTCGTGCTCGATCTGCATAGAGGCGACCTCCTGGGTGAAGTCCGAGGTATGGCCCACGATGTGAACCGTGTCGCCAACGCTCAGACTGTCCTCCAGTTCGACAATGGCGACGCCGATCTTCCCGTAGTAGTGGCTGATGGTACCGATCCTCTCCTCGGCCATAGCGTCTTCCTCCTTCTGGGGATGATCCACTGCCTCCCGCTTCGGGGAATGCTGTTGCCTGTCAGCGGCTCCTTCCTCTGGCACTGTCGCTGCACCCGAACCCAGTTCGGCCACGGACGGCGGCCGGTCGGGAGAGACTGGGACTGTGTCCCCGTCACGTTGCCTCAGCTCCTCGTAGGCCGTCAGCAACCCATTCACCAGCCGCGCGTTCTCCAGCGCGATCACCGCGTATTCCGCTAGGTGTTCCAGCAGGTACTGGTCGTGCTCCGTGAATGGCCGGTTGTCGTCGTCGCTGAGCACTGATAGGACGCCTATAGGGCTCTCGGAGGAAAGCAGCGGGACATCCAGCCGGTGACGCGGGCCGGTCGCGTCCTCGGAGGCGCGCAGCCGCTTCGCGGTACCGGATCGCATCGCCTCCGTCGCCACATCGTCCTCCACCGTCTCGCGGACCGTACGGGCGTACTTGTCGTTTTTGTCGCGGCGAGCGACCCGATGCAGCTCTCCGCTCTCGGCGTCGCGCAGGAGGAGGTAGGCGTCGGGTGCCAAGGTGAGGTAGGTGACCGCTTCAACGATGCGCCCGTGCACCGCGTCCAGGTCGAGCGTGGCAAGCAGCGCCCTGCCGATGATGTGGACATCGCTCGCCTTGCGGAAGGGCTTCCGCTGAGCGACCTGCCATCTTGGTGCAGCGAGATCCTGTGGCGCGCCCCACTCCTCGGCGAATTCGTTGGCACCAGCTCGCTCGCTAAGCACCCTAGCGATCGCTGCCTGGACAGCCTCGGGGCCAGCCGGTTGGACGAGACAGTCAGCCACCCCTTGGCGCATCGCCTCCTCGACGGATTCGGCGGATCCGTCGGCGGAGATCATGAGCACTGGGATGTGGGGCAACCAGGTCTTGATGGTCCGGTGAGTGTCGAGGCTGGCGTCATGGAGGAGTGGCGCGGAGACCACGATCAGGTCGGGGTCCTCCCACAGCCCCATGTGCAGGCACTCGTCGGTGTCTCGGGCGATGAGAGTCTGGTACCCGCCGGCCCGAAGAGTCTCGTCGAAGGAGAACTCCGCGACTCCTTCCCGATGTTCGAGGAGTAGTATGCGCTCGCCGGCCATCACCGGACCTCGCGCGACATGGATCAGGGGAGATTCGAGAATTGTGCGACCGTGGATCATCATAGCAGCCGGTTGGTCGCCGGGCAATGGGTGCTTTTGGCAGGTGGGAGGTTCCGCTGGAGAGGCGAGCAGCAGATTGTCGGGCCGACAGCCGGAAGTCCGAGTTGCCCACGACCGGAGCGGATCAGGTCGTGCGAATTCAGGCTTGAGAGCGCCCGGATGGGTGCTGCGCTGCCGCAGGCTGAAGAGCCGCCGATGGGGGAGGGAAGGACGCGCGCCGGGCCAGGAGCCCCAGGCCCATCCCGAAGAAGATCCGGCTGAGAGAGAGGATCTCCAGGCCAGCCTGGTGGCAGATGCCCTTGACCTCCTCCTCGGTGAAGAAGCGCTCGGTGATGCCCAACAGGCTGTTGTACCGCCGGAGGAGCTCTCCCGGGGGCCATTTCCGTGGTAGGAAGATCAGAACGTGGCCGGATTCGGTGGCGAAGTGGGCATGGCGGCGGAAGACCTCGACCCGCTGGGGCCCAAAGAAGTGCTCGACCAGCATGCTAGAGTGCACGAGTTCGAACCGGTCTGGAAGATTGAGCGTGAGGATGTCGGCCTGGAGCAGGGTGACGGGGGCGCCCTGGATCCGCCGTCGAATGTGATCTGCCGCTACGGGGGAGAAGTCGACCAGTGTGGCCTGGGCCAGGCCGTGGTCCTCAATGAGATGGAGACTGGTATCGCCCGTCCCGGCACCTAGCTCGATGAGCCGCTTGCCGGTTAGATCGAGTCCGTCGAGGAAGCTGTTGACCGTCCGTCGAAACCAGCGTCGCCACAGAGACTTCGCTTGCCACACGCCGGGGAGAGCCGAAGTCCTCTCCCAGTTCCGCGCCCAGTCCCGGGCGGACATGGGTGAGGCGGACGTGCGGTTCACTTGGGATTCTCCGCGCCCTGTCGACGGCGGCTCGCGTCCCACCGGCTGCTGCACGGGTTCAGGGGTTCGGCAGATCCTCGACGGCCGTGTCGATCCATTTGTCGCCTTCTTCGATTAGCATAATGGGAATGTTGTCCTTGATGGGGTACTTGCGGCGACACTCAGAGTTCTGGCATACGAGCCAGACCTCACGATTCAGCACGACCTTGGTCTTGCAGTAGGGACAGGCCAGGATCTCGAGCAACTCTTCGCTGATCATCGGAGCTCCTGCTTGCGGGCGGATTCGCTGGGCCCGTCCGCGGTTCGGTTCGGCCGGCCAAATATAGCACAGCCTTCGGAGAGGGCTCCAGTCGGTGGCCGAGGTTCTTTGTCGGCGCGGAAGCCGTGTGCTATACTCTCGCCCGTTCAGCCTCAACAAGCACGCCCTCGGATCAGGCGGGAGGTGCCTGGCCGGGCCGGGTCCCCGCCGGGGAAGAGGAGGGCGGAAGACCAAAACCAAGGAGGCCCCACGTGGCAGCAGTCTCCATGAAGGAGCTGCTCGAGGCGGGCGTGCACTTCGGGCATCAGACCCCTCGCTGGCACCCCCGTATGCAGTCCTTCATCTTCACACAACGCAACGGCATCCACATCATTGACCTGCAGCAGACGATCGACCGGCTGGAAGAGGCGTGCCAAGAGGCGCGCGAGGTCGCCAGCCGGGGCGGTGTGATCCTGTTCGTTGGGACCAAAAAGCAAGCACAGGAGAACCTTGCCGCAGCTGCCGAGAGCTGCGGGATGCCCTATGTGAGTCAGCGGTGGCTCGGGGGGACGCTTACCAACTTCAGAACCATCCGCCAGCGAGTGGAGTACCTCCAGAACTTGGAGGCACGCCACGAGCGTGGAGACTTCGAGGGCCTGCCTAAGAAGGAGATGCTGCAGCTCCTGAGGGAGATCGAGCGGCTGAACGGAAAACTCGGTGGCATTCGGGATATGCGGGGACTCCCCGACATGCTTTTCATTGTAGATGTCCGGCGGGAGGAGATCGCGGTCAAAGAGGCGACCCGCCTGGGGATTCCCATCATGGCCCTGGTGGACACGAACGTGGACCCCTCCCCCATCCACTATCCCATCCCATCCAATGATGATGCCATTCGCGCCATCAAGCTCATCACGGAGAAGGTGGCGGAAGCCGTAGCCGACGGGGTGACCGCCTGGAGAGCCGTACAGGCGGAGGAGGCCCTTGCCTTCGAGGAGGAGGCGGCCCTTCCCGAGCTGAAGGTCATCGCTCGAGCCGAGGAGGCACGATTGGCCGCGGAGACTGCAGGCGAGGAGGCGGCGGTTGAGGCAGACGAAGAGCCGAGGGATGAGGCCGGAGAAGGGGCTGCGACGGCCGAGGCTGCTGCGGAGGATCTCCTGGCAGAGGAGCGGCCGGAGGAGGGAGCGCCGGTAGACAGGGAGGGCAGCGCGGCGGAGCCCGAGGGCCATGAAGTGGCATCGGCAGAGGTGCCGTTGGAATCCACCGAGAGCAATGTGGTGGAGCCAGAGGAATGAAGGTCACGACGGAGATGATCAAGGAGCTGCGCGAACGGACAGGGGCGGGAATCCTGGATGTCAAGCGAGCTCTGGAGGCTTCGAACGGCGATCTTGACCGCGCTACTCAGACACTGCGGGAGAAGGGGCTCGCGGTTGTCGATCGCGTGGCGGGCCGGGAGGCGCGCGAGGGACTGGTGGAGGCCTATGTCCACGCCGGAGGTCGACTGGGGGCCTTGGTGGAGATCAACTGCGAGACCGACTTCGTGGCGCGCACGGAGGAGTTCCGGGCGCTTGCCCACGACATCGCCATGCAGGTGACGGCTACCGATCCGCGCTACCTGACCCCCGAGGATATCCCCCCGGAAGAGTTGGACGAACGCCGCGAGGCGCTGCGGGCCGAAGTGGAAGGAGAGAGCCAGTCCTCGAAAGAAGCGGACGGATTGATTGAGCAGAGACTGGAAGAGTTCTTCCGCGAGGTGTGCCTGCTGAACCAGCCCTTCATCAAAGACGAGGAAATGACAGTTCAGGACCGCGTGAACGGCGCAGTGGCCCAGTTTGGCGAGAACCTCGTGGTCCGACGGTTCGCCCGGTTCGAGCTAGGGGAAGGCTAGACGGAGGGAAGCCGCCGATGACCGACCTGCGCTACAGGAGGATCCTCCTGAAGCTGGGGGGAGAGGCGCTGGCAGGTCGGAGTGGCCGTGGGATCGATATCGATCAGGCCGAGGCGCTCGGCCAGAAGATTCGAGCCCTGTACGGCCTCGGCGTCGAGATCGCCATTGTCCTGGGAGCCGGCAACATCTGGCGGGGCCGGGACGGGATGGCTCATGGAATGGAGCGGGCCACCGCCGATCACATGGGGATGCTGGCCACCGTGGTCAACTCCCTGGCCCTGCAGGACGCTCTGAAGCGGGGCGGAGTGAGCACCCGCGTCCAGACCGCGATCGAGATGCGTTCCTTGGCAGAGCCCTACATCCGTCTCCGCGCCATTCGCCACCTCGAGAAGGGGCGAGTTGTGATCATGGGAGCCGGGACGGGCAACCCGTACTTCACGACCGACACCGCTGCGGCGTTGCGTGCCATGGAGGTTGGGGCGGAGGTCCTCGTCAAAGCCACCAACGTAGACGGGGTATATGAGGAAGATCCCCAGGTGAATCCCGAGGCTCGCCGGCTGGACCGTTTGAGCTACATCGAGGCCCTCAACCTGGGGGTGGGGGTGATCGACTCCACAGCCATCTCTCTCTGCATGGAGAACCGGCTTCCCATCCTGGTGTTGGACCTGTGGCAGGACCAGAGCCTGATCCAGGCCGTTCGGGGGGAACCGATCGGGACGCTGATAGTCGAGAGCGGTGCGGCCAGCCCGACAGCAGGAGAAGGGGATGATTGAGGACGTCATGACCGACGCCGAGGCGAGGATGGAGAAGACCTTGGAGGTCTTGCGCCACGATCTGGCTTCGATCCGGACGGGCCGGGCATCGCCGGCGCTGGTGGAAGAGTTGGAGGTCGACTACTACGGCAGCCCGACCCCACTGAATCAACTGGCCACCATCGGCGTGCCTGAGTCGAGGCTGATCGTCATCCGACCCTACGATCCTACTTCGATCGAACCGGTGGAGAGAGCCATTCTCAAGTCCGATCTCGGGCTCACTCCCTCGAACGACGGCAAGATCGTTCGGCTTACGGTCCCGCCGCTGACAGAGGAGCGGCGTGGCGAGCTAGGAAAGATGGTAGGCAAGCGGGTGGAGGAGGCTCGGGTCGCCATTCGCAACATTCGGCGCGACGGCCTGCACAACCTCAAGTCCCTGGAGGACGAGAAGGAGATCTCTGAGGACGAGCACTTCCGGACCAAGGATCGAATGCAGAGGCTCACCGATCGCTTCATCGAAAGCGTCAACGAGATTGGCGACGCCAAAGAGGCAGAGGTTCGGGAGATCTAGCCAGTGGCCACAGCCAACTCATCCCGGCCACCCCTGGACAAGGTGCCCCGGCACGTTGGGATCATCATGGACGGAAACGGCCGGTGGGCCGAGGCCCGAGGGTTGCCGCGGCTGCAGGGGCACCGGTCTGGAACCGAGAACATCCGCCGAGTCCTGGAGGCCAGCGTCGAGCACGGAATCAAGATTCTGACGCTCTACGCTTTCTCCACCGAGAACTGGGCACGCCCCGCGGCGGAGGTTGAGGGGCTTCTGGGGATCCTGGAGAGTGTTATCGATCGCGAGGTGGAGAATCTGGACCGCGAGGGGGTGCAGCTTCGCCACGTGGGTCGGCTCGACGGTGTCACCAGTCGGATGGCCCACAAGGTGCAGGAAGCCATGGCGAGGACCCGGCACAACGACCGTCTGATCCTAAACGTGGCCTTCAACTACGGTGGCCGCGCCGAGATCCTGGAGGCGGTTCGGCGCCTCATCCAGGAAGGCGTCCGGCCGGAGGAGGTCACGGAGGAGCGATTCGAGGCGTGCTTGGACACCGCGGGGCTCCCACCCCCCGACCTGATCATCCGCACTGGTGGGGAAATGCGGCTCTCCAACTTCCTGATCTGGCAAGCCGCCTACGCCGAGTACTACGCAACCGAAACCTTCTGGCCGGATTTCGGGAAGGAGGAGTTATACCAGGCCCTCCTGGCCTACAGCTTGCGTGAGCGGAGGTTTGGCAGACTGAGAGAGCAGGCCACAAGGGGGTAGACATGGTCACCCGCGCCCTGAGCGGCCTGGCGATGGGTATTCTCATCGGGGCCGCCTTGTTCTTTGCAGGGCGCGACGGGTATTCGCTGTTCGTAGCGGCAGTGGCTGCGGTGGCATGCTACGAGGGGGCGCGGCTGGTGCAGGTCGAGGCGCGGCGCGCCGAGCCGATCGTGCCCGCTATCCTGGCGGTGCTTCTGGTTTCCCTCTTCTACCGACCGGGAGACCCCATCCCGGTGGCGGGTGTTGCCGCGTACTTGGGCGGCTCTCTCGCGTACCGGCTGCTGGACCCGCCGCAACCCCTGGGGAACTGGAGTTCGGGCGTGGCCGTGGCTGTGTACGTGGGGTGGCTCGGCGGCCACGCGGTGGCGTTGCGAGATCTCGGGATGGGCCAGTGGGAGCCCAGTCAGGGATTCCTCGAGGTGCTCCCGGTTCAGGGCAGGTCGGCGGGAGTGATCTGGACGCTCCTCGCCTTTACCCTCACCTGGGTTAACGACACGGCCGCCTATCTGGTGGGACGCCTCTGGGGCCGACGTCAGCTGGCGGCGCTGATCAGTCCCAACAAGACCTGGGAGGGAACCGTCGGGGGATGGATCTCCAGCGTCCTGGCGTCCGCTCTGTGGGGAGGCCTTCTGGGACTGCCCCTTCCGGGTCTGATCATGCTGGGGGCTCTCGTGGGGCCGGTGGCCACGGGCGGGGACCTCGTGGTGTCTCGGCTGAAGCGGCTGGCGGGCGTGAAGGATACAAGCCGGCTCATCCCGGGACATGGTGGTGCACTGGATCGGATCGACAGTCTTCTCTTTACCATCCCCCTTGTCTATTATTGGTTGATTTGGATCCTGGGAGCGTGATCGGAGGGCGGGGCTGGAGCAGATAACGGTCGAAGGTGGGCTGGCATTCGCCAACCTGGTGGTCTCGGCTGCGAACGTGATCTTGGCCTTGTCCCTTCTGGTCTACATGGCCACCCACAATTGGCGGAGCCTGGTTGCCAGGGCAACCGTGGCGCTGCTGGGTTTCGTGTCGGTGGTCCACGCGGCCGACGTTCTCACGTACAACGTCCTCACCCCCGAGGACCGTTTCATGTGGCTGCGCTTCCAATGGCTCGGCATCGCCTTCATACCTGCTGCCTATCTCCATTTTGCCGACGCCATCCACCGCACCGCCCAGCCCGAGACCGGGTGGAGGCGGGCGCTGGTGGCAGCTGGATACCTCGGCGGAGCCTTGCTCTTCGTTCTCGTCGTCCTCAGCGACCTGGTAGTGCGGGATGGAGTCTCTCTGCCCTGGATGGCGCACTTCCGGGCCGGTCCCCTGTTCTGGATCTTCAGCCTGTACTTCCTCCTCGCGACCTTCTGGGGAGTGCTAACACTGGCGCAGGCCCGCAGCCGTACTCTGAATCCCACGTCGCGCCGGAGGATGACCTATCTTGCTGTGTCTTTCGCCGCTCCGGCCCTCGGCGCCTTCCCCTACATGCTCGTCGCCAACCTTGATTCCTACATGCCCGTGTCACTCATCCTGGGGCTAACCTTGGTAGGCGGGATCGGAGTCTCGATCATGACCGTTGTGATGGCCTACAGTGTGGCCTTTCACGGCGCTCTGACCCCGGATCGCATCGTGAGGCGCGGACTGGTGAACTACCTGCTTCGAGGCCCCTTTGTGGGCCTCTGTCTCCTGGTCATCATGCTCGTGATCTCGCGCATGGAGCGGATTCTTGGGCTGCCGCGGGACACGGTTCTGATCCTGGCGGTGGTTGTGGGGATCGTCGTGCTCCAGGGTGCCATCAGCGCGCTATCGCCACTGATCGACCTGATCGTGTACCGTCGCGACCGGGCGGAGATTGCGTGGATCCGGGCACTAGAGGAACGGCTGATGACCACCGGCGACCTAAAGGGCTTCCTGGAGGACATCCTGGTCGCGCTGTGCGATCTGCTGGAGGTTCGGAACGGGTTCGTGGTGACGCAGCAGGGAGAGGGATTCAGGCTGGAGGCGATCTCCGGCGCAGGTGACGCCGTGCGGGGACACCTTGCCACGCTGGATCCCGCGGACGCTGCCGGGATGGCGGAGCGGCAGACATCGGGTGGATGGCGCCCCACGGCGGACGGGTCAGCCTACTGGCTGGTTCCCGTGACCTCGAAGTCAGGTGCTACTCTTGGATACCTGGGAGTTGAGTCGCAGGATTGGAAGCCGGTGCCGGAGGAACTCGCCCGGCGCGTCCAACTGCTGGTGGAGCAGGCAGGTATGGCCCTTGAGGATCGGATGCTGCAACAGGGGATCTTCTCGGTCCTTCGGAGGGTGGCCACTGATATTCGTCCCAGGCCCGCTTGGGGCGACAGGGGGGTGGTCGCCCGGGAGGCGAGCCCGGTTCCTTCGCCCGAATTCTCTCGGGCTGTCAAGGACGCCCTTTCCCACTACTGGGGCGGTCCCAACCTGGCTGCAAGCCCTCTTCTTCGACTGGGAGTAGTGAGGCGCTTTCTGGGCCAGAATGGAAATCTTCCTGTACAGGCGCTGCGCGCCGTCCTTCTCAATGCCATCGAGGCGCTCAAGCCCCCAGAGAGCCAGCGAAGCCTCGCCAGCAAGGACTGGATCCTTTACAACATCCTGGAGATGAAGTTCATCCGCGGGTGGCGGATGAAGGAGATTGCCCAGCGGCTGGCGCTGAGCGAGTCGGACCTCTACCGGAAGCAACGAGTGGCGATCGACTCGGTGGCGCAAGTCTTGACCCAGATGGAAGCCGAAGCAAGGCAGCCCCTTGCTGCAGGGGCCGCCTCCCGAGGCCCTCATGTCCGGGTCGGGGATGAGCGATCCGCGGAGGAGGAGCCCACGCCTGGATCCGGCCCGATAGAGGCCGCGCTCCGCGTTGATCGGGATGGCTGAGCAGGCACAGATGCCAATCGAGCTCGTCCGCGGAGACATCACCAAGGTGGAGACCGAGGCCATTGTGAACGCCGCCAACAACGAACTCTGGATGGGTGCTGGGGTCGCGGGTGCCATCAAGCGGGCGGGAGGAGCCGAGATCGAGCGTCAGGCGGTGGCTCAGGGCCCGATCGAGGTGGGAGAGTCCGTGGTGACCACCGCCGGGAGACTTCCGCATCGCTATGTGATCCACGCCGCGGCCATGGGAACCGCTGCGGGGGAGCCTCCGACCGACGCCGGCAGGATTCGGGCCGCGACCCGCAATGCCCTGCGGCGTGCTGAGGAGCTCGGTCTCCGTTCTGTTGCTTTTCCGGCCCTTGGCACCGGGGTTGCCGGGTTCCCTCTAGAGAAGGCGGCCAAGATCATGGTCGAAGAGATCCGGGACCATCTCTTGGATGGGACCTCCCTGGAGCGCGTCGTCCTTGCGCTGTGGGGTGACGAGGCTTTCGGCGCCTTCGCCAAGGTCCTCGGCGAGGCGGAGGCGACGCCGTGAGGAGAGGACCGCTCGCGCTGCTCGCCGTCGCTCTCCTGAGCGTCTCCTGTCAGCGAGCGAAGCCCGCCACCGTCTCGACTCCGGAACCGGCGGCCTCGCCGGTGCTTCCGGCCCCCACTGACACGCCGACCCTGGTGCCCACCGCCACACCCACTCCTGAGGCGGTGGAGTATGTGGTTCAGGAGGGGGACAACATATTCTCCATCGCCCTCCGCTTCGGAGTGACTCCGGAGGCGATAGCAGCCAACAACGACCTGGCGGACCCGAACCAGCTGGAGGTAGGCCAGGTTCTTATCATTCCCCTTGTTGGAGAGCAGCCAACTCCCGAGGCGACCGCCACCGCTGAAGCCACGCCCGCGCCGGAGACGATCCACCTGGTGCTGGCCGGGGAGAGCCTTACCTCGATATCCCTTCGGTACGGAGTGTCTGTAGAAGCCATCGCCCAGAGGAATGGCCTGGCCCCTCCCTACACCATCTTCGCGGGTCAGGAGCTGGTGATCCCGTCCGACGGCGAAGCGCCCAGCCCGGGTCCTCGGACCTACGTCGTCCAAGCTGGTGATACCCTCTCTGGAATCGCTTTCGCCTTCGGGACCACCGTTGAGGCCATCGCCGCCGCCAACGGCTTGGCCCCTCCCTACACCATCTTCGCAGGCCAAGAACTGGTGATTCCCTAGGACGGGCCCCGAGCTTGGAAGGTGCAGGCTGATCGCGGCCGCCGATGCCGGAGGCCTTGCTTCGGAGCCCGCTCCATGAGACCCATCGGTCCCGCGGGGCCAGGTTCCTTGAATTCGCCGGCTGGGAGATGCCGCTGCGGTTCACCTCCATTCTCGAGGAGCATCGGGCGGTCCGCGAGCGAGCGGGGCTCTTCGATGTCTCCCATCTCGGACAGGTGGAGATGTCAGGCCCCGGCGCGGGAAGACTGCTCCAGACCTTGCTCACCAACGACGTCTCGCGCTTGAAGGTGGGGCAGGCCCACTACACCCTCCTCTGCAACGAGGACGGAGGGGTAGTCGACGACTTGATCCTCTACCGACGCGAGGGACAACGCTATCTCCTGGTGGTGAACGCTGCCAATGCCCAGGGGGATCTGGCCTGGATCGGTTCCCGCCTGCCCCGGCAGGGGGTGAGACTCGAACACGCGATCGGCCAGGCGACTCTGCTGGCTCTCCAGGGGCCGCGGGCTGCCCGCATCTTGAAAGCGGTCTCCGACCGCTACCCAGATGGAATCCCGGCCTTTCACAGCTGGGAAGCTCGGGTCGGTGGGGCCGTCGCCTACGTGGGCCGGACCGGCTACACCGGGGAGGACGGATTCGAGCTATCGGTGGGCGGCGAGGATGCGGTCCGGGTGTGGGAAGCGCTCATGGATGCCGGCCAGGCTGGTGGGGTCCTGCCTGCCGGCCTGGGCGCGCGGGACACTCTTCGCCTGGAGGCGGCCCTGGCCCTCCATGGGAACGAGCTTGATGAGGAGACCACGCCCCTGGAGGCGGGGTTGAGCTGGAGTGTCGCTTGGGACAAGGGAGAGTTTGTGGGCCGGGACCGATTGCTGGCCCAGAGGTCGGCAGGGGTCGGCAAAAGGCTCGTCGGGCTGGCGATGCTCGACCCGGGAATCCCCCGCCACGGCTACCGGGTTGTCGAGGGGGATCGCCCCGTGGGAAGCGTGACCAGCGGATCGTTTTCCCCTACCCTGGGGCGCTCCATCGCCCTCGCCTACGTGCCCCCGCGGCTGGCGGAGGTGGGGAGCGAGGTTTGGGTGGAGATCCGCGGTCGACCCCGACGAGCCGAGGTTGTCCGCAGGCCCTTCTACCGACGGACGGTGGAGGTCGCGGCCGGGGATCCGGCCAGGTAGAGGAAAGGATCGGCGAGGAACGGTGAGCGAGATGGAGACCTACCCTGAGGACCTGAGATACTCGGAGGAGCACGAGTGGGTGCGCTGGGAGGATGACGAGGCTGTGGTGGGTATCACCCACTACGCCCAAGATCAGCTCGGTGATGTGGTCTACGTGGAGCTGCCCGCGCCTGGAGATGCGGCCCGGCAGTCTGAGCCCTTCGGGGTGGTGGAGTCTGTCAAGGCTGCTTCCGACCTGCACTCCCCCATGAGCGGCCGAATCTCCGCCGTGAACGATGCACTGGTCGAGCATCCCGAGCTGGTCAACGAGGATCCCTACGGCGAAGGGTGGATGATTCGGCTGGAACCCACGGATCGTGCCGAGCTGGACGGGCTGCTCAGCGCGGCGGCCTACCGCTCGCTGGTGGAAGAGACCGAGTAGGTGGTGTTCTCACCCCACACCCACCAGGATCGGCGGAGGATGCTGGAGGCCATAGGTGTCTCCTCCGCCGCGGACCTTTTCCAGGTGATTCCCGAAGAGGTCCGAGACCCGGGATTCGAGCTGCCGCCTCCCCTGAGCGAGATGGAGGTGGTGGCACTGCTCCGGGACTGGGCGGACGAGAACGCCGACCTCGACCGGCATCCCTCCTTTCTAGGGGCCGGCGCCTACCGGCACTTTGTCCCGGCGGTGGTGGACCACCTCCTCCGGAGAGGAGAATTCCACACCGCCTACACGCCCTACCAGCCGGAGGCGAGCCAGGGCACGCTGGCTGCCATCTACCAGTACCAGACCATGATCTCGCGGCTCACCGGCATGGACGTAGCCAACGCTTCTGTGTACGAGGGCGGTTCCGCTGTGGCAGAGGCTGCCCTCATGGCCGCTCGGATCACCCGCCGCAGCAGGATCGTGGTTGCCAAGTCGGTCCACCCCGCCTATCGACAGGTTCTGAGGACCTATCTCCAAGGACTCGACCTCCCCGTCGACGAGGTGGAGTGGGGGACCGACGGCCGCTTGGATCCGTCGGCGCTGGGATCGGCTCTCGGAGGAGAGCCCGCTTGCCTGATCGTGCAGCACCCCAACTTCCTTGGCGGCCTGGAGGACGTGGCGGGGGCCGCGGAGGCCGCTCACCGAGCGGGAGCGCTATGCGCGGTGGCGGCCGACCCGATCGCTCTGGGTCTGTTCCGTTCTCCGGGGGAGGATGGCGCCGACATCGTCGCCGGCGAGGGCCAGTCCCTGGGAGCAGGGCTGAACTACGGCGGGCCCTATCTCGGATACCTGGCCTGCCGGCAAGAGCACGTGCGGCAGCTCCCAGGTCGACTGGTGGGGATGACCCTCGATCGGGATGGAGGGCGAGGATTCGTCCTCACGCTCCAGGCCCGGGAGCAGCACATCCGCCGCGAGAAAGCCACCTCCAACATCTGCACCAACCAATCTCTGATCGCTGTCGCGGCGACGGTGTACCTGGCAGCCATGGGGAAGGAAGGGCTTCACCGCGTGGCCGAACTGTGCTACCACAAGGCGCACTACGCTGCAGAGCGGATCGGGTCCCTTCCGGGCTTCTCCGTTCCTTTCGGGCCCTTCTTCAAGGAGTTCGTGGTGCGGACTCCCTCGCCTCCTCACGAGATCAACCGGCTGCTTTGGGAGAAGCATGGCATCGTGGGCGGGTTCGATCTAGGCCGCGCCTATCCCGAGATGGACCGCGCTCTCCTGATCGGCGTCACGGAGATGAACCCTCGGGAGGAGATCGACGCTCTGGTCTCGGCCTTGGCCGAGGTGGCGTGAGGACAGCGATGGCCGATGGATGAGCCGCTCCTCTTCGAGCTGAGTCGGCCCGGCAGGACCGGGTTCTCCCTGCCCGAGCCTGACGTGCCGCTAGCCGATCTCCCCCAGGAGATGCTGCGAGAGACTCTCGACCTTCCCGAGGTGAGCGAGCCGGAAGTAGTGGGACACTTCACCCGGCTCTCGCAGTTGAACTTCTCCATCGACACCCACTTCTACCCCCTGGGTTCTTGCACCATGAAGTACAACCCCAAGGTGAATGAAGAATTGGCCCGGCTTCCAGGCTTTGCCCGGATCCATCCCCTTCAGGACGAGGCTACGGTGCAGGGGGCCCTTCGGCTCATCTATGAGCTGGAGCGGCTCCTGGCCGAGGTGTCGGGAATGGATGCGGCCACGCTGCAACCGGCGGCGGGAGCCCAGGGTGAGCTGACAGGGCTGTTGCTGATCCGCGGTTTGCATCACAGCCGCGGAGAAGAGGGGCGCGATCTGGTGCTCGTACCCGATTCTGCGCACGGGACGAACCCCGCCACCGCCACCATGTGCGGGTATAAGGTGGTCACGGTCCCCTCGGACACACGGGGCAACCTGGACGTGGAAGTGCTGCGGAGCCACGCATCGGAGAGGCTAGCGGCTCTGATGATCACCAACCCCAACACGCTGGGGCTCTTCGAGGAGCACATCCTGGAGATTGCCGAGATCGTCCACGGCGCCGGGGGTCTCATCTACTGCGACGGGGCCAACATGAACGCTCTCCTGGGGATCGCCAAGCCTGGTCAGATGGGGATGGACGTGCTGCACCTCAACCTACACAAGACCTTCAGCACCCCGCACGGTGGCGGAGGGCCGGGAGCCGGCGCCACGCTGGTTAAGCAAAGCCTCGAGCCCTTCCTGCCGTCGCCGGTTCTGAGGCGGGACTCGGATGGCTTTCTCTCCTGGAATCACGACCGCCCGCAGTCGATCGGCAAGGTCACGGCCTTCTATGGAAACTTCGCCGTCCTGGTGCGCGCCTACACCTACTTGCGGATGCTGGGGGAGTCAGGGCTCCGCGAGGTCAGCGAAGGCGCGGTGATTGCCGCGAACTATCTCCTCTCGCAACTGCGGGACGTGTTTCCTCCCGCCTATGATCGCACCTGCATGCACGAGTGCGTCCTCACCGGCTCTGTCCAGGCTGCTTCCGGGGTCCGAGCACTGGACATCGCCAAGCGGCTCATCGACCACGGACTCCACCCGCCGACCATCTACTTTCCTCTCATCGTCGAGGAGGCTCTCATGGTGGAGCCAACCGAAACGGAATCTCTGGAGACGCTGGATCGTTTCGTGGCGGCCATGCGAGAGATCGCCGCGGAGGCCGGGTCCGACCCCGAGACGGTCCGCACCGCTCCCCACTCGGCCCCGGTGAGACGGCTGGACGAGGTGCGTGCGGCCCGCCAACCCAACTTGGTGTGGCCGACCGAGGGCCTTGGTTGACATGACCGGAACGGGTTTCCTAGAATCGACGGTGTGAACCTTTGTCTCCGGATGGTGGTGTATAGGGGGTCGGGAGGGCGATGAGCCAGGATGCGGAGTGGGTCGAACGCATCCTTGAGGGAGACCAGGACGCCTTCGAGCACCTGTATGACAAGTACCGGCGAAGTCTCTATCGGACCGCGCTGGCTATCACCTCCGACCACGGTGCGGCAGAGGAGATCCTTCAGGACGGCTTTCTCAGGGCCTACTCCCACCTGCATCGAGTGGACAGCTCTAGGCCGCTGGGGCCGTGGTTGCAGCGGATTGTGGTGAACCTCAGCTACAACTGGACCAATCAGCGAAGGCGCTGGCACCTGCCTCTGGACGAGGTCATGGATCGGCTGGTTGCAGGCTCTCGTGGGTCGCCACAGGGCACATACGAGCGAGGAGAGACGCGAGAGGTGCTGCGCAGGGCGATCGAGTCGCTGAGTCTGGAAAAGCGAACGGTGCTGGTGCTGTTCTATCTGCAGGGGTTCAGCCATGCGGAGATCGCCTACATCGTGGGGTGTCCGATTGGAACCGTCAAGTCGCGGTTGCACTACGCTAGGGAGGCGCTGCGGCGGGCGCTGCTGAGGGAGGCTACGTTGGCGACGGGCGTTGCGGCGCTGGAACTGAGATCACTCTAGCGCCGAGGCGGCAAGAAGGTGCAGGACGATCAAGGCGAGATCGACCTTCTCTTGAAGCAGGCGTTGCGGGACCTGGTTCCCGACCAGGACCCGCCCCGCCGCGTTTGGGAGAGCATTCGGAGAGGCCTTCGGACGTCATCGGCCCCGGAGCGCTCGGACGCCGCCTCAACGGATGGCGTGTGGGACCGGTTGGGGGAGACGGCCCAGGTCGGCAGCGCCGAGGTGCTGCGGCTGTCGCGAGCCTTCTTTGCACGATTCCCCTCCAGGCAGGGGGATTACGCCTGGGATCTCGCCTGTGCTGGCTTGGTGCGCCGAAGTCCCAGTCGCGTCTGCTTGGGCCGGTCGATCTACGGCGAGCAACAGGTCACTGCCCCCCTTTGGGTCTTTTCGGACGTCCTGACCAACTATGTTTCCTGATCGCCACTCCGGGCGCGACCGGGGTGTTCAGGAGGCAGCGGCGTTCCTTCTCAGTCTGTCCGGGCCTCATTTTATGGACCATCGAGAACGGACAGCCGGGGCCTCTGTCGTCGTACAAAGCAAGGAGGATATTTGGCGCCCATACTAGAGGTGCGAGGTCTCGAGACCAGGTTCCACACCGAGGACGGCGTCGTCCACGCGGTGAACGGGGTTTCGTTCCATGTGAACGAGGGGGAGACCTTGGGGATCGTAGGCGAGAGCGGGTGCGGAAAGAGCGTATCGGTGCTCTCCGTTATGCGGCTCATCCCCGAGCCTCCTGGGAAGATCACCGCCGGAGAGGTCATTTTCGGCGGCGAGGACCTGATGAAAGCCTCCGAGGCGGAGATGCGCCAGGTCCGAGGCAACAAGATCGCCATGATCTTCCAGGACCCGATGACCTCGCTCAACCCAGTGCTGACCATCAATCAGCAGATCAGCGAGGCGTTGACTCTCCACTTGGGGATGGACGGGGCTCAGGCGCGACACGAGACCATCCGCCTCCTGAAAATGGTGGGAATCCCTCGGGCCGAGGACCGGGTCGACGACTACCCTCACCAGTTCTCCGGGGGGATGCGTCAGCGCGCCATGATCGCCATGGCCTTGAGCTGCAACCCGGACCTCCTCATCGCCGACGAGCCGACCACCGCCCTGGATGTGACGATCCAGGCGCAGATCATCGAGTTGGTGAAGCGGCTTAAGGACGAGATCGGGATGGCGGTGATTTGGATCACCCACGACCTGGGCATCGTCGCCGGCATGGCGGACCGGGTTTCCGTGATGTACGCGGGACATATCGTGGAGGAAGGGGCTGTCACAGAGATCTATGGGGACCCCCGCCACCCCTACACCTTGGGGCTGCTGGGTTCTCTGCCCCGTCTTGACGAGGTGCGCAAGGAGAGGCTCCCCTCCATCTTTGGATTGCCGCCCGATCTCATCGGTCTGCCCCCTGGGTGCCCCTTCTATCCCCGCTGTCCCTATCGGCGGGACAGGTGCTTGGAGGAGAACCCGCCCTTGGACGCTCGGGTGGTTGACGGGAATCACCGCGCGGCTACTTGGTCCGATGTGACGACGGAGGAGCCGCGGACTATGCCTGACCAGGAGCGTCAGAATGTCTGAGAACCAGACTCTCCTCGAGGTGGAGGGCCTGAAGGTGTGCATCCGCATCACGCAGGGAAACGTCCTGCAACGGCACATCGGGGACGTCAAGGCGGTGGACGGGATCAGCTTTCAGGTGCGTCGCGGGGAGACCCTGGGCCTGGTGGGAGAGAGCGGGTGCGGCAAGTCCAGCACGGGGCGGGCCATCCTGCAGCTTTACCGGCCCACGGCGGGGCAGGTTATCTTCGACGGCAGCGAGCTGACGCAGCTCGGCGGAGAGGGGCTGCGGCGGATGCGCCGCCAGATGCAGATGATCTTCCAGGACCCCTATGCTTCCCTGAACCCCCGGATGACAGTGGGGAGCATCATCGCCGAGCCCCTGGAGGTGCACGGCCTGGCACGGGGCAAAGAGAAGCGGGCTCGGGTGCAGGAGCTCCTCGAGGTGGTAGGGCTCAACCCCTACTTCGCCAACCGGTACCCCCACGAGTTCAGCGGGGGCCAAAGGCAGCGGATTGGCATCGCCCGGGCCCTGGCGGTCAACCCCTCCTTCATCGTGTGTGACGAGCCGATCTCGTCCTTGGATGTCTCCATCCAGGCTCAGATCATCAACCTCCTGGAGGAGCTGCAGGAGCAGTTCGGCCTCACCTACCTCTTCATCGCCCATGACCTCAGCGTGGTCCGACACATCTCGGACCGCGTGGCGGTGATGTACCTGGGCAAGATCTACGAGATCGCCGACCGAGACGAGCTCTACAGCAACCCGCTGAACCCCTACACCCAGGCCTTGATGTCGGCGGTCCCCATCCCCGATCCGCTAGTGGAAGAGAAGCGGGAACGGATCATCCTGACGGGGGACGTCCCCAGCCCCGCCGATCCCCCCAAGGGGTGCAACTTCTCCACGCGTTGCCCGGTCGCTATGGACATCTGCAAGGAGGTCCACCCGCCGTTGGTGGATGTGGGCGGGCGCCACCACGTGGCCTGCTGGCGCGTGCCGGGAGAGGGGGGCACCTTTCAGGAGGCGGTGGAGGTCGAGGCAGCGCGAGCGGAGGCGAAGGAGCCCGCAGCGGCTGAGGCGGTGGGGTCCGGCTCGGCGCGAGGGGGCATGAGTTGACAAGATCCGACCGCATCGCTAGAATACCCATGAACCTTGCGGCTGCTTCATCGGTGTTATGGGGTGAGCAAGGCCTTTTGTTTACATAACCGAATCGCTCACTTTTGTGGTTGAGAGGGGGGAGGTGAGGAAAGGGAGAAGACACCACAAGAGCGGACGGAATCGATTTGCATTCAAGGAGGAAAAGGGAAGCATGTATAGATACTTTCGCGGTGTGAGGGTGGTGACGCTCCTCGCCGTCTTGAGCGTCGTGGCCCTCCTGCTCGCGGCGTGCGGCACGCCGACACCGGAGAGGGTTGAGGTTCCGGGCGCCGAGCGTACCGTGATCGTGGAGGTGACCCCCACGCCGGGGCCTATGGCACCGGAGCCGGTCACCGTTAACTTCAACTGGGGGACCGAGCCGCCCACCGCCGACCCGGCGATGACCACGGACACGACCTCCTCGTCCGTCATCGGATCCATCTTCATGGGGCTGACGGACATCGACGTTACAACGCAGGAGGCCATCCCGTCGCTGGCCGAGAGCTGGGAGAGCTCCGAGGGCGGCAGCGGCGAGCTTGGAGCGAGCTCAAGGCCGTACTCGAACGCCAGCGAGATGCGCTTCCTGAGGGCGACGCCTTGGCGCGCCGGCTCGAGCTTTATCG
>CAYGBX010000008.1:33808-73521 GCA_964348195.1 uncultured Anaerolineales bacterium
CCTGCCACCTGCGTGACGACATCCCCTGGGTCCAGTACAACGTCTCCACCGGCGAGATAGACCAGGTGCTCGACGCCGACGGCAACCCCCGGTTCGTCAACGCGGGCGACGTGGTGTACGGGGTCAAGCGCACCTGCGACCCGAACACCGCTTCGGACTACGCCTGGTTGCTCTACACCATCGCGGGCTGTGAAGCCCTGAACACCACCGATCCAGGCGCTGAGGACTTCCAGGCGGTCTACGATGACATGGGCGTGGTGGCTCTGGACGACTACACGGTCGAGTTCACCCTGGAGTTTCCGGCCGGCTTCTTCCCCCAGGTCACCACCATGGCCAACCTCTTCCCCACACCCCAGTGGGTCATCGAGGAGAAGGGGGAGCGCTGGGTCGAGCCGGGCTTCATCGTGACCAACGGCGCCTACGTGATGAGCGAGTGGGTGCACGGCGACCACCTGACTCTGGAGAAGAACCCGCTGTGGCCGTACTGGGGCACCGACTATGCTCCCGGCAACATCGAGCGTCTGGTTGGCCTCACCATCGAGGAGGCTTCGACGTCCTTTGCCCTCTACGAGAACGACGAGCTCGACTCGGCCGGGGTCCCGCTGCCTGAGGTTGATCGGGTGAAGGCAGACCCGGTGCTGAGCGCCGAGTTTGTGAACGCCCCCATCAACTGCTCCTACTACTACGGCTTCGTGACCCAGAAGGCGCCGATGGATGACGTGCGCGTGCGCCGAGCCTTGTCCATGGGCATCGATCGGGTGACCCTGGTCGAGGAGGTCACCAAGGGCGGCCAGATCCCAGCCAACACCTTCACCAACCCCCTGAACTTCGGCCATGCGGCGGAGGACCCCGACATCGCGCCCTGGGCCCTGACCGAGGACAAGGGCGGCTTGGGCTACGACGCGGCCGTTGCCATGGGTGCGGACCTCCTGACACAGGCGGGCTTCCCCAACGGTGCCGGCCTGAACATCCTCCTCATGCACAACGTCAGCGAGGGACACGCCAGGATCGCCCAGGCTATCCAAGCCATGTGGCAGAGCGCCTACCCCGAGGCCCAGTTCAGCATCGAGACCCAGGAGTGGCGGGTCTATCTGGACACGATCCGGGCCAGCACCGACATCGCCGATGTGCCCCATGTCTTCCGGCTGGGCTGGTGCGGGGACTACCCCCACGCCAACAACTGGGTGCACGAGGTCTTCAATCCCGATGAGGGAGCCAACCGCATTCGGCTCAGCGTGGACGATCCCCAGGTCGGCGACCTGATCGCGGAGTACGCGGAGACCACCACGGCTGCCCAGACAGCGTCTGAGGCCGAGGCGGCAGTCCTGTACAAGCGGGCTGAGCAGTTGCTGATCGATGAGATCGCCGGCATTGCGCCCATCTACTACTACACGACGGTTAACGTCACCAAGCCCTGGCTGACCCGCACCTACGATCCCATCAAACTGCACCTCTGGGAGTGGCAGCTCGACTGGGAGGCCAAGCAGGCGGCGCTAGGCATGTAGCCTAGAGCGGTCACTTGTGCCCACAGGGAGCCATGGGGCCCGAGAGGGATCCATGGCTCCCTTGCCTTCTCCGGAATATGGCGTATGGCTATAATCATAAGAGCGTGATGGAAAGTGAGGAGCGAGGATGACCCGATACATCATCCGTCGCATCTTGTGGTTCCTCCCCGTCCTGTTCGGCATCGCTCTCGTCACCTTTGTCCTGGCCCGCGCCCTGCCCGGGGGACCGTTCGATTTCGCCGGTGACAGGACCATCCCGGCCAGCGTAGTGGCCAACCTGGAGCGGAAATACCACCTGGATTGGCCCATCTGGAGGCAGTTCGCCGCCTATCTCGTGGATCTCATGCAGGGAGACCTGGGGCCGTCCTTCCGCTTCCGATCCCTCACGGTGAACGACATTCTGGGGCAGACCTTTCCCGTGTCGTTTCAGTTGGGGGTGCTGTCCCTGGGGTTGGCCCTGATCATCGGAATCCCTGCCGGTACCTTCGCTGCGCTGAAGCACAACACCTGGGTGGACTACGTGAGCTCCTTCGTGGCCATCCTGGGGGTCTCCATCCCCAACATCGTGCTGGCTCCGTTGCTCATATGGGTGGTGGGACTCAAGCTGGGGTGGTTCCCGGTGGCGCGCTGGGGGGCCGACTACACCGAGTTCTACCTGGGGTTCATCCCCCCGTTGTTGGATCTGGACTTCTGGATGCACGCGGCGCTGCCCACCGTGGCGCTGGGGACCGCGCTGTCGGCGATCATCGCGCGGCTGACCCGAGCCAGCCTCCTGCAGGTCATCCGGGAGGACTACATCCGTACGGCTCGAGCCAAGGGGCTGCGGGAGCGGGTCATCGTCGTGGCCCACGCGATGAAGAACGCCCTGATCCCTGTGGTCACGGTCCTGGGACCCTTGTTCGCAACCATCGTCACCGGGACGTTCGTGGTGGAGCGCATCTTCGGCATCAACGGTATGGGCAAGCACTTCATCGACAGCGTCAACAACCGGGACTACCCCATCGTCATGGGGGTGACCTTGATCTACTCGGTGCTCTTGGTCCTCGCCAACCTGGCGGTGGACATCACCTACGCCTGGCTGGATCCCCGGATCCGGTACGAGTAGGACGTGATGACCTGTGGCTGTTGAGACAACGCCGCGGGACCTGGCGCGGCTGCGCGCAGCGGAGGTAGCCGAGCGGGGGCGCAGCCCTCTGGCCGACGCCTTCCGCCAGTTGGTGAAGAACCGGCTGGCCGTGGGCAGCGGCATCTTCCTGATCGCTCTCACACTCGTCGCCGTCTTCACGGACACGGCGGCGATCGCCATCTTCACGGGCGAAGAACCCCGTCCTCTCCTGGCGCCTTACGGATTCGCGGAGGTCAACTTCCGCTACCATGACGAGGGGCTCTTCACGCGAACAGAGGATGGGAAGTTCTACCTCCTGGGTGTCGATTACCTGGGCCGCGACCTGCTGAGCCGGACACTGTACGGCACCCGGGTTTCTCTGGCCGTAGCCATCGTGGCGGCCACGGTGAGCCTGGTGGTGGGCCTGACCTACGGACTGATCTCGGGTTACGCCAGCGCCCGGGTGGACAACCTGATGATGCGCTTCGTGGACTTCCTCTACGGCTTCCCCCTCATCATCTTCATCATCCTCATGCAGGTCTACTTCAAGGCGCTCTCGCGGCACGGTGGCGGAGGGGAGGGCATCGCCGACCTCTTCATCGGCATCGACCAGGCCCTGGGCGGCATGTTCTTCGTGTTCATCGCTATCGGCCTCATCAACTGGCTGCAGATGGCGCGCATCGCCCGGGGCCAGACCCTCTCCTACAAGGAGAAGGAGTTCGTGGAGGCGGCCCAGGCGGTGGGGGCCAGCAATCGGCGGATCATCTTCCGGCATCTCCTGCCCAACATCTTGGGTCCGCTGATCGTGGCTGAGACGCTGCAGATTCCCGGCTACATCTTCCTGGAGGCCTTCCTCAGTTTCATCGGCCTAGGTGTCAACCCGCCGACGCCGAGCTGGGGCCTCATGATCTCGGAAACGTACCAGGGCCTGAGGAGCTTCCCCCACGAGGTGTTCGTGCCGGCTGCGGCTCTCACCCTCACCACGCTGGCCTTCAACTTCCTGGGGGACGGTCTGCGGGATGCCTTCGATCCTCGGTTGCGGGGGACGAGGTAGAGGTGTCCGCTGCGGCCTAGAGCTTCGGAGAGCCCCTTGAGCCCGGCAAGGGAAGGGGCTCGGTCTTTCTCCAGGCCCCAGATCTGTGGTCTCAGCGGCTGGCTTGCCGCACTCCGCCAGGTCCGCGCCGGGGCGGGCGGGTTGCTCTACCGATCAGGGCTTGAGCTCGAGGCGCTCACAGGACATGGACAACCGTTTGTGCCCCAGGATGACGGGGATTGCTGGGCGCTTGGCTGTCCTCCTGGTGACAGCGGGATGCACCTCCGCAACCGCGCCTCTCGGCCAGATCGCCTTTGAATCCTACCGGGACGGGAACGCCGAGGTCTACCTAATGGAGGCGGACGGGTCCGGCCTGGTCAACCTGACCTCGAACCCAGCGTACGACGGGACGCCCAGCTGGGCGCCGAATGGCCAGCAGATTGCCTTCACCTCGGAGCGGGGAGGCAGCCCCGACATCCACGTCATGGATTGGGACGGGGCGAACGCCACCCGACTGACGGACGGGCGTGGCTTCAACGTGGTGCCTGCCTGGTCTCCGGATGGCTCCCAGATCCTCTTCGTCTCAAACCGGGACTATCGAGTACCCGTCACCGGTGGGCAGTTTGAGGTTGAGGCGAACGCCAAGCTCTGGGTTATCGATGCCGATGGCACCAATCTCAGCCGCCGCACGTCCCTCCTCGGGCTCGACATGTACGGAACTTGGTCTCCCGACGGGGAGTCCATCGCCTACATGGGGGTTCGCGAAGGGAACCCTGAGATCTATGTCCTCGGATCGGACAAGGTTGAGGTCAATGTGACCAACCATCCGGATCAGGATCTGAACCCGGCCTGGTCGCCTGACGGTACGAAGATCGCTTTCATGAGCGATCGCGGGGGCGACATGGAGATCTACGTTCTCGACCTCCTCGAGGAGTCGCTGACCAACCTCACCCAGAACCCGGCCAACGACGGCGATCCGGCTTGGTCTCCCGACGGCTCGAGGATCGCGTTTACCTCGGACCGCTACGGCAACATCGAGATTCACATCATGGACGCCGATGGGTCGAGACTGCAGCGGCTCACCAGCCATCCGGACGATGACATTCATCCCCAGTGGAGGCCACAGCCCGGATGAGGCTTCCGCGTCAGTCGCCGGCCCGTCCGTCCGCGTCTCCTCAGCGAACCACGATCACGGTCGTGGGTCAGAGCAGGCCGGATGGCATCCTCGGCGCCGGGCTGATCGACGGACGCGTCCGCTCGACTCATCGCGCATCTGAAGGTTGAATCCAGCCGGACAGGGACCAGCGGCCACCGATGTCCCATAGCACGGACGGGGGCGAATCGCCCAAGGGGCGAGCCGTGGCTCGCCGCAGGGCTCTCCTCCTCGGGCTCCTGGGCTTGGCGGTCCTCGCGGCGACGGCCGGGAGCCTAGTCTTTTTCCTCGGACCAGGGGATCGAGGTGCCGCCCCCGTGGCGAGCATGGAGGGTGTCTCCGGAGGCGAGAGTCGCATCGCCTTTGTGGATCCGGAAGGGCGGCTCGGCACCGTGGCCCCGGACGGCACGGACCGTCGTTTCTTGACGCAGCCGGGGCGGTTCTACCAATTCCCTGCTTGGTCACCGATCGGTAACGAACTGGCGGTGATCGGAACGGATTCACAGGGTGGGGGACTGTACGTGACGGCCGACGAGCCCGACGGCGGGCTGCGACGGCTGTATGCCCACCCCGAGGAGACACCGGTCTACCTCTACTGGTCGCCGGATGGGAAGCGGGTCAGCTTCATCGCCAGCCATCGGGACGGGCTGGCGCTGCATGTCGTGCCGGCTGAAGGTGCCGCGGGCAGCCGGGTGGTGGCGACGGGACCGGACTCCTTTTTCTGGCATTGGCTGCCTGATGGGGAGCGGGTGTTCATTCACACCGGTTTCACGGCGCTGCCGGGTGCTCTCACCAGGCTGGCCTTTGTGCCGGTTCACGGGGAGGGCGATGAGGACGAGGTGGCCCAGGAAGGATTCTTCCAGGCGCCGGCGGTGTCGGCCGATGGCCAATACTACGCCTTTGGCAACACGGACCCATTCGGCCAGCGGTGGCTCGTGGTGCACGAGACCGAGACAGGCTTCACGAAATGGCTCGAGCCCCACGGCGGCGTGGTTGCCATGGGCTGGAGCCCAATCAAGGCACAGTTGGCGCACATCAGCCCGGTAACCTCCAGCATGAACTTTTACGGGCCGCTACGTGTGTTGGACATGGAGGCCGGCGACACTCGTATCCTGGCACTGGACACTGTGTTGGCCTTCTTCTGGTCGCCTGACGGGCGCTCGATAGCCTATCTGACCCTGTCTGAGATCGAGCGCCAAGAGGAGAGCAATCTTGTCAGGCTCAACCTGTGGGTCGCCGACGTGGAGACAGGCGAGCAAAGTCAGATCACGACCTTCCGGCCCAGCGACCCGTTCGTGGATCAGTTTCTTCCCTTCTTCGACAACTATGCGCTCAGCCACCGAGTCTGGTCTCCCGACGGTCAGGCCGTCGTCCTGCCTTTGGTGGATGAGAATGGTCGCAACCAGATCGTGGTGGCGGCCGTGGACGGCGGCGATCCCGTTCCGGTGGCCGAAGGGGTTGTGGCCTTCTGGAGCCATCTCTAGATTGCCGTTCTGCAGAGCACGCTCTTTCTCCTGTATGGCACGAAGGCGCCTCCGTCCCGCACCGGGGAGGCGCGAACATCTCCAGCACCAGCGCGGCCGACAGAGGTGATGAGACAGGCGATGGTTCCATCCCGGCGGCTGGTCCGGAACCTGACCTGGCTCTTGTTGGCGATGGTGATCCTTGCCGGCTGTGCCGCCCAACCGGGGCGGCTCTGGCTCAGGGCCCCTGGGTGGAGCCGAGCGCAGTTGGTGGGCAACACCCGGGTCGATGACCCGGTGCCCGTCGCGTTCGACGAGGCGGGCCGGATCTATCTGTTCGTTGTGAGCGGTGGAGAGGGCATCTCCCATCTCCGCGTGGTTGCCTTGGACAGGGGGGCAGTCATTGGCTGGGACCGTACGTACGAGGAGATCGAGCTGACACGTCCGGAGAAGCCTCAGATCCTGTGGGACGGCAGGGTCCTTCAGCTCTTCTGGCTCTCCGGCCAGCGGCTCTACAATGCCCAGGTGGAGGCCACCGGGCAGCTGCTCGGGCCACCTGCCCTCCTCTCGGGAGAGACCACAGTCGGTGACTACTGCGTCGCGCAGGACGCGGCTGGTTCTATGAGTGTGTGGTATGCGGGACCACGCCGCGAGCCGGGGCTATACGCGCTGCCGCCCGCGGACCTGACGGGGGAGGCCACCTTGGTGGACGCTGAGGGCACCCGGCCCGAGCTTCGGTACGACGGTGATGACATCCTTCACGTTGCCTGGGCACGTCATCCACCTGGGCCCGGCCCCAAGACCTTCTTGTACGCGGCCCTTCCCGAGCGGTCATACACGCCGGGCCGGGAGGCGGCGGTGGTGACCCCGCGTCTCGTGGGAACGACGGTGATGGAGGGCCCCCAGCTCGGGCTCGACGGGGACAATGCCTACATCCTCTGGTCAATGACCTACTTCAGCGGTCCCCGGGGAGGCACCGCCGAGACCCAGTACGCATCCTTCCCCAAGGGCCAACCGTCCTCGGTCTCCTCGCCGCGCCCGTTGACCGTTCCATACTCCTACGATCTTCCCTATGAGGTGTCTGAGGGGGACGGCTTGCAGGCCGGACCACGGGTGCTCCTGGGACCCGAGTTCCGTGGAGGCGGCGACTACATCACTCAGGTGGAAGCCAATCCCGCCGACGATCCGGAACTGGTTGTCGCGATTCACGCGCGGCTCGCCTACCTCATGCGAAACAGGCAGTCTCAGGTGGGCGCGGTCTTCTTTCGTGGGGGGTCGCCCGCCTCCTACCAGCAGCTCAGTTTCACGCCGGCAAGCTCCACCCACCCGGCCATCTACAGCGATGAATCCGGCCAACTGTACCTCACTTGGCTGGAGAAGGGGGAGCTTCCCGGCTGGGCGGTGTACTTCGCCAGCACGGCCCCTGATATCCGTGAGGCGCTTAACAAACTGACGTCGGACGATGTGGCACGGCTCGCGGCTGACACGACCTTCGGGCTCGTGTCAGGCGCCTTGCTCATCCCTCTCGCCCTGGTCTGGATCGCGCCGGCGATGATCGTCTTGGGCTTGACCTCGGTGGTGCGGCGGCCCGGGGAGGGGTTGTCCGGCTTGGGCACCATGGCAGGTCTGACCCTGGCCCTGATGACTCTCTGGGGGATCAAGCTAGGCTTTCTGCCCGGAATGCTGGAGCATGTGCCCTTCTCTGCCTGGTTACCCGCCATACCGTCGTGGTTGAATTCTCCGCTGCGGCTGGGCGTGCCGGTATTGATCGGCGGGTTGTCGATCCTCGTCGCCCGGTACTACGCACATCGCCGCGTGGAAAGCTCGCCCTTCCTGTTCCTGATCGTCTATGCGGTACTGGATGGCGTCCTCACGATGGCGGTCTACGGCGGGATGGTGTACGCCGCATTCTGATGGGTTGTAAGGAGCGGCGCAGCCTCGTAAGGCTCCCTCGCGGCAAAAGGCCATCCGGGAATTGAGCTGCACTCCGGCGCCCTGAGAGCGCGGTTCAATCTCCAACTGGACCGGTTCCAAGCGGTGGTAGAGAGGCTAATCAGGCCCTGCCTTTGGAGGCCGCGCTTATCCGTGGTCCTGGGAGTGTGCTAGAATGACAGGTGTCGGCTCCCTCGTGCGGGGCGGCTGCCGATGATCTAGAGGAAGACCGGTCGACCTCTTGGTCTTGGATGGGGCCGAGAGTCGCGCCCATGTGTGGCCGGCGGGACCTGGGCGGGGAGCGCACCTCCGGTCTTTGAAGCCCAAGGAGAGTCGTGTGGAGCAGAGACGACTGACCATCGTGGGAACTGGCCTGATAGGAGGTTCGATCGGGTTGGCCCTCAAGGCGGCGGGGGCCCGTTACAAGATCGTCGCACACGACCGGGATCGTGGTATGGCGGCGCAAGCGAAGAAGCGAGGTGCCGCGGACGAGGTGTCGTCGAACCTCATCTCGGCTGTAGAAGGCTCCGCGATGGTGGTGGTCGCGACCCCTCTACAGGGGGTCCGCGAGGTCTTCGAGAAGGCGGGTACCGATCTGGCGCCGGGCACGTTGGTGACCGACACCGCGACGGCCAAACACAAAGTCCTTGGGTGGGCAGAGCGCTTCTTGCCGCCGACGGTCCAGTATGTGGGGGGAAACCCCATAGTCCACGAGGAGGGAGCCGGGGTCGGGGCGGCCCGCGCCGACCTGTTCCAGGACGCAACCTACTGTCTGGTGGCTCCGCGGGAGGCGGACCCGCAAGCGGTGGAGTTCATGGCGGGGTTCGTCCGGCTTCTTGGCGCTGAGCCCTTCTTCCTGGATGCTCTCGAACACGACGGTCAGATGGCGGCCGTGGAGCATCTGCCTTGGTTGCTCTCGGCTGCACTTTTCCGAGCCGCGGTTCGCTCCCCCGGTTGGCGCGACGCTGCCCGGCTGACGACGGGAACGTTCCACCGGGTCACCCGCTTCCCGGTTGCCGAACCCGAGATCTACCGAGATCTGTGCCTGGCCAACGCTCAGAACCTCATCCGCTCCATCGAGGGGTACATCGGCGAGCTGCGACGCACCCAGGAGCTTCTTGAGGGCTCAGACGGCGAGGCCCTCGAGGATCTGTTCTCCGATCCCACCGCTCAGCGAAAGGGCTGGATGGCCGCCGCCGACGAGGAGATCCTCTCCCCAGGCCTCGACGAGATCGGGACCGGCGGCTCCCTGGGTCGCTTTCTGGGGATCCGTCGACCGCCGGAAAGACCCCCGGAGGAGGAGAGGTAGTCCCGGCCTCCATGGGAAGGGCTGACGCTGGCCGCCGGCGCTCGGACCCCGGGCGCCGTTCTGTTTGTCTAGCAACGGCTCGGGAAGGCGGGGCTGCGGGTTGATGGATCGGCGGGACCGACGAGGAGGGACCCTGGCGGTCAGGCCGCAGGACAAGGGTCTGGACCTACTCCTCCGCGGTGCGCCGCTGGCTTCCGGCGTGCTTGCCGAGGTGGCCTTCCGCCTCGCGGGCCGCGAGCGCCGGCTGACGGTTGCTTCCGGTGCCGCCTACGGCGTGAGAGAGGATCGCATCACCTACTCGGCGCGCGATGACGTGGTCGCCCTGACATGGTCGGTCTCGGGAGGTGATGCGGCGCGCCTGACCCTGGCGGTGGACAACGTCGGAAAGAGATCGATTACGATCGATCGGCTCCTTCCTTTCTTCTTGGATTTCGGGGAGGGAGGGCGGCTCCAACTGGGAGTCCCCAAAGATTGGTCCGTGTTCCAGAACGGTTGGACATCCTGGTCTCCGGCGTACGCGCGACGGTTTGGTGACGGCCTCTTCGTCCACCCAGCCACCGACGCGTACCGGCGGCAGCACGACCCCTTCGCTTCCGCACCGGATGATCTGACAAGCCATGGGATGGCAGTTCTGCACGATCGCGTGAGCGCTCTAACCCTCCTGTTGGGGTTCGTCTCGGCCAGGAATCAGCTGTCGGCGATCCGACTGGTCGGCGGACCCAAACATCCAGAGCGTCTCGAAGCTGCCTGCTATGCCGACGGGATACCCCTCGCCCCAGGCGAGAGACTGACCTCCGAGTCCTTGCTCGTCGCCGCGGGGAACGAGCCCCAGAGGCTCCTCGAGAGCTACGCAACCATCCTGGGCGACACCATGGCGGCGCGCCGTCCCGCCCGGATCCCCACCGGCTGGTGCTCTTGGTACTCTTTCTTCGAGTCGGTGGAAGCCTCGGAGGTGCGATCGAATCTGGAGGCTTCGCAGCGGGGCGGGTTGGACCTGGAGTGCTTCCTTGTGGACGACGGACACCAGGAGAGCCTCGGCGACTGGTTAGAGACGGATCGGTCAAGGTTCCCGGAGGGAATGGCTCCGCTGGCGGAGGATATCAAGGAGTCCGGCGGTCAGGCCGGGATCTGGGTGGCTCCCTTTGGAGTGGCGGCCCGGTCCAAGCTATTCGAGGCGCACCCCGGCTGGGTGCTGCGGAACGAAGAAGATCGACCGGTGGTGGCCTGGCGCCACCGCCGCGACACCGCCTTCGCCTTGGATCTTACCCACCCCGAGGTCCAGGCCTGGCTGGAGGAAACCTTTCGCACGCTGAGGGACTGGGGATACACGTTTTTCAAAGCCGACTTCTTGTACGCGGGTGCCCTGCCTGGACGGCGGCACGACCCTCGCCAGACCCGCGCCCAGGCGCTACGGCGCGGTCTGGAGGTCATTCGGGAGGCGATCGGAGATGGGTTTCTGTTGGGTTGTGGGGCCCCGCTGTGGCCCGCGGTAGGGCTGGTCGATGGCATGAGGATCGGGCCGGATGTTGCGGCCCACTGGGAGCCGCTGTGGAAAGATCTCGCAGGCCCCTCCGCAGCGAACGCAGTCCGCAACACCGTGGCTCGGAGCTTCATGCACCGTCGGCTGTGGCTCAACGATCCCGACTGCGTTCTGCTGAGGCCCCGCAATCATGACTCGAGTCTGGTCCTCAACGAGACCCGCACGCTGGCCACGGTGATCGGGCTCTCCGGCGGGCTCACCTTCTCGGGCGACGATCTCAGCACGCTCAGCCGAGCCCGCCTGAAGTACCTGGAGCGGATGCTGCCTCCCTATGGGGAGGCGGCGACCGCGGCCGATCTCTTTTCGCGGGAGCTGCCGGGGCTGCTGGTGCTCCCGATCGTGCGCCCTCATGGCAGGTGGGTCCTGGCGGCCGCGATCAACTGGGGAGACCGAACGGTCACCACTACCCTGGATCTGGTGAGGCTAGGGCTCGATCCACGAGGTCTCTACCACGCCTACGACTACTGGCGGGGTCGGTACCTGGGCCAGGTCCAAGGCACCCTGGAACTGGGTCGGCACCAGCCACACGAAACGGCCCTTCTTCTCTTCCGGGAGGTAACCGACCGCCCGCAGCTTCTGACCTCAACCTTCCACCTCACCCAGGGAGCTGTGGAGATCACCTCGGTCCAGCGCGAGGCGGCGGACGGTCGGGAGCGTCTCACCGTCGCGCTTGCCCGGCCGGGGCGGCAGACCGGTTCCTTGGTGTTTGCTGTGCCGGAGCCTTTCCGCCCCCTTGGGGCGGCCGTGGAGGGCAGAGGACGTCGTCTCCGACCGAGCGGTGCCGGGGTGTTCTCCCTCGGCCTGAGGGTCGACGGCGGAGCCGTGGTGGAGGTGGCGTTTGGAAAGCATTGACCCGAGGGAGACGATGTCCGCTCCGCGCGACAAGGTGAAGGAGATCGACCGGCGACTGAAGGCCCGCTATGGAAGCCTGCGGCGTAGGCGACTGGATCCCGTGAGCGAGCTGGTCTCCGCCATCCTTAGCCAGAACACCAACGATCGGCTCCGGGACCGCGCCTACGCCCGTCTCCGGGAGAGATTCCCCTCCTGGGAGGCCGTGCGGGATGCGCCGGTCGGAGAGATCGTCGACGCCATCCGCATCGGGGGCTTGGGTCCACAAAAGGGTCCTCGCCTGAAGGGGGCCTTGGAACACATCACTCGGGAGCAGGGCGAGCTTTCGCTGGACTTCCTCAGTACACTCCCCATCGATGAGGCCAAGGATTGGCTCACCGCCATCGATGGGATTGGACCCAAGACGGCGGCGATCGTGCTGCTCTTTGCTCTTGACCGGCCTGCTTTCCCCGTCGACACACACGTGCACCGAGTCTCAAGGCGGCTGGGGCTGATCGGCGAGCGGGCAGGCCGCGAGCTGGCCCACGGCCTTCTAGAGAGGCTCGTCCCGAAGGAGCGCTACCGCGGGTTTCACCTCTTGCTCATTCGGCACGGGCGCGAGGTTTGCCGGGCGCCAGCTCCAAGCTGCGAGATGTGTCCGCTGACGGAACTCTGCTGCTACTACGCTGAGGTGGTTTCGCGTTCGGTATCGTAGGCCGGGAAGGAACGGCGTGGCGAAAACTCAGCCGCCCTGCTCTTTCTTCCAGGCCTGAGCGCGCTCGAGCATCTCTTCGCTGCTTACCCGGGTCTTCTCTGTTCGCGAACCGATCATCGCGGCCAACTCACCAATGGCCGCTTCGCCTCGCACCCTCTTCACCCGGGTCACGGTCCGCCCTGAGATTGATTCTTTACTGACCTGGAAGTGGGCGTCCGCCAATGCGGCGATCTGCGGCAGGTGCGTGACGCAAAGCACTTGGTGGCCTTGCGTCAGGGCCCAGAGCTTCTGCCCCACCACCTCGCCGGCGCGTCCGCCCAGTCCGGCGTCGATCTCGTCGAAGATCAGGGTGGGAATCGGATCGGAGCCGACGAGGGCGGTCTTCAGCGCCAACATGAGACGGGCCGTCTCCCCTCCCGAGGCTATTCGTGCCAACGGCTTGAGGGGTTCTCCAGGATTGGGGGCCACCTGAAACTCGACGCGGTCGATTCCGGTCTGGTCGAACGCAACGGTTTCGCCATCTACCTCCACGCCCGCTGGATCCGGCTGCACGGTCATCCCCACCTGAAACCGCGCGCGGCCCAGCGCGAGATCTTGAAGCTCGGCCTGCATGGCTGAAGACAGGTGTGCGGAGGCCTCCCGACGCTTGCCGGAGAGCGTCGTTACCAGACCGACGATCTCGCTGCGAATCCGTGACTCCTCCTGATCCAACTCCTCGACTCGTTCCTCCGTATGAGACAAGTCGTCCAGTTCCTGCTGCACTCGCTCGGCGAAGGCCAGAATTGCCTCCACCGATTCTCCGTACTTGCGCTTCAGATCGTCGATGAGAGCGAGCCTGGAGCTCACCTGCTCAAGTCGATCGGGGAGGAACTCGATGTCGTCCCGGTAGCCCCTCAGGGCTGTGGCAAGGTCGGCCAACAAGGACTCGGCCTCGCCCAGTGCTTGCTGTTGCTTCTTCCAAGCCGGATCCACCTCGGCGAGGACAGAGAGGGAGCGCCGCACCTGGGAGAGTCGCTCCGAGGCGCCGCCCTCCTCGTCGAGAGCTTGGAAGGCGGAGTGTGCTTCGGTCATAAGACGCTCGGCGTTGGCCAAGCGGGCATGCTCCTGGACGAGAGCCTCCTCCTCGCCCGGCTCGAGCCGGGCGGCTGCGATCTCGTTCGCCTGAAATCGGAGCCGGTCCAGGCGCCGTGCCAACTCTCGCTCGTCGGTTATCAGGGCCGCCATCTCGCGGCGCACCTCGGCCAGTCGCTGCACCCGATCGGACACCTCGATGCGCTCTGCGACAAGGTCCGAGAATCGATCCAGGAAGCCCACGTGCTCCGAGACTCGGAGAAGGCTGAGGTGCTGTCCTTGGTTGTGGATATCTACCAACTTCTGGCCGACCTGTTGCAGTTGACCGAGAGTGACCACGCGTCCATTGAGCCGCGCTACGTTCCGCCCTTCCCGAATGATCTGACGGCTGAGGATCACGGACTCGGTGTCGCTGTCCGCCAGGCCCTGCTCGTTCAGGCTCCCCAGGACGCCTGTCTTGTCAGAGTCGCCCAGCACGAACACCCCCTCGATCAAGGCCTCCTCGGCCCCCGCTCGAATGTCCTCGGCATCGGCCCGACCGCCGAGGAGTCGGGTGACTGCATCCACGATGATCGACTTGCCTGCCCCGGTGTCCCCTGTGAGAACGTTGAAACCAGGATCGAAGGACAGCTCCGCTCTGTCTATGATGGCGAAGTTCTCGATCAGAAGGTGCGTGAGCATCTTGAAGCGCCGCGACTCATTGTCTCAGATTGGCCACGGCCGTTGCAGCGGCGAGAAGAATGTAGAAGATCCCCGCGGGATTGGTGAGGAGTCGGACAGGCGAGGCCAGGGCAGCGGACACCGGCGAGAGGATGAGAGCGAGGGGAATCCAGGTCGCCAGGAGATAGCCGGCGACCACCGAGCCGGCTCCCACGGCGGCCATGGCTGTCCCCCGCTTGAACCCAGTGCCCGAATCTATGGCTCGGGCTACGAACCAGCCGGCGGCGGGCCCGAGGAGTATGGTAATCCAGAGGCCAAACGGGATCCCGCCGAGGAGGCTGGCCAGGAATCCGGCGGCTGTGGAAGAGGCCAGACCGGCCGCACCTCCCAGCAGGTAGTGACGGGGTGCTAGAGCGTACTGCGGCAGCGGCCGCAGTTGGGCGCAGTCCGCGCATCGCAGCCCCACAGGATGTCGTACGGCGCACTCAGGGCAGATTGGCTTCGAGCACCGGTTGCAGCGGAGGAGGGTCTCCCTGGATGGGTGATTGGTGCAGTAGACGGTTTCGGCCATCGTGCTGGGAGAGGGGGTCGGTGGGCTACCCGGTCTCCGGAGCTCGCCAGCGGAGTTTCTCCATGAGGGAGCGGTAGAAGTACCGCGAGGACTGGACCCGTGCCAGCCGGCAAAGGTGATCGCTCTTCTGGATCACTACGGTGTCTCCGTTCGCCAACCCGGCCTCATCCTGGCCGTCCACCGTGATGGCGGCCCCGTGGTCGGTCTCCACCCGGACTTGGATCTCGGTGTCGCCGGGCATGACCAAGGATTGGGTCGGTGCGAGGTGGGAGGCCATGGGCGCTAGCACCAGGTTGTCTAGCCTCGGGTCGAGGACAGGGCCTCCCACGGCCAGTACATATGCCGTAGAGCCGGTCGGCGTGGCGACAATAATGCCATCGGCGATGTAGGTAGCCACCGGCTCGCCGTCCACTGAGGTGTGCAGTCGCAGCGCTCGCGCCAATGACGATCTGCCGACCACTACATCGTTTATGGCCTCCATCGCTCCGACCTTCGGCGCTGAGCCCTCCACATCGGCCCGCAGCATGATGCGCTCCTCCAGCCAGCCCTCGCCGGCGAAGAGACGGTCCAAGGTCGCATCAAGGTCCTCGGGACCTGTCTCTGCAAGAAACCCCAGATGGCCCATGTTGACGCCGAGGAGGGGCACTCCCTGGGGAGCCGCCAGCCTTCCCGCCCGGAGCACGGTACCGTCGCCGCCCAGCGTGACGACCAGATTCAGGTCACCGACCCGCCTGGAGATGGCCTCGGTGTCCCAGGCGGAGGCCACCCAGGGATCGGCACCGCGGGTCCGGAGCCCATCTGCTGTCGCCTCAGCAAGAGGGGGAGAGGCTTCGATGTTGGGGTTGTACAGAATCCCGACCCGTCTTAGCTGGCCAAGGCGGACGCCCGCTCTCTCAACCAGCGGACCACCTCCTCCTGTGGCACCGGCACCTCGGCGCCGGTCGCCAGATCGCGGACCGTGACCATCCCGGATTCCCTCTCCCGTGATCCTACGATCAGCGCGTGGGCCGCGCCAGAGCGGTCGGCCTCGCGCATCTGTGCCTTGAGGCTTCGATTGCCGAACCCGAGGAGAGCTGGGATCCCCGCCTCCCGAAGCCTCTCCGCCAAGGAGAATGCCTCTGCCTTCTCGTCGTCTCCCAGGTAGGCGAGGTAGGCGCCAGAGGGCGAGCTCGCGGGAGGCTCGGCCTCTTGTGTCTTCAAGGCCAGCACGGTCCTTTCCAGCCCTGCCGCGAACCCCACCCCCGGAGTCGGCTGGCCTCCCAGCACTTCCGCCAGTCCGTCGTAGCGGCCACCCCCCAGGAGCGCGGACTGGGCACCGATCCCTGGGGCCCAGATCTCGAAGACGGTACGCGTGTAGTAGTCCAACCCTCGAGCCAGGCGGTGATTGAGATGGTAGTTGAGCCCCAGCCGATCCAAGTGGCGGCGCAGCTCCTGGAAGTGCTCGTCGCAAGGCCCGCAAAGCAACTCTGCACTCTTCGGGGAACCATCGATCACGGGCTGGCACCGTCGCCGCTTGCAGTCCAACAGCCGCATCGGGTTCTTCACCATGCGCTCCCGGCACTCGTCGCAGATTTCGTCTTCATTGGCGCGGTAGTGGGCAACGAGGGCCTCAAGATACCCGGGACGGCAGGTGGCGTCTCCGATGCTATTGAGCTGCAGGGAGAGCTGGCTCAAGCCAAGGCCGTGGAAGAACCGCCAGGCAAGTGCGATGGACTCGGCATCTACGGCGGGATCGGCTTCGCCGATCGCCTCACAGTTCAACTGAGAGAACTGTCGGTACCTCCCTGCCTGTGGTCGGTCGTGGCGGAAGATGGGGAGGACCGCGTACAGTTTCACCGGCTGTGGTAGGACGTGCATGCCGTGCTCGAGGTAGGTGCGCATGACGGGCGCCGTCGCCTCGGGCAACAGGGTCAAGCTGCTGCCTCCCTTGTCTTGGAAGGTGTACATCTGTTTCTCGACGACCTCGGTTGACTCGCCCACGCCGCGGGTGAACAGCTCTGTGGGCTCGAAGAGAGGCTTGTCTATGCGCCCGTAGCCGTACAGCGGGCAGAGCTCCTGGATCCAGCCACGAATCCACTGCCAGTGGGGCTGGTCGGGGGGCAGGATGTCCTGGGTTCCGCGGGGTGCCTTGTACACGGGGTCCTCGATGGCGTTCAGGGGGCGGCTGTCGGCGGAGTATAGGCGAGGGTCCGGCCGAACTCAAGCATCGCGTGCCCTGAGGTCCCAGGATTGGGATCTTGCCGCGCTGAAGCGGGTTGGACTAGTATGAGTCTTTGCCCCTTCCTCCTCGCCGAGGCTGAGCCATGTCTGCCGATCAAATGATCCTGAACCTCTTCGGAGGGATCGCGCTGCTCCTATACGGTATGCGGCTCATGGGCGACGGCATGCAGAACATCGCCGGGAGCCGCATGCGGCGCATCCTGGGGACCCTGACCGGGACCCGAGTTGTGGGGTTGGGCACGGGCGCCCTGGTGACGGCCGTCCTTCAGTCGTCGAGCGCCACTACCGTGATGCTTGTGGGCTTCGTGAGCGCCGGATTCATGGCGCTCGAGCAAACTCTGGGGGTCATCCTGGGGGCGGACATAGGAACGACCCTCACTGTCCAACTGATCGCCTTCAACATACTGGAGTACGCGCCACTACTCATCGGCCTTGGGGCGGCCCTCATCCTGGCCACGCGCGAGCGCCAGTACCACTATGTCGGCCAGGCCGTGCTGGGGTTCGGATTCATCTTTCTGGCCATGAGCATTGTTGGAGAGGCGGCTGAGGCGCTTCCCGAGAGCGAGATGTTTCGAGAGATCCTCGTGGGACTGGAGGATGCTCCCGTATTGATGATCCTGATCGCCGCTGCCTTCACGGCCGTGGTCCAATCCAGCGCAGGGACAATTGGCGTGGCTCTTGTCCTCGTCGATCGCGGGGTTCTAGACCTTTCTCTGGCGATCCCAGTAATTCTGGGAGCCAACATCGGAACCAGCGCCACCGCGCTCATCTCCAGTCTGGGCACCACGCCGGAGGCACGGCGGGTGGCAGTGGCCCACCTTCTCTTCAAGGTGCTGGGCGTTCTCATCGTCCTTCCCATCATGACCGGGCTGGCCGACCTCGTGGTGCTCCTTGCCGGCGACCCGGCGCGACAGGTTGCCCACGCTCACTCCCTCTTCAACATCGGGATCGCCGCTCTCTTCCTGCCCCTGACCCGGCCCTTCGCCTGGGTGGTGCGCAGGTTGATCCCCGAGCGTGGAGAAGGGGAGGAGCCGTTTCGAGCCCGCTACCTCGACTCCCACGTCTTGGACTCCCCGGCCCTCGCTGTTGGGCAAGCGACGCGAGAGGTGCTGCGGGCGGCGGACATCGTCCAGGGAATGGTCAGGGATTCGATCCGGGTCTTTGAGAACGATGACGTGGAGTTGCTGGAGGATATCCGCCGCCGGGACGACCGGGTGGACCTGTTGGAGGCGGAGATCAAGAGATATCTAAGCCGGGTCAGCACGATCTCACCGAGGAGCTGTCCAAGCAGGAAATTGGGCTTCTGTATGTCGCGAACGATCTTGAGATTATCGGGGATATCGTCGACCTGAGCCTGATGGACCTGGCCAACGACAAGATCCAGGGAAGGCACACTTTCTCCGATGAGGGGATGACGGAGATCCGCGATCTGCATGCCAAAGTAGCGGAGAACCTGGATCTGGCCGTAGCAGCCTACACGGCAGGGAGCGTGGAGCTTGGGGAGAAGGTTCTTCGCCACAAGGTCCGGATCAACCAGATCGAGCGAGAGTTGCGTCGCACCCACATCAACCGGCTTCACGCCGGGATGAAGGTGAGCCTTGACACAAGCTCCATCCATCTCGACGTGCTGAGCGACCTCAAGCGCATCAACTCGCATGCCACGAACATCGCCTACGTCGTGCTCGGAGAACTGTAACAGCGCGGTCGAGCCAATCGTCAGAGCCAGATGCCGGGCTCCGTCTCAGCCGACGTCCTCCCGGAAGAGACGCAGCCACTCCTGAACCTCCTCTGGGGAGGGAGCCACCTCTTTCGGGGAGGGCGGGGCTTGCTCTGAGGGACGTCGGCTGAGCTCTCGAGCGAAGGCTCGGGAATCCATGGTTTCTGCTCGAAGCCGACGCGCGCGTCTCAGGATCTCCCGATCCGAGGAGACAACCAGGAACCCCTTGGGATGGGGCGCCCGGTCCAACACCCGACGGATCACGGAATCTGCCTCCTCCCCCTGAGGCGCGAACCGGACCGTGATCCCGCGCCCCTCAAAGCGACGATCATCCGAGGAAGGGGGCCCCGGGCCGGCGTCGAACACGCAGATGACGGGACGGTCGACGCGTTCGGCGTAGGCCTCCAGTCGCGCCACGAGCTTCAACTCGTCTTGGGGATCGGACAGCGACAGATCGTCAAGGGCACCGATGAGGTTGTGGCCGTCGATGAGGATGGGCATGACAGCACCGGTCTGGGGTGGGATCTCTCCGGATCGGCGGCGCTGCCCGCCGAGCCAGGGGGACCCGGGTCGAAGTCAGTCCTCGCGGCGGGTCCGCTCGAAGTCGCGTAGGGTCTTCTCTAGCTGATCCTGGCGCAGAGCCAGGGTCAGGTCGCCTCGGGTCCGCTCGAGCACCCCGCGCACCATGTCCGTGGTGCGGCGCAATCCCTGGGTGATGGCGTTGGGGAAGTCTATGGACACGAGGACGCTGTAGATCTCGTCCATCTGCTCCAGGGTCCGCTCGCCCTCCTCGACCCTCCCGCGCCGGATCTGGTCCAAGGCATGCCGGCGCAACTCCCCCGCCGCCTCGCCCAAGCCCTTGAGGTAGGGCGCGTGGTCCACTCCCAGTTCCTGTGGGTCCGGTATCGCGCCGTCGGTGATCATAGCGTAGGTCAGGCTGGCCTCGGCGAACTCCTTCAGGGAGTCTTGAGTGTAGCCGGCGTGGTAGAGGTCGGGGTGATTCCGGAGGTTGGATCGGATCGTCTCGACCATCGCCCGCCCTTCAGCCAGCATCTTCCGCGCCTCCTCAGCTTCCCCCCGATGCACGGCGCGAATGGTGTTGGCGGCGTGTCGAGTCAGCTCGCGCGAGAGGGCAAGGGCCTCCTCTCGCGCTTCGTTCTTGACCTCAAGAGCCTCGATGGCGCGGCCGGCGATCTCGTTTAGTTCCATGGGCAAGGGGTGGCGCGAGGATCGTACCCCACGCGCCAGATAGTGTCAACGGTCGGCCGCAACCCCATCCGCCAGACGGTCTGGGAGGCGGGCTCCATCCCGGGGGTCGGGCCCCCGCTCGTCCACAGGGGCGATGAGGGGCCTGGCACTCCCTGTTGTCAGTCCAGGACGATGACCTCGTCGGGGTCGACCCGGAGTCGCAAGCGGTCCCCGACTGCCGGAACGGGATCCCCGCGCACTGTGGTCTCAAACGCGGGTCCGGTTTCCGGGCGGATTCGAAGGAGGAAGTGATCGCCTCGGAAGGTACGGGCCTCCACATCGCCTGCCACCTCGCCACGGGGGTCGGGTGAGAAGGCGTCTGGTCGGATCACCAATCGTCGCGACCCGGCGGGGACGCCGGGTGACACGGGAATCGGTCCCCACACCGTCATGGCTCTGCCGTCGGCGATGGTTGCATTGACAATCGTCTCGAAGCCGAGGAAGCGGGCCACGAACTCGTTCGCCGGCCTTCGCCAGACCTCCTCCGCGCTCCCTTCTTGTTCTACGCGGCCGGCCTGCATCACGGCGACGCGATCCGCCACTGCGAAGGCCTCTTCCTGATCATGGGTAACGTAGAGCGTCGTGATCCCAAGCTCGGTAAACAGCTCACGCATCTCAACCATTAGGCGCTCTCGGAGCGCCCGGTCCAGGGCGCCGATGGGTTCGTCCAACATCAGAAGTCTGGGAGCTGGGGCCAGGGCCCTGGCCAAAGCCACCCTCTGCTGTTCCCCGCCCGACAGATGCGCGACCTCGCGTCTTTCGTATCCCTGCAGGCCGACCAGGCCGAGCACCTCCCCCACCCGCGCCTCGATTCGGTCCGGATCCATCTCGGCCATGAGGAGTCCGAAGGCTACGTTGCCGAAGACATCCTTGTGGGGGAAGAGCACGTACTCCTGAAACATGAGGCCAAATCCGCGCTCGTGGGGCGGGACTGCTGCCAGGTCCAGCCCATCCCAGGTGATACGGCCCGAGTCTGGTGGTTCGAGGCCGGCAATTGCCCGGAGCAAGGTTGTCTTGCCGCAGCCACTAGGGCCGAGCACGCAGACAATCCGGCCGTCGGCAATCTCGAGGTCTATTCTGTCTAGGGCCACCACTTGCCCAAAGCGGACGACGAGCTCGTCCACGCGGAGCATCAGAATCCCCCCACTTCGCCCATCCGGAACCGCTCTATGATAAGGATTGCCAAAGCCGTGATCGCCATCAGAATGCTGCTCATCGCCATGGCCTGGCCGAAGTTGAGTCCGCCTGGCTGACCCAGAAAGCGAAAGATGGCGATGGGCAGCGTGGGGAAATCGGGCCGAGCGATGAAGACGGTTGCACCGAACTCTCCGAGCGAGACGGCGAAGGCAAACCCGGCCGCCACTAGTAGGGATCGAAACACGATAGGCAGATCCACCTCGCGCCACACCCTCCTTGGGCTAGCCCCGAGCACCGAGGCGGCCTCCCGCAGCCGTTGGTCGATGGATCGGACGACCGGTGCCACGGCGCGGACCACGAATGGGATCGCCACCAGCGCGTGCGCGATGGGGATGAGCAATGGTGAGGCCCGCAGGTTGAGGGGAGGGCGATCGAGCACGATCAGGAAGCCGAGCCCGACCGTCACAGCGGAGGTGCCGAGGGGCAGCATTAGAACGGCATCGAAGAGGCGCGATGGCCACCCGCGGCGGCTGGCCACCACCATGGATGCCATCGCGCCCACGGCCAGAGCGATGCCCGTTGCGGCAGTCGCGAAGGCTAGAGAGTTGCGGACGGCCTCTGTTGGAGGCACAAATAGCGTGCTTCCCCGACGGCTCTCAGAGAGTGCCTGGTAGAAGCCGAGCCCATATCCTTCGGCTCCCGCTAGAGAGCGCTCCACGAGAACGAGAAGGGGGGCAACCAGGAGGACGGCGATGCTGGCGAGGACGGCGCCTACCGCCGTCCACTCCCCGTATGACCGGGGCGGGCGGGAGACCTGGCGGGCCGGACGCATCCTCCACACCACGGCACGGTGCTCCTCGTAGCGAGAGTAGGCGATCAGCAACAGGAACACCCCCGTCATCTGGACCATGGCCAGCGCTGAGGCCATGGGAAGGTTGAGGAGCTGGGCGGTCTGGCGGTAGATCTCCACCTCCAGGGTGGCAAACCGTGGACCACCTAGAAGCAGCACGACTCCGAAGGAGGTGAAGGTGAAGAGGAACACGATCGATCCTGCGGCTGCCACCGCTGGTCGTAGCAGCGGGAGCGTGACCTCACGGAAGGCTCGCCACCGGCTGGCACCCAGAACTCGAGCCGCCTCCTCGGTTGCCGGATCGAGTTGAGACCAGGCTCCTCCGACCGTTCTCAGCACGACGGCGTAGTTGAAGAAGATGTGAGCTATGAGGATTGCCCAGATAGTGTGCTGGAGGCGCAGAGGCGGATCAGCCAGATTGAACCAACCTTGGAGTAGCGGGTTGAGCGGGCTACGTGGCCCCAAGAGCGCGAGGAAGGCACTGGCCACGACCACCGTGGGGAGAACAAATGGAACAGTGGCGGCGGCTCTGACGAACCTCTTGCCCGGGAAATCGTAGCGAGCGACCACGTAGGAGCCCGGCAGGGCCACGGCCATGGTCAGCAGAGTGGAGAGGCTTGCCTGCCACACAGTGAACCAGGCGACGCCTCGCAATCGGGGGTCGAAGACCACCCGAGACAACGCATCCAGTCGGACGCCCTGCGCGTCCACCAGCCCTAGGACAAGGACGGCCGCCACGGGATACAAGAAGAAGAGCCCAAGAAAGAAGAGGGGAATCCCTACCAGGAGAACTCCCCCGGGGTTGAGGCGTCTGGATCTTAGCCGAGGACGGCTGCTGTCCACTCTTCGATCCACCGATCCCGATTGGCTCCGATTCGATCGGGGGAAAGCGTCTCGGGGTCGGAAGGGATGACCGTGTGGCGAACGAAGACCTCAGGGAGCTGGGAGTTCTGGTTGACTGGGAAGACAAACATGTTGAGGGGGATGTCCTCTTGGAACGGTTCGGACAGCATGAAATCGATGAGGCGCTCCGCAAGCCCCGGAGCCTGGGAGCCTCGCAGGATCCCTGCGAATTCAATCTGCCGGAAGCAGCCGTCCTCGACCACTCCGGTCGGCGCCTCCTTCGGCTGGGGATCGGAGAAGTAGACCTCGGCTGGCGGGCTCGAGGCATAGGAGACGACCATCGGGCGATCGCCCTCCCCTGAACCGCCCGAGAAAGATCCGTAGTACGCCTCTTCCCATCCTGAGGTAACCAAGGCGTCGTTGCCGCGCAGGTCAGCCCAGTAGTCGAGCCAGGTGTACTGTCCTGTCTCGCCGAAGCGTCCGACGGTGGCCAGCAGGAAGGCCAAACCAGGCGATGAAGTGGCCGGGTTCTCCACCACCAGCATCCCTGCGTATCTTGGGGTCGCGAGCTCCTCTAGGGAGCGAGGAGGGTCCAGCCCGAGCGCGGCGAAGGCCGCCTTGTCGTAGTTGAGACATACGTCTCCGTAGTCGATGGGGGTCACCCGATGCTGCGGATCCAGCTCGAAGACATCGGGAACCTGCTCGAGTGCACGCGAGGGGTAGGCGATGAAGAGGTCCTCGTCCAAGGCCCGTGACAGGAAGGTGTTGTCCACGCCGAACAGAACATCGGCGAGGGGATTCTCCTTGGTCAGGATTGCCTGGTTCAGCATCTGTCCCGTATCACCGGACGTCAAGATTCTTACCGACGCGCCGGATTGGGTCTCGAAAGCGGTCAGCACTTCCTCGGAGATCGCGAACGAGTCGTGGGTCATCAGGACGAGCTCCTGCGGGGACGGCGTGGTGCAGGCCGAGGCCAGAGCGGCCAGTCCTCCCAGGATCAGGATCACGGCGGCGGTTCTCATCCTATCCTCCCTGTCCGCCCGGACACCGGCGGCTGCTCCCGTCTCGTGGCGGGAGCGGCGCAAAAGCAGACCGCCGCCCCCGCGGGGGCAGCGGCCCGATCGAATCCTCAACCAACTTCCCTCCGCTGGCATTACCCAGATCAGGTTCGAGGGTCGGTGGCATCGGTGGGGCCACCCTCTCAGCCCGGCTCGCCGGGCTCCCCTAGTCTCACGGCGCTCTGCTCTCAGAATCTCCGATCTTGCCTATTGTATCCGGTCGAGGAGGAAGAAGGCAAGCGCCTCGCAGGACAACTCTCGGTTCCCCAGCTATTGCTAGGAGCTCTCCCAGGGCTCGCAGCTCTCTACTCAGCTCCGCCTCGTAGGACAGCTCTCGGCTCTCTAGCTCGACCGGGGCTCGCTACAGCTCTCTAGCTCGCCCAGGGCTCGCTAGTCAGTGGCGGCTCGCAGGTGAACGACGAGGAGGATGCCTGTCTTGATCTCAATCAGGGCTTGCGGGGCTGTCAGAGTGTTGCTGACACCGAGAGTGTACCCGGCGCGAAGCCGCCCGCGACGCAAGGGGTACTCAAGCCCATCGGTGGTAATCCCGGCTACCTCAGGCGTCATGGGAATAAGAGAGACCACATCGCCCAGTTCTCCCTGCACCGTGCCCTCGGACCAGATGAGGAAGGCCTCCCAGTCCGGCCCTAGCAGCTTGGTGGGGACGTGTTCTAGCGAGGGCTTGGTGAGCAGTCCCACGTTGGCTAGGGTCTGGTCCAGCCGGGCCCCCACCGCACCGAGTATCACAATCTCATCTGCTCCCTGCTCGAGGGCGTAGTCCACGGCGAGCTCCAGGTCGGTAGCGTCCTTGCTCATGGGGTGAATGCTGACCTCAACGTCTTCCGGTCGGATCCGCGAGGCTCCGAAGGAGTCCAGGTCTCCAATGAGGACGTGCGGATGGATCCCCATCGCCTCAGCGTTCACCGCACCGCCGTCCGCGCAGATCACGACATCCCCGCTCTGCACCACCTCCGCATAGCGGCTTGCATCGCCGATCTCTCCGTTCCCAATGATGACAGCGCGCACGGCCTCTGGCTCCTAGCGGGGTCGATCCATAGCTTGAAGGATCAAGCCGAATCGAGCGGCCGGCGGTCTGGGGGCCTTCCACATGACCCTAGATTGGTCGTCGCGGTCAATTCGAGCCGGCTAGACCATGGCCGACAGGTCGCGAACCGCCCGCGACATGTCGAGGAAGATCAGCCCCAACTTTGCCTTGTCTCGGGCCATCACCGTCAATACGGCCTCTTCGCCGATCGACATGAGGATCACATATCCGTGGTCGCCGCGGACGTAGAGCTGCTGCAGATCGCCCCGCCGGAGCTCACCGGCGATTCTCTCGCCCAGGGACAGCATCGCCGCGGACATGGCCGAGACCCGGTCCTCCTCAACGTCGGCCGGCAGAGCGGACGCTATAATGAGGCCGTCAGCGCTGACCACGGCCGAGGCCTCGATGTCCGGTGAGCTGGCCTGGAGATCCCGTAGCCGCTCGGCCATCCGCCCGCTCCGGGTTACTGTCTCCATCACCTCCTCCTCACGCGGATGGGCCGTCGTCCGCCGCCCTCTCGAGGACTGAGTGGAGGAGCTCGAGTAGGACGCTCTTGGCGCTCTCCCGCTGCGTCGCCACGCAGGGAACCACCTTGGCTTCAGAATCGATGCGGAGCGCGAGCTGGAGGTCCTCGGGCGACCAAGCCTCTTCCGTGTCCTGCTTGTTGGCAGCGACCACGTATGCTACTGAGCCGTAGGTGCGAAAGGCCTCGAGGATGGCGCGGGCCTCGGAAAAGGTCTCGGGGGCGCGGCTGTCCACCATCACGATGCAGCCCAGCATTCCCTCGGAAAGGATGTCCCACATGAAGTCGAATCGCCTCTGCCCGGGGGTGCCGAACAGGTGCAGGACAAGGTCGTCATCCACGGTGATCCGCCCGAAGTCCATTGCCACCGTTGTGTTCGGCTTCCCGTCGGAGGCTCCGTCAGAGATGACCTTTTCCGTCGCAACGACCTCGATCTCGCTGAGGGCGCCAATGAAGGCCGTCTTGCCCGAGGAGAAGGGGCCGGTGACCACGACCTTCATCTGCTGCATGGCCCGGATCTCCTTTCGGACGCAGCAGTGCCGGGGGAGTCCTCCCACAGTGGACGGCGGACAAAGATATCGACCATTCTGCGCTACAGTCTCCGCACCCGATCGATCAGACGGAGCAGGACTCCCCTGGCGACGGCGGGGACGGGTGGCTGGACGGGTCGTTCCTCTGGGGCCGGCTGCTGGGCAGTCGGTGTCGTGGGAACTGCGGGTCGAACCAGATCTACCAAGCCTGCAGAGACCAGCCCATGGACGGACTTTCGGATCCCGAAGGCGTCCATGCCAATCTCCTTCGCGATGTCGTGAAGGGTCTTTCCCGAACTGGCCATGGAAATGATTCGCCACTGGGCGCGGCTGAGATTCACTCGCTCCAGGGCGGCGTCGGGACTCTGAGAAAGCCGCAGACCCACCTCCAGCGAAGGCAGCTCCGCCTCCAAGTGCTCCTTCTCTCGGCTCCGCCGACTTCCCTCGAGGATGATGTTCTCCAGCCGCAGGGGAAAGGTGATCCGGCCGTCCGGGGGTGCGATGTTCGGTTCGAAGAGAAACTCCCCTTCTCGTCGAGTGAAGAGCCCGTATACCACCTCAAGGGTGTGATCCCGGATGGCCCGCAGGATGTCATTCCGGGTGGCGTAGCCGGCATTGATCAGCATGAGCCCCGTCTCCTTCTCGCTGGAGGTCACCGAGAGCGCAGGAAGCTCCGTCCCGGAAGGGACGGTGAGGTGCCCGTTCTTGCGCAGGAGGCCCATCACATCCGACCCAGCGCCATGGAGTGAAGCATGAATCAGGTGGCCCTCCCGAAAGTAGAGCCGGGTATTCTGCGGCTCACGTCCGATGGAGAGGGCTCCCGTCTTCCTGCCCCGGTGGATGAGCTCCAGGAGTTGGGTCAGGGTGAAGTCGCGGAGGTTGCCGGTTATCGCCATAGACACACGAACGAAGTGGGGGAAGTTCCCCACATCGGGGTCATTATACCGACGGCGTCGGGGGCCCGTCAATGAGAGAAACGAACTACTCGCCGTCTGGGCACTTGCTCCAACCCGCTGGCTCCTCCATCTAGCTTCGCCTTCGGCTCCGCTAGGACCGACGGCGGCGGCGGCCCGTCAATGAGAGAAACGAACTACTAGCCGTTTGGGCACTTGCTCCAACCTGTCGGCTCTCAGCTTTCAGCTCTCGGCTCTCCAGCATTCGCTAGGACCAGGCGCTAGGAGCTTTCGCTGGGAGCTTCGGCTCCGGCTTCGCTACAATTGAGCTTCCCTGCAATCCGCGGTTCTGCGCCAGGGAAGGAGAAGCACAGCGATGGTGGCGTTGGAGACAGCTACGCTCGAGGACGAGATCGAGAGCTTCCACCAGGAGGCGGAGCGCGAGATCTATCTGGTGGGGGCGGGACTGAAGGGGACCTTGGAGCTGGGGCCGATCTACGAGCGGCACGGCCAGATCTTCGCGCGGGCGACTGCCGAGGAAGCGTTGGAGGACCGGGACGGGCGGCGCTCACACTACTTGGCCGAATTCATTGTCCTTGAGCATCTGCAGAGGGTGGTCACAGATCTGACCGAAGAGGTCGCCAACCATCTTCTTGACGCGAAGGCGTCCTGGGGAGGCGAGGACGTAGCATATCACGACCTGCCGATCCGCATCGCCAACGAGCCCGATGCCCAAAGCAGACATGCGCTCGAGGCGATCCAGATGGAAATGACAGACCAAGTGAATCCGCAGCGACGCTCTCGGTGGCGGATCCTGCACTCCCGGGCCCAGGACTTGGGGTTTCAGCACTATGCTGGCCTCTGCGACGAGCTGCGGTCGCTGGATCTGGCTGGCCTTGCGCCTAGGATGAAGGAGCTGCTTCACGAGACGGCCGAGGCCCATTTCGAAGATCTGGGTCGGCATCTGCACCGTCTGGGTCTCTCCGAGTCTCGTGCCGCAACGGCTGACATTGCCTATCTGTTCCGGGGCGTGCGCTGGGACCCATTCTTTCCCAGAGATACCATGCTCGAGGCACTACAGAGAACCCTCCTACGTCTGGGGATCGATCTTGCTGGACAGGGGAATGTCGAGGTGGATTCAGAGCCGCGACCTCGCAAGTCCGCCCGAGCTTTCTGCGCAGGGATCCGGATTCCGGACGAGGTGAAGCTGGTGATCAAGCCGAGCGGAGCCCAGGACGACTACCGTTCACTGTTCCACGAGGCCGGTCACGCCGAGCACTTCAGTCATGTGGATGCCGGTCTTCCGGTGGCGTTCCGCCGGCTGGGGGACAACTCCGTCACCGAGTCCTATGCCTTCCTCATAGAGCATCTTCTCATGAATCCTGCTTGGTTGGAGGAGATGCTGGGGATCGAGGATGCGGGCGGCTACCTGGAATATGCACGCTTCCGCAAGCGCTACATGCTGCGGCGCTACGCCTCGAAGCTGCGCTACGAACAGGCACTCCACAGTGGAGCGGAGGAGCCAGCCCCGCTCTACGCATCGTTTCTAGGGGAGAACCTGGGGGGTGAAGATCTACCCGGAGCGGTACCTGGACGATGTCGACGACGGCTTCTACTGCGCCCAGTACCTCCGGGCATGGATCTTCGAGGTACAGCATCGACGGTTCCTAGAGGAACGATTCGGCCGGCGCTGGTTCGGCGAGCGGGAGGCTGGCTCCCACCTCATCGGCCTGTGGCGGACGGGACAGGAGTTTAGGGTGGAGGAGCTTGCCCTGAAAGTAGGGTACGGAGGGCTGGAACTGGCGCCGCTCCTGGAGGAGCTATCCTAGCTGCCCCCTGGCGGCTTGAGGGGAGCCAGCTCCTCCTCTCGCTCGGGCGGTGCCGAACCTTCGCCTGGAGCGTTCAGGTAGGCTTGACCCATCGCGATGCGCTTGCTGATGGCGGGGTGCGAGTGCAGGAGCCACTCAACCCAGGGCTCCGGCTCGGCATCGGCCAAGTTTTGATCTGCCAACTTCGTCATGGCCGAGATGAAAGCCCTCGGCTTGCGAGTCGCCTCCAGAGCGAATCTGTCGGCGGCACGCTCCCGCGATCGAGAGTAGCCGTTCACAAGGGGGGACGCGACCAAACTGAAGCCTCCAAGGAGCAGCCCCAGCAGGGGCATCCCCGCCGTATCGGCGGGACCTTCGAGGCCCAACTGACGGGCTCCCCAGCCCAGCGCCAGATGCACCCCCAACAGACCTGGTACTGTCAGTGCGGACTGCACAAGGAGCCCCTTCGCGGTGTCGCGATGCACGTGGTGTCCGAGCTCGTGCGCCAGGATGGTCTCGATCTCGTCAGGCGTGTAGGCTTGGTATAGGGTGTCGCCCAACACGATGCGCCGGGTGTTGGCGAGTCCGACCAGGGCGGCATTGGCTGCCGTGGTCCGGCGGCTGAGGTCGATGGTGAAGACCCCCCGAACCCGGGTGCCCACTCGCTTGGCGAGATCGGTCAGGCGCTCCTCCAGGGTCTGATCGGGGACTGGAGTTAGAGTGTAGAACAGAGGAATGATCAGGATCGGCGAAAGACTGGTCAGCACAGCTGTGTAGAACAGGAGGAAGACGCCCGTCCAGAGCCACCAGACGGCGGGGGTGGTTCGCAGGAGGAAGTAGATGACCTCCACTACGGCCACGCCCAACAGTAGAGTCAGGACTCCTAGCCTCAAGCGGTCGCGCAGCCATGCCGCACGCGTCTGGGTGGAGAGTCCGTATCGATGCGACAGGACGAATCCCCGATAGTGGGCCAGGGGGAGCGTGAGCAGGGCGTAGCCGGTCCAAAGGACGGCGAAGGTCGCAGCCACCTGTAGCCACGGACCTACGGTAGATACCGCTTCCGAGAGTGCAGCGGCAAGTCCGCCCAGAAGGAGGATCGCACCGTAGCTTCCGCCCACAGCCAGGTCCACGAGGAGGAGGAGGCGACGGATCCTGGCGTAGGCCCGCGCCTTCTCCTGCCGATCCCGATCGAGGATCTGCACCGAAAGGGGAGGGGCAGCGGCTTCTGACTCCATTGCTGGCACCATGGCCCGCTGATAGAATCGCTTTTCGACCATACTTGGCCGCCGACCGCGCGTCAATTCATCTGTGGACATGTCACAGGGAAGAGGACCGGCAGGGTCGCTCCAGATCGCGGGGATCATCACCCTCACCACCGATTTTGGGACCCGTGATGCGAACGTGGCCGTGATGAAGGCGGTCATCCTGGGCATCAACCCTCTTGTCAGACTGGTGGATATCAGCCACGGGATCGAGGCGCAGAACATCGCCCAAGGAAGCTACCTCCTGCAGCGTGCCCACAGCCATTTTCCGCCAGGGACCATCCATGTGGCTGTGGTGGATCCGGGGGTGGGGAGCGACCGGCGTGCTATCCTGCTGGAAACCTCCCATGCATACTACCTTGCGCCTGACAACGGTCTCCTCACATCTGTGCTCCGAGAGGCAGAGCGCGATCGGGACCCGTTCCGGGCCTTCTCCTTGACCAACCCGGAGTACTGGCTCCCTCGCGTGTCGAACGTGTTCCACGGGCGGGACATCTTTGCTCCGGTCGCAGCGCACCTCTCTTTGGGAGTGCCCGCGGAATCGTTCGGCGAGGAGGCGGAAGGATTGATCACCCTCTCTCAGCCCGAGATACAGGTGGGGCCGGACCGGATCGTCGGCCACGTAGCGTACGTCGACCGGTTCGGCAACCTGCTCACGAACATCCACGGGCTGGATCTTCTCCCCCTGGGCGATGAGCTGGAGGTGGTCGTGGGTGACCGGGTGATCTCGGGACTGTCCCGAACCTACTCGGAGGCACAGGACGGGACTGTGGTGGCCTACATCGACTCCTCGACCCACCTGGCAGTTGCGGAAGTCCGGGGCGACGCAGCCGAAACGCTGGGCGCAGGCGAAGGAGACGTGGTGGAGGTCCGAACGGCCGCCGCGGAGGACAGGGAGGCATCTCCCTGATCCTCTCCCTTCCCCCTGGCATGGCGCTACTGGCCGGGGCCCTCCTCCTAATTCTCCTCCACCGCCTTCTCCATCCGGACTTCTGGCGCGCGCTGGCACTCCTCGCCGCCCTTTCTGCGTTAGTGCTTGCCCTGGTCCGACTCGGTGATCCACCCACGACTGGCTTCGTCGCCGGTTGGGACCTCGCTGGCGGTCCCCTAGGACAGCCCACTTTCCGGGATGGCGCCGACTCCCGCCCCTTCGCCCTGCTGGCGTCACTTGTCCTGGCGGTCTGGACCGCCCACCGGGTGTTGGCCGGGACCGGAGCTCCCGTGATCGCGAAGGGTCTGGCGGCAGGGGCGGCAGTGTTGTTCTTCTTGGAAGCTGACGATCCCCTTTCGGTAGCACTTGCCTGGGGCGGCCTGGATCTCCTACTGCTCGGGATTGCTCTGACCGCGCGTGATCTGCCTGATCCTCACTTGGTGCGGCGGGCCGCTGTCTGGTCGCTCCTCGGCTTGACCGCGTGGCTTGGGGCCGCGCTTCTGTCGCAGCTGGTACCTGGGATCGGGGCTCTGCGAGCCGTGGCGCTCTGGATCAGGCTCGGGGCTTACCCGGCCCATTCGTTGTGGCTGCTGGCTGGAGGAATCTCGCCCGGATTGGGGGGGGTTCTCCGGCCACTTGTGCTCGTAGCCGGGGGAGGCCTGCTGGTGCGAGAGGGGTGGCCGCCACTGATGGAACCCTTCTCGGCCGTAGCCGTTGGCGTGGCTCTGGCGGTCGTGGCGCGTGGCCTGGCTGGGCTTTGGTGGGGTCGAGCGGCGGAAGAGGGTCTAACTTGGGTCGTTCAGGCTCAGCTCGGGTGGTTGATTCTGGCCGTGGCCGTCGGGGGGAGCAGGATCGAAGAGCTGGCTGCGCCCTACCTCCTCTGGACGGCCTTGGCGACGAGCCTTCTCTTGGAGGCGCGGGAGGCACCAGCGACCGCTGTTCTGAGCGTTCTCGGGCCGGTGGGACGTGGAGTTTCGATTCTGGGAGCGGCCGCGCTGCTACCGGCCCCGCCGCTTCCCGCGTCTGCAGTGCGAGGTCTGGCCTACCTCCGGATCGCGGAGGCCGAATCGCTCTGGGTGGGGTGGCTGGGGGCCCTCGTGACCGTTCTCTCGGTGTCGGTTCTGCTGCGCTGGTCCGGACATTGGCTCCAAGCGGCGCCCCGGCGACAGTCGTGGCGCATCTGGATCGAGTTGCTCCCGTTGGCCGCGCTGGTGAGCGGCGCCATAGTGGCTCCGCTCTGGATGGGTGCGGTTCCCCTTGCCGGCAGCCCTCTCGCGCTGGGGGGAGGCGGGGACTGGTGGGTAGGCTGGGCGGCCCTCCTCGCACCAGTCGGGCTGGGGTACGGGGTACACCGGTATGGAGAACGGCTTCCGGCTGAAGTGCGGGCGGTACCAGGAACGCTGACTGGGCTTGCGGATTCCTTGCAGGTTTCTCAGCGCCTTGATGCGATCTGGAGCCGTCTCTCCGGCGCGGTAGCGGGTGGCGCGGCGGCCCTCGAGGGGAGACACCTGACGGGCTGGCTGGTCTTGGCCGGCCTGGGGGTCCTGATCCTGCTGCTGGACTGACCCAACGTGGCCATTCTCGCACGCGTGGCGCAGGCTATTCCCGCGGACTTCTTGGTGGCGGCGATCGTGGGCTCGAGTGGCCTGGTGTCGATTCTTGGCAGGCGTCGGGCGGCTGTCCTGTTGCTGCTCCTTCAGTACTTGGGTCTGATCCTCCTTCTCCACGGCCGGCCGTCGCCCGTGGTGGCCAAGGCCGTTGTCGGGCTCCTGGTGGCCCTGATTCTTCTGCCGCGCGCTCAGGACGCCGTTCCCGGGCCCCCAGGGGGAGCCGCAGTGGCGATGAGCCCCGCGTTTCGTACTTTGGGGCTGGCCGTGGTGGGCACGGCCGTGGTCGGGCTGCTGTACCGATATCCTCTGCTCCAGCTTCCTCCGACCGAGGCCTGGACCACCTATGGGCTCGCGGGATCGGGGGTGTGGCTGGTTCTTGTGTCTCGCGACCCTCTGCTCGTGGCAGTAGGGCTCCTCACGATACTGAACGGCTTCGATGTGCTTCACACAGCGCTTGATCCGGGGCTGCTGGTCGCTGCGCTGTCCGGAGTTGGACAGATCCTTCTGGCACTGGCAGGTGCCTATCTGGTTGCCGCGCGAGCGGCGCGGACAGGGGAGGAGACACCTTGAGCCCGATCTGGGCCCCTGCACTCCTCTGGTCAGTGGCACCGTTCGTCTACCTGATCCGGCGGTGGGCGACCGGGGCGGCGCTGCTGGCATCGGCTGCCAGCTTGGCGGCCGCAGGTGTCCTACTGGCGGTTCCCCCCGGGTTGGAAACCTCGCTCTTGGGGCGGCCCCTGCTGTTCGACCCTCTGCGTGGATCGGTTCTCACAGCGATCCTTCTGGGGATGCCGGCTCTTTTCTTCTTCTCTTCCCGTGTGGCGGAGGGATGGTCCTTTTCCCCCTTCGCCCTGGTCTCTCTGGGAGCGGCCGTTGCCGCCGCGCTCGCCGAAAGTCTCCTTCTAGCTGCCTTGCTGCTGCAGATCGCGGGCGTGATCCTCGTATTCCTCATTCAAGCAGGTCCCCAGCGCCGGACCGACGCGGCTTCGGGATTCCTGGTCGCCTGGACCCTCGCCCTGCCTCCCCTGGCACTGGCGTCGTGGATCGGAGACCAGGTGGCCCTGCAGCCGGATGACGGGGGGATGATCCGTCTCGGAGCCGCGCTGCTTACCCTGGGACTGGGGTTGTTGCTGGGCGCCGTACCTTTCCACGGATACCTGGCGGGCGTGGCGGCCTCGGCGCCTTCCACGGTGACCGCCCTCTTCCTCACCGCCTTTCAACCGGTCGTCCTCATCGTCTTGGTGGGCCAGCTGGAGGCAGGCCCGTGGCTACTTGCGGCTGGGGTGGCAGAGATCCTTGTAGTGGGTGGCGCGGCCTCGGTTCTGGGCGGCGGTCTGCTGTCGCTGATGCGACCCTCGCCGGGGAGGCTGCTGGCCTATGCAACCGTCGCTGATCTGGGCGTGATCTTGGTTGGACTGGGTACGCTCTCCGAGGGAGGGTTCATAGGCGCCCTGGCCCACCTCATCCCCCGCACCCTCGCCATCTGGAGTGTGGCCATGTCATGGAGCCTGATGCGACACATGGCTGAAGCGCGGGGTGATCTTCTTCCCCGGGGCGTCGCGCGGTGGGCGCCTGGGCTGGCCATCGCGTACCTGGTGGGAGGAGTGGCACTGGCCGGGGTTCCGCCTCTCGGGACTTTTGTCACCCGTTGGGGCATCTATCAGGTTGTGGCGGAGCAGGCGCCTGGCCTGGCGGTCCTGCTCCTGACTGCGAGTCTGGCCGTGGCCTTGGCCTACGCCCGAGGGGCCATACCGCTCCTCACTGCAGCCGCACCTCCTGCGGGTGTGACGCGGCGTCCTGTGACGGTCCTGGCGATGGCTGCGGCGGTCGGCGCTGCCGGGATGGGTACCTTTCCCCAGCTTGTTTGGAGGTTCGTAGTGCCGATCGTTGAGCACTTGGCGTTGTCAGGCTTGATGGCTCGACACTTGCCTGGGCTGACCTAGCTGGCTGTTCCACGTGGCCCCGAGCTTGACACCTCCCTGCCGCGCGCCTATGATTGGGGTTCGTCGGGCCACGGCCGGGCGAGGGGGTGGCCGAGGGGCCGGAAGGGCCCTTTTTTCGGGTCCAGACACGGTTCCCCCTCAACAGGAGACGGACCGTCGCCGTGCGCGGACGGTGATCCAGAGGGGGAGGAGGTGAACAACACATATGGCCTCGGTGAGATTGAGGCCCGGGGAATCCCAGGAAGAGTTGCTGAAGCGCTTCCGGAAGAAAGTGGCGAGCGCGCGCATTCTGAGCACGATCCGGGAAAAACGCTGGTTCGTCTCCAGGAGCGAGAAGCGGCGGAAGGAGCGTAAGCGAGCCATCCGCAAGCTGCGGCGTCGGGAGATGCGACGGCGTTTGAGGAGGAGTTAGGCCTGCCGTACGGCCGATATCTGGAGGGCCTGGGTTGAGCAGGAAGCGGCCGTCCCGCAAGCGATCTCGCGCTGCGGGATGGGGAGAGCGGCTGTCCCGGTGGCCATGGGAGCCGGTAGGGCTGGCAGTTGCCGCGCTTGGCGTTCTATCTCTATTGGGGCTTCTGTCCGTGACCAGGGGAGTCCTGATCGACCAGTGGGGCGCCCTGCTGCGGCGACTTCTAGGCTGGGGTGCCTACCTCTTCGCTCTGGGATTGGTGGCTGGGGGAGTGGTCCTCTTCCCTCAGAGAGGTCGCTGGTGGGAGGTGCACGAGCGACGCCTGGTGGGGGTCCTAGTCCTCTGGATCGCCCTGACTGGCTTGTTGGAGCTCCTGGCTGGGGGACCGCCCGGTACCGGAGGTGGGTACCTGGGCGTGCTGGTGGGCGCCTCGCTGATCGAGGCACTGGGGTCGGCTGGCGCTGCGCTGGTTCTGGGAGTCGCGACCCTGGTGGGTGCGATCCTGGTAGTCGGACTGCGCGCCGAGCGATTGCGTACCCTACCTGACCGAGTGTGGCTCTACTGGAGCGCGCCAGGTCGGGAACCGGCCATCCCTCCTCTGCGGAGCGACCCGGTCCCGATGGCGCCCTCCGGTGAGAACCTGGCGGCGAAGTCGCCGCCGGCGCAGCCCGCTGGTCAGGATGAAAGCGATGCCGGCGCCAGGGCTGGATTCCGCCGCGAGCCTCTCTACTGGGAGGGTGAGTTGCCCCCTCTGGACTTGCTGGGCGAGAGCCCCTACCCGGCGGCCGAGGAGGCGGATGCAGAACACCGCGGGCGGATAATCGAAGAGACGCTGGCAAGCTTCGGAGTCCCGGCGCAGGTGGTCTCCATTCGTCCGGGGCCGACCGTCACCCAGTTCGGCGTGGAGCCGGGGTTCATCAAGTCCGTGGCGGGAAGACGGAGGCGGGTCCGGGTGAGCAAGATCACCGCCCTCTCCAAGGACCTCTCTCTGGCCCTGGCCGCGGCCCCAATCCGGATTGAGGCCCCAGTGCCGGGGCGGCCCATCGTAGGAATCGAGGTGCCCAATCCGGAACTGACGGTGGTATCCCTCCGGGGGGCCATGGACTCGGAGGAGTTTGTGGGGTTTGAGGCACCGCTCAAACTGGCCCTGGGAAGGGATGTGTCGGGCAGGCCGGTAGTGGCCGATTTGGCCTCGATGCCCCATCTTCTGATCGCGGGGGCAACGGGATCTGGCAAGAGCGTCTGCCTCGCGTCGCTTCTCACCTGCCTTGTGCTCCAGCACCCTCCGAATCGGCTGCGGCTGGCCCTGATTGATCCGAAGCGGGTTGAGCTCAGCCAGTTCGCGGGGCTTCCCCATCTTGAGCGGACGGTGGCTCACAGTGTAGATGAGGCCCTGGGAGTGCTCAGCTGGGCTATGGCGGAGATGGATGAACGATATGGCCGATTCGCCGCTTCAGGGGCGCGCTCCATCGACCACCACAATCGGCTGGCAGTGGAGCGGGGACAGGAGCCTCTGCCCTATGTTGTCCTGGTGATCGATGAGCTGGCGGATTTGATGATGCTTGCACCTGACGAAATCGAACGCAGGATCACACGTCTGGCCCAGCTTTCCCGCGCAACCGGCATCGATCTTCTGATTGCTACGCAGCGTCCCTCGGTTGATGTCATCACCGGGCTCATCAAGGCGAACTTTCCGGCCCGCATCTCCTTCGCAGTCACTTCGCAGACCGATTCTCGAGTGGTTCTGGACACTGCAGGAGCGGATGCCCTTCTGGGCCGGGGTGACATGCTGTATCTGGCTCCGGACGCAAGCACCCCGGTGCGATTGCAGGGGTGTTTCGTGTCCGACGCCGAGATCGCTGACGTCGTGGGGTTCTGGCAGAAGGAGGTCGGGGTCAGGAGCCCCATTCAAGCCAGGCGAGCGGAGCCCTGGTCGGACCTGCCACATGAAGAGGAGGAGAGGGACGAGTTGCTCGATGAGGCGATTGCTCTCCTCCGTTCTCATCAGCACGCGTCAACCTCGTTTCTCCAGCGAAGACTGCGGATTGGTTACCCGCGCGCAGCCCGGCTGATGGATCATCTGGAGGCGGAGGGGGTGGTTGGCCCCCCGGAAGAGGGAGGCCGATCGCGGCGGGTGCTTCTACGGGAACCCGATCAGCTCGAATCGGCAGGTCCGAGCGGCTAGGAGGCAGGACGGTGGCGAGAAGGCGACGCGGTCGCCATAGGAAGGAAAAGCCTCGACGAAAGGATAAGATCGAGGCCGAGGGGACGGTATCTGAGGCTCTCCCCAATGCCATGTTTCGCGTGAGGTTGGACACAGGCCACGAGATTCTGGCACATATATCAGGGAAAATGCGGATGTACTACATCCGGATCCTGCTGGGCGATCGCGTGAAGGTCGAGCTGTCACCGTACGATCTGACGCGAGGGCGGATCGTGTACCGGTACCGGACCTAGATCGAGAGTCGGCGCGCGTGCCGGCTTGTCGAGCGATGGCTAGGGCCCTGCAGTGCGGGCCCTTTTTGCTTGGGAGAAGTCTGCTATAATGGCCCCCGAGCACCGGCGGGCGGGGAGGACCGAGATGTCTGGCCACTCCAAGTGGTCGACCATCAAGCGCAAGAAGGCCGCCGCCGACGCCAAGCGAGGACGGCTCTTCACCAAGCTGGCGCGCGAGCTGACGGTGGCGGCACGGCAAGGCGGTGGAGACCCGGAGGCGAACCTTCGGCTGAGGCTGGCCGTTGACAAGGCGCGGCAGGCCAACATGCCAAAAGAGAACATCGAGCGGGCCATCCAGCGGGGGACGGGGGAACTCAAAGGCGCCGAGCTCCAGGAGATCTTCTACGAGGGGTACGCGCCCAACGGGGTTGCCTTGATACTCGCCACTTTCACCGACAACCGGAACCGAGCCGTGGCCGACATCCGGCGGACCCTGGAGCGGAACGGGGGTCACCTGAGTGAGTCAGGAAGCGTTACCTGGCTGTTCGAACCCAAGGGCTTGATCGTCGTAGAGGGAGACGGCGATGGAGCCGAGCGCGCCGCTCTGCAGGCGATCGATGCAGGCGCGGACGATGTGGTGATCGATGGTCAGGTGGTATCTGTCTATACAGCCTCCGACGACCTTGTGCGGGTGAGAGAAGATCTTGAGAGTCAGGGACTGACCGTATCGTCGGCAGATCTCACTATGGTCCCCAAGAGCTACGCCCAACTGGCGGCCGATGAGTCACTCAGGGTCATGCGGCTGATCGACGATCTGGAGGAGCTGGACGACGTGCAGCAGGTCTTCTCGAACTTGGACATCTCCGATGAGGTGATGGCCAGGTACGGCGTCGAGTGACCGCCGAGACGGCGCTGCCTCCCGCGCCTAGCGTGCCGATGTCGCTTGTCCTGGGGATCGACCCCGGCACCGCCGCCACAGGGTACGGCTTGATCGCCAGGAGCGGCGATAGGGCGGAGCTCAGGGACCATGGTGTGATTCGCACGAGCCCGGAGCGGACCCCACCGGAGCGGCTTTTGGAGATCCATGCCCGCGTGGCCGAGTTGATCGAGCGTCACCGACCCTCCGAGATTGTCGTAGAGAAGATCTTCCTGGGGCGGAACGCTCGCTCAGCCATGGCGGTAGGGCAGGCGCGTGGAGTTGTTCTGTTGGCGGCGGGAGAGGCCGGGGTCGCGGTGTATGAGTACACCCCGCAGCAAGTGAAGCAGGCTGTGGCGGGATATGGGCGGGCCACGAAGGACCAGATTCAGGAGGTGCTGCGCGACTCTCTGGATCTGCCCAAGCCTCCACGGCCTCACCATGCCGCCGACGCGATCGCCGTGGCGCTCTGCCACTTCCACACCTCACCCCTGCCCTCTTCCGCGTAGCACCTTCCTAGGGAGATGATCGGCAGTCTCCGTGGCCGCATTGCCTCGCAGGGAGAGGACTGGATCCTCCTCGAGGTTGGCGGAATGGGGTTTCAGGTCTACGTGCCTCAGCCCCTTCTCCGCCGTCCGGGCGCGGTTGGCACGGAGATTCAGCTCCACACGCATCTCCATGTACGGGACAACGATGTGGCTCTCTACGGGTTCGAGACGGAGGAGGACTGGAGCCTCTTCCGCATTCTCCTCGGTGTCTCGGGGATCGGTCCCAGGCTGGCGCTGGTGATCCTCTCCACCCATCCGGTTGACGAGTTCCGGTCCGCTGTCGTGCAGGGCGACATCGAGGCCCTGACGCGTACACCGGGCATTGGCAGACGAACCGCCGAGCGACTGGTGCTGGATCTGAGGGACAAGGTAGGGGGCGAGGGGTTGGAGCCAGTTCCCGTTCTGTCGGCTCGGGACGCCGAGGTGGTCGCGGCGCTGACTGCCCTCGGGTACAGCCTATCGGAGGCGCGAGGAGCGGTGTCCGGCCTCTCCGATGGCGAGGCGGCCCTCGAAGAGCGCATCGTGGAGGCTCTGAGGCAGCTGGGGGGAGAGTAGGCCGCACCAACCGTCGGCCGCGTGCAGGAGATCGAAGATAGTCTCTTCAACCCAGTGGCAACCCGCGCTTCCCTCCTCGCGACCGGCGAAATCGCGCGTGCCCTGAGGGCGGTGGATTCGCCGGTACTGGGTGACCGCTAGAAGCCTCCGGGGCGCTGTGCTTGGAACATGCGTCCCGTGTCACCCTGTAGATCATGGCCCGGGGACCGGCTCGGCCATCGGCCTCCTGGAACGGCCGGGAGCCCTGTGGGCGGAAGATGCGTCCGATGCCACGGGCCTCCTGGAACGGCAGGGAGCCCTGTGGGCGGAAGATGCGTCCGATGCCACGGGCCTCCTGGAACGGCAG
>CAYGBX010000009.1:0-71413 GCA_964348195.1 uncultured Anaerolineales bacterium
GACGACCGGCGAGCGGGGCTCCCCTACCTACAGCCGGGATCTGTCGGCGGCCATCCGCAGGCTGGTCGACGAGGCCGAACACGGGATCTACCACCTCACTAACCGAGGTGCCTGCTCCCGGTTCGATTGGGCCCGAGAGATTCTCGATCTGGCTGGACGGCCTGGATACCCGCTGCGCCCCACCGACACTTACGAACGCCGCGCCCGGGTGCCCCGCCGGGCTGTCCTCGCCAATCGGCGTGCCAAGGCGCTGGGGATAGAACTCAGGCCTTGGCAGGAGGGGCTGAGGGACTACATGAAGGCGCGATCGCTTGTCTGATCCGCACCGGCCCTCGGTCAGCGTCGTCATCCCTCACTGGAACCGCGCCGAGTTCCTTCCAGGCTGTCTCCGTTCACTGGAGTCCCAGACGCACCGTCCACAGGAGGTCTTGCTGGTGGACAATGGCTCTACGGACGACTCCTTGGACCTCTTGGCGCGGGAGTTTCCGTGGGTGCGGGCCATCCCGCTGGGCAAGAACCGCGGTTTCGCCTTCGCCGTCAACCGCGGGATCGAGGCCTCTGAAGGAGAACTCGTGTCCCTCTTCAACAATGACGTGGAGGCCGATCCGGGATGGCTTGAGGCTCTCGTCCGCGGCCTTGACAGGCATCCCGATGCCGGGATGGCAACGCCCAAGCTGCTTCTCTTTGACGACCGGGAGATCATCAACGCCGTCGGTGACACGTACGGTCTCAATGGCGTGCCAGGAAACCGCGGAGTCTGGGAGCGGGATACCGGTCAGTATGATGATGAAGTTTCGGTGTTCGGCCCCGGCGGCGCCGCCTCGCTCTTGCGCCGTGAGATGCTCCAAGCCTTGTCGCGGAGCGGCCCGGCGGGTCGCGAGTTCTTTGATGAGACCTTCGTGAGCTACTGCGAGGACGTGGACTTGGCGTGGCGCGCACAGCTGGCAGGCTATCGCTGCATCTACGTGCCTGATGCCATCGCCTACCACCGGCTCAGTGCCACGGGTGGGGGGTCGCTGGGCTCCTACCTCAACGGCCGGAACTTCCTGTACGTCATCGCAAAGGATTACCCGGGCTCGCTCTTCAGGCGACACTGGCCCAAGATCCTGAGGGCTCAACTTCGGATCGCATGGGATGCGGCCAAGAACTGGAGGGGCCAGGCGGCACGGGCCCGGCTTCGGGGGATTCTGGTAGGGGCTCTCACATGGCCGCGGATGCTCGGGAAGCGGCGTGAAATCCAGCGGTCTAGCCAGGCCTCAGACGCCTATCTGGAATCGCTCCTACAACCGGCGGACACTCCCCTCGGTGCCGCTCCGGGTGGCAAGGAGTAGCTTGCCCTGGCGCTGGCTCTTGGCAGGTCACTCGGACTGACGCGGGAGCCGAGATTCGCCGCGCTGCTGGCGCACGAGCGGAAGGTCGGCGCTCTGCTCACGCACGAGCCGAAGATCACGGCGCTGCTATCGCACGAGCCGAAGATCACGGCGCTGCTATCGCACGAGCCAAAGATCGCGGCGCTGCTATCGCAGTGGCGGGGGGCGGGGGAGCCGGGTATCATCCCCGACATCCTTGCCTGAGGTCGTAAGATCGAGCCTTCGGACACGCCCCCCTATTTGACCGTCATCATTCCTGCCTACAACGAGGAGACCCGCCTTCCCGGGACTCTTCGCGAGGTGGCCGGCTACCTCGCGTCTCAATCGTATGACAGCGAGATTCTGGTGGTGGACGACGGCAGCACAGATGGCACCTCCGAGGCGGTGGAGGCGGCGAAGGCCGAGATCCCTCACCTGTCCGTCCTCACCACGGAACATCGGGGCAAGGGCCACGCGGTGCGGACCGGCATGCTGGAATCGAAGGGACAGCATCGCTTCATATGTGATGCTGATCTTTCCATGCCTATCCACGAGCTTGGTAAGTTCCTGCCCCCGACGCTCGTCGACTGGGACGTGGCGGCCGGCTCTCGAGAGGCACCGGGGGCGGTGCGGTACAATGAGCCTTCCTACCGTCACCTGATGGGCCGAGTCTTCAACTGGATCGTGAAGATCTTGGTGGTGCGGGGGATTGAGGATACACAGTGCGGCTTCAAGTGCTTCACGGCCGAGGCGGCAGACGCCGTCTTCCCCCACCAGACCATCAACGGATGGGGATTCGACGTCGAGGCGCTCTTCATCGCCCAGAAGCTAGGATTGCGGATCGTGGAGGTACCCATCGACTGGTTCTACCACGCCGACTCGAGGGTCCAGCCTCTCCGGGACTCGGCGGGGATGCTCAATGAAGTGCTCAAGATCCGGTGGAATGACCTCCGCGGTCTCTACCCCAACCGGCCCGGACAGAGCTCGCCGTCGGGCTGAAGCCCGCAGCTAGAAGAAACCAGGTGTAGCGTCGTCCTCTTGGGGCGGCGTTGTTGCACTTCTTCGGTTCTCCCCGCGAAGCGCCCGCTCGGCGCAGCGGCTGGCCTTTCCGCCCGCCGCTGGCGACTCGCCTTTCTGCTGGCTGCTGCCACTGGGGCAAGTGGGCGACAAGAGGGGCAAGAGCACCTATGACGGGGGCGAGCCGGCGACGGAATGCTTACAGTTGGCTCTTGAGCAAGCAGAGGAGCCGCCTGTCGAAGCGGCTCCCTTGATCTAGCAGGCTGTACGAACTGGCCTAGAAGAATCCGCCCAGCACCCCCAGACCGACCGCGGTCCCGACCACCGCCGCCAGGAGGAACCCGCCGATGACGGCCATAATCAGCACGAGCACGATCCAGCCTATCACAACGGTGACGATCGTCTGCACCCACTCCAAATCCACCGCCTCCTTCACTGCCATGAACGACGCGATCAAAGCGAGGAGGCTTCCGAGTGGCACCAAGAATCCGAGGGCGCCGAAGAAGGCCAGAAGTCCGACCACATTCCAGACGTAGGCTAGGCCGAGGGTTCGGACGAGTTCACTGAAGGAGACCTCTGCCTGAAAGAGGTTCCTCGCCAGGAAGTCCACAACAAATGCCAGGGCAGCGAAGCCGACTACGGACACGGCAGCGGCGACTATGGTCCCGAGGATGTGGCCGCCCGTGTCGCCAAAGGAACTCAGAAGCGCGACCACGGCTACGATGATCCAGGCGGTGGTTGTGAAGTCTGTGTCCTTCTCCACCTCCGCGTACACCTCGCGGCGGAAGGTGAAGGCACCCACGATTCGATCGGCTAGCATGAATCTCCCCCTTCGACGTGTGCTGAGAACCGACTACGAACGCCGGAACGGACCCTTGATCTTGCTCTGGATCCCCGGCAACTCCTTGATCCCGGAGTGCTAAACACCGGCCGGGGCAAGAAGTTTCTGTCGCCAGCACCGGCCGAGGGGGACGGTCTATGCGGCCCAGAGCCTGATGGGGTCGTTGGCCGGAAGCCGCGTGGCCAGTCCTGGGGGGGCGACGAGCGAAGATGCGGGTCGCCATCCTCCGGGGGCGACAGGCGGGAAATCGAGTTGCCAGTCCTACGGGCAGATGAGGCGGGAGTGGATGGGAGTCGAACCCACCGGAGCCCGCTCCTCGCGGCCTCCCATCGGTTTTGAAGACCGTGGCACCCACCGGGGCACAACCACCCCCGTGCCGGAACATTCTATGGGCACGGTGACTGATGGTCAAGGTCCCTTGACGGCCGCCCATGAGGATCGCAGCGGCGGACAAAGGGGCGAGCCGCCAGCGGCGCGCGGAAAGACGAGCCGCTGCGCCGAGCGGGTCGCTTCGCGGATCGGCCAGGCGGCCGACGGTCAAGGCATAGGTCCGTTGCCATTGCCTAGCTGGTGCCCGTCCGGACGCGGCACTTGTTCGCTACCCAACATTGTGCTAGGATTTCGTCTACTGTTTCTGACTCCGCCCCCGAGCCGCTGCTTGAGCCTCCTCACCACCAGGGGCACACGGCGCGGCGGTTCTGGAGGGCGGAGCGATAATTGGGAGGAAAGGTGCTGGGGGAGTTCGTCGGTCGGCGCTGGAGCCAGATCAACAACTACATCCGGAAGAGCCGGGTCTGGACATCGTTCTTCCGGAGCGGATACCCGGACAACCGTCGCGACCAAGCCCTTATCGTCGTCACCAACGTCTTCTTGCACCTACACCCCACCAAGGTTCCCGTCTCGGCGCTGCGCGTCACCTACACCTACTGTCTGGGGGGAATCTCGTTTCTCCTCTTCCTGATCCTCACCGTGACCGGGGTTCTCTTGATGTTCTACTACGTGCCCAGCGTGGAGCGAGCATACAACGACATCCAGGCGCTCTCTACGGACATAGCGTTCGGTCAGCTGATGCGCAACCTTCATCGGTGGTCCGCCCACGGGATGGTTTTGACGGTGTTCCTGCACATGATCCGAGTCTTCTATACCGGCGCCTACAAGCCGCCCCGCCAGTTCAACTGGGTGATCGGAGTGACGCTGCTCTTCACGACCTTCTTTATGTCCTACACAGGGTACCTCCTGCCCTGGGACCAGCTGGCGATTTGGGCGATCACGGTGGGCCACAACATCGCGGGATGGGTTCCCTTCATGGGACCCCAGCAGCAGATGCTGATCTTCGGGTCGATCGAGGTGGGCCAGGATGCGCTCCTGCGTTTCTACGTGTTGCACGTGATCGGACTCCCGCTGGCGGCGACCGTGCTCATGGCCGTTCACTTCTGGAGGATCCGGCGGGACGGTGGGATCTCAGCGCCTCTGTAGCGAGGATTCGTGACTGAAGCGGTACAGGCAGCGGAGTCGGACCAACCCGAGACAGATCGGCAGCGACGCCACAAGTACTTGGCGTTGGTAGAGGCGGACGAGATCCAGCGGGCGGCCGAGGAGCCTACCATCAACCCCAAGGCCATGGTGTGGCCCCACCTGCTGGCCATCGAGTTCCTTGCGGCCGTCATCGTCATCCTGTTCCTCCTGGTATTCTCGGTGCTCCGTGACGCCCCTCTGCAGGAGCTGGCGAATCCGGATGTGCCTCCGAACCCGTCCAAGGCGCCCTGGTACTTCATGAGCGTCCAGGAGATCCTCCTCCACATGCACCCGACCTTGGCGGGAGTTATCCTGGTTGGCGTCGCGTTCGCGGGGCTGGCGGTGATTCCCTACATCGACAACAGCCGGCGCGAAGTGGGGCTGTGGTTTGGATCGGCCAAAGCGGTGCAGATTACTGTCTTCGCGACGATCTACACTCTCGTGATCACCGTGGCGCTCATCTTCGTGGATAGCCGCGTCGGACTAGAGATCCCGGGTACCGCCGGAGGCATGGACAAACTCCTCGAACAAGCGGGGGCGCCGGACGTGGTGGGAGCCTGGATTCTCCCGACCCTGATCATGGCGGGGCTCACGGCGCTTCTGGCCATCATCGTGCGAGTTGCGTGGGAGGCCGATGTCCGACAGGTCATCATGGCTCTCTTCACTGGATTCGTGGTCGTCTATACAGTAACCACCGTCGTCGGCTTCCTGCTCCGAGGTCCGGACTTCGAGCTCTACTGGCCCTGGAACATGCCTGCGGAGTACAACCCCTGGGATGAGTTCTGAGGTGACAGCCGGGATGTTCGGCTATGGCTGAAGCATCGGCCGGGGTGGAGATCAGCGGCACTCGCCGTCAATTCATCCGCTGGAGCTTCTGGGCGGCGGCGGCTCTCGTGACGGCGGAGATCGGAGCCGCCAGCTTGGTCTTCTTCATGCCGAAGCTCAAGCTTGGTGCCTTCGGGAGCGTTGTCAGCGTCGGACCGTTGGAGGGAGTCCTCGAAGACCTACCTGATGAGGAAGCCGATCCACTCTACTTCCGGGAGTCGCGGTTCTACCTCACCCACGTGGAGGATGGGCTGCTCGCCCTCTATCGCAAGTGTCCTCACCTAGGGTGCGTGGTGCCGTGGAACGATCCCGAGGACCAGTTCCACTGTCCGTGTCACTCGTCGCTCTATAACCGCAAGGGAGAGGTGCTGGGCGGTCCCGCGCCGCGGCCTATGGACCTCATGGCCATGCGACTGGACGAGGACGGGAACGTGTTGGTGGATACGGGCACCATCACCGAGAGGTCCGTGTACAGTCCCGATCAGGCCTTGCCCGTCTAGACCTCTGATCGTTCGCAGCGCGCGGCGGCCATGAGTCCAATCTCGCGATGCTGAGGAAGCAGTACCTCGGGCTTCTCTTGATGATTCTGACCTTGGGCTTCTTCCCTGCCTATCTTCTCTACGAGCAGGTGTTCCTCCAGCCGACAGCGAGGGAGCAGCTGCACGTAGAGAATGTGGAGCGGGGACTGGAGATCTTCGCTGAGTTCTGCGTCCTGTGCCACGGCGATCGCGGCCAGGGCGGGATCGGGCTGCCTCTCAACACCCCGGCCCTGAGAGACCAAGACGATATCGACATCTTCAACGCCATCGCGCGGGGCCGCTTTGGTACCGTCATGCCTGCGTGGCTGAAGGAGGAGGGCGGAGCCCTGGATAGGCAGCAGATTCAGGGACTGGTGGCCTTCATCAAGGACGGCACCAGGTGGGACGAGGTCGTGGATCACATCCCGCCGGAGGCCATGACGCCAACGCCTGTGGGCCCGCCCGACGGCGCCGTAGTGTTTGACCAACGATGCGCGGCTTGCCACGGCGCCGACGCCGAGGGGCTCATCGGACCCGGCCTCCGGGACAACGCCTTCATACAGAGCGAAACCGATGAGGGCATGGTGGCTTTCGAGAAGGCGGGACGGCCGCAGTTGGGCATGCCTGCCTGGGAGGGGATTCTGTCTGAGGGGGAGATCCGGGCGGTCGTGGAATTCCTGAGGACACTGCAGCCGGAGTCGTAGAGGCGCGAGTCAGATGGCGACGGGTGGAGAACCGAGTCGCCAGTCCTGCGGGGTCGACGGGCCGGGCAATGCCCGGCCCGTTTGCTGCGGGTTGGTGGCCTGAGAGGGCTGCTAGCCCTCCATTGGTGGCTCGCTCAACATCTCGTCCAAAGTCCAGGGATGAGGATCATCTATCCAGCGAGCGTATATGCCTTCGTAGGTGCCATCCTCCACGACGGCACGCAAGGCTCGATTGATGTCATCTCGAAACGCCTCCTCCCCGAGACGGACGCCGATGGCGAAGGGCTGGCGAGACAGGAACTCTCCGACGATTCGATAGGATGGATCGTCTCGCTTCAAAGTCATGAGGAGAACCCAGTCGCTGACGAAAGCGTCCGCTTCACCGGCGTTGAAGGCGGAGATGGCTGCATCGTTCGAATCGGATATCACCTCAACAACCTCAATATCCAGTGAGGCAGCTTTCGTCTGGACGGCACTCTGTGTGGGCGTACCTTCAACGACGCTGACCCGCTTTCCAGCAAGGTCGATGAAGTCGGTGATCCCCTCTCCATCTCGAACCAATAGCCTCAGTCCACCAATGAAATAGGGATCGCTCCACAGCGCGACTGCATCCCGAGATTGAGTGTGAACCGTTGTCCGAATGAGGAGCTCGATTCGCTCGTCAGCCAAGGCAGTGAACCTCTCACCGGCTGAGAGGCCAATCCATTCGATGGTGACTGCCCCCTCAAATAGCCAGCCCACAATGGACTCCGCCAACTCTGCCTCGAACCCTGAGTAGTCGCCTTCAACATCGATGAAAGGTAGGAGTGAGTTGGTGCGAGTCCCTATTCTGATAGTGCCCCGATCCAGAACTCGCTGAGCTAGATCAGAGACGTATCTGCTCTCTGCTGTAGGGGTAGGCTCAGGCGCAGGTTCAACGGTCTCCGTGGCTGCGGGGGGCGAGGTGCTGGTTGGTACCGGGGAATCTGCCGCAGGCGACGGGCTACCCGGTTGGGCACCGCAAGCTGTCACCGCGAGAACGAACAGCAATACATAGCAGAAGACGATTGGTCGCTGCGTCATTGTGTTGCCTCCTCAGTTGAGATGTGGCGGTAGACTACCTCATTCTGCTCAGGTCCTGGAAGCGAGCCGCGTCGGCAATTGGTCGCGACAAATCCGAGCGAGCCTCGCAATGGACGGTCGAGTTCGCAGTGCCTCCTCCGATGGAGGGCCAGCAGTGGGGGTCGTGAATGGTGCAATTCTGTCTTGAACGGCTCCTGAGCGTCGTGAGCGGTGCAATTTCGCCTTGCGGCGTCCTTCGGGGTCTTGAGCGCGAGGCGTGGCTGGCGCAGTCGCCGCGCGGCCGGGGACAAGCCCTGCCCCTACCTCGAAGAAGCGCGGCCCGATGCTTGTTCGCGGCAGCTCTCCAGAAAGCGCTCGAGGGTGGCCTGAGCGTCGGGTGCCTGGTGGGCCTTGACCAGAAGGACGTCGCTCTTGTAGGTGGAGATGGCGAAAACGGGGATCCCTGCGTCTGCGAGGACTCGGGTCACGGCGGCTAGCAGGCCCACGGCGTCGAGATCTAGCTCGCCATCCAGAACAAGAGCGCGGAAGGGATCGGCGGAGGCGTAGCCCTTCAACTCGAAGCGGGCGTTTATCCACACGGTGGCGGGGACCACCAGGGTGATCTCATCAGGTCGTGTGATCAGAGCGGCCAAGCTGCCTCCCGCCCGATCGAGGATAGCCCTTGCCGCCTCCATCTGAATTGGGGGAAGGCTCACCAGGGCCAGCTTATCGGGAGCGACGGTCAGGCGCACCCTGGCCAGGATATCGAGGACGGGGGCAGGCAGCCGGATCTCGCCCAAGCTATCCGGAGGCCGTTCCGTGGACGTCGAGCAGTCTCTGGATGGCGGTCAGCACGGATCCGGCTGCGATCAGGGCCAGAGCCCAAGGCAGGAGTGACGGCCCGAGAAGCAGTCCCACCACCAGGATTCCGATCCGCTCCAGCCGCGCGAACCACCCCGCCTGAGTGGGAATGGCCACGCCTTCCGACCGGGCTCGTGTGTAGGAGACCATCACAGATCCCGCGAGAGCCAGGTAGATCAGTATGACGACCGTCGCGTCAGTCCGGAATCGATACAGTAGCCCGAGATAGACTGCGATCTCGGCCCAGCGGTCCAGCGTTGAGTCCAGAAAAGCTCCAAAGGGGGAGATCTGCCCGGTGCGTCGGGCCAGCGCTCCGTCCAGGGCATCCAGGAAGGCAGCCACTGCGAGGGCCACCCCTCCCCAGGCGAGAGGAGCCACGGCGAGCACTCCCGCCGCCGCGAACATGGCCACCGCTCCCAGCAGAGTGACCTGATTGGGGGTGAGACCCAGACGCTCCAGAGGGCCGGCGGCGGCGTCCAACAGCGGGCCGCTCCATCTTCGTGCCCAGGGGCCGATCACAATGCCGAGACCTCGGTGGTCTCGATCGTGGGCGCGCGGCTCTTGTCAAGCAGGGTCCGGTAGTAGTCGAGAACCTGCTTTGCCACACTCTCCCAGGCGAACCCCTGAGACTTGGCGAGCCCGCTCTGTCCCATCCGCGTCCGGAGCTCAGGGTCCTGCAGGAGCCCGACCAAGGCCTCGGCGAGAGCCACCTCGTCGCCAGGGGCGACCAGAAGTCCCTCTTGTCCAGAAGCGATGAGATCACGGTATCCGGGAATGTCCGACGCTACCAGGGGCCGAGCCGAAGCCATCGCTTCTAGAAGCACCAGGCCGAAGCTCTCGTATCCCGTGGAGGGGGCGCAGAACACATGGCAGGCGGCGTAGTAGCGGGGCAACTCTTCTTCGGAAACGTACCCGACAAACTGGACGCCGCGGATCCGGTGGCTGCGAACATAGAGAAGGTAGGGCGCCTTGTCGTCCTTGTCGTAGGCCCCGACCACGATCAACCTGGCCTCAGGAATCTGCTCCTTGACCCGGGCGAAGGCTGCGAGCAGATGGCGGAACCCCTTCCGCTTCTCCAGCCTACCCACGAAAAGTATATTGAGCCCATCGTCCTTCAGTCGGTCCACTGGCCGGACGCGCTGGGGAGAGAACCGCTCGATATCGATCCCGTTGGGAATGATGGCGTATTCGCCGGGGAAGTAGGTAGCCACGGAGTCACGAGCCGCCGCCGACACGGCGATTCGACCGTCCAGCCGGTTGATGAATCGCTTCGCCAGGGGTTTTCCGTAGGCGTAGGCGGCGTGGGTCTCTCGATGGGCGTGGAAGGTGCCGACATTGACCGCCTTGGAGTGGCGGAGCACGGCCAGAGGAAGCGCCGGCGCCAGGGGTTCGTGGGCGTGGACGATGTCAAACCGCTCCTGGCGCAGGATCCGCTTGACCCGCCAGTAGAGCCGCGGAGAGAGGCTGATGCGGGCGATCGAGCCGGAGTAGGGGACCGGGAGCACGGTGGAGGAGGCGACGATCAAGTGAGCCGGGAGGGCCCCAGCGTCGGCAGAGCAGGGAGCGATGATCCGCACCTCATTTCCCCACTCGCGGAAGTGGCGGTCCAAGTATGAGATATGTCGGGTCACCCCGCCGGGGTAAAGATAGTCATAGGGGGAAACGAGGGCGATCTTCATCCCCGGTCCTGCATCAGACTCCGCGCTGCGCGTCGCAGGTGCTTCCCTGGAAGCAGCACCAGGCCTCGGAAGAGTTGCTTTCCTGCGGTCGAGAGTGAGACAGCCTGCTCGGAAATGGAGAGAAACTCCCCGTGGGCCTCTGTCAAACCGGCCTGAAGGGCCGCGCGGAAATCACCTGACGAGGTCCCGGGGAATAGGGTATAGCCTCTGCCGATTTGGCTTAGGAGGTGGGCGTCGCTTCCCGCCACCTCGGACAGGTGAAACTCCTCTGCGTTCGCTTCGCGCACCGCTCGATGCACCACCTGTCCGGCGGAGGTTGGGTTCAGGACCTCAATCCCGTCGAAGGAGACCTCGTCCCGGGGATCGTGCAGGATGGCCCGGATTCGTCTTCTCCCGATGCTCCAGATGAGCCAGCTCATGGGGTGGGGGACGATGCAGAACCCGCCTTGCCGGTGCACTTCGGAGATGGTGTCGGCAAGAGACTGTAGCATCGGGACCTTCTCCCGGATGTCGTAGGCGAGGAGGTGGCCCGCGCGAGTGGTGACCTCCGTCCCTGCGATGACCTCAAAGCGGTAGTCACCATCTCGAGCCCGGTCCAGCGCTTCCAGCGAACCTTCCAGGAGATCGTGGTCGGTGATGGCGATGAGGTCGAGATCGGTCTCGGTCTCAACGTGCTCCAGGATCTCGGAAACGCTGGCGAGACCGTCCCCGGCCGCGGAGTGGATGTGGAGATCTGCCTTCCCCATTTCTCCCTCAGCCCGCCGCGCTGGGACCATCCACTCGCCACAGGGGCGTGAACATCAGCCACTGGTCGGGATGCTCGGAAATGACAGATTCCAGTGTCTGGGCCATGGTCCTGAGGTTGGCGCGTAGGTCGCTTTGCGGGTCTCCTGTGTCCTGCAGTGGAAGCGGAGGAAGGACGCGTGCTTGGTGGCTGCTTCCGTTGTGGAGCCCGTAGCCGAATAGCAAGGGGGCGCCGGTGCGCATCGCCAGCCGCACCGCGCCGTCGGGAAGGTGCGCCGGCGACCCGAAGAAATCGACCCGGGCGCCCGACTGGGTGATATCGCGATCGGCGGCCAAGAAGACGATCTCGTTGCGTTTGAGGGCGCGTCGGACGCTGACCAGAGGGCCATCGACCGGAATTAGCCTGATCCCGTCCGCCGATCGCAGCCGGAGCAGGTATCGGAAGAGCTTGTCGGGCCGCAGCCTCTCCACGGGGACCGTGATGGGATAGCCGTAGGACGCGGCTGCCGCCCACAGGGCGTCGAAGCTGCCGAAGTGGGCTGAGGTGAGGATCACACCTTTGCCCTTGAGGAGGGACTCCCGCACGTGATCGACGCCTTCGACTGCAGCTACTGAGTGGGAGCGCCGGAATAGATGGTAGTAGTTCTTGACCGAGTTCTGGAACACTCGCCGGCCCGTGTCGCGCACCTGATCTGGATCAGGATCGGGTCCCAAGATGTGGGATAGGTTTTCCTCAATGACTCCCCGGGCCGAACCGTGGAGTCTCCAGACCAGGCGGCCGAGCCAGGACGCCATGGGCAATCCGAGTCGGGGCGGGATTTGCGCTGCCAGGGCACCCCCCCATCGGTAGAGGTAGTACTTCAGTAGGCCTCTGTCCATGGCGTTCAACGGCCATTGGGCCACATGCGACGGAACATGTACCACTGATCGGGGTATCGCTGGATCAGCCGCTCCTGGATCCTGGCGATCTCCTGAGTGAGTCGACGCAGGTCTTGATCCTTGTCGCCGGAGGGCTCGAAGGTCAGTGGAGGAAGCATCTCGCCGTCGAATCCATTGTCCGGCCCCCGGACGAGGTATCCGGTCACGATCGCCGCTCCGGTTCGCAGGGCGATGCTGGCCACCCCGGTCGGCCAGCGGGTCTCGTGCCCGAAAAATGTCACCGGCACGCCGCGGCCGTCCTTCAGAGGACGGTCGGCAACGATGCCCACAGCCTCGTTGGCTTCCAGCGCTCGGTAAATGCGCCGCAGCGGTGCCTCCACCGGGATGATGCGGATGCCGTAGGCCTCCCGGGAGGCCAGAACCTCCTGGTTGACCCGGGGGCTGCCGAACCCCTGGGTGTCGGCCACCGCGTGGACCGGGTAGTCGTGCAGCGCCAATGCCACCCCAGCAAGATCCCAGTTGCCCAGGTGGGTTCCCACCAGGAGCACACCCTTGCCTCCGGCCAGGGCCCGGTCCAGGTTCTCCCAGCCCCTCCCCCGGAGGACCCGGCTGAGGGTGTCGCGGTCCAGCCGCCACAGCCGGGCGAAGTCCACCAGGACCTTGAAGTAGTTGCGAAACGAATTGCGCGCAGTGCGTCGCACCTCAGGCCTGCTAGCTCCGGGACCAAGGACGTGGCGCATGTTGTCGATGGCGTTGGCCCGGCCGCGGCGCCAGCCGAGGTAGACCAGGTCACCGAGAAAGGAGGCGACGCGGTAGGAGAGGCTAAGAGGTGCGCGTCGGGCCAGAAAGAGGCCGAGCCGAAAGATCCCGTACTTGAGAAGGGCCATCAGGACCCTTGCCAATCATCCGGCGATGAACTCTTCGACCATCCGCCGGGCCTCGTCATCGGTGTGTTGCACTGGCGGTGCCTTCATGAAGTAGGCAGATGGACCTTCCAGTGTCCCCGAGAGGCCGCGGTCGAGCGCCAGCTTGGAGGCGCGGACGGCATCGATCACCACACCCGCCGAATTCGGAGAATCCCACACTTCCAGCTTCAGCTCTATGTTCAGGGGCACGTCCCCGAACGCGCGGCCCTCCAGTCGGATGTGTGCCCACTTCCGGTCGGTGAGCCAGGGCACGTAGTCGGAGGGACCGATGTAGACGTTCCCCTCGCCAATGTCGTAGTCGAGCTGGCTGGTCACAGCGTTTGTCTTGGAGATCTTTTTTGATTCAAGCCTCTCCCGCTCCAACATGTTGTAGAAGTCCATGTTCCCACCGACATTGAGCTGGCTGGTACGGTCAAGCCGCACGCCGCGGCTTCGGAAAAGGTTGACGAGGGTCCGATGGACGATCGTGGCACCCACTTGCGACTTGATATCGTCCCCAATCATGGGCAGGCCACGTTCGATGAACCGGCTCTGCCAGTAGGACTCTCGGGCGATGAACACAGGGACGCAGTTGACGAAGCTGCATCCTGCGTCGAGGACCTGTTCCACGTACCACTTTGTGGCCATCTCGCTTCCTACAGGGAGGAAGTTCACAACCACATCGGTGCCGGTGTCCTGCAGGATCTGCACTACGTTGTCGGTGGGTCCCGGAGCCTTTCGGATCACCTGTTTCAAGTAGCGACCGAGACCGTCGTGGGTCATGCCGCGCCGGACCGGAACCCCCAGCTTGGGTACGTCGGCGAACTTGTAGGTGTTGTTGGGCGCGACATGGATGGCATCCGACAAGTCCTTTCCGATCTTCTTGTCGTCCACCTCGAAGGCGGCGGAGAACTCGATGTCGCCCACGTGGTAGCCACCGAAGTTGACGTGCATGAGCCCGGGGATGAACGAGTCGTCGGCCGCGTCCCGGTAGTAGTGCACCCCCTGCACAAGGGACGAGGCACAGTTCCCCACTCCGATGAGCCCCACTCTCACCTTGCCCATGCGCTCTCCGCGTGTTCGTTCATCCGTTGAATTCGATGCCTGCAACGCTAGGTTCGTCGTGACCTCAACAGTAGGAGAACCTACAGGGGCTGTCAAGGCGCGGCGGCCTCGTGGCCAGAAAGCGGCTCAGTGGGACCGGGCTAGATTAAGAAGACTAGGAGCAGGACCTGGAAGATGAAGGTGATGATGCCACCCACCAGCGCGTTCCGAGGGGGATTGACATGGTAGACCTCGGAGGTCAGGCCCGCGGCAAACAGTGCCCCCACGGCTCCACCCAGCACGGCAATCGGAACCATCAGCAAGGTGGGCAACCGCGCGGCGATTGCCAAGCCGAAAACGGGGGCGACCCACAGTCGGGGGAGCTGCGTATATGGGTAGACGCGGGCAATCTGCGCATAGCGCGGATCGCCGCCGAAAAGGTCGCTCAGAGTGAAGATCCCCAAGGGCGCGGCGAAGGCCTCCAGCACCGTCCAAGGGAAAACGAGGAGGAAGAAGCCTGCCACCGTTCCACGCACGCCCGCGTTCCAGAGAACCAGGAGGCCGGGCACTATGGCGAGCACGGCCCAGATTCGGAAGAGGGTCTGGGGCGTGGGCAGGAAGGATTCTTCCATGAGTGTGCTCAGGGTGCGCAAAGGGTGAACCGTCATGCTGATCAGGGGCGAAAACTGGGTCTCCGTGACAATGTCCTCGGGACCCCGTTCGCCTCGCGAGGCAGCCTCGACGTGTGAAACGATTGTTGCCACCAGTCGGCCAAAGTCTTGGATGTCTGAGGTCACGAGGAATCCGGGCTGGGAGCCGATGCCCAGAAGCAACCCGCCGAGGCGATGGGCCAGCCGGAGGTGCCGTTGCTCGGCCCGGATGAGTACGACGATTCGGTCCGTCTCATCCCCCTCCACCGAAATCACCTCTTGGATTGCGCCCCATGGAATCCACAGCCACGAGCGGAAGAAACGGACATTCAGGGAGGTGCTCGTGATCTTGATTTCAGGGAGTAGGTTGTAGAACAGGTAGATCAGGAGCAGGAGCAGCAAGAGGGCCAAATGGGCTCGCACGAGATGCCCCAGACCAACCCGGTACAGCAATCCATAGGAGCCCTCAACGATTCGGTCCCAGGCTATCTGAGTTGCCAGAGCCACACCGGCGTCGGCCAACTGCGTTCCGAGCGAGATCACGGCGCGTGTCCAGCTCAGCACATACTGGGCAACGCCGAGAGCCGCCATGAGGATCACAATGGTTCGATAGATCCGCACGTAGCGGCGTGGATAGGTGAAGGTTAGTGAGGGGGCTTCTGAGGCCAAATCTCCTCCCACCTGGTGCCGTGGGACCGGGCAGAGGAAAGGCTAGCACAGCCATCCTCTACCGGCAACGGGACAAAGGTCCTACTACGCCAGGTAGCTCCGCTACCTGGGGGAGCGGCGAGCGAGAGGGCGAGCCGCAGCGCACGCGGAGCTGGCCGGCGGCGCTGTGACTGCGAGCGGCGCCGGCCAACGTCTGTGGTGGAGGAACCGCGAAGGTGGTTGGTGGTCTTGCTGCCTCGAGAACTTCCGCCGCCGGGGGTCTCAGGCGCCCCTGCCCACCGTGCGGCCTTCGCGCATCGGCGCGAAGGGAGTGACGCAAGGTCGGATGCGAGCGAGGTTTGTTGGGGCGGTGAGGCTGTGTTACGGTGCCAGGGGACCGGTCTCCGAGGACGAGTCTCGCGCCGGGCGAGGCTCGAAGGAGGGCTCAGGTGAGAATCATGGTCGGTCACGCCTGGGACGTCACGCCTGCGGAGGCGAGAGAGATCCAGGAAGGCCTCCGCCGCGAAGTAGTGGCCGCCTGGGCGGGCGGGCCGGTGCGAACCGTGGCGGGCGTGGACGTAGGGATTCGAAACGACTTGGCGGTAGCCGCCGTTGTCGTCCTCAGTTTCCCTGAGCTTCAGCTCCTGGAGTCGTCTCGGTCCGAGATTCCGGTGAGCTTCCCCTACATTCCGGGACTGCTGGCGTTCCGGGAGGCCCCTGCCGTGCTTGAGGCATGCGCCCAGGTGGAGAGGGAGCCGGACCTGTTGATTCTGGACGGTCAGGGGCTGGCTCATCCCCGGCGCATCGGGATCGCGAGCCACGTAGGGGTTGTGCTGGGCGTGCCGGCCATCGGGTGTGCCAAGACCCGGCTGGTGGGAACCCATCACGACCCGGGACCGGAGCGCGGCGCCTATGCCTACCTCTACGACCGCGAGGAGATCGTGGGCGCGGTCGTACGCACCAAGGACAAGACAGCGCCGGTCTACGTATCCGTTGGCGACAAGATTGATCTGGAGCAGGCGATCCACTACACGCTTGCCTGCTGCACCAGGTACCGGCTTCCAGAGCCTACCCGGTTGGCGCACCAAGTTGCTGCAGGCAAAGACCTCCCGGTCGCCGGGAAGCAGCCGTCGCTCTTCGACCAGTAAGGCCGCCCTTCATGCGGGAGATCTGGGCAGCGCCTCCCCACAGGCCCGGACCTGCCCTGGCGTCGGGCCGCACAGCGGAGCGGCTCTCTCTGCCGCCCGCCGCTCAAAACCGCGGGGCAACTACGTGAGCGGCGGCGCAGGCTGGAAAACGTTCGGCCGCGGGCCGAGGAGCCCGTCGGCCTCCCGCGGGCTGGCCGAGGCGTGCCGAGACCACCCGTCATGAAGGGACGAGGACAAAGGGTGCCGGGCGCGATCTCGGACGCGGCCGCGCTGATCGTGGGGGCGAACTACGCGGTGGCTCTGACGGGCGCCGGCATCTCCACCCCTTCGGGCATTCCCGACTTCCGCAGCCCGGGCGGGATCTGGAGCCAGGTGGATCCGATGGAGGTCGGCTCGATCTGGGGGTTTCGTCGCGACCCGGAGCGATTCTATGAGTTCTTTGGGCGGCGGGCGGGACCATTGCGAGGTGCTCAGCCCAATCCAGCCCACCATGCCCTGGCGGAGCTGGAGGAAATGGGTCTGCTGAAGACGGTCATCACCCAAAACATCGATCGGCTTCATCAAGCGGCGGGCTCCCGACGGATCATCGAGGTGCACGGCAACATGGCGGAGATGGTGTGTCTCGAGCGCGGTCATGTGACGCCCAGCGACCCGGTCTGGAAGCGCTACGAGGGGACCGGGGAGGTGCCGCGCTGCGAAACGTGTGGCAGTCTCCTCAAGCCCAACGCAATCCTCTTCGGGGAGATGCTCCCGGCCGGCGCCATCCGCTCGGCGCAAGACGAGGCGGCCCGCTCGGACATCTTCCTCGCCGTAGGATCTTCTCTGACGGTAGCTCCCGCGTCAGATCTTCCTCTCGCTGCGATCCGCCGGGGCGCCCAACTCATCGTCGTCAACCTCACGCCCACTCCAGTGGATCGCCATGCGACACTTGTTCTGCGGGGGGATGTGGCCGAGGTCTTGCCGCGGATCGTGGGGGCGTGCGGCGAGGCACTTGCGTCGGACGAAAGGGCGAGAAGCAACGCAGGCGGAGCGTCGGGCTAGGTCTCCCGGTCCTCGAAGCGCCGCCCTCTGCTCCCGCTCGACGTCCGCTTGCGCGGCGACTCGCCCCTTCGGCCGCCGGCGGCTCGTCCTAGGCTGGCGCGACGTTTGGCAGCGCGCAGCAATCCGCCCGCCGCTGGGGACTCGATCTTCCGCTCGCCGTTGGCGGCCCGTCGGCACCCCCATCGCCCGTGACAGAACAGCCCCACCCAAGACGCGGGGACGCCGGTCAGGACAAAACACCGCCACTCACGACGCGTTCGCGGCCTTCCCGGCTGCCGCCTCAGATTCGGTAGCTCAGCGACCGGCCTTGTCGCGAACCCGCCTCTGGAAGCGATCCAGATCCACGATGGCCCGGACGTGGGTCCCCTCCGCCACCTTCTCTAGCTCGTCGTGAGCCTCCACCTTGAAGGTGAGACGTCGGCCCTCGACAGACACCAGCCTAGCAGAGGCAGTCACCCGGCCACCCACCGGCGTCGGCGCCAGATGCCGGACATCCACCTCCACGCCGACCGTGTCGTGGCCCTCTGGAAGATGGGGCTGGGCCGCGTCGCGGCTCGCCTGTTCCATCAGGGCGATGATCCGGGGCGTAGCCAGGACGGGAATCCCGCCGCTGCCAATGTGAGGAGCCGTGTCCTCGGCGCCGACCTCAATTCGCGTCTCGCCGGTCAGGCCGGGTGAGAGGGACGTCACCGATCGCCGTACAGCAAGAAGCCGACACCCGGGTGTCGGCTCATCCGATGGCAAACGGTATTGCTAGGTAGCGGCAAACACTGCCTCCAGCGCCTCTCCGTCCAGCGTCTCCACCTCCATCAGCTTCTGGGCCATCCGAACAAGTGTATCCTTGTGCTTGGTCAGGACATCCTTGGCCTGCTTGTGGGCGGCGCCAATGATCCGCTGGACTTCGTCGTCGATGGCCTGGGCGACCTTCTCGCTGTAGTTCCGCTGTTCGCCAATCTCCCGCCCCAGGAAGACGAGTTCCTCCTTGCGGCCGAACGTCATGGGCCCGAGCCTCTCGCTCATCCCGAACTCCGTGACCATCCTGCGCGCGACCCGGGTGGCCCGCTCCAGGTCGGACATGGCGCCGGTCGTTACTTCCTCGAAGATCAGCTCCTCTGCGGCACGACCGCCCAGCATCATAGCGATGTCGTCCTCAAACTTGGATCGAGAAACGTAGTGCAGGTCATCCTCAGGGAGCGTCAATGTGTAGCCGCCGGCCATGCCCCGGGCGATGATGGAGACCTTGTGGAGCGGGTCGCAGTGGGGCAGGAGCTTGGCTACCACGGCGTGTCCCGCCTCGTGGTGGGCGGTGATCGACTTCTCGTGCTCGCTCATGATCCGGCTCTTGCGTTCGGGACCGAGAAGCACCTTCTCTATCGACTCCTGCAGCTCATCAGTGCTGATTGCCTTCTTGTCTCGGCGTGCTGCCAGGATGGCGGCTTCGTTGACGAGGTTCTCTATGTCCGCGCCGGTGAACCCAGGCGTCTGCTTGGCGATGGACTCCAGATCGACGTCCTTCTCGATGGGCTTGCCGCGGATGTGGATCTCCAGGATCCCCTGCCGCCCGCGGACATCGGGGCGGTCGAGGACCACCTGACGGTCAAACCGGCCGGGTCTGAGGAGCGCCGGATCGAGGATATCGGGCCGGTTGGTGGCGGCGATGATGATCACATTGGTGTCTGTGTCGAATCCATCCATCTCCACCAGGATCTGGTTCAGCGTCTGCTCCCGCTCGTCGTGGCTCCCCCCCAGGCCCGCGCCTCGGTGCCGGCCCACGGCGTCGATCTCGTCGACGAATACGAGGCTGGGGGAGTTCCTCTTGGCCTGCTCAAACAGATCTCGGACCCGGGAGGCGCCTACGCCCACGAACATCTCTACAAACTCGGAGCCTGAGATGTTGAAGAAGGGGACCTCGGCCTCTCCTGCGACCGCGCGGGCCATGAGGGTCTTGCCGCAGCCCGGCGGCCCCACCATCAGGACGCCCTTCGGGATGCGCGCTCCCAGAGCGATGAACTTCTCGGGCTCTTTGAGGAACTCCACCACTTCCTGGAGCTCGACCTTGGCCTCCTCCACTCCGGCCACGTCGGCGAAGGTCACCGTTGGACGGTCGCCGGTAAACATTCGCGCCCGACTCTTGCCGAAGGAAAGGGCCTGGTTGTTTCCGCTCTGGGCCTGTCGCATCATGAACAGCAGCAGCCCTCCGAAGAGGAACACCGGCAGGAGTGAGCTTAGCAGTCCGACATAGTTCCCCAGCTGACTCGGCGGCTCCACTTCGATCTCAATGCTGGCCAGCATGGTCTCTGTCACGCCGAAGCCCGCCAGCACGTCGGCGAGATCGATACCACGCTCCTTGAGGGAGCGGGCCTCGGTCCCGTCGCTCTGGGTGATGGTCAGCTGGTCGGTAGAGATCGATATGTGCGCGACTCTACCGTCCTTGATCAACTGAGCGACTTGGCTGATGGGGACGGTTTCGGGCTCGCTGGAGGGGCTGAAGAAGTTGAAGGCCAGGGCAAGGACCGCGACGAGGATGAGGACGTAGACGAGCCCGTTACGGAACCACCTGGAATTCATCATGGTCGGTGTTTCGATCCTCCCGGGGGACGTCGGAGGACCGTAGGGTCGCTCCGCAGCGACCCCCTCCGAGCGATTTTAATTATATCAGAGTGACCTACCCCCTGCCAGTAGGAATACTTACCTACGCGAACGGCTCCAGCGTCGGGCCCTATCCGACGCTCCGCGAAGCGCGGCGGCTCGTCCGTTCGATCGCCGCTGCACGGCAGGATTGGCGCAGCCTCTTTCCTGCGCTTGGTGCCCCCTCGCGCAGCGGCTTCCCCTTTCGCTGGCCGCTGGCGGCTTGCCCCTTTCGCTCGCCGCTGGCGGCTCGCCCCTCAGCTTGACGCCCGCTGAACTTCTCGGCCAGCCAGGTGCTCTTCCCGTGCTGGCCGCCGCTTGCGCAGCGGCTCGCCCCTCGGCTTGCCGCTGGCTGTGCCTCTGCGTGATCGCCGGTGCTTTTCTGCGTGCGAGTAGCCGGACTAGAATGAACCTATCCATGGTGGCTTCCCCGCGGGGGCCTATGCCCTCGATCGAAAAGGCGATAGCGCTTGCGGAAGAAGCCCTTCCGCAGGGACCTCCCGGGCGAGACAGGCCCTTCCTTGTCCTCCTCTCAGGTCTCCCCGGAACCGGCAAGAGCCACTTTGCCCGCCTTCTTGCGGCAGAACGGCCGTTCCTGATTGTGGAAAGCGATCGGATCCGCAAGGCGCTCTTTGCCCAGCCAGACTACTCCTCCGCGGAGAGCGCCCTCGTGCATCGGACCTGCCACGCCCTCATCGATCGGAAGCTTGCCGAAGGGTTGACCGTGATCTATGACGCAACGAACCTGATCAAGCACTTCCGCGAGAAGGTATATCGGGTGGCTCGCAGGCGGGGAGCGGGGCTCCTGGTCGTGCGAACAGTGGCCTCAGAGCAGGTGGTTCTGGAGAGACTCCAGGCTCGCGCGCGCAACACGCACCACGGCCATGGCCAGAGGGAGTCCGACCATAGCAGTCTTGACGACCAGTCGGACGCCGACTGGCAGGTGTACCAACTCCTCTTGGATAGCGAGGAGCCGATCGCCGTTCCCCACCTCGTGGTGCACACTGCCCAGGACGCGGAGTCCGGAGTGGCTAAGGTCCTCGAGGCCTTGGGGTGATGCGGGCGCTGGTGATCTTCAACCCTGTCGCCGGGCTGCGCGAGGCCCGGCCCGAACTGGAGCGGGCTCTATGGGTGTTCGGGCGGGAAGACTGGGAGGTCTCCGTTGCAGAGACGGGGGGGCCGGGGCAGGCCCTGGAGATAAGTCGCGACGCCGCTGCGCGAGGCTACCAAGCAGTTGTGGCCGCGGGCGGGGACGGGACCCTCAACGAGGTGGTGAACGGGATCGTGGGAAGTGACCTCCTTCTGGGGGTCCTGCCGTTGGGGGTGGGAAACGTTTGGGCCCGAGAGATCGGCGTTCCCACAGCCATGGCGTTCCCGCCCGACCTGAGGATGGCGGCGGAGAAGCTCACCTCGGGACGGGTGTACCGGGTGGATGTGGGCAAGGCGAACGAGCGGTACTTCCTCCTCTGGGCGGGGGTCGGGTTCGACGCCAGCGTCGCGGAGGCACTTGATCATCGACTGAAGAAGCGGCTGGGAGCGGTCGCCTTCCTCCTGGCTGGAGCCAAGGCCCTGGAGACGCTGAGCGCCTCCGCCGTGAGGATCACGGTGGATCAACACGAGAGGTCACGGGATGTGGTGCTGGTGGAGGTCTCCAACGCTCAGACATATGCATCGATTGCCCGGCTGGCGACGGAAGCCTGCCTGGACGATGGGCTTCTCGACGTGACGGTGTTCAGAGGACGGGGCCGCCTGGATGCAGCGAGGCACCTGGGGGCGCTCCTCCTCGGCAGGCACCGCCTACATCCCCAGGTGGAGGAGCTGCGGGGCCGCGAGGTGTCGATCACTTCCGAACGGCCGTTGAGCCTTCATCTGGACGGGGAGCCGGCGGGGACCACCCCCGTTGATGTTTCGGTCGAGCCGCGGGCCCTGCGTGCCATCGTGCCGCGCGATGTCCGGCCTGGCTTGTTTCGTGAGCCGCCGGAGCGGGACGAGGTCGCCGCGGTGCCTCTTCTCCAAACCTAGCGGGCGCCTTCGCCAGCTAGGCGGGTTTGGCGCGGGCCGGGACAGAAAGGTATAATCCCCCGTCGAGAAACCCGAGAGGAATGGAAGTGTGGTAACGTATCTTCGCATCGCGCAGCTCCTGATCGCCATCGTGTTGATCGTCGCCATCCTGCTTCAGTCCAAGGGCACCGGCCTCGGCAGCTTCTTGGGCGGCGACGGTGGCATCTACCGGACGCGACGTGGCGTGGAGAGGACGCTCTTCAACCTTACCATCCTCCTGGCGGCCGTCTTCTTTGTCGTCTCCACGGCAGCCGTGATCCTCCAATAGGCGGACGAGGGTGAAAGCACCTTGATCCGTCGCATCCGCTGGCAAGCCGTCACCGCCGTCCTCGGGGCGGCGGTCTTATTGGGGGTGATGACCTATCTCGCCTTCACAACCACGACGGTCGTTGTCCCTGAGGAGGGTGGAAGCTACGTGGAGGGGGTGGTGGGACGGCCGTCTCACATCAATCCCCTGCTCAGCGGGTTCAATCAAGTCGACGGCGACCTGGTGGCACTGGTGTTCTCAGGTCTCACGCGGGTGGACGAGGGTGGCCGAGTGGAGCCAGAGTTGGCGATCAACTGGACCGTCTCGGACGGAGGCCGGTCCTACCGATTTCGGCTGCGAGATGACGTAGTGTGGCACGACGGAGTGCCGTTCGGCGCCCAGGACGTCGTGTTTACCATCCAGGCCATCCAGGACCCAGACTTCCAAGGACCCCCGGAGTTGGCGGGGTTCTGGCAGGCAGTCCAGGTGGACGCACCGGATGACACTACCGTCGTCTTCACCCTGCCGGCCCCGTTCGCACCGTTTCTCACCTACACAGACCTCCCGCTTCTTCCCAAACACCTTCTCGAGCGGGTCCTGGCACGAGACCTGGCTCGGGATGCCTTCAACGCCCGCCCGGTCGGCACCGGCCCCTTCATGGTGCGCGAAGTGTCGGCGCGCTCGGCCATCCTCGAGCGAAACCCGCGCTACTATGGAGAGCCGAGTCGGCTGGACCGGGTGGAGTTTCGGTTCTATCCAGACCACGCCAGCGTGTTGGATGCCTACCTCGAGGAAGAGGTGGACGGGCTGGGTGGCGTCACGCCGCAGGAACTGGAGGCTCTGCGCGGAATTGAGTCGCTTTCCATCTACTCGGCCCCCATGGCAGGCTACGAATTGGTCTTCTTGAACCTGTCCCATCCCGTTCTCGGACAGGGGGCAGTTCGACGGGCCATGCATCTCGCTCTCGATCGTCAGGGGTTGATCGACACCGTGCTGGGTGGACAGGGGCTGCCAGCTTACAGTCCCATCCTTCCTCAGTCCTGGGCCTACAGCCGCGAGGCAACCTTCCTGCCTCGGGATGCCCAGGCGGCGGAGTCGATCCTGCAGGAGGAGGGGTGGACCGACGGCGACGGCGACGGGGTGCGGGAGAAGGATGGGGTGGCGCTCGCGTTCACCTTGACCACCGATCAGGATCCCTACCGTCAGCAGATCTCTGAGGAGATAGTCCGACAGATGCAGCCCTTGGGGTTTCGCATTCGCATCCGCACTCTGCCGGCGGCTGACCTGGTGAGAAACGCGCTGAGGCCCGGCAGCTTCGACGCGTTGCTCTTCCGATGGGCGAGGCTTCCTGCCGACCCCGATCCCTATGAGATGTGGCACTCGAGCCAGATACCCAATCAGGGGCAGAACTTCGGGGGATTTGGCAACCGGGACGTGGATGAGATCTTGGAGCAAGCTCGGATGACGGTGGATGTCGCCCGGCGCCGAGAGCTCTACGTAAGATTTCAGGAATTGTTTGTCCAGGAGGTTCCAGCGATCCCGCTCTACCATCCTATCTACAGCTACGCAGTAGATGAGAGGGTGGGCGGGATCCAGCTAGGGCCGGTTCGCGATCCGAGCGATCGTTTCGCCACCATCAGCGAGTGGTTTGTGAACATCCGACGCGTGACGGTGTCGGAGAGCGAGGAATGAATTGACGGAGTAGGGTGAAGATGTAAGAATTGGAGTCGGCGCCGAGGTGGCGGAATTGGCAGACGCGCTGCGTTCAGGGCGCAGTGGGCCCCGCGCCCGTGGGGGTTCGACTCCCCCCCTCGGCACAGACAAGAGCCCTGCCGATCGGCAGGGCTCTCGCTTTGGCTTTCGCCAGGCAAGCGGATGGCTAGACAGTGAGGTACAGGTCGGTGAGGCGATCGCTGGCGGGCCGCTCCTCGCGGTCGGATGGTCGGTGCGGCTCCCGCTCTGGGTCGCGCTCGCGGGGCTCTCGCAGCACGGCGACGCCCTTGGCCAGCAGGGACCCGTCATCCTGCATCACGCCGGCCGCGCCGATGCGATCTCCCACTTTGATGTCTGAGAACTCAGGATCAGGGTCGCCCGGTATGAAGTAGCGAGTATCCGCGTTGGTCATGATGACGTTGCCGTTCTCCAGGATGAGGGAGGAGCCCCGGATCTCGGCTACGGTGCCACGCATGGTCGCGCCTCGCTCCTGCGGCCGGTGGCGGAGGACCGCCACCACGTTGGCGGTGATGGCGCCCTCCCCGTGCTCCTCGCCCCACACGGCGACGAAGTTGCCGACCTGGATGTCCTCAAGGCTTGGATCGTCGTCGCCCGGAATCTTGAACTCCGTCTGGGCGTTCGTGACTACGCGGACCTGACCGTCGCGCGTGTTGAGCAGAAGGGTCGCTCCCTGAATCTCGGCGACCTGGCCGATCACGGTGGGACGGCGGATGTCGTGAGGGAGGACGGCTACGCCTTTGGCCAGGAGCTGGCCCTCGTCGTTGAAGGATCCAGCCGCTACCACGCGGTCCTGCAGCTTGATGTCGTTCACGGTGGGATTCTCGACCCCCGGGATCCGGAACTTGGTCTCGTCGTTCGTCAGCACCGTCACCGTGCGATCTGGGGTCTGAACCGTGAGTGCCGTGCCCTCCTTGGCCGTAACGACTCCGCGAATGGCATGGGGACGGGCGCGGTGAGGAAGGACGACGACAAACTTGGCGTGGAGAACCTTGTCCCCGGTCCACTCACCGCGGGCGCCGATGAAGTCCCCTTCGTTGATGTCGTCGATGCTGGGGTCTTGTACTCCCGGAATCTTGAAGATGGTGTTGGCGTCGGTCTGTACTCGGGCCTCGCCATCCCGGGTCAGAACCACCAGCGTCGCGCCCTGGACCGAAAGGACCTTGCCGAGCAGACCCCGGGACTTGGGGCCGCCCTCGGCGAATGCCGGGGTGGCCAGGGAGAGGATCAGGCCGAGGAGGATCAGGCTGCTCATGATCTTGGCGGTCTTGCCTTTCATCTCGCACCTCCTGTGAATGGATCCGACCCAAAGTATGGGAGAGGTGCGTCAGCGGACGGTCAGGGGAATGTAAGGGGATTGAAAAGGCTGGCTTGCGCCAGGAAAGAGACTGAAAAGGCTGGCTGGCGCCCGGAAGGAGATCGAAAGGGCTGGCTGGACCCAGAAAGGGGATCGTATACACAGCTGCCCAGTGACGCGAGAAGCTGGCGTGCTGTCTGCCGACAGTCAGCCGGCCGGAGTCGGAAGGGGAGGACGCAAGGATGCTGGGATAGACGGGAGGAGGCTGCGGGTTCGGTCCGAGCAGACGCCAGTCAGGCGATGGCGTCGATGCCCAGGGCGTTGCGGGCCACGATCAGCTTCTGGATCTCGGTCGTGCCCTCATAGAGGGAGGCCACCCGCGCGTCGCGCATGTGCCGCTCCACCGGGTACTCATCGGAGTAGCCGTACCCCCCGTGGACCTGGATTGCCTTGTTGGCAACGCGGAAGGCGGCCTCTGACGCGTACAGTTTGGCGAGCGAGGTCTCGAGGGTGCTTCTCTTCCCCTGGTTCTTGACGTGTCCGGCCCGGTATACCAGGAGTCTCGCTGCCTCCGTTTCCACGATCATGTCTGCGATCAGTTCCTGGACGAGCTGGAAGGAGCCGATGGGGCGGTCAAACTGCGTCCGCTCTTGTGCGTACTTGACGCTGGCGTCGATGCAGGCCTGGGCGAGCCCCACACAGCCGGCCGCCACGCCATATCTGCCGTTGTCGAGCGCGCTCATGGCAATGGCGAACCCCTTTCCGACCTCCCCGAGGAGATTCTCCTCGGGAACGCGGACGTCTTGGAGGATGAGCTCAGCGGTGTTCGAGGCTCGAAGCCCGAGCTTCCCCTTGATGTCTTGGGTCTCGTACCCGGGCGTGTCGCGCTCAACGAGGTATGCGGCGATGCCTCGGTGACGGGACCCAGGCTCGGTCTGACCGAAGATGATAGCCAGATCGGCGACCCCGCCGTTGGAGATCCAGGTCTTGGTTCCGTTGAGGACCCACTCCGCCCCCTCACGGACGGCCGAGGTTTGCAGGGAAGCCGGATCGGATCCGGCACCAGGCTCCGTGAGGCCGAAGCAACCCAGGATCTCGGAGCGGGCCAGTCGGGGGAGGTACTTGCGCTTCTGCGCCTCGGTCCCCCACTGAAGTATTGTCAGCTCTACGAGGGAGAGCTGCACGGATAGTGTGGTACGGATGGATGAATCGGCGTAGCCGATCTCTTCGAAGAGGATGGCCTCAGAGATGAAGTCCAGCCCCATCCCCCCGTACTCCTGAGGCACGGGGGCTCCGGTGAAGCCCAGCTCTCCCATCTTGCGGATGATCTCGTCGGGGAACCGCTCCTCGCGGTCGTTCTCCCGCGCGTAGGGCAGAATCTCCCGGGCGGCGAACTCCCGAACTGTGCGCTGGATCATCTTTTGCTCTTCGGTCAGGTCAAACTCCACCTTGCTCCTCCTAGCGGGGCCGTCAGTCTATCAGCCGTGCTGGCGAGGGTCAATCGAGCTGTGCTGGAGATGATCGACCGGACGAACAATGCCCCCGTCCAGGACGGGGGGCTGAGTCGTATGGTGGACGAGGTAGCCGGGCAGACTAGGCCGGTTCCTCTACGTACAACTGGGAGGCGAGTTCCGCCCCCAGGGTCACGTCTTTTCCCCCCACGCGGAGCCGCACGGGTCCACCGAAGGGCTGCGTCTCGACGAAGGTGACCGGGACGTCCTGGGCAAACCCGAGGCTGCCGAGGTGGCGGAGAACCTGTGGCTCGGTGTTGGCGCTGCGCCGGAAGGGTCCGCCTTCGTCCTTGCGGAGATCTGTCACACAGAGCAGTCTCAGCTCTGGTAGGGAACCATCCTTGCGAGGGATGGGATCGCCATGAGGGCACGTCCGGGGGTGTCCCAGCAGCGTCTCCGCCCGATCGGCGAACGCCTCGGAGATCACGTGCTCTAGACGGTCGGCCTCGTCATCGACCTCGTCCCAGCCGAATCCCATCGCATCCGCGAGATATCGCTCGACCAGTCTATGGTGTCGGATGAGCCGAAGGGCGATCTTCTTTCCAGCGGCTGTCAGAAGTGCCCCTCGCTGGGCGGTGCGTACGGCCAGTCCCCGAGCCACCAGAGCCTCCACCTGGTACCGCGCGGCGGGCACTGTGACCCCTGCGCGTCGAGCCAGGGCAGTGAGTGTGACACCTCGGGATCCATCCTGACTCTTGAAGATGGTCTTGAGGTACTCCTCTGCGGTTTCGCTAAGGGCCGCTTGGCTCACTTGGCTAGGCATGCTTGTCCAGGGAATGACAGGCGCTCGGATTGAAAGACATTATAGGTCAGGGGGAAAACCTCCTCAAAATGCTCCTAGGGAGAGTTTTTATCATCTGGTTGACCAAAAAGGGCGCGAACCACTAGGATCTCGCAACGCTGCGTCCGCTCTTGACGGGAGCGGTCGCGCCAATCCCTAGACGGATGACACCGTTGATCACGGCTGGCCTGATCACTTTTCGCGAAGGGCTGGAAGCCTCGCTCATAGTGGGGATTGTTCTGGGGTACCTCAGAAAGATCGGCCGCTCGGACCGCCGGGGGTACGTGTGGAGCGGCGTTCTAGCCGCTGTGCTGGTGTCCCTCATCATCGCGGTTGGGCTCCGGTTCGTGGGCGGCCGGCTGGAGGGGGACGCGGAGGATACCTTCGAGGGAGCCACCATGTTCCTAGCGGCTGGAGTCCTCACCTACATGGTATTCTGGATGCGGTTCCAGGCGCGGTTCGTCAAGGTGGCGCTGGAGCGCGACATCGAGATGGCCGTGTCCTCGGGTCAGAATTGGGCTCTGTTCGGCCTGACGTTCGTCGCCGTCCTGCGTGAGGGGGTGGAGACGGCGCTCTTCCTGACCGCGGCGGCGTTTGTGACCACGCCGGCGGCAACCACCCTGGGCGGGGTTGCGGGCCTGGGGCTGGCCGTTCTTGTGGGATACTCGATCTACGCCACGGCGGTGCGGTTGCCTGTGGGCCGCTTCTTCGATGTAACAAGCGGGCTGCTGCTGCTCTTCGCTGCGGGGCTCTTCGCTCATGGGGTCCACGAATTCCAGTCGGTGGGGCTGATCCCCACGATGGTGTCACAGGTCTGGGACACAAACTGGCTTCTGGATGAGAATTCCCCCGCCGGATCCGTGCTCAAGGCAGTGCTGGGCTACAATGCCAATCCGTCGCTGCTTGAGGTAGCGAGCTATGTGGGGTATTGGGTGCTGGTGGTGGTCTCGGTCCGCTGGTGGGTATCTCGGCAGCGGATCCCCCTCGAAGGAAGCTCCTAGCAGTCTCCTGGGGGATCAAGCCCATCGGGACATCCCTCGCGCACTCGAGCTTCCTGATCTTCAGAAGCCAAGGGTCTGCCCTTTGGACGTCTGCTGAGCGGGAGTGGCCTCCCTAGCCGGACCCCTCCCCTTCGGTGATTCTGCGATCCAGTTCACGAATCCGGCGGGACATCGTCTCGACAAGCCGGAAGGCCAAGGAGGGATCCTCCTGGATCCTTTGCAGGAAATTCCTCCTGTCTACGGTCAGCACGCGAGCGTCTCCAAGTGCGCGGACCGTGGCCGAGCGAACCGCTCTCTCAAAGATTGCCATCTCTCCGAAGAAGTCTCCCTCGCCCAGAAGGGCCAGCTGCACTTCTTTGCCTCCCTCTTCTGCCAGGACCTCGACCCGGCCCGCCTGGATGACGTACATGCAATCGCCCGGCTGTCCCTGCCGCACGATCACCTCTCCGTTCTGATACTCCTTGCCCAAGCGAGCGGCGCTCACCGCAATCCTCTCATTCCGCCTACCAGATCGCTCGGACGACCGGTTTCGAGATCTCGCTAGCCCGCCCTAGATTCGCGGTCGTCGATGGCGGCCGGAACCTTCGGTTCGGGTAGAACGGAACTCCTGGGAGAGCGGACGGACGTCCTCAGGGACTCCAGCAGCGACACCCCATTCTCCCACAGGAACCGTAGCCAGAAGGCGGGATGAAAGGTGCGTAGAAGGATGTCTCGGTACGGCGCACTCCCTGTGAAGATGTCCCACAGCACCATGCTCATGAGACGGCGGCGACCCTCCTTCTCCTGTTCGGCTTCGGTCATGTGAAGCACAGCGCTCCGCGCGAAGCGTCGCTTCTGGATCTGTCGCTTCAGTGCAAAGATCACCTTGCCTATGGCGTTGTCCCGTTCGATCGTTCGACACACCGGCCAGTAGTGTCTCCTGAAGGCCGAGGAGGAGATGCCGTGGAACACCGCAGTGGTTGCGGCGGCCTTGGCCGTTCGGTAGGCGGCACCGATTCCGTCCTTGTATAGCCGGGTGACACCGCAATCGCCGATGAACACGATCCGATCGGCGAAGGGCTGAACTGCGCCACGCACGTTGATCCTCGGCCAACACTGACAGGTGTTCTCGTCCAGGTCTGTGTCGGGGGGAAAGCACTGCCTGACCTCTGGTGCATCCAGAAACGACTGTACCAGGGATCGATCTATGTCCCGTCCGAGGAGGCAGATGGTCGCGTAGTCTCCCTTCGGGATGACGGCTCCGAACTCCAGGCGCGGGATGTTCAGCAAGAAGACGTGCATGGAGCTCCCCAGATACTTCCCAATCCTCTCTTCGCCAAGGTGGTATTCTCGGATGAACGTTCTGGTCATAGAGGGGGGCCTGTAGTCCGTTCCCAGCGTGGGGAACAGCTTGAGGGCCGTAGAGTTCACCCCCGAGGCCACCGCCAGCAGGTCATAGGCCTCGGTCCACCCACCCGGGGTCTTGATCTGAGGTCGGCCCTCTTCCCACCGGATATCCTCCACTCGTTCGGGGATGAGAGTCGCTCCCTTGGCCCTCGCCAGTCCCTGCAGATGGCCATCGAAGCTCTCCCACTTGGCCGTCTCGAGGCCCCGCGGTCCAGCACCCCGGTGGACGGCAGCGATCCGCTTTTCTCGTTGCGGGGTCAAGATAAGCACGCTCCCCACGTCCATATGCAGGTGGTAGGAGTCCGTGCCGCGCTGCACGACGGAGGGCGGAAGCACCAATCCCTCCGTAGCCAGATTCTGCACGAGAGTCTCAGAGATGACTCCGCCACACATGTTGCAGCCAGGGGGGCCGGTGCGTGAGAAGTCTCGGGGCTCATAGATGTCCACACCGATATCGATGCCCACCCTCTCAGCCATGTCGCGGAGGAAGTAGCTGAAGAAGGAACCGGCCGGCCCGCCGCCCAGCACGGCAATCTCGGAGCCATCCTGAAGCGTGAGTTCTGGCGAGGTCTCGGCTGCGCGACTCTTTTGGGCCCAACCCTCGGTGATCATATGCCCTCTCCCCATCATGGTCCTCGAAGCCGGTCGGATGGCAAGTGACGGTTCAGCCGGTCGATCCTCCTTCGGGAAGCTGGCCCGCGGCTTCAACCCGGCTCACCATTGGGAGCGGATCCTGTGCCATCTGGAACTGAGCAGTGGTCACACAGAATGGCGGTGCCGCTCAAGGCGCGCCAGGCGAGTGGTTGCCTCCTCTCAAGGGTCGCGGACCCATCAGGGACCGGACGTCCTGATGAGCTCCACTCTACCACAACTAGGGTCAAAACGGGGTCCAAATCCGGTCCAAATGTTGCACGATCGAGCATCGCGAGGAAGGAAGCGACATGCTACAGGCGATGACGGAGGAGCCAGAGGCGGCCTGCGGGAGCGCCGTGACTCAGACGCGGGTAGGGAACTCAGTGTGGTTGGGTGGACCTCAGGTGTCGACAAGGAGGAACAGGACGGCCCGCACGATGCCTTCCGCCCCAGTTTCCGCTTCGCCGGCCGCACCAACGGCGCGGATAGCCTCTAGGAAGGGCTCGGCGTTCTCTTGGTAGTCGCGAAGGTCCGCCCCAGTCAGCTCGCCGGCGGCCAGTTCCCGAAGGGAATCAATGTTGGCGTAGACGTATCCGGAGTTTTCGCGGGGGAGACGATCTCGGATCGCCTCGAAGCTCGGACTCTCCGCTACGGGCGATTGCGCCGCCGCCGTGGCGGCCAGCACGGACTCCTCCAGGTAGGCGATCAGCAAGTACTCGTCCTTGAATCCGTATCCCACCAAGAACTGGCCGCTCTCATCGGTGAACACCGTCATCTCCACGCCGCCGATTGTCTCCTCTTCGAAGAGGAAGAGGGCGAGGGGGCCTAGGGCACCAATCACGTTTTCAATGTGGCGCCGGGCTCCCTCCACATCGTCGGTGCCGATCAGGGCATAGGCTCCGACCGCCGGGACGGTGGGATCGGGTGACGGTGCATCGACGAGCACGAACGCCCACTCCCCGGTCATCCAGCTGAAGATGTCCTGCTCGATGTTGAACCCCAGCTCCGCCTCCAGATCCGCCAGGGTCTCCTCAAAGTCGGGGGTCCCTTCGAGTCCCTGCGATACCTGCGACCAGGCAGCGCTTAGGTTCTGACCGCTGAGGAAGAGGAGTGCATCCGCAGGGATGTCTTGAAGGACTGCGCCGGGAGAGGCCGGTTGCTGGAAGGCCGACCGCACTTGATCGGTCATCTGCTCTACGTCGTAGGTGGCGAAAGCCTCGATGCGGATCCCGTCCTCGTGAAAGGTTCCAGCCATCGCCGCCGCCTCAAGAGCCCCCAGGCCTTGGGTCTGCTCCTCAGGGAAGTCCACCGGGCTCATTCGACTGAGGGTCTCGATGATGTCAGAAGGCGCAAGGTACAGTGTGAGACGCGGCCCAGAAGGCAGAAGCGAGAGGATTCTGTCGTAGGCGGGGTTGTCGGCCAGCGAAAGGCGGTCCCTCGTGTCCACAGCGAGATCCACCATTTCCTTGACCAGGCGCACGTCATTCGACCCCACCACCCAGTCGCTGAAGGTGGAGAGCACGATCTCTTGACCCGCGTCCTCGTGGACGTGCAGCACCACGCCCTGGTAGGTCTCTTCATCGTAGGACCTGCCGTCCCGCTCTTCCGCGGCAAGCAGCTTGGCTATGAATCGATCTGAAGCCTCCTGGTCGCGCGTTGCTGCCGCCACCACAAGGTCAGGTGGCACGAACGTGGCACGGATCACGTCACGCAAGCTGGGCACGGCCAAGATCACCTGGCTCCCCAGCCAGGGCTGGATGTCCTCCTCGATGGAGATATCGGCGCCTTCCTGGAGAATCCGATCCAAGTCATCCAGGGCCGAGCGAACGTCGGGATTGTCCAGGTAGATATCCCGCAGGGCCCGAAAGCCCTCGAGATCCCGGATGGCCAGATCGAGAGAGAGGATCACCTCCGTCCCCTCGGGGAGGATCTCGGCTGCCTGGCGAGCCTCGGTCTCTCCGAACAGCGCCAGGAGCTGATCCCGAAAGAGGATCCCAACCACGGCCACGGCGGAGCCGAATAGGACGATCACGCCCAGAAACACGGCCAGAGGGATCAGGACTCTCCGTCGAGCGGCCATTCGCACCTCCTACGTCACGATCCGACGCGAATCTGGCGGACTATAGATGGGGGGAAGAACTCGATCAAGGACTGCCTATCGCCCTGGGCTAGGCACATGGCGCTCCGTCCTGCTGGGCGAGCGGGGTCTCCCTGCTCAAGAAGAGCGCCAGTCCCAGTCCTGCGAGGGCCAGAAGGGCTGCCCCCAAGAATGTCTCGGAGAGAATCTGGGCTGTGATGGTAGGTATGAGCGCAGCAATCTCAGCCACTGAGTAGGGTGAGCCGAGTTCCCGGAAGCGGACCAATCCCCAGGCGGCCAGCCAGGACAGTCCGATGCTCATCCCCATCAGCCGAAAGATCAGGAGCAACCCGGTGCCTAGCCCGCGCGATGCCGCCGGCACGGCGTCGATCACCGCGGTTGCCACAGGGGCGAGGACCAACCCGAGTCCGACTCCCGCCACCGACAGGTGGAGGGCCATCTGAGGCCTGCCGATCGCGGGGGACCAAGTGTTCATCAGCAGGAAGCCGCCCGAAAGGAGGATCAGACCCAGGGTGGCAGGAGGGCGGTACCCCACCCGGCTGGTGAGCCAGCCTCCCACCACCGACAACGTGGCCATGGCAACCGTGAAGGCGGAGAGGAGCTGGCCGCTCCCGACCGCGGCCGACCGAATCATGTCGGACACGTCCGCCCCTTCCACTTGGACCGTGTTGACAAAGAGCGGCACCGCCACCATGGCGATCACCGACCCGAACCCGACGACTCCGCTGATCAGGCAAGCGAGCGAGAGATTGCGGGAACGGAAGACGCGGAGGTCGATGAGAGGGAACGTGACCCGCCGTTGCAGCCACACAAAGGCCGCAGCCGTCAACGCCGCTCCGAGGAAGTAGGGCGCGGCGATCTGCCACGCCGGCGGGGGCTGAGGCGTGCCGGAGAAGTCGAAGGTCGGTCCCACCGCCGGAGCTCCGATCCTAGACAGTCCGACGTTGAAGAGCAGGAGAGTCATGCTCAGGAGCACCGCTCCCGGCCAGTCGAGCGAACGCGGCCTGCCACTGTGGGGCGCACTCAGATCTCGGAGAAGGTACCACGCCGCTGCAATGCCCAGGAGACTGATGGGGAGGTTGACGTAAAACTGCCACTGCCAGGTGAAGTAGCGGACCCAGAAGGCGCCATACAGAGGACCGACGATCCACCCCAGCGTATCCACTGCGCCCAGCATTCCCAAGGCCATGGCCCGTCTGCGGACAGGGATGACGTCCCCCACGATAGCCAAGGCGACGGGGACGATGCCTCCTCCCCCAATGGCCTGGATCACGCGCCCCACGATAAGAAGCGGCAGGTCGGGGGCCTGTGCAACGAAGAGCGACCCCGCCCCAAAGATCGTGAGACAGGCGACGAAGATCCGTCTGCGTCCGTAGAGGTCGGAAACCCGTCCCAGCAGAGGCATGGCCACCACATGGGCGATTAGGTATCCGGTGACGATCCAGGAAGCATCGTCGAGTCCACTGGGAAGCGGGATCTCGAAATCCACGATCATCTGAGGCAGCATGGTAGAGATGACCGTGAGGTCGTCGGCGGCGATGAAGATCCCGAACGCGACCAGGGCAAGGATCAAATAGGGACGGGGGTGGCCCGAAGCCGACGCTCGGGATCGGCCTTTGCTCACGGCAGTCTCCTGAAAGCCAGAAGCCGGCCTACGATGCGGAGACCGGAGGCGGGGCGATCTCTACCGGTTGGTCGAACTCAGAAAAGGCGATCTCCCAGATTCGGGGCCGCTCGGGGTCGCTGCCCAACTCCACTAGATGGACTCTGTGGAGAAGGAACGTCTCGCTGTCGACCCACACTTGCACGGTCACGTCGCCGGCTCCAGCGAGGCCGGGTTGCCACCTCATAACCTCCTGGGCGGGCGCGGTGCCTTGGAGCCGGTATGCGGATTGGTCCTCAAGGGATTCCAGCCCCAGCTTCTGCAGCGCAACCTGAGACACGATCGCTGGGATCCCGACCTCCTGGTCGAAAGGCAGCCCCGGCGCGAACCGCCAGCCCCACTCCGGCGGCAGGGTCTCCCACCGCTGAGACAGAGGGTTCGTGATGTAGGAGAGGCCACCGATGCCGATGAACCCCACATCAGTCGTGATCCCCAGGGTGTTGACACGCATCACCCCCCGGACTCTGTCGGGGCGGAGCAGGTCTCCTTCCACGTGCTTCAAGGCAGTCGTGGGTGGGCTGTCGATGTAGTAGTGCACCCCTTCGACTTCGATCACGTAGTGGAGGGAGCGGATGGCGAGCATAGCGTCAGCAGCCCGCGCTGCGATCTCCTCCGCCGTCAGATCGGGGGTAGGAGTAGGCTCGGGCGGCGCGGGGCGACCGATGCAGGCGCCCGCGGCCGCTGTCGGGGCAAGCGCCAACGCTGCTAGTAGAAGAGCGAATCTGAGGCTCACGGAGACACGTACTCAGGATACAGTACGTGGGTTTCCGGGGCGAGCTAGAGGGTTTGGCGCACCTCGTGGATGCCGGTGGCCCCGTCAGGTCTGACCCCGCGGCTTTCCACCGGCTGCAGGCGCCCAGCGCCATCGTAGGCTCGAACGCGAAAAGTGTGTCGTCCCGGCTGGTAGGGCCAGTCGTAGCGCCATTGCACCCAGGTCAGCGGGCTCAGAGGAGGGGCGCGAAGCTGGGCCCCTACCCAGGGGCCATCGTCTACCTGGATCTCTACCCTGCTGATACCGCGGGCGCCGGCGTAGGCGATCCCGCCGATCGGCACCAGGTGTCCCGCGGCCGTGGCCAGCTCATTAGCCACGGTATCGATGACCGAGGTGGTCACGGGAACGGCTTCGGCGCTCCACCCTCTGTCCACCCAGTACCCGCGTCCCTCCTCGGCGATGGCCTCCATACGAATGATCCACTTCGGCTGCTTCATTCCATAGCGATTTGGGATGTAGATGCGCAGCGGGAAGCCGTGCTCCTCGGGCAGGGGCTCTCCGTTCATGGCGTAGACAAGCATCGTGCGATCGTCCAGCATGTCTTGGTGGCTCACGCTCTCGTAGAACCCGTCGGCGGCTTGGATGAACAGCTCCTGCGCCTCCGGCATGAGCCCAGCCTCATCGAGGATGTCCTTGAGTCGGACACCGGTCCAGGCGCTGGTGGAGATGAGGTCGCCGGCGATCCGGTTGGAGATGCAGGACAGAGTGATGACCTGGGTTATGGCGGGGCGCGCCATAATATCGTCCAGGGTCAAGGTCAGCGGTCGCTCCACCAGGCCACCCAGCTGCAGCCGCCACTCTGCGGCATCCAGCACGACAGGACGTAGGTTGATGTCAATACGATAGAAGTCTCGGTTGGAGGTCAGTTCGGACCGTGTTCCAGGGGCCGGAGCTATGCGTGCTGCCAACTCCTCATCAGACGGCGAGCTGATGGCGGGCGGGATCTCGCGGGGCACGGCCACGATCGCGGAGGGCCGGCCTGAGCCGCGCTGTCCAAGCAAGTAGCCTAGCCCGGTGCTCGCTGCGGTGAGCGCGGCGGCTCCGGCACCTAGGCGGGCGAGGAAGATCCTCCGGGAGGTCATGTAGGGAGCGGGCTGCGGCTCCGCTTGAGCCCGTCCCAGCGCCCAGCCGATCGTTGCCCCCCAACCCCCGAAGACGGTCGGCACCCAGATCAGGCGGAGCGGAACGATGGTGAGGGAGTCGCCGGCCAGATATCCCAACCCCAGCACCGGGAGCGCTGCCAGCAGACCCAGCCCGGCGCCCAGCTGCCCCGAAGACAGGGATTCTGTGCGAGGCCACCGGCGCGCCAGCCCGATCGTCCCTCCCAGCGCCACGCCCAGGCCGACCGTCAGGGAAAGTGCCAGCACGGACTCGGCGGCCTTAGAGGTCTCGCGGACGGAGAGGCCGAGGAGGGACAGGCTCCCCACCATGGCGTCGATGCCGAGGGTAACCAGGGGTCCTGGAAGGATTCTCGCCACGGCATCGAAGAGATCAAACGGGACATAGGGGAGACCGGCCAGGGCGTTTAGCGGGTAGAGGAGAGCGATCACGGGGATGCTCGTGGCTCCGCCCAGCAGGGCTCCGACCAAGAGGCTGAGGCGCCTATCACTCATGCGGTTCTCCTGCAACCGCCCGCTTGGCGGGATGGGCCCATCCCCGCTCTCTAGACGCACTGCCGGTTTCGGGCTACATCCCCGCGGGTCGGCTTTGCATCGCGCGATCGGAAGACATCGATCGAACAACGCGATCGGAAGACATCGATCGAACAACGCGATCGTAGCTGTCGCCCCCGACCCGGTCCAGTGACACGGCACCGGAGCCAGAATCGATCTGCCCAGGTCGCCAAAGTCTCAGGGGGCGCGGGCTGGCGTTCCGTTGAATCCAGCTCGGGGCCCGGCTATATTGGATCGTAGAATCCGTTTCTTACGCAATGGTTAAGGAGAGTGCGTGCTGACGCGCGAGGAGATCCGGCTTACCGCGCTGGCATCGTGCGCAGGTTGAGCTTCCAAGATCGGCCCCGCCGATCTGGAGCAGGTTCTGCTTCACCTGCACGATCACCGTCACCCTGATCTTCTGGTGGGACTCCAGACCGCCGATGACGCGGCGGTGTACAGGGTGTCGACCGACCGCGCCATCATCCAGACTGTCGACTTCTTCCCGCCGGTCGTGGACGATCCCTACGACTACGGTGCCATTGCCGCTGCCAACGCAATGAGCGACGTTTACGCTATGGGCGGCGAGGTGGTCCTGGCTCTGAACCTGGGGGCCTTCCCCGAAGACATGGATCGGGAGATAGTGCAGGAGATCCTCCGGGGAGGAGCCGACAAGGTGGCGGAGGCGGGTGCTGTGATTGGAGGCGGGCACACGATCCTCGATGACGAACCCAAGTACGGTCTGGCGGTAACGGGGTTTATCCATCCCGACCGGATCATCCGGAAGTCCACAGCTCGCGCGGGCGATTTGCTGGTGTTGACAAAGCCCCTAGGCACGGGGATCGTGACCACTGCGCTCAAGCACTCGGCCGCCGCCCCACACGAAGTGGAGGCGGCGGTGGAGAACATGACGCGGCTCAACCACGCGGGCAGCCAGATCATGCAAGAGGTAGGGGTCCACGCAGCCACAGACGTCACGGGCTACAGCTTGCTGGGCCACTGTTACGAGATGGCGGATGTCAGTGGAGTGGGGATTCTGATCCGGGCGGAGGATGTTCCTCTGCTCCCCGGCACTCTGGAGCACGCGGCAGGAGGACACATCCCCGCGGGGCTGCGGCGGAATCGGCGCTGGCTTGCGCAGCGAGACCGGCTCCGCCTGCCGAAGGGAATCTCGGAAGAGTGGACACTGGCTCTGCACTGTCCCGAGACGTCGGGGGGACTCCTCATCTCATTGGAGCCGGAGAAGGTGCCGTTCCTGCGGGGCCTGTTCTCCGAGGAGGGGGAGGAGACCTGGGTGGTGGGAGAGGTCACCGACGGCCGGGCCGTTGAGGTGCAGGGGAGCCCGGACCGGAACCGCTGAGCCCTCTCTTCCTAGACCGGCCTGCGCCCAGCCGTGAAGCGACCTCAGTGCCTGCGGACTGCGCCCAGGGCGCCGACCCATCTCCGGCGACGGGGGCGCGAAACCTCCTCCGACGCCTGCAACCGGCGGCTCCTCAGGGCTTCGGCGAAAGACATCGTCCCCACCCAGCCGAACCCGGCAGCGTAGAGCAACAGGAATGGGATCGCGGCAAGGGCTCCAGTCGCAGCAGCGATCCACCCGGCCAGCAGAGCGTAGCCGGCCAAGCCCACCTCCCCCAATACCAGAGCGTCCAGGCGTAGGCGATAGTCGTCTGCTCCCGACGGCCTTCCGGCCCGTCCGTATTTCGGAGTTCTCCGGAATCGATTGGGGCTCCCCGTGGCCGCTCCCCATATGGCCACGGTGTTGTTCAGGGCGATTCCGGTGCCGAGAAGCATCAGCCCCGGGAAGTGAGCAAATCTCCGCCCCCAGTTCTTGTGAAGGGCCCGTTGGCTCAGGAGATAGAGGAGAGGAGGGCCCACGCTAGCGAGGCTGAGATATGCGAGAGGCATACCGAAGGGTTGGCCCAGGAGAAGGATAGGTACGGATGCCAACAGGAGGACCAGCATAAGGGGGTGGATCAGGTATCCCGTCAGATGGATCAGCCCCTGGAGCCTCACGATCCAAGGATGCTGTGAGCGAATGAGACGGGGACCCAGCTTTATCGCACACTGTAGCGAACCTTTCGCCCAGCGATGCTGCTGCCTCTTCAGGGCTTGGACCTGACTCGGGATCTCCCCCGCGGAGGTGACGTGAGGGAGGTAGAGACATCGCCACCCTGCGAGTTGAGCCCGGTAGCTCAGGTCTAGATCCTCGCAGAGGGTGTCGTGGTGCCAGCCGCCCACCTCCTCTATGCAGGCTCGGCGCCAGACCCCGCCCGATCCGTTGAAGTTCATGAACAGCCCGGAGCGGTGACGGGCGGTCTGCTCCACAACAAAGTGACCGTCCAGTGCCATCGCCTGCGCCCGGGTCAGAAGCGAGGCGGTGGCGTTGAGATGGGTCCACCGGGTCTGAACGAGCGCCGCCCTGGGATCGGCGACAAGAAAGGGGATGGTGGCTTCTAGAAAGTCAGGGGCCGGGAGGAAGTCAGCATCGAAGAGGGCCAGGAACTCCCCTTTTGCCCTGACCAACCCCTCCTGAAGGGCACCTGCCTTGAATCCTCTCCGGCGCGAGCGGTGGATCCAGACGATGTCCACCCCCATGTCCTGCAGTTGGGCCACCTTGCGACGGATGAGCGTCGAGGTTGCGTCAGATGAGTCGTCGAGGACCTGGATCTCCAGCTTGCCCCGGGGGTACTGAAGCGCCGCAGCGGCCTCGATGAGCCGTTCCACCACGTGCCTCTCGTTGTAGACGGGCAGCTGAACGGTGACCTTCGGCGGGTTGCCGAGGGGAGTGGGCCAAGGGATCTCGTCCCGCCGGTGCCTGAGATACAGCGCCACCAGCAGGAAGGTGTTGATGCCATAGGCGGCCAGTGCGACCACGGCAGCGACCGAGAGAAGAGAGAAGGGCAAGGCGCCTCCTGAACGGATTCGAACCACCCTTCCGGGCGGGGCGGGACTGTATCAGGTGGGCAGGGCTCGCGCAAACCGGGGCCAGGCCGCGGCAGCCCTACCCGTCGGCCTCGTGAGGGTCGATCTCCTTCGAGGGGAGGCCGTGCGTCTCGAGGCGCTGTTGGAGAAGCCCGATGGCAGCCGCCACTGATTCCGCCGCGGCGGCGCCGCTCTCTGCCCTGGCTGACAGCGTGACCATCACACGCACCCCAGGATCGAAGGTGCGGGCCCGGGACTTGATGTACACGTCGGGGTGTTCCTCAGCCACCTGGCTCAGCGTGGAGGCCATGAGAGACTCGTCCGAGCACTCCACCAAAAGCGCCCGCTCAACAAAGCCCCCGGAGCCGAACAGAGGATCCAGGACCTCCCCCAGCGATTCGCGCCAGATCCCCTTCAGTTCGGCGGGCACGCCCGGGAGCGAGATCACTAGGCTGCTTCCCGTTCGAACCAGGCAGGCGGGGGCTCCTCCAACCGGATTGGGTATAGGCTCTGAGCCTCGGGGGAGCCGCGCCATCTTGCGCCTGGGCTCAGTGAGTTCGCCGTGCGAGACGTACCCGCTTTCCGCCAGGTCGACGTAGCGCTGTCGGACCAACTCCAGAGCCTCCGCATTGAGTTCCAGAGGCTCGTCCAGCGCCTGGGAGACGGCCTCCAGTGTCAGATCGTCGGCGGTGGGACCAAGCCCTCCGGTTGTGATCACCAGATCGTTGTTTCTTGCCAAGGCCGCCCGGATCTCGTCTGCCACCGCATCCACCTGGTCAGGAAGGACGGTGATGCGGCGGATCGACCCTCCGCGGCGTGCCACACGCCGGCTCAGCCAGTGGCTGTTGGTGTCCAGCACGTCCCCCTGCAGGATCTCGTCGCCAATGGAGAGGATCTCTGCCCAGACCATCTAGACGAGCTCCGGATGTAGGGGTTGAGAGGCGAGGGCTTCCTGGACCTCTGCCGGGGAGAAGACGCCATCTTCAGTGACCACGCTCCGGATCAGATCCCAGGGGGTAACATCATAGTACCGGTTCATGATGTCTAGCCCAGGAGGGGCCTCGGTCCAAATCTCGGACGGATCTTCGTCCGGGATGCGGAGCGGGTATCCGGAGGGGAGGAATTTGGAGGTGCCGCAGAGAGCGTAGCAGGGTGTTCCGGATGGGCTTGCAGCAACGGCGAGCGCGTAGGTCCCCACCTTGTTCACCAGGCCTTCTTCGGCGACAGCGTCCGCGCCCACGATCAGCAGGTCCGCCTCGCTGGCCAGGCCAGGGGCGGCCGCGTCTATCACCAGCTGCGCCCGGATCCCTCCCTGGGCGAGTTGGGCGGCAAGGGAACGGCCCTCCATGTTGGGCCGCGACTCGGTGCAGATCACCGAGATCTGAAGACCGACAAGACGCGCTTGCTGAAGCGCCAAGAGGACAGTCTCGCTCGAGGAGTGGGTGAGCGCCACGCCTCGACTGGGGAAGAGGGTCACTGCGTGGCGCGCGATTTTGTCCCCTGCCGAAGCCTGTCGGGTCAGAAATCGAGAGGCGGCGTCGTCTGCGGCTTGCCGGGCGGCGCTCATCTCCGGCGCTGCCTCCACCGCGAGGAGGACCTGGCTGCTGAGTGAGACAAGCGGGGCCATGGTCGGCTGAGCCGCGATCAGCGCCCGCGTCACCTCCCTCACCTCTTCTCGAAAGATTCGCGAGGAATGTGCGGACGATGACGTCGCGAGCAGTTGCACTGCGCGCGCAGCACTGGCACCAAGAGAAGCAGCGCCCGAGGAACGGTCCTGGGCGATCTCTTCTATTCTGGCCTGGACAGGCGCCGGCAATCGGCGTGCAGCAGACTGCCGCTTCGCCTCAGGCACCCGCTTCGCCTCAGGCAGCCCGTCCGGGCGCGCGCCCCACAAAGAGTCGCAGGTGGTTCTCCACCAGCCAGCGACTGGCTTCGAAGAAGCCGTAGGTGCGTCGAAGGGGATCCGCCCCGACTCGCCCGCGGGGGCTTGCCATCACCCGCCAGACGATGCCCTCCACCTCCTCCAGCCTGCTCTGGACTTCGGCGGGGCTCCGGGGAAACGAGAGGTCGGCGTAGCTTGAGGCGCTGGCACGGCCGGCCACGGCTCCCTGGCCGGACGCGCCGGCCCCGACCGGGACCGGAAGCCGGGGGAGGACCGCGAGCGCGATCAGGCTGTGGACAAAGATGAAGACCTGAAGCCGCGGCTGCGCAATTGCGTGATCCTCCTGAGCGACCAGGTCTAGTGCCTCATGCCACGGCCCCCTGGCCGGACTCGCCGGCCAGTCTTGGCCGAAGAGCAGCCTTTCGACCAGTTGACGCAACTCTTGGGGATGCCGAATCGAGGTTGCGCGCAGCGTGAGGTGAAACCCTTCCTGCGCTTGGCCCAGATGATCCACGGCGCGGGAGAGGGCCTCACGGTCTTCCTGGGGGAGGGGCCTTTCGCGGAGGTAGCGACCCAAGGCAAGAAGGGCACCGTGCGCTACGTTGCCTAGGGACGTGTATTCCAGGAGACGCTCGTAGAGTTCCATCGTGTCCCCTGGAATCTCAGCGCGCTGGAGGGGGATCGCGCCCGACTTTCCGATAGCCGGTCTCCTGCCGAGGCCCTTCGGCAGCTGTCCTCCTGCCGATACTCCTCGGCAGCTGTCCTTACCCTCTGCGGGCTCGCGCCCCTTGCGCAGCGGAGCGATCCCAGGGGGGCACGTGGTCGACGTTCAGCGAGTGGTCAAGCAGGTACTTGTCGAACTCGGACTCGTAGAGCACCCGATAGATCCGTTCGAGTCGTTCCTGCACGAAGTTGCGGAATCGGCTGGCCAATTCTTCCAGCGAAACCGTTCCGTCCCTTGGCGCACGGCTTCCGTCGGAGCGGATCCTGATCGGCGCCGGAACCATCTCCTTCAACAGGGTCCCGTCCGACGCGTTGTCCGGGAGGCGAATGCGGCCGGATGCCTGCAAGATGTGGGGCAACCGCCACTGCTTGGCGACCTGGTCTCGTATCGCCAATTCCGTCTGCATTTCATAGAGCCAGCCGGCCATTTCCTTGAAGCCGTTTGTCTCCAGCGCCCCGCCTGCCTCCTCCAGCGACAGTCGAAGCGCCCGCTCTCTAAGCTGCTTGGGGATGCGCCAGTTGTCGCGGACGAGAAGGATGAAGGCCTCTCGAGCGCACTCCTCCGCAGCCGCGTGTAGCCCTACTAGGAAGGCTTCGAAGGCCTCAATGAGCCGGATCGACCTGATGGGGTCACCGTCTCCGGAGGCCTCCAGTTCTCGCATCATCTCCAGGTGGTGGTTGACCCCGACCATTCTCACGAAGACCAGGAAGTGCAGAGGAGCCAGCAGCTCCACCCACTCTGTGAGGAGCTCAGGAGGAGGCGGTCCGCCGCGGTAGTCCTTCAGGCCCTCGGGATCGAAACCGCCCGCGAGCTCCCGCACCCCCCACCAGTAGGGCAGTCCCAGGTCTGCGCGGTGGTGCTCCTGAATCGGAAGCCCAGGGAGCGCTTGCTCGGGATGGGGAATCGCGTGCCCCCCTATCTTTCGAGGCTTGGGCTGGACCTCCCGCTGGGCAGGTGCCTCAGGCGGAGCCGTCTCCCAGGGGACTGTGAACCTCTGGCGAACCTGGACCTTGGGCCGGGGCATGGCGTGTCCGCAGCTTTGACAGAAGAGATTGGTGGCGGGATTCTCGGTCCCACACCCCTTGCAGATGTGTGTGTCGGCCGCCACCAGGGGCTGACCGCATTCCCCGCAGAACTTGTTGCTCTCGGGGTTCGACGCGGCGCAGGAAGCGCAGATCACCCCGTCGGGCATGTTATCCTACCTTCTTCTTGCCCAGTACGAAGACAACGTTTCCCATCTGACGGATGTAGCCCTCCTCGTCATCGGAGACCACTCGCTCAGCGGTCTGGGTGATTCGCGTGTCGAGGAGGATCCACCCGGACTGCAACAGTTTGTTTACCTGATCGCCCCCGCCGGGCCGGTAGCTCAGGGTCTTGATCTCTTTGATGTCGGGGAGATCCTCTCGGGCCACCTGTTCCTGCGCCATCCCGACTCCTTTCCGAATTCAGGGCACCAGGTCGAAGGGGAGCACTCCTGCCCTCAGTACCAGATACCCCAAGAAGCCGCCCAAGATGCCAAGGATCACCATGGTGACCAGGATCGACCAGCCGCCCGGTCCTCGCGAGGATGTCTGAGGCATCTCGTCGATCTTGACGCGGTGGACCACCGCGGGCTGGGGTCTGGGAAAGCGGCGACTGCAGTTGTAGCAGAAGTGGTTTGTGGCGGGATTCTCACGACCGCACCCTCTGCACACAATGACCGTTCCGGTCGCCAGGTCTGCGCCGCAGCGTTCGCAGTGGCTCAGACCGTCCGGGTTGTCCGCTCCACAGATCCGACATTGGGCCGGCATATTTCCGGCTCCGGGCCCTTAGTCAAACGGGCTAACCCCATGGTTAGCCCGACCGACGGTGCTATGGAGCCACCCATCGGACTCGAACCGACGACCTAGCGCTTACGAGGCGCTTGCTCTACCAACTGAGCTAGGGTGGCGGGAGGATTTGCACAAGGCTGGCAGCTAGGCCTGAGATCCCGTTCGAGCGTCCACACCCCAGCCTGCGGGTGTGGGCCGTGCAGGATTCGAACCTGCGACCCACGGGTTAAAAGCCCGCTGCTCTACCAGGCTGAGCTAACGGCCCCTCGGTTCGCGGTCAGTATAGCACGCTGCTCGCGAGAGTGTCAATGAGACGAACGGGGGATGCAGTGGGGAGAGGCTAGGCCATCTTCTGCCTGAGCGTGGGAAAGGGAATAACCTCGCGAATCGAGGCTTGGTTTGTAAGCAACATTACCATGCGATCGATTCCCCAGCCGATGCCTCCTGTTGGAGGCATGCCATGCTCGAGAGCGGTCAGAAACTCCTCGTCGATGGGGTGGGCGTCGGCTTCCCCTGCTTCAAACGCCTGCTTCTGGGCCTCGAAGCGCGCTCGCTGCTCCAGAGGATCGTTCAGCTCGGTAAACGCGTTTCCGATCTCCAGTCCGCCGATGAAGAACTCGAACCGCTCCGCCAGATGGGGTGCTCCGGGCTTCGCCTTGGCGAGAGGCGAGATCTCCTTGGGATAGTCCTTCACGAAAGTGGGCTGGATGAGCGCGGGTTCCGCGTACTCTTTGAGGATCTCGTCCACCAGTCCACCCCAAGTGGGCTTGGCATCAACTTCGAGGCCGCGCTCTGCTACCAATGCGGTGAGGCTCGCCAGATCGGGCGACGCCAGAACATCGATGCCGCTCGTCTCTTCGATCGCTTCCTGCATCGAAACCCGTCGCCAGGGCGGGGTCAGATCGAGATCGGCTCCCTGGTAGGTGAGCCGGGGGCCACCCAACACCTCGTCGGCGACCGCGGCGAAGCACGATTCGGTCAGCTCCATCATAGTCTCGTAGTCGCCGTAGGCTTCGTAGATTTCGATCTGAGTGAATTCTGGGGAATTGCTGCGTGAGAGCCCCTCGTTTCGGAAATCCTTCCCAATCTCGTAGACCCTGTCCAGGCCTCCGATGATGAGACGCTTAAGATACAACTCATCCGAGATTCGCAGGTACACCGTCTGGTCGAGAGCCTGGTACCGGGTGGTGAAGGGTCTGGCCGCGGCCCCTCCGTACAGGGGTTGGAGCACAGGGGTCTCGACCTCCAGGTACCCTCTGGCGTCCAGGAACCGGCGGATGGCGCTGACAGTGTGGCTCCGCGTCTCCAGTATCTGGCGACTCTGGGGGTTGGACAGCAAGTCCAGATAGCGTTGACGGTAGCGCGCCTCCGTGTCCTTCAGGCCGTGCCACTTCTCGGGAAGCGGCCGGAGAGACTTGGCCAGCAAAGAGAGACCAGTCGCGCGCAGCGTAGGCTCCCCTGTCTTGGTGAAAAAGAGCGACCCTTCGGCCGAGATGACATCTCCCATGTCGAAATCCCGGCGCCAGTGGTCGTAGGCCTCGGCCCCAAGCCCGTCCTGTGTCAGGTGGATCTGTATGGCTCCGGATCCGTCCTGAATGTGGGCGAAGCTGGCCTTCCCCATCACGCGCATGCCCACGATCCGACCGCACAGTGCTACCGTGTCAGGGGGGGCCTCGCCCTTGGGCTCCTCCTCCCGATAGCGTGTCAGGATCGCCAGAGCCTCGTCCGCCGTGTGGGTGCGACGAGCTCGGGTGGGGTAGGGATCAACGCCTCGGGCGCGGAGTCGCTCCAGCTTCTTCAGACGCTCGCGGCGCAGCTGCGCCAGCGGGCGTGCGTCTTCTTTCACTGAACCTTGAGGATACGGTATTGGGTGACGCCTTGCGGGGTCTGCACCTCCACCTGATCGCCGGCTTGGTGGCCGAGCAGCGCTCGGCCCAGAGGGGATTCGTCAGAGATTCGACCGTTGGCGGGATCGGCCTCCACTGGGCCGAGGATGCGATATGTATGAACACCGTCAGACCCTTCTACCGTCACCCGGGCACCTAGCGTCACGGGTCCCCCTGATGGGTCATCAGGGATCAGGACCGCGTGTTCCAGGAGCGTCTTCAGGGTGGCGATCCGGCCTTCGAGGAAGGCCTGCTCGTTCTTGGCCTCGTCGTAGCCGGCGTTCTCGGTGATGTCGCCCCCCTCCTTCGCCTGTCGGATCTTGTCCGCCACCTCAGGACGGCGCACCCTGCGGAGGTACTCAAGCTCCTCCTGCAGCCGCTTCTTCCCCTCAGGGGTCAAGTGGGTGGGTCGTTCATCCATGGTCCGCCTGCTATATGAAAAGGGCAGGAGCCGCGCGGCGCATGCCCTGGCCAGGGATTATAGCCGCTCGAAGCGGAGGTTGACAAGCGTGGAGCAAGCGACGGAGAGTCACGCCTTGGAGGCACCTGAATCCGGGTGCTATAATCGCCTGATGAACGACGAAGCCTTCATGGCCGAGGCGCTGACCGAGGCCAAGCGTGCGTTCTCCGAGGGTGAGGTTCCCGTAGGGGCGGTAGTCGTTATCGAGGGGCAGGTTATCGGACGGGGTCGCAACCAACGGGAGGCACTGAACGATCCCACGGCCCACGCTGAGATTCTGGCCCTCCGCGAAGCTGGCCGCTCTCTGGGCGGATGGCGGCTCCCGGGGGCGACCCTGTACTCGACGATGGAGCCTTGTCCTATGTGTGCGGGGGCGCTGATCCAGGCTCGGGCGGACCGGCTGGTGTACGCGGTCAGGGATGCTAGGTCGGGAGCTGCCGGTTCCTTGTACGACATCCCACGCGACGGCCGTTTCAACCATCGTGTGAGAGTGGAGTCCGGGGTACTTGCCGAAGCAGCGCAGACTCTGCTGGAGCGTTTCTTCTCGGCGCGGCGCGAGCCCGCGCTGGCGGAACCCGGGGGCCGGCCGGGATAGGACATCGCACGAGGAGGGGTGCCGGAGTGGACGAACGGGGCGGTCTCGAAAACCGTTGTGGGGCTTCGCCCCACCGTGGGTTCGAATCCCACCCCCTCCGCTGCATCCGGAAAGGTCTGCATGACGCAGGTAGGAGGCTGGGCCACCTCATCCTGGTGGCTTGATCCCCTCGGCGTCGGCTGCCGCCGGCCCCCCCGTGGAGGGGTCGCATAGTCTGGTCTAGTGCGCGCGCCTGGAGAGCGCGTAGGCCTTCGGGCCTCGTGGGTTCAAATCCCACCCCCTCCGCCTGAAGATCCGGGATGGACGCCCTTCGGGGCCGCGTCCCGGATCGCCGCACCCACGCGCGGAACCCCTTTGATCGAACCGACGTCTGGAAGACACGACGGCGACCGACGATGAGGCGCGCCACGAGTTCTCTCCAGAGACCCGACACCCGGGCTGGGCGCAGCAGGCTCATTCAGAGTCTGCTGTTGTTCTGTCTCCTCGGGTTTGAATTATTGGTGGCAGGCGGTTGCGCCGCCCGCGTGGAGGGCGGCGATGGGGGAGTCGGCGCAGAGCGGGCGGAGGGGTTGGTCGACACCGTGTGGTTCGCCCGCTTCACCATGCAGGAGGGCGGGCTCGGGTATGTGAGCGTCACCGAAGATGGCGAGGTCTTGGCCGTGGAAGGGATCGGCTACCCGGGCGAGCTGATCGAGGACGCTGGGCAGGTCAGGACGGGTGCGATCAGCCCCGCGCTGAGGGATCGCCTATTTCGCATAGCCGCAGACGAGGCGGTCTATGCTGCTCGTGTAGAAGGAGAGGGGGAACTTCTGTTCTACGAGGGAGTGCTCCTGCGCATCGGTTCGCGGCTCCGCGGATCCGTGCGTTCGGCCGACCTGGTGCCCTGGGCCGGCTTGCCTGAGGAGGCTCGGGAGGTCCTGGGAGCAGCGGTGGCCTCATCTGGGACGCTCCCCTCTGACGTTGAGATCCGGCAGCTCATTTCCGCCGAGGAGGTGGCGCCGGACCGTGCTGAGGGCATACGATCGGACCCTCGCGGCTACTACAGGTTCGTCACACTATCCAGGGGAGAGCTTGAGGCCACCTCCGTCCTCGCCCGCGCCCTGGCCTTGCCGGGCCTTCTGGTAGCCGTCTCCAACGCCGGCGAGGCGTCCCGGATCCAGGCCTGGCTAGAGCAGTCCAACCCCGATCGCGTGGGGTCCTACTTCTTCTTGGAAGCCCCAGACGGGACCAGCTACCAGGTCCACACCATGCAGGTGGGCAGCTCGTAGGACGCCTGCGCATGCCTGGCAGGCTTGTGAAGTCTGTTTGACCACGCATATCATCTGAACTAGCATTTCTAGAGGCCGTGCTAGACGGGGAGCTAGCGGTGCCCTGAACCCGCAATCCGCTATAGCGGGGTCGAATTCCCACTTGAGATCCTTCGTGCAGCCGGGACTGTCGACGCTGAGGGGCGACGAAGGCCGGGTCCTGCGCGGCGGAAGCCTACCAACCCCGTCAGGTCCGGAAGGAAGCAGCGGTACGTAGTCACTTCCGGGTGCCGCAGGACAACCTGGTCCGAGCCCTCCGGCACCGGTAAGCCGGTTGGGCGGGATCGATAGGGGGTGCACGGCCTCTACAGCGCTTGGGGCGTGGCCGCGAGGTCACCCCCGAGGTTTTGTTTGAGGAGGAACACGGTTTGAGGAATACGGTGCTCTCGTCTCGGACCGGCCTGGTCCAGCCCCGTGCCTGGGCTCCTCTGCTCCTCCGGACGGGGTGGCGGGGTCTCTACGCTCGAGTGCTTGGCCTCGTCGGACTCGTCTGCAGCCTCGCGCTTGCCGGGTGGCTCTTCCTCTCCACCCAGGAGACCGTCGCGGTTGTCGCGGGGGGCGAGGCGGTGCTTCATCGCACCCACCAGACCACGGTGGCTGGGGTGCTCGAGGAATTGGGCGTGGAGCTCGGAGAACAGGATCTGGTCCGACCGGGACTCGCCTCCTCCATCGAGGGGTTGGAGGCAATCGAGATCCACCGGGCAGTTGCAGTGACCGTGGATGTGGACGGCAGAACCGCTACCCTGCAAACGCTGGCTCCGACGGTTGGCGATGTGCTGAAGGAGGCCGGAGTCGTGTTGGGGCCCGCGGACCGACTCGTGCTGGAGGGGCGTGATACCGTGCTGCGGCCCGAGAAGCCTCTGTCGGAGCTGCTGCCACCACTCTCCGCCGGGGACTTTCCCTTCGAGAGGCGGTTCAGCCCTCTGTCGCTCTCGGTGCGGCGGGCAGTCCGGATGGAGATCGTGGATGGCGGGGTGTCTCTGCCGGTGGAGACCCGGGCCGCCACGGTGGCGGAAGCTCTCAGGAGCGCACGTGTCCCCTTCTACGAGCAAGATGGGGTCCGGCCTGATCTCGCTTCGCCTGTCTTTCCGGGGCTTCGGGTCAACATCGAGCGCGCGATTCCCCTGACACTTGAGTCGGACGGGCAGCGGCTCGAGACCCGGGTGTTGGGCGAGACAGTCGGGGATGCGCTCGAGGCAGAGGGGATTGCGTTGGCCGGAAAGGACTTCACGACACCCGCAATCGACTCGCCCCTTCAGGAGGGCCTCCTCATCCAGGTAGTGCGGGTCAACGAGGAGTTCAAGCTCGATAGCGAGGTCATTCCCTACGAGACCCTCTGGCAGCCCGACCCAGAGCTGGAGCTGGACCACCGTCGTATCGCCCGGGTGGGCCAAGAAGGCGTCCTCCGGAGACTGATCCGCTTTGTGTACGAGGATGGGGGGCTTGTCGAGGAAACGGTGGAACGGGAGTGGGTGGCCCACCCGCCTCAGGATCGCATCATTGCCTACGGCACCAAGATCGTCTGGCGTGAGCTCGAGACGCCGCAGGGGCCGATTCGGTACTGGAGACATATGCGAGTGTTCGCCTCCTCCTACACGGCGGCGACCTCGGGTAAGACCCGGGACCACCCGGCCTACGGCATCACGCGGGCCGGGTGGGTCGCGACCAAGGGGGTGATCGCCGTAGATCCCACAGTGATCCCACTCCTTACTCGAATGTACGTCCCTGGGTATGGGTTTGGGACCGCGGCCGATACCGGAGGTGCCATCAAGGGTCGCATCATCGATCTGGCCTACGATGAGGACAAACTCGTCCGATGGTGGTGGTGGACCGATGCCTATCTCCTGGGCCCCGTCCCTCAGCCGGAGAAGATCCGCTGGATTCTGCCTGACTGGCCCCCGTGGGGGTGAACGGCGCCTCCCATCTGCTCGCCGCTAGGCGGCTCCTCGAACGCCATGGCCTTCGTCCCAAGAAGGGGCTGGGCCAATACTTCCTCACCAGTCGCTCCCTTCTAGACACGATTCTCCGCGCGTCTGAACCTCTGGAGGAGCGGACCGTCCTTGAGGTGGGGCCGGGTCTGGGGGTCCTCACGCTGCCGCTCTCATATAGGGCGAAACGCGTGGTGGCGGTTGAGATCGACGATCGGCTGATACCGCTCCTCCACGAGACTGTGGGCGACCGGCCGAATGTGGAGGTGGTGCGAGCGGACATCCTGGAGCGGGCCCCGCACCAATTCCTCCGGAACGGTGCCGAGTCCCCCTGGGTGGCGATAGGAAACCTGCCCTACTATCTGACCTCCCATCTGCTGCGCCACTTCCTGGAGGCCGCGCCCCGGCCGGAGCGGTTGCTGGTGACGGTTCAACTGGAAGTGGCCCAGCGACTGGTGGCGGCACCAGGGCACATGAGCGCCCTGGCGGTGAGCGCCCAGTTCTACGGACGGCCCCGGATCGTTGGTCGGGCCCCGGCTGGGGCCTTCTATCCTTCTCCGAAAGTGACCTCGGCGGTCGTTCGGATCGACACGTTCGAGGATCTGCCGTGGGGGGTCACGGACGAGGGGGAGTTCTTCCGGTTGGTCCGGGCCGGATTCGCGCAGCGTCGCAAATACCTCCGGAACGCGCTTCAGCAGGGATTGACCCCGGACGAGGATCGGGTATCAGGAGCCTTGGCCTCGGCGGGAATCGACGGGACCCGAAGGGCCCAGACCCTCACCGTCGAGGAGTGGGCGCGACTGCATCTTGCATTCGTGAAGGAGGGAGAGACCTAGACAGCCCTAGGCGGGCGGCCCATCAGACAGTCAGCCCGGTGCCTGACTGGGGTCGTGTATAATCTTCAGAGACGGCTGAGAGGAGTCCAGTTGCTCGCCACCACCCTGATTTCCTTCCTGGTTGTGTTCACGCTCCTGGTGTTCGTCCATGAGCTGGGACACTTCATCGTGGCCAAGTGGATGCGGATCCGCGTCCCCGAGTTCGGGTTCGGCTTCCCTCCGCGGCTCTTCACCCTGACCCGGAGGGGCGAGACGGAGATAACGGTAAATGCCATCCCCTTGGGGGGATTCGTTCGGCTGGCAGGGGAGGACGATCCCAACGAGCCGGGCAGCTTCGCTGGGCAGTCCCCCAAGGTCCGAGCCGCCACGCTCGGTGCCGGCTCTGCAATGAATCTGATCCTGGCGGTCGGACTCTTCGCTGTTACCGCGGTTGTAGGGGAGCCAACTGCGGTGATCGCCGTACAGGTCACCGAGGTCGCTCCCGGGTCGCCGGCGGAGGCGGGGGGCCTCCTGGTCGGGGACCTGGTGCGGGCCGTGGACGGGATCGAGGTTGAAGATCCGCTGGCCGTGGTTCGCGTGGCCGAGACTCGTGTTGGACGCGAGATCGCCTTGGACGTGGATAGGGGCGACGCGAGCCTGGTGGTTCGGTTGGTGCCTCGGGCGAATCCTCCGGCAGGGGAGGGACCGATGGGGTTCACGGCGGGCGCCACCATCGCCGGCACCCGCATCCAACGCTACGACGTGCTAGAGGCGATCCCCCACGGGATCTCTCGAACCGTCGAGGTGGTCGGTGTAATTGGGTACGGGGTCGTGTACATGATCCAGGGCATCATCGCCCCCGAGGTGTCAGGTCCCATCGGGATAGCCCAGATGACGGGTCAGGTCGCGGAGAGGGGGGTACCCTTCCTGCTGCAGTTCACCGGGTTCCTGAGCGTAAACCTTGCGCTGCTCAACCTCCTCCCCTTCCCCGGGCTCGACGGGGGCCGACTGGCGTTCGTGCTGGTGGAGGCGCTGCGGGGGGGACGGCGCGTCGACCCTCAGCGAGAGGGGCTGGTCCATGTGATAGGAATGGCAATCTTGATCGGAGTGGTGCTGGTGGTCTCCTACTTCGATCTGGTCAGGGCGACCCAGGGGTGATGAGGTTTGCCACACCGCGGGGCCCTGTGATATGATCGCACGGTCGCCTGGGGACGTGGTGTAGCCTGGCCAAACATACCTCCCTGTCAAGGAGGAGATCGCGGGTTCAAATCCCGTCGTCCCCGCCAGAGAGAACCGGTGAACGATCAGGAGGGCCAAGTGTCCCTCCTGATTTCTGTTTCTGGCCGGGAGGATTGACACAGCAGGACGTCGCTGGTATAGTGGTTTCATAATAGCGACCGCCGTTCCATAATATGGAATCCTCTCGCGCTGACCCTCCGCGCACCGGTGTGCAGTCGGTGGACCGAGCGCTCGACATCTTGGACGCGCTGGCTGCATCCAACGGGGGGTTGAGCCTCACCGACCTCAGCCGGAGTCTGGGCCTCCACAAGAGCACCGTCCATAGACTCCTCCAGTCGCTCACCGGCCATGGACTTGCCTCTCAGGATCTCGCAACCCGGCGTTACCGCGCCGGGTTGCGGCTGTTTGAGTTGGCCAACCAGGTGGTCGATGGAATGGAGTTGCGGGCACAGGCCCTTCCCCACCTCCGACAACTGAGCCGACGAACCAACGAGACGGTGCACCTGGCCGTTCTGGATGGCGGCGACATTGTGTATATAGACAAGGTGGAAACGCGGCAGACGATCCGCATGTACTCGGCCGTTGGAAGGCGCGGCCCGGCCCACTGCACGGGAGTGGGCAAGGTGCTCTTGGCGCATCTCCCAGAGGACCAGCTTGATCGGATCGTGGCGGAGAAGGGATTGCCGCGGTTCACGGACCAGACCATTACCGATCCGTCCGTGCTGAAGGTCCATCTCGGTGGGGTGCGCCAGCAGGGGTTCGCGATCGACAACACCGAGCACGAATCGGAGATCCGATGTGTGGCCTCGCCCATTCGCGATCACCGAGGCGCTGTGATCGCTGCCATCAGCCTGACTGTTCCTGCGTTTCGCATGAGCCGTGAGGAGATCGAGCGGCAGGCACCCCTGGTCGGGGAGTACGCGGATCGGATCTCACGAGGAATGGGGTATGTAGGAGACCCCAAGCCCGCTGAGGACGGCGGAGGGGAGACTGGATGAAGCGTGTGATCCATGACATGGAGGCTCGCCCCAGCGAGGAGTTGCTGACAGGGTTCGAGGGTCTCTTGGGTATCTACAGCCCGTCCTGCTTCGTGGCGGATGCCATGGAAAGATCCGGTGTGATGCGCAGCGATATTCGGCCCCTCAGTGAGCACCGCACGGTGGGTGCGGCCGTGACCGTCCGCCTGTCGCCCGGAGATCTGGTCGATCCGCTCGATGCTCTTACCGTGGCAGCGGCGGGAGATGTTGTCGTGGTCGACGCAGGTGGAGAGACCGAGACCTCGGTATGGGGCGGACTGATGGCCCGCCTCTGCATCCAGAAAGGGATACGCGGGGCGGTGGTCGACGGAGCCATTCGTGACACCGACGAGATCGGGGAGGTTGGATTTCCGATCTGGTCGCGATCGGTGATTCCGCGGTCCACCCACTCTCCGTTCTCACAGCGACTGGAGCCCATAGAAGTCAACGTCACGATCACGTGTGGAGGTGTGACGGTGCGCCCGGGCGACGTCGTGCTGGCCGACGAGATTGGGATCGTGGTCGTTCCGTTGGAGGAGGCCGGAGACGTCCTACGCCGAGCGAATGAGCAGTCAGAGAAGGAGGAAGCGACCCGCAAGCGGATCCAGGAGGGCAAGACCGTGGAGGAGATTCTGGCCGAATTCGGCCGCTTGTGATCCCGGGAAGCTCTCGGACCGCCGCGCGGCGAGGCCGACAGTAAGGGGAGGTGATGCCAGGACACGAGACCGGAGCGGACACCGTTCGTCAACTGCGAGGAGGGAGGAAAGCAGTGAAAGACGAACATCCATCGGGAAGGATCCTTCGCGCGTCGCGACCCATCAGCAGGCGTGACTTTCTCAAGGCCGGGGGTGCGGTGGCGCTGGGCAGCCTGGCCGCCGCCTGTGCCACTCCCACAGCAACACCGGGGGTGGCACCGCCCGTGGTGGGGAGGATCGAGGGCGACACTCCTGAGGAGCGGGCCCTCAACGGCATCCAGGCCCTGAAGGATGCCGGTCGTCTGAGCGACGGCGAGACCTTCACCATCATGCACCACTCGGGGCAGCGGAACAATATCGTTCCGGCCCTTGAGGAATGGAACAGCCTGACCGGCCTGAACTTCGTGAGCGCCGAGGTCGGACTCGAAAGCGACATCTACACCAGGGCGATGAACGAGGCCGTCGTTCGCACCGGCGACTTCGACATCTTCCTCACCTTTGTGAACTGGATCGCCGACATGGCCGAGGCCGGGCTCATCTTGGATCTCACCGACTTCTATGACAGATACGACCCCGAGGTGGATCACGGCGACAGTCCATATGTCCCACCCCTCGATCGGTTCACAACCCAGTACAAGGGGCGCCGCTACGCAGTAGGTGCCGACGACGACGCCTTCAGCCTCTTCTACCGCAAGGACATCATGGAGGCCCCGAACGAGGCAGCGGCGTTCGAGGACACCTACGGTCGACCTCTCGAGCTCCCCGACACATGGGAGGAGTTCGACGACTGGATCGCCTTCTTCGACCGGCCTGAGGAGGGGTTCCGCGGCGCCCACATGTACGCCGAGCGATTCTTCGCCTACACCGCCTGGGCGGCCCGCTTCATCTCCAAGGGCGGCGCCTACTTCGACGACAACATGAACCCCCTCATCAATTCCGACGAAGGCGTCGAGGCGCTGGAGGAGCAGATCCGGCTCGTCCAGAACCACATGTGGGAGGACGCAGTCACCGGAGGCTGGCCGGAGGCATACGCACGGTTCCCTGAGGGCTCGGTCTTCTTCGCCTGGGCCTGGGCCTCGTTGGGCAAGTTCGCCCAGGACCCTGAGACGTCCCAGATCGTGGGCAACGTCGGCTACATGAACATGCCTGGCACCATGCACAACGGCACCCTGGTGCGGGCTGTGCCCCACGTGGTGGGCTGGTCCTTCAGCATCTCCAATTTTGGCAAGCTGCCGGAAGCCGCCTACTGCTTCACTCAGTGGTTCACTGGCCCCACCGTGGGTCTCGAGGCCATCGCTAGGGTGGGGACACTGGATGTCTTCCGTCGGACCTGGTTTGACGAGCCCACCATGCAGGACGCCTACGGAGCCGAGTTCATGCCGGTCCTGCTCGAGCTCACCCGCAACTCGTTCCCTGACATCTCACTGCAGGGCGCCAACGAGTACCTCGACAATCTGAACCTGCATCTCCAGTTGGCCTTTGCCGGGGAGAAGGACGCCGAGCAGGCGCTCAACGACGCCGCCGACGAGTGGCAGCAGATCACCCAGCGCATCGGTCGAGTGGGCCAGATCGAGGCCTGGCGCGGCGAGCGGGCCAGCTACCCGCAGCCGATCCAGGACCTCTGGGCCCAGAGGGGCATCTTCGGCTAGACAACGAAGGGGGCCGGCGCTGCCGCCGGCCCCCATGCCAATCCTAGATCCCTACCAGGTAGAAGATGGCAGTCGCTGAGCGCACCGAGCCCGGTCGGGGCGCGGCCTTGTACAAAGCATTGCGGGGAGAGGGGCTGTTCAAGATCGCCCTCGTCGCCCCTCTGCAGATTCTCCTCTGGATCCTCCTCATCGTGCCCTTCGTCATCGTCATTTGGCTTAGTCTTGTGAACTGGGAACCTCGGATGGGGATCGATTGGTGGCAAGCACCCTTCGCTTGGCTGCAGAACTACGGCCAGGTCCTCGCCGACCCCCGGTTCCGGGCGGCCATCGGAAGGTCGCTCCTTATTGTTGGCGTTGTGGTCTCATTGGAGTTCCTTATCGGCTTGGGCCTAGCCCTCTTCTTCCAGCGTGAGTTCTTTGGCAAGCGCGTGATGGCTTCGGCCATCCTGTATCCGATGATGCTCCCCTGGGTGGTGGTCGGTCTGGTGTTTCACCTGCTGTTCCTGTTCCGGGGACCGATCAACTATCTGTTCATTCAGGCCTTCGGACCTGATGCCTCAGTCTCATGGTTCGGGGAGCCCGCCCTGGCTATGGGGACCATCATGTTGGCCGATGTTTGGCAGTGGACTCCGTTTATGTTCCTGATTCTATATTCGGGCCTGGGCGCGCTTCCCAAGGAGCCGCGGGAGGCGGCGATGACCTTGGGGGCCAACCGTTGGCAGATCTTTCGCCACATCACCCTCCCCATGCTGAGACCCGTCATCCTGATTGGACTCATCATCCGTGGTCTGGAAGCATTCAAGATCTTCGACCTGGCATTTGTGATGACCGGGGGCGGGCCGGGCACCGCCACCGAGACCATTTCTCTCTACATCTACCGGGTGGGGTTTGGCTTTGGCCAGCTCTCCTACGCAGCCGCCATGGCCGTGCTGATCCTGTTATCCATCACGGTGGTCACGCGGCTGGCGATCCGGCCGCTGGAGTACGAGGAGACGTGACAGAGACGACAGCGGCCGCCAGCGCATGCGCCGGGCGGGGCCTACGGCGGCTCCGCGTGGGCCGCATCCTGTGGTGGGTGGCTGCAGTCACCATTGTCCTGGTCATCCTTCTTCCCGTGGTCTGGGTGCTCTCCATTTCCTTCAAGCCGCCTGCTGAGTGGGAGCAGTATCCTCCGACTCTGCTGCCGAAGGTCGCGACGGTAAGCAACTACGTCGTGCTTTTTGATCCTGGCAATCCTGTGGGCGGCGTGGCCAAGATGACGAGCAGCGCCGAGCCCGTCTCCGGGGCCTTTCTCAACAGCCTCATCATCGCCCCGGTCGCCACCGCCGCCTCGCTCCTGATAGGCACCCTGGCCGCCTACGCCGTCTCCCGGTTCCGGATCGGCGGGACCTTCATGCCATTCTTCGTCCTGACCACCCGGATGTTTCCGCCTGTGGCCTTCGCTGTGCCGCTGTTGGTCTATTTCCGGATACTGGGACTCATCGACACCCAGCTGGGATTGATCCTGATGTACACAGGGTTCACCGTGGCCTTCTCTCTCTGGATGATGAAGGGCTTCATCGATGGGGTCCCGAGACACATCGAGGAAGCAGCGATCTTGGATGGCGCCTCTCCCTGGCGGGTTCTCTTCACGATCACTTTGCCGTTGGTGAGGGGCGGACTGGCGGCGACGGCGCTGTTCGTCTTCATTCTGAACTGGACCGAGTTCCTCTACGCACTGATCTTCACGTCTCGGGACGCCATTACCGTCCCCGTCCAGGTCAGCCACTATGTCGGAGCCATCGGACGGTTCTACGGCACGCAGGCCGCCCTGGGCGTGGTGGCCTCGGTTCCCGTGGTGGTCGCTGGGTACTTGATCCAGAGACACCTCGTCACAGGCTTCACCTTCGGTCTCATAAGGGAGTAGGAAGGTGGCAGAGGCCAAGGCGTTGATCGAACTCCGAGGGCTCCGGAAGGAGTTCGGAGAACTGGTGGCAGTCGACGATCTCGACCTCGAGGTGCGGCATGGCGAGTTCCTCTGCTTCCTGGGCCCTTCCGGGTGCGGCAAGACCACCACCCTCCGCATGATTGCCGGTCTAGAGGAGCCGACCAAGGGCGAGATCTGGTTGAGAGGGGAGCGTATCAACGAACTGCCTCCGCAACGGCGAGGGCTCGGATTCGTCTTCCAGAATTACGCACTGTTCTGGCACATGACTGCCTTCGACAACCTCGCCTTTGGTCTGCGGGTGAGGGGCACTGCGCGGTCCGAGATCGACGGCCGTGTGCGAGAGATTGCAGAGCGGCTGGAGCTGCTTCAGGTCCTGGACACGAAAGCCTCGCGGCTCGACCTGAGCGCCATGCAGCGAGTGGCCCTAGGACGGACCATCGTGACTCAGCCACAGGTGCTCCTCCTGGATGAGCCGCTCAACAACTTCAGGCCCGGACTTCGTGAGGTGATGCGAGGAGAGCTGAAGCGGCTGCAGAGACAGTTTGGCAGCACGATGGTGTACGTGACCCACGATCAGGAAGAGGCGATGACCCTGGGCGACCGGATCCTTGTGATGAGGGATGGCGGTGCGGAACAGCTGGCACCGCCGCGAGAGATCTACCGGCAGCCAGAAAGCCTGTTCGTTGCCGGCTTCATCGGCCGTCCGCCGATGAACTTCCTGGACGTGGAGTACGGGGCCAGCAGGGGCAGGGGCTATCTGATGCATGGTGATCTCCGCTGGGGCGTACCCCCTGGCCTGGCAGCGGGGGAGGCAGCGCTCCGAGAAGACTCCCTGAGACTGGGAATCCGTCCCGAGCACATCTTGCCTAGCTCCGCGGCCCGGGGGTTGGGGTTGGATGAGACCGCGATCTCGGCGGCCGTCGACCTTGTGCAGCCTCTGGCTCGGAAGAAGATCGTGCACCTGGTTGCCGATGGCGCGGAGTTGAAGATGGTCGTCTCCGGGAGCGAGCCGATTTCGGCAGGAGACACCGTGGAGATCGTCTTCCGTCCCGATCGCATCCACATATTCGACAGAAAGACGCAGAAGGCACTCAGCTGATGGCGTCTCTGAGGGTCGAGGGCCTGAAGAAATCCTACCGAGTCGTGGAGGCCGTCCGCGGACTCGATCTGAGCGTGGAAGCCGGGGAGTTCTTCTGCCTTCTGGGAGCGCCTGGTGCGGGAAAGACCACCATTCTCCGCATAATTGCGGGTTTGGAGATCCCCGACGCAGGCAACATCTATCTGGGGGATCGTTTGGTCAACGACGTCCTTCCCTCCGAGCGCGATGTGGCTTTGGTCTTCGAGGATCTCGCCCTCTATCCCCACATGACGGCCTTCGACAATCTCGCCCATCCGCTTCGGCTGCGGAAGATGTCGCGACCGGATATCGATGCGCGGGTCAGATCGATGGCCGAGACGCTGTACATCACGCACCTCCTGGATCGGCGCCCCGAGACTTTCAGCGGTGGGGAGAGGCGACGTGTGGCGCTCGGAAGGGCCCTGGTCAGACGCCCCCGTATCCTTCTTCTGGACGAACCGCTCACGGACCTGGATGCGTGGCTTCGACAGGAGATGACCGCTGAGTTGAAGCGGCTTCAGACAGAGCTTGGGCAGACGACCATCTACGCCACCCACGATTTCGAGGAGGCCGTGACGATGGCCGACCGGATCGCGGTGCTCGAGAAGGGGCGCGTGGAGCAACTGGGAGCGCCAGAGGAGATGTACCGGAGCCCATCGTCGACGGTGGTGGCCAGCCTTGTGGGGACTCCGTCGATGAACCTGATCCCGTGCCGAGTCGAAGATGGTGCAGACGGTGAGCAGTTCTTGGTCAGAGACGAGAGCGGGTTGCGGGTACGGTGGCGAGGGCAGCGGCCTATCCCCACGGACGAGGTCGTGCTGGGAATCCGTCCGGAGCACATCGAGGTGTCGGAGCAGACGGGAGAAGAATGGATCCGCTCCACCGCGGAGATCATCCAGCCTCTGGGCGAGGAGCAGATGGCCGATCTACGTCTGGCCGATGGGACCCTGGTGAAGATCGTCACCGGCCTGGAGACATCTTTGGGCGGGGATGGCAAGCCGGTGCAGATCCGTATCCCAGGAGAGCGCGTGTTGCTCTTCGATCGGGAGCGAGGCCGGAGGATAGGCTAGAGGGAAGGCCATGAACGGAAGCGATGAGGAGCGCCTGCGCCGGTTGCGCGAGGCGATGGTCGACGCTGATCTGGATGCACTCGTGTGTCGGCTGCCCGAGAACGTCGTCTATCTGACCAACTACTGGCCCCACCACGGCTTCTCATTCGCAGTCTTTGCCCGCGATGGATCCTCCCGGGTTCTTCTTCCCGAGATCGAGGAGGAGTACGCCGACCGGAGCTGGAGCGAGGTGGTTCCTTTCGGATGGGGCCTGCTCAAAGACGACGATCTCTACGTGACCCTGGAGCGCCATCTCACAGAGGCACGGGACCAGATGGGGCTGCGAGAGGCCAGCGTAGCTGTGGAGAGGGGGTTTGAGGTCGTCGGTCCGTCCTATCGGGCCGCCGAGCCGGTCGTTCCCGCGGGGCCCACTGCCGAATTGCTGGCGGCCGTCTTCGGAGAAGCCTCGCTCGTAGCGGCGGATGAGCTTCTGGCCAGACTGCGCTCGCGGAAGACGCCCTTCGAACTCGAGCGACTGCGGCTGGCCAACGAGATCGCGGGATTCGGGCTCGATGCCTTTCGCCAGGCAGCCGCGCCTGGAAGGAAGGAATCGGAGCTGAGCGCGGTTGCCGAGGAGGCCATCCGCAGCCGAGGAGTAGGGCACGACAGTGCCCGGTTGGTGCGCGGGTTCGCCGAGGTCGGGGCAGGGATCGGCAGCTACAAGGGGTACCTCCTGGTTCCCTCGACGGACAGGGTCGTGCAGGAGGGAGACCTGGTCATGATCGAACTGGCCACGGTCGTCGACGGGTACTGGTCTGACCTCACCCGCGTGGTCGTGGCCGGAGATCCCGATGAAAAGCAGCGCGAGGTGTACGAACTCGTGTTTGAGGCCCAGAAGGCCGCAGCGAATCTGATGCGACCTGAGGTGGCTTTTTCCGAGGTGGATGCGGCCGCTCGCGAGATCATCGAGGCCGCGGGCTACGGACAATACTTCATCCACATCACCGGTCACGGCGTCGGGCTCCGCTACCATGAGTTCGTTCCCATCCTGGCCCCTGGCGCGGAGGGCGCCCTGGAGGAGGGAATGGTAAGCAGCGTTGAGCCAGGGATCTACATCCCAGGCTGGGGAGGTATCAGAATCGAAGACAACGTGGCCGCTGGACCCGACGGTCCCGACTTCCTGTCCACCTACGATCGTTCCTTGCCGTGAGCGACAGCGGGGTCTCCTCAACGCCGGCCGCTCGTGCCGAGGATGCCGTCCGTGAGACCGGGGTGATCGCGATCTTGCGAGGCGACTTCGGAGGAGCGCTGTCCGCGATCGTGGGGTCAATGCAGGAGGCCGGAATCCGAGCCGTCGAGATAACCCTGGACTCGGTCGGTGCTCTGGAGGCCATCGATTTGCTGACCGACCGCTGGGGAGAGGAACTTGCCATCGGGGCCGGGACCGTTCTGGATCCGAGGAGTGTCGCCGAGGTAGAAGGACGCGGGGCGAGCTTCGTGGTCGCGCCCAACTGTGACGAGGGAGTCGTGGAGGCGTGTCTGGAGCACGCCCTGCTCGCCATCCCAGGAGCCCTCACCCCGTCGGAGATCCTCGCCGCCTGGCGGATGGGGGCTGGACTGGTGAAGATCTTCCCGGCGGGGAGCCTCGGCCCCGAGTACATCCGAGGGCTACAGGGCCCACTGTCGCAGGTCCCCTTGGTTCCCACGGGCGGCGTCAGCCCTGGGAATGCCGAGGCGTTCGTCTCAGCGGGAGCCACTGCCCTCGGAGTAGGATCGGAGCTGGTAGGCCAGGGCGACGGGAGGGCGAGGGATCTTGACAGGGTCCGCCGAGCGGCATCGCAGCTTCTCGAGGCTGTCCGTCGAGGCCGGCAGGGGCGCGCCGCGGAGGTAGAGGTCCGTGGGTGCTGATTCCCCGGAGGTTGTGGCTCTGGGGGAGACCATGCTCCGGTTGACGACGCCTCCTGGGCTCGGTCTGGAGCAAAGCGAGACACTCCGGGCAGAGGTGGCCGGGGCAGAGTCAAACGTGGCCATCGGGCTCAGCCGGCTGGGCCTGCGGACGGGCTGGATCTCTCGGCTTCCCCAGAGCCCCTTGGGTCGGCGAGTGGTCAACAAGGTGCGAGAGCACGGGGTGGACACTTCGCGAGTCATCTGGTCGGAGCAGGGCCGGCTCGGCACCTACTACGTGGAATTGGGCAGTCGTCCCCGCCCCACCCGCGTGCTGTATGACCGATCGGGATCGGCCATGGCCCTTATCAATCCGGACGAAGTCGACTGGGAGTACCTCCGCGGCGTGCGGCTGCTCCACCTGTCTGGCATCACCCCTGCACTCAGCCCCTCCTGTCGAGATCTGGCGTCTCGTGCAGCGCAGGAAGCACGAAACGCCGGCTGTGGGATTTCCTTTGATGTGAACTACAGAGCGAGGCTATGGGGCACCGACGAGGCCCGCCGCGTTCTGGGAGAGCTTGTGCGTGGTGTGGAGGTGCTGTTCAGCACTCGCGAAGAGGCGGAGATCCTGAGCGACGAAGCGGAAGATCTGGAGGAGCTGGCGAGAGCTATAGGGGAGAGCTTTGAGGTCGGGGTCACGGTCATAACAGACGGCAACCGCGGCACGGTAGCGGCGCGAGACGGAATCACCTATCGGGGAGAGACGCATGGCGTCGAAGCAGTGGACCGCGTCGGTGCGGGCGATGCCTTTGACGCCGGCTTCCTCTTTGGATACCTGAGAGACGGAGTAGAGCAGGGTCTGGCTTTCGGGGCAGCGCTGGCTTCGCTGCAGCACTCTTTTCTCGGAGACATCGCTTGGAGCACGGAGCAGGATCTCCTGAACCTGATCGAGCAAGGCGGGGAGGAGGCCTGGAGGTAGGGGGACCCGATGCGGCTTGAAGACAGGGTAGCCATTGTGACGGGATCCGGGATGGGCATTGGCAAGGGGATCGCTCAGGTCTTCGCTGACGAAGGAGCGAGGATCGTGCTTGCGGAGATCAATGCCGAAGCAGGAGAGGCTGCGGCCGCGGAACTGTCGGAGGGCGGCGCCGACGTCCTGCTCGTGCCGACGGACGTCTCTGATGAGAAGTCCGTCCAGACCATGGTGGAGCGTACCCTCGGTGCGTTTGAGGGAATCGATGTCTTGGTCAACAACGCCGGGGTCGGAGTGTACAAGTCGGTGCTGGACACTTCGCTGGAGGACTGGGATCGCTGCCTCGACGTCAATCTCAAGGGGGTGTTTCTCTGTAGCAAGTATGCTCTCCCCCACATGCAGGCCCGCGGGAAGGGCAGCATCGTGAACATCGCGTCTGTCCACGCCGTGGCCACGGTGGCGGGCGTTGCGCCCTATGCTGCTTCGAAGGGGGGTGTGGCTGCCCTCACCCGCAACATGGCTATCGACTACGGGCCGACCATTCGGGTGAATGCGATCTGTCCTGGCTGGATTCTCACCCCGCTGATCCAAGGGATCTTCGACGGATACGACGACCCAGTCGCCCAGCAGAGACTCATCGATGAGCGGCAGGTTATGAAGCGGATTGGGCGGCCCGAAGATATCGGGTTCGCCGCCCTGTACCTCGCCAGCGACGAGGCCTCATTTGTTACCGGGGCCACTCTGTTCGTTGACGGCGGGCTGACCGCTCAGCTGGAGGTGTGGTAGATCCTTCCTCCGGTCCACGGCGCTGTCTCAGCGGTGGGACTCCATCTGCAACGGATTCGCACCGACCCGCAACCCCCGGCGCAAGTAGAGGTCTGGGGCGAGGTGTCTACCGGGCTGCGCTCCCAGATCACTGCGACCCACTTGAACCGTCTCGACTCTGTGGGCTATGGCTTCGGAGTTGGCGCGGTCGGCCTGGAACCTGCAGAGGCACTCCACCGTCTCGGCGAGATGGTCGTCGTCAGGCGGATCGCCCTGTGGACACCCGCGGGACAGGAGAGGCCCAAAGCGCGTATGGAGGCTCCCGGGGCCATCATTCAGAGCCCTTTTATGGTGCACTGGGATGGGAGAGTTAACGCGGCCTATCGTTTCGACCACCGGACAGGAATCCGGCTGGACGCTATTCTGCGGGGTGTGTTCGAGTCCCTAGATCAGGTCCTTCCCAGCCCGGCGGAGGCCGCCTCGGTGATGCTGCTAGCCCGGACCGGGCCAAACCAGGTGCGCGACCAGGTGGTGATCGAACGGATGACTCCGGACAACGCCCCTCCGGCCGGAGGGTTGATTGCGGATCCCCCTCATCGCGATCGCTTCTTCTCGCGCGACACGGTTCTGGGGACCTGGCCCGACGAGCAGAGCGTCACTCTCTTGGCGCTTGCCCTCGTGCTGGATGCGAGCCGGAGACGGAGCGCTCAGGGGAGTTTCGAGAGAGCCTTCTGGCCGGTTCGGGACCCAAGGTCGGTCGAGGGGCTGCAGCTGCATTGCCACGCCGCGGTCACACCCAGGAGCGATGTGCCTCTCGATGACCCAGGCGCATCGGTAGACGACCTGGGCCGTAGCTTGCTCTCCGTCGCGCAAAGCGCGGGCGAGCCAGCCGTCGTCCACCTGATGCCGGACACAGAGCTTAGGCAGGGGGTCATCGCGGTGGGCCTTCCCGCGGGAGGCTAGCGGCCCTTTCAGGGGGACGGGACGCGCTCAGGCGAAGCGAACAAGGGCTCTGAGCGGGCGGAGCCCAGGCCGACTTGGGGGGAGGGCCTGTTAGTCGGTACCGACGTCTGGCGCCTCCCTGACCGGCAACTCCTCGGACTCGACCAGGGAGACGATGGCCGCCACCACCACGGGATCGAACTGGGTGCCGGCTCCGCTCCGCAGCTCGTCTAGAGTCTCCTCCAGAGTCAAGGGCGCTCGGTAGGGCCGCTCAGAAAGCATGGCGTCGAAGGCATCGACTGCCCCTAGGATCCGGGCGCCGGCAGCAATATCATTTCCCTTCCGACCCTGGGGATAACCCGTACCGTCGTACCTTTCACGGTGCTGGACGATGCAGGAGAGGACCCGCGGGTCGAACCCGACCGGATCCAGGATCCGGGCACCGAGGTCGGGATGGCCGTCGATGATCCGCCGCTCTCTTGCGTTCAGCGACCCAGGCTTGAGTAGGATCTCGTCTGGCACGCCCAGTTTGCCTATGTCGTGCAGGTAGGCAGCGACCTCGAGGACAGGCAAGTCCTCGTCGGGAAGCCCAATCTTCCTGGCCACCTTCAGCGCCGTAGACACGACACGCTGGGCGTGGCCGTGGGTGTGAGGATCGCGAGCGTCTATCGCCGCCGCCAGCGACTGGACGATGCTCAGGTAGAGCCGCTGGATCTCCTGGTACAGTCGGGCGTTCTTGAGGGCTACGGCCGCTTGGTTGGCGATGGTAGTGAGCAAGAGCAGTTGGTCGCCCTCTTTGGATGAGCGCATCTCTGCGGGCAGGGTGACGTGGATGGCTCCGATCGCCTCGCCCTCCACCTGAAGCGGGACGCAGAGGCCAGGCCTGAGGTGAACGGGCGCAGATCCGGGATCGTCCGGATTGAGTGACGAATCCTCTGGATCGAACCACCGCGGCCGACCGTCCCTGAGGACGGCCTCTGCGACACGCCGGCCGGCCCAATCGGTATCCAGCGTCCCCCGGCGCACCCTTGGCTCCAACTGTCCGGTAGAAGGGTCGAGGAGCGCGATGACGGCGTCACCGTTCGGGACAACCGAGGCCAGCTCGTCTGCAGTCTGGCGTAGGACCTCGTCAGGTGTGAGCTTGGAGGCAAGTCCCCGGCTGGCCTCTTGAAGCGCCACCAGTTGGGCGACCTGGCGGGAAACCTGACGGTACAGCTGGGCGCTCTGGATGGCCCGAGCAGCCTCTCCCGCCAGGGTGGCGATGAGCCGCGACCGATCTCTGCTGGGCAACCGCTCCCTGCCTTCTGCGCCAGCCAGGACGACCCCCAGGGGGTCCCCCGAGCGGAGCGGGATCACCATCACCGGGCCAATGTGGGTGCCCACTCCAATCTTGCTCAGGAACGGTTGGATGGCCTGATCCGCCATAATCGTTGGCTTGGTGTTCCGAAGAGCCTCCACCAGAGAGGCGTCCATGGGGAGCGATACCGGAGGGGTGACATCCCCCTGATGGTCCAAGGACCGCGGCCTCAGACATCGCAGCGCGAATAGCGACGTGCCCGGCTCAAGCAAGAGGAGGGCCGTGAAGCTCCAGTCCGCTGAGGCATGGAAGGTGTCGGCGGTCACCTCCAGCACCCGGTCCAACTCCAGGCTACGGCTCAGCTGCTCACTCGTGTCGTACATGAGCCGCAACTGCAGCACCTTGCTCCTAAGACGGTCGGTCCGCACCTCCAGGTCGCGGGTCATAGTGTTGAAGGCCTCGGCCAGGACGCCGAACTCGTCTCTCCTCTCGGTCTCAAGCCGAGGGCTGAAGTCCCCGACTGCCAGCCTCTGGAACGCCTGAACCATCGACTTGACGGGGCCGGTGATCCGGTTGGCGAGGAGATACCCGGTCCCCATTACGAGGACACTGGCCAAAGCGAAGAGGGCCAACAGTGCGTCCCTCCCGAGCTGTGTCGTCGATGAGATGTCGGTGCCAGGCAGGATCACGGCAACGGTCCCTAGCGGATTGCCCCGGATCTCCAGAGGCGCGTATTGCAGGTGGTAGGCTTGGCCTTGCCATTCCCATGGCTGCGGCGCGGCGAAGGCAGCGGGGCTCGGAGCGCTGTCAGCAAGCGGTGGGAGCTGGGTGGATGACACTGCTTCGCTGACGGTGCTCCCAACGACGTTGCCCTCGACATCCACCACGACAAGCTGCGCCAACGTTTCCAGACTGAGTTCCCTCAGGATGTCTTCCCACGAGCGCCCGACGAGGACGCCCCCGATGAGCTTCTCGCCGTGCCACACGGACGAGCCTGTGTAAAGCATGTATCCGACGTCCGTAGGCACCAGCTGGGCAGGCCGCTCGGATTCGGTCGGCGAGGCGTCCGCGAGGATCCTTTGAACGAGCGGCCATCGGGAGAGATCCCGACCGACCGTGAAGCCGTATCGGGTGCCGGTCGAGGACCCTGCCTCCCGCTGGATTCCGGTCAACTCTTGCCCGTCGGAGGCGATGATCTCCACGCTGTCCAGTGCGTCGCTGATGTTGATAGGGACGATCAGCTCGCCGAGGCGGGCCAGATCCCGGGTGGCCATGGCCTGGGCGACACCCTGGGTATGGATCACAGTCCGAAGGGTGACGAGCTGCTCCTGCTCGATGCGCTGGAGACTCGCCCGGATCGCCGCAGTTGCCTCCCCCAGGTGAGAGGCGGTTCGTTCCTCCAGCGAGCCGGAGACCAATCGTGTTGCGATGAAGGCGCCGGCCAAGGCGAGCAGGAGGGTCAGGAGAAGGAAGGGGAGGATGATCTTGACGCGGAGAGGCAGACGCATACTTGAGCCGGAGAGGCGCGCCCCCCAGGCGCGCTCACCGTCAACCGACCTTATGGGGACCAGGTCGGCTGGCGGGGCTTGCTCGGGGAGGGGAGTCGTCGCCATGGCGGTCCTGCCGCACCCAAGGTTCTCCGGACCTCACCGCGCAGTTGCCCCGAAGGCAACGCACGGCACTCTCCTCTCCGGCTGTGGCCCCGATCACTCGGTGATCGGCCGGATCTATCCGGGGCCGCGAGACCGCGGCCGAGAGGCGCCGCCAGGGAACCCCCTGATGATAACACACGGCCGGCCTGTACCGGGTTAAGGGCGAGTTAATGTTGCGAGGAGTGGTGAGGCGTCACGTGTCGGCGAGAAGGATGCGGCCGGCTTCGACCCAGCCTTCCCCAGCAGCGGAGGGGAAGGAGATGGCGTACCAGGATCCCTCCCGGCGCAGAAGCCGCACCTCTGTGCCTGGAGACACCTCTCCCACGACCGGATGATTAGGGCCGGGTCCCGTCCGAACCGGCGCTGCATCCTCGCCCACTACCACCCCGGAGGTCGCCGCGGAGACGGTGGGACTCGCCGGATCAGGGGTTGGGGCTGTGGCCCGAGGTGCCAGAGGCCCGGCGAGGAGGGCCCAGACTGCCGACGCGCTCACCACCGCCACTGTCAGGAGAAGACCTATCCGCTGCAGGCGGGTCGCAGTAGGCCCCGCCGGGCGTCCGGCTCCCCGAGGGACTTCCTCGACGATAGCTTGCTGCATTCCCGCCGCGGCTTGATAGCGCTGCTCTGGCTCCGTCTCGATTGCCTTCAGGATGATCTCTCCCACCCCTTCTGGCATTCCAGGCAGCGCCGCCCTGGGGGCCGCGGGGATCTCCTCCAGGTGCCTACTCACCAGGCCCAGAGGTGTGTCTCCGGTCACCGCACGGTGGCCCGTGACCATCTCATAGAAGATCAGTCCCAGTGAGTAGATGTCGCTCCTAGCGTCGCCCTCTCGGCCACGTATCCGCTCAGGTGAAAGGAAGGCCAGGGTTCCCGCTAGGGCGCGCTCGGGGCTCGTCTGGGCCTGGCCCAGGATTCGGGCCAGGCCGAAGTCGGTGACCACCGTCCGCCCACCGGCGTCGAACATCACGTTCTCGGGCTTCAGATCGTGGTGGACGATCCCCCGCTGATGAGCATACTCCAGCGCCTGGCAGATCTGATGCATCACCGCCGCTGACTCGTCGAGAGGGAGGGCCCCGCGAGACGCGATCCGCTCCTTGAGAGTGCCTCCGGGCAGGTAGTCCATGACCAGGTAGGTGAGTTGGTCCGAGACCTCGAAGTCCTGAACTCGAACGATGTTGGGGTGGCGGAGGGTGGAGGCGATTCTCGCTTCCCGACGGAACCGGGCCAGGAGTCCCTCTTCGCGGGAGAGCTCAGGGAAGAGGAACTTGAGGGCCAGTGGATCGGACGAGCCGTATCGGTAGGCCCGGTACACCTCCGCCATGCCGCCGCGCCCCACCAGCTCTGCGATCCGGTAGGGGCCAAGAGACTGGCCGACAAGCGAGCCTTCCATGGCTGACAGAACGTTGTCGGTGCGAAGGAGTAGGAGGGGGACTCCGGAGGGAATATATCAGCCGGCCCGACTCTCCTCAAGATCGGCCTGACCCTCGAGCAAGTGGAGGATCCCGTAGAAGTGGAGGAACAGTCGTGAGCCCTCGCGCAGCAAGGTCAGAGGGCTCACGCTCTCCTGCGGGGTCACGTGCTCGAAGAATCGGAATTCCGTGTACCGCACACGAGTGGGATCGGGGAAACCCGATGCCAGCAGCCGGGACTCCTCCACGGGGATGTGTGTGTCGGATGCGTCGTGCATGATGAAGAGTCGCGCCTGAAGACGGTCCCGCCAGTGAGCGGGGGAGAGGAGGTCTAGCCGCTCCCGCTGACTCTCGGGCAGGGCCTCCAGGTGGGCCCATGCCGCAGCTGGATCGTCGGTCGTCAAGAGTTGGTACACGGTCCGGCCCTGCGGGGAGAGCGGCTCCAGCTCCTCTGCGCTGAACCCCTCTCCGTCGAAGAATCTGCGGAGCAGTATGGCCTGGTCGGTTTCAGACTCCAGCCCGTTGATCAAGAGTCCTCGAAGAGGTATGCTACCATCTCCGGATGAGGATTCCAGACTCTCATCGAATGCTCGTGGGACGCAATCCCTGTCGTGACGGAGACGATCAGCCGCTCCGCGCTTTCATACCCGCCGAAGAAGTTGACGAACAGTACCTGGTCCCGAACCTCATCCTGCGCGGAGGCGATGAAGCACAATGAGGCGCCTACCGACAGGCCCCCGCACCCGATCCGAGCTGGGTCCACGTAGGGCAAGTGATCCAGAAAGCGGACCGCAGCCACCAGGGTCTCCACCTCCTCGAAGCCGACTCGGTGCTGAGAGAGTCTCACCAGTTTCGGCAGGAGGACCACCCAGCCCCCCCGCGCCAAACCACTCGTCAGCTGAACCACGCGAGGATCCGCAAGCTGGGGTTCGAGGCCCAATTGGAGAACCACGGCAGGATGCCTCCCTGTGATGCCCGGACGGTGGATGACGGCCGAGATGGGCCCCTCAGGATCCGGGTAGGATACCTCCTCTCGCACCGGCTCAGCCGCTAGCCAGTCGAGTGGGCGGAGGGCGGAGTTGGGGAGGATCGAGGGTACCAGGAGGCCGGAGCGGGCCGCCGCGCGGCCTGCGGGCGTCAGGGTGATGAAGGCAGCCAACAGCGCGGCGGCAACGGGGACCACCAGCAGGAGAGGGCGGGCGGCTCGGAGCGAAATCCAGGGCCTCCGTTTCTGTACGCTTGCGCCGCAGCGCACTTGGGCCTCTGCCGGGCAGCGTTCCCCCCTGGGACGGCTGCGGAGGAGCGCGGCCAGGCTACGACGAGGGGCGGTCCTCTTCTGTAGGCGGAGTCAGACCCCGAAGGCGTTGGGCGCCGCCTACAACCCGAACGGGTTCAACGGCTTCTCTCGCGTGTAGACTATGACGCTCTTGAGTTCCGTATACTCCTTGAGCGCCTCCATGGCGACCTCGCGGCCCATTCCGGACTGCTTGTAGCCACCAAAGGGGAGCCCCGGGAAGACGGTGAAGGGAGTGTTGACGGTGACGACCCCCGATCTGATCTGACTGGCGACACGATGGGCCCGTGCAACGTCGCCGGTCCATATGGTAGCCGCGAGACCGTAGATCACGTCGTTGGCCATCCGCACTGCCTCGGCCTCATCTTGAAAGCGCATCACCGTCACCACGGGCCCGAAGATCTCCTCCTGGGCCACGCGGAAGCGGTTCTCCACACCGCTCAGCACCGTTGGAAGGAAGTAGTTTCCGTCTTCGAGGCCGCCACCATCTGGGGCGGTGCCGCCCAGGGCAAGCTTGGCGCCCTCCTTCACTCCGGCATCCACGTACCCCGCCACCCGATCTCGATGCTGCGGAGAGATCAGCGACCCGATCTGAGTGGCTTCGTCCATGGGGTCCCCTACCACCAGCTTCTTGGTCTTCTCTACGAAGAGATCGAGGAACGCGTCGTGGACGCTCTCCTGTACGAGGAGCCTGGAGCGCGCCTCGCAGGACTGGCCGGCACTGGTGAAGATCGCCCAGACGGAGTTGGCGGCGGCCGTCTCCAGAGCAGCATCCTCGAAAACGATGTTGGGGGACTTCCCGCCCAGCTCCAGCGACACCCGTTTGATGTCGTTGGCCGCGGCGCCCATGATCTCCCGGCCGGTGGCGGTCTCGCCCGTGAAGGAGATCTTGTCCACTCCCGAGTGGCTCACCAGGTAGCTGCCTACCTCCGCTCCAGGACCCGTCACCACATTGAGGGTCCCGGCCGGAATCCCCGCCTCGAGGGCCAGCTCGCCGAGGACCAGTGCCGTGAGGGGGGTGGCGGTGGCGGGCTTGAGGATCGCGGCGTTTCCCGCAGCGAGGGCCGGAGCCACCTTTCGCACCGCCAGCATGATGGGGTAGTTCCACGGCACTATCATGGCGCAAACCCCAATCGGTTCCCGCACCGTGTAGTTGAGGAACCCGTAGGGAGCAGATAGCGTGTCGCCCGTGATCTTGGTGGCGGCTCCGGCGAAGAACTCCAGCTCCCCGATTGCTTGCTTCAGCTCGCCTTTTACCGAGGAGATTGCCTTCCCGTTGTTGCGTGTCTCCAACTCGGCAAG
>CAYGBX010000010.1:0-33740 GCA_964348195.1 uncultured Anaerolineales bacterium
TTCCCAAGTGGGCCCACAACGCCATCTACGATCTGGGCGTGCTGAGCCGCTATGGGGTCTCGCTCCGCGGCCTGGCCTTCGACACGATGATCGCGGCCTTCCTGGCCGACCCCTCGGGACGTGGGTACGGTTTGAAAGACCTGGCCTGGAAGCGACTGGGTGCAGAGGTGACCCCAATATCGGAGCTGATCGGCTCGGGGAGGAACGAGATAACTATGGCTCTGGTCCCGATCGATCGGGCGGCCCCCTACGCCGCGGCCGATGTTGTCTTCACCGATCGGCTCGTTGGCGAGTTCGCCGGCGAACTCAAGGATAGGGCCCTCTGGGACCTGTTCGTCGACGTGGAGATCCCCTTGGTGCAAGTCCTTCTGGGAATGGAGCTGGCCGGCGTCGCCGTGGATGTGGAGTACCTGTCGGAACTGTCCCGGCAGATGCACCTACGACTGTCGGAGGTGGAGGAGGAGATCCACGACCTGGCTGGCCATCCCTTCAACGTCGCCTCTTCTCCGCAGCTGCAGACGGTACTGTTCGAGGAGCTCGGACTCCCTCCTCAGAAGCGGACGAAGACCGGATACTCCACCAGCGCTGACGTGCTCGAAACCCTGCGTCCCATGCACCCGATCATCGCCCTCATCGAGGAGCACCGCTCGATCTCGAAACTCAAGTCGACCTATGTGGACGCTTTGCCCCTCCTGGTGAACAGCCAAACGGGACGGATCCACACCTCGTACCACCAGACGGGCGCCGTGACAGGGAGGATCTCGTCCAGCAGTCCCAACCTCCAGAACATCCCCGTGCGGACGGATCCTGGGCGACAGGTGAGGAAGGCGTTTGTGGCGCCCGAGGGCATGAAGCTTCTCACCGGAGACTACTCCCAAGTGGAACTTCGGATCCTGGCTCACGTATCGGGGGACCCGGGCCTGCTGGAGGCATTTGCGCGCGGGGAGGACGTCCATGCCTCAACCGCCGCCAGCCTGTACGAAGTGGAGCTGGACGGGGTCACCCCGGACATGCGCCGCGTCGCAAAGACCATCAATTTTGGGCTGATCTACGGGATGGGCGAGTACGGGCTGGCGGAGCGAACGGGCCTCTCTAGAGAGCAGGCGGGAGAGTTCATCGCTAGCTACTTCGCGCGCTTCCCGAGGGTGAGGAACTACATCGACGAAACCGTACGGATGGCCAAGGAGGAAGGATACGTGTCCACGGTGCTGGGGCATCGCAGATATTTCCCGGAGCTCCGATCGGGGGTGCGTGTCCACCGGGGCATCCGCAGGGCTGCGGAACGAATGGCGATCAACATGCCGATCCAAGGATCTGCGGCCGACATCATCAAGCTGGCGATGATCAGACTGCACGCCTCGCTGGCGGAGGAAGGGATGGAGGCCCGACTCATACTCCAGGTGCACGACGAGCTGGTGTTGGAGGTAGCGGAGGGCGAGGTCGAGACCGCCGCGATGCTAGTGCGAGAGGTGATGGAGGGAGCCTACGCGCTGGAGCCGGCACTGGCGGTCGACCTCTCGCTGGGCGAGAACTGGGGGGAGCTGGCGCCACTCAATGTGTGATCCCAAGTAGGGATAGCGGAAGATGAAGCGGGATCTGGGTTCCACGCCTCCGCGCCGGCCGGCCCAGTGGTTTCGCGCTGTGCCTCTGTTCTTCCTCGTGGCGGCCGGGCTCTACGTGTTCGGGCTGCTGTTCTTCGTTCTCGTGAACGGGCTTCCCCCGGGCACCCGGGAGGGAGCGCTTCTCACAGCCTGGTTTTGCGTCATCGCTGCGACGGTACTGTCGGGCCTGGGACTGTACTTTCTGCCGCGGTGGATCCGCGCCCGAGGGAAGGACTGATGCGCCGGCGAATCGCCCGCTCACTGATCGGCGCGCTCGAGCGAGCCCAGGCTGAGGGTGCGCTGCCTCGGTTTGAAGCGCCCGTGCCGGTCGTGGCGCCGCCGTCCCGTGCCGAGCACGGGGACTACGCAACGAACTTCGCCCTCCAATTGGCGAAGCCGGCGCGCGCCAACCCCCTCGAGATCGGCGGTACGCTCCTGGATTACCTAGAGCGAGAGGCTTGGGTAGGAAAGGTCGAGGTGGCACCGCCGGGTTTCATCAACTTCCAGCTGGACGATGGTTGGGTAGCGGAGCAGGTGGAGACCATCCTTGCGGAGGGCGATGGGTTCGGTCGCTCCGACCTGGGCCGGGGGCAGCGAGTGCAAGTGGAGCATGGGAGCGCCAATCCCACCGGCCCGCTGCACATCGGGTCGGGGCGCAACGCGGTGCTAGGCGATACACTTGCCAATGCGATGGAGTTTGCCGGGTACGAGGTCCAGCGGGAGTACTACATCAACGACACCGGTGCCCAAATCCGACTCCTGGGGGAGAGCCTGCTCGCCCGCTATGCCCAAGCATTGGGGCGGGATGAACCCGTCCCGGATGGGGGCTACCAAGGGCAGTACTTGGAGGAGTGGGGGCGGAAGATCGCCGAGGAAGAGGGAGAGCGGTATCTAGAGATGCCGCGGGGGGAGGCGGCAGAGGCGCTCGCCAAGGTTGGTGTGGAACGAGTTCTGGAAACCATCCGGCGGGATCTGGAGACGCTGGGGATCAGGTACGAGAGGTGGTTTTCGGAATCGAGCCTGTACGAGGACGGGACCTTCGACGAGGCTCTCTCGCAGGTGAAGGAACGGGGGCTGACGGGCGAACGAGAGGGCGCCCTCTGGTTTTTGGCCACGGAACTGGGGGCGGACAAAGACGAAGTGGTGGTGAAGTCTGACGGAGAGCATGGCTACTTCGCGTCCGAGATCGCCTACGTCTACGACAAGTTCCTGCGGAGAGGGTTCGACTGGGCGGTGTACGTGTTGGGCGCGGACCATCACTGGCACGCTGCCCGGACCCGCACCATCATGGAGGCTCTCGGCATTGAACCCGACCGGCTCCGGGCCATCATCTACCAGCTGGTCACGCTGAAGCGGAGCGGCGAGGCGGTCCGACTCTCCAAGCGGACGGGTGACATCATCACCCTGCGAGAGGTGATCGAGGAGGTGGGAGCTGATGCCACCCGCTTCCTCCTTCTCTCTTACGCCGCGGAGACCCACAGCGAATTCGACCTGGATCTGGCAAAGATCCAATCCCAGGAGAATCCGGTCTACTACGTCCAGTACGCGCACGCGCGGATCGCAAGTATCTTGCGCTACGCGGGCGACAGGGACATCTCCGAGGGAGACGTGTCTCTGCTGGTCCACCCAGCCGAGCAGCGACTGATCCGGCACCTGATCGCTCTCGCCGACATCGTGGAGCTGATCGCGCAAAGTCTGGAGCCACACCACATGACGTACTACGCGCAGGATCTGGCCGCCGCATTCCACTCGTTCTACAATCAGTGCCGGGTGGTCTCCTCTCACCCCGAGGATAAGGACATCACCCAAGCGCGACTGAAGTTGGCCACAGCGTGCAGGATCGTGCTGGCCACCTCCCTCCGGCTCATGGGGGTGTCGGCTCCCGAAGCGATGTAGGCCGATGTTCGGTACGCGCGAGGGCGGGTAGCTCAGCGGGAGAGAGCGCTTCCCTTACAAGGAAGAGGTCGCAGGTTCGAGTCCTGTCCCGCCCACCTCTGTCTCCTGGGGCCGGTCCGCTGCCGCAACGAGGATGGCGCAGACGTCAGGGCACAAGATGAGCCAGCCACTGAGAGAAGGCGACCTGGTTCTCCTCCTCGACGAGAGAGGCAAGCGGCACATCGTGCAGCTGAGCGCTTCAGAGAGCTTCCATACTGACCGGGGCCGGATGGACCACGATAGCCTGATCGGCCAGCCAGCGGGCCACAAGGCCACCACCCACATCGGGGAGCCTCTCTGGGTACTGCGTCCCTCTCTCCACGACCTGATTCTCGATGTGCGCCGGAAGAGCCAGATCGTGTACCCGAAGGAGAGCGGCTACATTCTCCTGAAGATGAACATCCGATCAGGCAGCCGCGTTGTGGAAGCTGGATCAGGGAGCGGGGCGCTCACCATCGCTCTCGCTCACGCCGTCGCACCGGACGGCCACGTGGCCTCCTATGAGATTCGACGAGACATGCTGGCCCGTGCACGCGCCAACGTGGAGAGGCTCGGGCTGGAGGGAGTGGTGACTTTCAAGGAGTGGGACATCGCCGAGGGCTTTGAGGAGACGGAGGCCGATGCCCTCTTCTTGGACGTGCGCAGTCCGCATCACTATCTCACGCAGGTCAGAGCAGCCCTGGCGCCGGGTGCGTTCTTCGGGGCTGTGGTGCCGACCGCCAACCAAGTCTCCAGCCTACTGGCTGGGCTGGAGGAGGAGGGGTTTGTGGATCTCGAGGCTTGCGAAATCCTTCTGAGGAGCTACAAGACGGTGCCGGCGCGGCTGCGTCCCAAGGATCGCATGGTAGGACACACCGGCTACTTGGTCTTCGGCCGGCCGCTGGCCTCGGTTGGGGCCTAGGCCCGAAGGCGGTTGCTGCTTCCCCGACTAGACTTCGGCAGGCGCGTCCTCAGACTCCCGCTCCCCCTCTAGCTCTTCCTCGACTAGGTAGCGTCGCAGCACCTTTCCCACGAGGGTCTTGGGGAGTCCTTCGCGAAAATCGACGGACTGGGGGATCTTGTACTTTGCCAGCTTGTCCCGGCAGAAGTCGATCACTTCCTCGGCGGTGACTGTCTCCCCAGGCTTGGGGACGATCCAAGCCTTGACGGCCTCTCCTCGGACGGGATCAGGAACTCCTGCCACAGCCGCCTCGAGTACACTGGGATGTTCGTAGAGAACGTCCTCCACCTCCCTGGGGTAGACGTTGAATCCGCTAACTATCACCATGTCTTTCTTGCGGTCGACGATGTAGACGTACCCGTCATCGTCCATCTTGGCGATGTCCCCGGTGAACAGAAACCCGTCTCGGATCGCGGCCTGGGTCTCCTCCGGCATGTTCCAGTAGCCCTCCATCAGGTTGGGCGCCTTGAAGGTCAGCTCCCCCTCCTCACCTGTCGGCACCTCCTTCTCCCCCGTCTCCAAGTCCACGATCTTGGGCTCCACGTCGGGAAAGGGCAGCCCGATGGAGCCGGGGACATTCTTCCCGTAGATGGGGTTGCAGAAGCTTGCCGTGGGAGCCTCACTGAGGCCGTATCCCTCCACCAGCCTGCCGCCAGTGAGGTCCTCAAACTGCTGCTTCACCTCGACAGGCAACGGCGCGGAGCCGGAGATGCAGGCCCGGATGGACCGAATGTCGTAGTTAGGTCGCTCAGGGTCGTGGATGACCAGATTGTAGAGGGTGGGGACGCCGATGAAGATGGTGGGCCGGTACTGGTTGATGGCCTTGAGGACGTCCGGGTGGAGTTGGACTACCTCCTTCCCGTCTTCTTCCCGGCGAACGGTGGGCTGAGGGATGAGGACGATCGCCGCGGCGATTGACACGGCCAGGTTCATCACGGCCACCATCCCGTAGACGTGGAAGAGGGGAATGCACGCTAGGGAGACCTCCTCCCCTTGCTTGAGGTCCGTGAGCCAGGACCTCATCTGGACGGTATTGGCCATCAGGGCGCGGTGGGAAGCCATGGCCCCCTTCGGGACGCCTGTTGTCCCTCCCGTGTACTGCAAGATAGCCAGGTCGTCCGGCGAAACTTCGACCGTGGGGCGCTGGTCCGGGGTGTGGCTAGAGATCAGATCCTGGAGCCAGTGGTCACCTGGCTGAATCTCCACGCGGTGGCCATCCTTCTTCTCGCGGAAGAGGGTGAAGAGAACCTTCGTGACTGGGGGGAAGTACTCCTTGATGTTGGTTACGATAACACGCTTGAGCGGGGTGGCATCGCGGACTGCCTGCACCAGAGGGTAAAGGCGGCTGAGGACGATGATGGTCTCGGCCCCAGCATCGATGAGCTGGTGCTGCGCCTCTCGCGGTGAGTAGAGGGGGCTGGTGGCTACCACGACTGCGCCCAGCTTGAGCGCTGCGTAATAGGCCATCAGAAACTGGGGGCAGTTAGGGAGGAGCAGCGACACGCGATCCCCCTTCCGCACTCCCAGATCGTGCAGCGCCGCCGCGAATCTATCGGTCAGGGCGTTGAGCTCCCGGAAGGTGAGCTTGGAACCCAGAAAGACAGTCGCCGTGTTGTCTGGGTACTCCTCCGCCGTGCGATCCTGCATTTCGTGCAGGGTGGTGGCAGGGTACTCCAGGCTATGGGGGACGCCCTCTTCATAGTGCTGGAACCAGGGCTTCTCCATTTTTGCCTCCATTGGAAGGTGCGGGCGGTCCAGCGGGGAAGGGTCCCCGTGGTAGGCGGACGGGCCGCGAACAGCTTCTCCCCAGTATAGATCGGGCGCTGGCTTCTGGTCTAGTCCGCCTCACGCAGGCTGGGAACCATCCACCCGAGGAGTCCCACGATCAAGACCAGGCCTCCGGCTAGCACGAAGATGCTTTCCACGCCCGAAACTTCGGCGATGGCGCCGCCTACCGAGACGGACACGAGGAAGGCTCCCTGAATGAGGGCAGATCGGAGTCCGAACGCCCTGCCCCGGAGATCGGCCGGGGTAACCTCCTGAACCAGGGTGATACTGGGGATGTAGAAGAGCATATTGGAGACCCCGTTGACCCCGACCAGGATCAGCGCAACCGCCAATTGGTTCGTGAGACCGATTCCGAGGAGGGTGACACCAAACAGGGCAAATCCGACCAGGATGATACGCCCCTTGCGGTATCTGGCGGCGTAGCGACCGATGGCGACCCCTCCGGCGAGGAAGCCGAGAGACATGCTTGCCTCCATCAGGGCGAAGCCGGGGGCGCCGGCGCCGAGGACCTGGATGGCGTAGACAGCAGTCATCGCCGTCGTGGCTCCGGAGGCGAGTGGGCCGAGGGTGAAGAGAAACGTGTTCGCCGCCAGGTAGGCGTGTCCGGCTACGAAGCGGAATCCCTCTACCAGTTCCGCGACAAGCCGGCGTGGGCTCAGCGGCGCCCATTCTCGCGGGCTCGGCGAGAGGGTCATGGCCAGGATGAAGGCCCCAGAAATCAAGAACGAGACCGCGTCGAGGTAGAAGGGCACCACGACGCCGAGGGCGGCTACCAGGATCGCGGCGGCCAGGAGTCCGATCACGTCAACGAGGGCGTCCGAGATCTGGAACAGCGAATTGGCGGCCAGGAGCTCTTCTGACTCGACAATGTCTGGAATGGAAGAGAGCCGCGCGGGGATGAAAAAGACCGAGATGGTGCTGATCAAGAAGGCCAGCATATAGACGAGAGAGATGTCGACCTCCGCCGCGATCGGGACCAGTGCGACCAGTCCGGCGCGCAGCACGTCCGCGGTGGCCATGGTACGACGCCGGTCCCATCGGTCCACAAGCGCTCCGGCGACCGACCCCAGGAGAAGCCAAGGAAGACCGATTGCCGCGAAGATCAGCCCCACCTGCAGGGGGGATTCGGTGAGCTGAAACACCAGTACCGGCAAGGCGATTTGGTGTGCCTTGTCGCCCAACAGGCTTATGGACTGGCCGAACCAGAGAAGGGCGAAGTTCCGCCGGCGCAGTAGGTCCAGACTCGCCGCCCGTGGTTGCGGCCGGACGGGTACCCGGTCGGCTAGCGCGGCGGCCGTTGGAGGATCGTGGCCGAATGGATCGCGCGGGCGGGAGGGCGGCGGGTCAGTGCTCGTGGGGGTGGCGATGGTGTGCTGCCTCCCGCTCCGATGATTCTGCCAGCAGGGTCAGGGCATGCGGAAGGGCGGGGAGGATCGCCTCCAGGCTCTCTTGAGCTGCCTGAGGGGCGCCAGGCAGGTTCACGATCAGCGTGCGGCCGCGGATCCCCGCTGTGGCGCGCGAAAGCATCGCGTAGGGTGTGTCCAGCAATCCCTTGGCTCGCATAGCTTCGACGAGGCCGGGCGCTTCCCGCTCGATCACGGCACCCGTCGCCTCTGGGGTCACGTCGCGTGGCGCGAAGCCGGTCCCTCCTGTGGTGAGGATGAGGTCCAGATCTTCAGTGTCAGCCCAGTCGATTAGAGTCTGCGCGATCTCGCTCGGTTCGTCGGGCACGAGACCCTGTTGGGCGACCTCCGCGTCCAGCTGCGAAGCCACCTGATCGCGGAGAGCAGGGCCGCTGAGATCTTCGCGTTCGCCCCGGGCCCCGGAGTCGCTAACGGTCAGGATCCCGACCCGGATCGCCACCATCAGGTTCGGACTTTCTCCCGACCCACCGGGCCGTGCTCGCTTCGGAACCGCTAGGCCCGTACTCTCTCCCGGGCCGGGGTCGGCTCCGCCGCCTGCGAGGGTTGCACCGGTGTTGCCTCATCCAGCGCGGCGGAGAGAACTTCGTCGATGGTCTCAACCAGCGTAAAGGTGAGAGAGTCGCGGGCCTGCTGGGGGAGATCCTCGAGGTCTGCTTCGTTGCGGCGGGGCAGGATCACCGTCTCCAACCCGGCCCTGTGGGCTGCCAGCACCTTCTGTTTGATCCCCCCTACGGGAAGAACGCGCCCCCGGAGGGTGATCTCGCCCGTCATGCCGACGCTCTCCTTGACGGGACGCCCTGTCATGAGCGACACGAGCGCGGTGGCGGTGGTGACTCCCGCCGATGGCCCATCCTTGGGGATGGCGCCGGCGGGGAAGTGGATGTGGATGTCGTTCTCAGCGAATGCCTCGTCGGCGATTTGCAGGGCTTCCGAGCGGCTCCGGACCCAGGAGAGAGCCGCCTGGGCCGACTCCCGCATCACCTCTCCGAGTCTGCCAGTGGTCACCAGGCTTCCCTTGCCTGCCATCTTTGTGGCTTCGATGAACATGATGTCGCCGCCCGTGGCCGTGACGGCGAGGCCCGTCGCCACGCCCGGGATCTGGGTTCGCTCCGCCGTTTCGTTGTAGAACTTGGGCGCTCCCAGATAGATGCGCACGGCCTCGGGCGTAACCGCGACGCTCTCGGCCTCTCCTGAGGCGATTTCGGTCGCCACCTTGCGCGCGATCGATCCAATCTCCCGCTCCAGATTGCGCACCCCGGCTTCGCGGGTGTAGTCGGAGACGATGGTCCGAAGAGCCTCCTCGTCGAAGGAGATCTCGTCGTCCCTCAGACTGTGGGCCTCAATCTGTCGCGGGACTAGGTATCCCTGAGCGATCCGGAGCTTCTCCTCCTCGGTGTATCCGTCCAGGCGAAGGGTCTCCATGCGATCCAGCAGGGGCGGGGGGATGGTATCGGTGAGGTTGGCCGTTGTGATGAACATCACCTGGGACAGATCGAAGTCTACATCTAGGTAGTGATCACGGAAGGTGTGGTTCTGTTCGGGATCCAGGACCTCCAGGAGAGCCGAGGCCGGGTCTCCCCGGAAGTCCATGCCGATCTTGTCGACCTCGTCCAGCATGAAGACCGGGTTCTTGGTCCCGCAGCGCTTCATGGCTTGGATGATCCGGCCGGGGAGGGCGCCGATGTAGGTTCGGCGGTGACCGCGGATCTCCGCCTCGTCTCGCACCCCCCCGAGAGACATGCGGATGAACTCGCGATTCAGAGCGCGGGCGATGGATCTGCCCAGCGAGGTCTTGCCCGTCCCCGGGGGTCCCACGAAGTTCAGGATGGCCCCCTTGAAGGGCTGCTCCTGGGTGTCCTCCGTTCGCTCCAGGTGAAGCTTTCGGACGGCGAGATACTCCAGGATTCGCTCCTTGATCTCGTCAAGGTCGTAGTGATCCGCGTTAAGGATGTCCCGGGCCCGGGCGATGTCCAGGTTGTCCTCCGTCGTTGCCCTCCACGGAAGGGTGGTGAGCCAATCGAGGTACGTCCGGATGACCGAGTACTCGGCGGCGGCCTGGGGCATGGACTCGAGCCTCTCCAGCTCCCGCCGGGCCTCCGTCTCGGCCTCCTCGCTCATGCCCGCCGACTCGATCCGCTCTCGCAGCTCCTCGATCGCCTTGGTCTGCTCGTCGACGTCTCCCAACTCCCTCTGGATAGCCTTCATTTGCTGCCGGAGGAAGTACTCGCGCTGGGTCTTCTCCATCTCCTCGCGCGCTTCAGTCTGGATCTTCTTCCCGAGCTCGAGTACCTCTATCTCCCGCCGCAGAATGGCGTTGAGCCGTTCCAGCTTCTCATCGACCCGGTCCATCTCCAGGATCTCCTGGGCCGCCTCTGTGTCTACGCGGATGAGGTTGGCCACCATGTAGAGAAGCTGGCGTGGGTCATCGGCATTGGCGATGGCGAGGGCCATCTCATCGGGGATCGAGGTGGTGAGCTGAATCAGCCGGGAGAAGAGCTCGGTGGTGTTGCGGACCCGGGCCTCGAGTTCGATGCCCTCCTCCACAATGTCCGGGATCACCTCTACCTTGGCCACAAGGTACGGCTCAGACTGGGTGAACTCCAGGATACGGATCCGCTCCAGGCCTAGAACCAGGAGGCCGGCGTCGCCGCTGGGGGACTTAATGAGCCGGTGGATGGAGGCCGCCGTTCCCACGCCATACACATCCTCGGGCTCGGCACGATCGGCCTTCGGGGCCCTCATGGCCGCGAGCCCCAGCATGCGGTCTCCCAAGGCTGCTTGGTCAACGAGCTGGACAGACTCCGGTCGCTGAACGCTGAGGGGTATTCCCGTCAGCGGGAAGGCCACTGTGTTGCGCAGGGGCAGGATGGGTAGCTCGCGCGGGATCTTCGGAGCTTCCGATTGATCCGTGAGCCCCGCGCTCTGCGGGAAGATCGCCTGATCAGCCATCGATATCGGAGGTGTCGCTGTTCTCGACGGTCGTCCGAATCGCGACGCGGTGCGAGGCCGGGATCTTTGGCAGCTGCACGATCAGAATTCCATCTTCGTAGGTCGCCTCAATCTCATCCTCTTTCACCTGCCACGGGATGAAGACATCGGCCCGGAACTCGCCGTAGGAGATCTCCATCTGCTGGTAGGCGAGCTTGTCGGCCGGATCGTCGCGATGGCCGCTGACGGTCAGAACGTGGTCGGCGAAGGACACTTGGAACCGTTCCTGGTGGGCGCCAGCGATCTCGACTCGGACGACGGCCATGTCCTGAGTCTCGTAGACGTCGGTGGGGGGCCGCCACCCCTGGTAGCTCTGGATCGCGATCCAGCGCTCGCGTGGGATGAGCTGGCGCATCTGGCGGGAGATGTGTCGATGCATCCGCTCCATTTCTAGAACGAGCCACTTCTCGCTATCTTTCACCGGGCTCCCTCTACACCGCTGCCCGAATCCATCCGGCCTTCGATTTCGCCAGCTCTCTACTCGGCTTCGCCTCGTAGGGCGGCTTCAATCGGGCTCTCGATTTCGCCAGCTCTCTACTCGGCTTCGCCTCATAGGGCGGCTTCAATCGTAGCACACCACAAAGATGCTCTCAAGGACTGTGAGCAAGGTTACACAACTCCTATTCGGTCTGCCGTCGTGCTCACGCGGTCGAGGAGGGGACGGAGCCTCGGATCGAGCCTCCAGACCAGCGTGGCAGAAATGCCGCCGACGAGCCATCCGACGACGATATCCAGCGGGTAGTGCACACCGACGAAGACGCGGGCGAGAGAGAAAGCGAATCCCAGGAGACCCGTGGCCCAGGCGAGGCTGGGGCTCCGGATCCAGATGATGGCCGGAAAGGCTGCGGCCACAGCGGCGGCGTTGCTGGGGAAGGACGGGTCGCTCGGACGATAGGTAAGGACCTGAGCCGGTAGAGTGGAGAACGGCCGTGGGCGGTGATAGGCGACATTGAGGGCTGCCACCAGGGCGTTGGCCAACAGGATCGCCACAATGACTCGAAGCGCAAGGCGCCGGAAGCCGGATCCAGCGCTTTCTGCCTCGAACCACATGGAGACGAGGACCAGCGTCAGTATGGAGGGCACGAAGTAGTCGCTGGCCAGGATCCGCCCCACAGAATCCAATTGGGGGATACGACCGGCCCAGGTGTTGATGAGGGCGAAGAGGTCCGCGTCCAGGGCAGTCACGGAGTCAGGGTGAGCCTAGCGCTCAGGAGTCGGGCCGCGAGCCGGGTGGTCAGGAGTGCTGCGCCCAGACCCAGAAGCAGGACTACCGCAAACTCGAAGGAGGCCGGTCCGGGGGAGAGGTACTCGGTCTGTCGGGTTCCGAAGAACCAGGCGTAGGCGGATGAGATGAGTATTCCGCCCAGGGCGTAGCCGGCTCTAGGGCTTCGCGCCAGCGGCGAGAGGTCCGGCCTCCGGTGCCGGGCACCCACGATCTGAAGGAGACCCAACATGGCGACGTACCCGAAGACCGCGAGCGTGCGGCCGATGAAGAGCTGCTCGGGAAATTGCACCGAAGCACCGGCCGCCGGAGCGGCGGCCGGGGGGACACCTAGTCCAGGTAGTCTCGGAGCTTGCGGCTGCGAGACGGATGGCGCAGCTTTCTGAGGGCCTTGGCTTCGATCTGACGGATCCTCTCCCGAGTAACGCCGAAACGCCGCCCAACCTGCTCCAGGGTGTGGCTGTGACCGTCGTTGAGTCCGAACCGCATCTGGAGCACTCGACCCTCGCGCGGGGTGAGCGAGGTGAGAATCTCGTCCATCTGCTCCCTCAGGAGCTGGTGAGAGGCCACGTCGGTGGGCGGCTCCGTCTTCTCGTCCTCAATGAAGTCCCCCAGGTGACTGTCCTTCTCTTCGCCAACTGGCATCTCCAGGGAGAGGGGACGATGAGAGATTTCGAGGATCTGCTCTACCTGCTTCGGAGTTGTGCGCAGCCGTTCGGCGATCTCGTCTGAGTTTGGTTCCCTGCCCAGGTGCTGAGCAAGTTCCCGGCTCTCCCGAATGAGCTTGTTGATCCGGTCCACCATATGAACCGGGACACGGATGGTTCGGCCTTGGTCAGCGATAGCACGGGTGACCGCCTGACGGATCCACCAGGTTGCGTAGGTGCTGAATTTGTACCCGCGGTGGTAGTCGAATTTCTCCACGGCCCGGATGAGCCCGATGTTGCCTTCCTGAATGAGGTCGAGGAAGGAGACGCCCCTACCCACGTACTTCTTGGCGATGCTGACCACGAGGCGGAAGTTGGCCTCAATCAGGTGCTGCCGTGCCCGTTGCCCGTCCTGGACCAGCCACTCAAGCTCGCGGCGCTTCCGGGCCGGGACCTTGCCGTTGCCCCCGAGGTACTCCTCCGCCTCGATTCCCCGCTCCATGCGACTGGCGAGGTCGACTTCTTCCTGGGCGGTGAGCAGCGGGATGCGACTGATCTCCCGCAAATAGAGGCCGACGGCATCCTCAACCCCAATCTCGGAGAGATCGATCTCCTGCTCCTCCTGACGCCGCTTGGCGGCGGCAGCCAGCGAGGCCTTCACCCTCTCTCCCTTCCCATTCCGGATCTCGATGCCGGCCTCGTACAGTCGACCGTATGTCTCCTCGACCTCCTGAACCGTCACCTCCCGCCCGGACAGGGCCTGGGCCACGTCGTCCTCGGTCACGAAGCCGCGTGTCTCGCCTTCCCGCAACAGGGTCTGAAAGGCTGCTTCCAGCCTTCCGCCCTTGCCGGTTCCCATCAGATCGCCGCTCCTCTTCTGCCGTCAGGCAACACTGCCCTGTCCCATCGCGCACCCGCAGACATCAGCGGCAGGCGTGCGGTCAGCGGGTCCCCCAACGTCAAGCAACCCCGCCGCAAAGTGAAGCGAGGTTGCCGTCAAGGCTTGCAGGGGGAGACGCGGCTCCCGAGACAGGGCAATGGTTCCTCTCCTCAACAAGCGATCCCAACCGCTGATCTCACCTGAACGTGAAGTATAACATAAGGTTTAACCAAAATCAATCCCCCACCCGCCCGCCGGTCCCGTAGGGCAGGACCCTATATCTTGGTATTGACGTTTTCAGAAGCTATCCATGTCGGGGGTACACCGCAGGATGACCCCAGTGGCTGCGCACAAGATGGGGGAAACCCCCCAACTTGCCTTGACAAACGGCGGCTCGGCGTAGTCTACTGTGCCCTTCTGTTGGGGCGAAGGAAACACAGGGCGGGAGATGCGGTTCCGAGACAAGATCAACGATCCCGATCGGCCGGTCGTCGTCTATGAGATGATCCCGCCGCTCCTGGGCGCTGGGCCTGAGGAGATCCGGGCCAGGGTGGAAAGGCTGCGGCCGCTGGTGACGGACCTGGAAATAGACGCCATCAACCTACCCGAGATCCGCGACGAGAACCGAGGTGGCCCGCGGAGGACGCATTTTCGACCTCGGATGGAGCCGCGGGCCTTTGGACGGGGCGTACACCATGCCTACCAGGAACAGGGGTTGGCGGTCATTGTCAACCGTTGCGTCGTCTATACCCACTGGCAGAACCAGCAGCGCTGGTTGATTCGCTCGTGGAGGGAGTTCGGCGTTCAGAATCTGGTCATCGTTGGAGGGGAGTCCAGTCAGGTGACCTATCCCGGCCCATCCGTGACGGAGGCTGCTGATCTAGTCACCGGGTTTCTCAATCGCGGGTTCGAACGGGTCGGCGACGGCCGGCGCGAGCCTCTTGAGATCGCCACTGATATCTGTTGCGGGGGGATCACGATCCCCACCCGCAGGAAGGCCGATCCGGCTTGGGACGAGCCGAACCGACTGGTGGAGAAGGCAAGACACGGCGTGGAGTTCTTTACCAGCCAGGTGATCTACGAAGGAGAGAGCACCCGCAGGTTGCTGGTCGACTACGAGCGGCTGTGCCTGAAGACGGGTACCCGTCCCAGGAGGATCCTCCTGAGCTTCGCCCCCATATCAGGGGAGAGGGACCTCTCCTTCCTGGAGTGGCTCGGGGTTGAGATTCCGGAAGGGGTGCGAAAGTACATATTGGGCAGCGGCAAAGGCGCCACCTCCCGCTCGATCGAGGTGGCAGGGCGCGTACTGGAGGAGATCCTCGAGTTTGTCGCCAAGCAGGAACTGTCAGTGCCAGTGGGGTTGAACATCGAATACATCCTGGTGCGCAACTTCGACGTGTCGGTGGAGATGGTGGAGGAACTGTCCAACATCCTGGTGGGCCGAACTGGTGGGTCGGGGAGAAGCTGACCCCCGGAGCGCGGCTCTGATCTGACCGCCAGCTGACCCGAAACCCCTCGACAGCCCGCGGGAGCTTGACTTCACCCATCTGACCCCGTACCTTTGCGGCCGGCGCAAAGGCGAGCCGCTGCGGCGATCTGCGGCGTCGAACGACGGAGCAAGACGCTGCGCATCGCGGACCGGATGGCGGGCCATGATCGCCGCTTCGTCGGGGATCGGCCGCCGCGGTACATAGAGTGGAGAGTGATGCCATGTCGACCCTTGCCAACCCTGGGCGCGTCCCCGGACCGAAAGCCCGCGCATTCGTCGAACGGGACGCTGCGGTGGTGTCCCCCTCGTACACGCGATCGTATCCCTTCGTCATGGCTCGCGGACGAGGCTCCGTAGCCTGGGACGTCGACGGAAATGAGTTCATAGACTTCTGCTCGGGCATCGCGGTGACCAGCACGGGTCACAGCCACCCGCGCGTCGTGGAGGCAATCAGACATCAGGCCGGCGAGTTCATCCACATGTCGGGCACAGACTTCTACTATCCGGTTCAGATCGAGCTTGCCGAGCGGCTGGTGGAACTCGCGCCTGGGGAGGCTGCCAAGCAGGTCTTCTTCACCAATTCGGGAGCGGAGGCGGTGGAGGCTGCCCTCAAGCTGGCACGATACGCCACTCGTCGGCCCTATGTCATCGCCTTCCTGGGTGGGTTTCACGGCCGCACGCTGGGTGCGCTGTCGCTGACGGCCAGCAAAGCCGTGCAGCGGGAAGGGTTCGGCGCGCCCCTCCCCGGGGTGATCCACCTACCCTTCCCCGATCCATACCGAGGTGCGCTGGGGCGGACCGGGGACGAGGCGGGTGCAGCGGTTTTGGAGCACCTAGAGGAGGCGGTGTTCACCGAACTGGTTGCCCCCACGGAGGTGGCGGCGATCTTCGTGGAGCCAATTCAGGGCGAGGGAGGGTACATCGTGCCTCCCGACGGTTTCCTTGCGGGACTCAGCCGGTTGGCGCGGAAGCACGGAATCGTTCTCGTCGCGGATGAGGTCCAGACAGGCGTGGGACGGACCGGGCGCTGGTTCGCCATAGAGCACTGGGGAGTAGAGTCGGACGTAATATGCCTGGCGAAAGGGATCGCCTCCGGCATGCCCCTGGGCGCCATGGTGGCGCGGCGGGACCTTATGACTTGGCCTCCCGGCGCCCACGGCAACACATTTGGCGGCAATCCCCTCTCCTGCGCGGCCGCACTGGCCACCTTGGACGTGATCCAGTCAGAAGGGCTGCTCGACCACGCGAACGAGATGGGGGAGAGGATGCTGGATGCTGCCCAAGAGATGATGGATCGCCACCCCTCCATTGGTCACGTGCGAGGGAAGGGACTCATGGTGGCGCTGGAGCTAGTGGAGGATCGAGAAACGAAGACCCCGCACTCAGGCCTCCGTGACCTGGCGATTCAGAAGGCCTTTGAGAAGGGGCTGTTGGTCCTGGGGTGCGGGCCGTCAAGCGTACGATTCATGCCGGCTCTCAACATCGACCGGTCCAAAGTCGAAACGGGGCTTGTTCGCTTCGAGGAGGCGCTGACTGAGGCTGCGACGGCGGGCTGACGGCTAGCCGCCTTGGGGACCGGTGTGCCCCTCCAGGCTGGCGCCGAGCCGGTTCAGACTGCCCCTCGCCAACAGATACATCGCGAAGCACTGCACCCCGAAGGGCAGATAGCCTGCGTAGCCAAGAATCGGCATCTCGAATATCCGCACCTCCGTGAGTATGGGCACCGAGTAGACCCACCTCCCGTGTGCCCAGAAGTTCCAGAACTCCCAGAGGAATCCGCATAGCAATCCCGCAGCCAGCAGGCCGCGGAGCCGGTCGGTTCTTCCCGCCTCCCAGTCGCCCAGGACAGACGGATGGCCAAGCCTCTGGTTGAGGGGCTCGACCAGGAAGACGAAGCCCAGCCAGACCATCCCGAAGAGGTAGCGGGCGACCCTGGTGGGGAGGAGGAGAGGCACCACCAGCAACAGAGTGCCCACGGCTACCATTGGCAGGTGCCACCTACGTCGAGTTGAGCGATCGGAGCTCCTCGGAGCGAGGAGGGGCTCCGTGGTCAGGAGGTCGGCAGTTTCGAAGAGGCCCGGCAGGATGGTGGCGAAGGACCAGAAGTACCCGATCTCTCGCCAGGGGCGGGGCGGGACACCCAGGTAGTGCCAGTTCCGCAGATGGAGGTTGAAGGCCTCGAAGATGAGCCAGATGCCGACCGACAGGGGGAGCATCAGGACGAACTCGCGGGGGTTGTCGTGGATCAGAGAGGATCCTTGCCGCCGCAGGACCAAGCCATCCACCAGAAGGATGTACCCGGTCCATGCCACGGGTGTGAACCAGGTAGCCACGGGTTCCACATCGCGAAGCATAAGGATCTGGGCAGCTCCAATGATCAAGGCCCCGAGGAAAGCGTAGGAGGGAAGCGGTCTGGTTCCCGACGGCGCGGCTCGGGACGAGGCGATCATCTGCGTCCGAACTCGCGCTCCAGGCGACGGTCACTCATCAGTAGCATCGTCGGGCGGCCATGCATACAGGTTCGGGGCGATTCGGTCCGGCCGAGCCTCTCGATGAGCTCTTCCATCTGGGAAACCTCGAGCGTCTGACCGGCCCGCACGGCGCCGCGACACGCGATCCCAATCACGAACGCCTGCTCCCAGTCGGAGCCGGACTCCCGCCCCGCCTCGTCCAGCGCCTGAGTCAGTGCACGCCCCGGGTCCCCCTGCGCCAGGAGCGCCGGGAGGCCACGGAGCAGAAAAGTATGCGAGCCGAAGGGCTCGATCTCGTACCCCCACGTTGCCAGCTCGGGTCCGTGCGACTCAATGGCGGCGGAGAGGCTGGCGTTCAGTTCCAGCGTCTTCGGCTGGAGGAGTATCTGGGAGGCTACGCCGGGTCCTGCTCGCTGACTCCGGATCTCTTCATAGAGTATCCGTTCATGGGCGGCGTGCTGATCGATGAGGTAGAGGCCATCGGGTCCCTCGGCTACGACATACGTACCTCTCACCTGGCCCAAGACCCGAAGCGGCGGCAGCCCGGCGGGCTCGGTGGTCAGATCAGGGAGGTCAACAGCCATTCGCTGCTGGGAAGGCGCCCATCCCTCGCCGACCTCGCGAAGACTCGCGAGAGTTGGGGAGATTGGGGCGATGGGGCTGCCGCTGGCGACAGTTCGGCGGACGGCCCGCTGGAGTGTCTCGAAGATCTGCTGAGGCTCCTGGAAGCGGACCTCCCACTTCGCGGGGTGGACATTCACATCTAGGGATTCCGGAGGAAGTTCCAGCCGCACCACAGCAATTGGATACCGCCGGCGAGGTATCAGTGTCTGGTAGGCTTGACGGACGGCAAAGCCCAACATCCGGTCCTTGACCCACCGACCGTTCACCAGAGTGGTGAGGTCGCGGCCGCTGGAGCGGTGGAGTTGGGCGCTGCTGGTGAATCCGGAGATGAGGTAGTCGCCGCTTGGAGGCTCCTGAATCTCCAGCATCTGGGCGGCCACGTCAGGACCGTAGGTGGCCACGAGCACATCGCTCAGCCGGCCACTGCCCGGGGCATTGAAGATGGGCTTCCCGTCGCGGATCAGGGTGATTCGGAGGGACGGATGTGCCATCGCGTAGCGCGAGACCAGATCCAGGATGTGCCTCCACTCGGTGGCATCGGCCCGGAGAAACTTGAGCCGCGCAGGCACCTGCAGGAAAAGGTCCTCCACCGAGACCCTCGTGCCCGGGGGAGCCCCGCGGGATCCCCGGGCTACCACACGCCCGTCCTGGAGTCGCAACCAGGTGGCCTGGTCCTCGTCCGGAGTCCGGGTCACCATGGTTACGAGGGCTACAGAGGCGATGCTGGGAAGCGCCTCCCCTCGAAACCCTAGGGTAGCGATGCGGTTGAGGTCCGAGGCCCGGGCTAGCTTGCTGGTGGCGTGCCGTTCGAAGGCCAGATCCACCTGCTCGGGAGGGATCCCCGTGCCGTCGTCGGTTACCCTGACGAGCCGTTTGCCGGCCTTGAGGATTTCCACCGTTACCGAGCGGGCCGAGGCGTCGATCGCGTTTTCAAGGAGCTCCTTGACCACGGAAGCAGGCCGCTCCACCACCTCTCCAGCGGAGATCAGTGCGGTGACCTCGGACGGGAGCCGCTGGATGGGCAGGGGATTGGTCTGGGCGGCCAAGATCATGCGACGATTCTAGCACAGCAGTGCTGGGGTGGGTTCGCCGGGAACCTGCCCTCGGGACGGGCGGCACATTGAGGGAGGAGCACCAGTGCTGTAGAATGGCCATGGAGCGGGTTGCAGGTGATCTGTGCAGCCCTCATCTAGAGCTGCTGATCTAGGGTTCGAATCGAGCAGGGGCACGCCGCAACTTCGCTGCGAGCCATGCTCGATCTTCGTGGATCGCGAGGGAGGATGATGTGAGAGACGTGGTGCTCCTAGGAGCGGTGCGGACGGCGATTGGGAGCCACGGCGGCGCGCTGCGGGATCTGACCGCTCAAGAGTTGGCTAGGATCGTGATCGAGGCCGTGCTGGAGCGCACCGGTCTAGATGCCGAGTTGATCGACGAGGTGATCTTCGGATGCGCCGGACAGATGTCCGATGCGCCCAACATTGCCCGTGTGGCGGCTCTCATGGCGGGCATTCCGGACCACATCCCGGGGTACACGGTTCACCGAAACTGCGCGTCGGGAATGGAGGCCATCACCAGCGCGACCCAGGCCATACGGGCCGGAGACGGCGAGGTCTACCTCGTGGGGGGAACCGAGAGCATGTCCAACTTCCCCTATGCTGTGCGTGGGGCGCGGTGGGGATTGCGCATGCGGCACACCACGTTCATAGACACATTGTGGGAAGGACTGACCGATCCGAACTGCGGTCTGATCATGGGCGAGACGGCAGAGAACTTGGCCGAGATCCACGAGATCACTCGGGAGGAGCAGGACGCCTACGCCGTCGAGAGTCACCGCAAAGCCTTCGTCGCCACCAGAAGCGGGCGGTTTGCTGATGAGATCGTGAAGGTGGACGTTCCGAAGAGGGCTGCCGGCAGGGAGGTGCCGCCGGAGCCTGTCACCCAGGACGAGGGAATCAATCCTGCGCTCTCGGAGCAGAAGCTGGCGCTCTACCCGACCGTCTTTCGTGAGGGGGGGACTGTTACGCCGGGAAACGCCTGCTCCGTCAACGACGGGGCGGCCGCCCTGCTGGTGATGGCAGCCGATCGCGCCGACGCGCTAGGGCTGGAGCCGATGGCGCGCGTCCGATCGTACGCCTACTCGGGAGTGCCTCCGGAGGTGATGGGGATCGGCCCCGCCTACTCCACGCCCAAGGCCCTGGAGAAGGCTGGACTGGAACTGGACGATATCGATCTGATCGAACTCAACGAGGCGTTCGCCGCTCAGGTCCTGGCGGTCGGACAGGAACTGGAGGACCACGGGTGGTCCTGGGATCGAGTGAACGTAAACGGAGGGGCCATCGCGCTGGGACACCCTGTGGGCGCAACGGGGACGCGGATCGTGACGACCCTGGTCCACGAGATGATCCGCCGCGACTCCAAGCTGGGGCTGGCCACCCTCTGCGTGGGGGGAGGTCAGGGGGGATCCCTGGTGATAGAGCGCTTCTAGGAGGCAGGTGACATGTACATCTTCAAGGCGGGTGTCGTGGGGGCTGGAACCATGGGCGCCGAGATCGCTCAGGTCATCAGCTTCTCGGGTCTTCCTGTGGCGGTGGTTGATGTTGATCCGGAGGCTCTGGATCGCGGGCTGGAACGGATGAGAGGCATCTATCAGCGTCGCGTCGACCGCGGCAAGATGGACGCCCGCACCATGGCGGAGAAGCTGGATCTGATCTCCACGGGCACCGATTATGGGGTCCTCGCCGACGCTGACATCGTCATCGAAGCGGTTCCGGAGAAGCTGGATCTGAAGAAGAAGGTGTTCCAACAGCTGGATGGCTTGTGCGCGCCGACGGCGCTGCTGGCCTCCAACACGTCGGCTCTTTCCATCTCCGAACTGGGAGCGGCGAGCGGTCGTCCTGAAAAGGTGGTGGGCATGCACTTCTTCTTCCCGGCTCACGTCATGAAGCTCGTCGAAATCGTCCCTGGTCTGGAGACCTCGAAGGACACCGTCGACACCACGGCGGCATTCGCCGAGTCCCTGCGAAAGATCCCGGTTGTCGTCCAGGAGTGTCCCGGATTCGTCGTGAACCGGCTGCTCATGCCGTTCCTCAACGAGGCAACCTACTGCCTGCAGGAGGGGGCGGCAACGGCCCAGGAGATCGACGAAGCGATCGTGGGGACCGGGATGCCGATGGGCCCTTTCACCCTGGCCGATGCACTGGGTCTCGATGTCGCTTGGTCCGTCGCGGAGACGCTGCATGAGGCATATGGCGAGCGTATGGAGCCGGCACTGCTCCTACGTCGGCTGGTGGAGGCCGGCCGCACGGGAGAGAAGTCTGGAGCTGGCTTCTACGGGTACGGTGACGAGACGGAGGAGCCGCTGGAGGAGTTCGTCCGCGCCATTCAGGCAGAGACGGGGGTCGCCGGGACCGAATTCTCGGTGGAGCGGTGTCTCTATCCGCTCATCAACGAGGCCAGCCGGTGCCTGCAGGAGCGGATCGCCGAGGCCTCCGACATAGATCTGGCTATGATCTATGGCACGGGTATGCGGCGAGGCGAAGAACCGATGGGCCCATTTCGGATGGCCGACGAGATCGGCCTAGACCGGGTGCTGGGAGAACTGGAGGACCTGGAGGCGCAGCATGGACTCCGATTTCGTCCGTCGCGGCTCCTTGGACTCAAAGTCCGCGCCGGCCACCTAGGAGTGAAGGCCGGCCGCGGCTTCCTGGAGCACCCGGGAGAGGATAGGGGGCAAGATGGCTGAGCGACAGTTCGTAAAGATCGTCGTGGAGGATGGCGTGGGGCTGCTGACGCTCGACTACCCACCCATGAACCTTCTGAATGCCGAGACCTTTGGTGAGCTTCACGACGGCCTGGATGAGCTCCTGGCAGACGAGAAGGTGAAGGCGGCTGTGTTCACCGGGGGCGGGGAGTTCGTCTTCATCGCCGGGGCTGATATCAAGGCGATCGCGGCAATCGATTCAGCTGAGGAGGCGAAGGGCCTGGTGCAGCAGGGACAGGCACTGGTCAATCGGATCGAAGACGCCCGGGTGCCGTTCGTCGCTGCGATCAACGGCCACTGCCTTGGTGGCGGATTGGAGTTGGCCATGGCCTGCCACCTGCGGGTGGCTAGCAATCGGGCGCAGCTGGGCCAGCCAGAGATCGCCCTGGGCATCATCCCGGGCTTCGGGGGTACCCAGCGATTGGCACGGCTGGTCGGTAGAGCCAAGGCCATGGAGTTGATTCTCACCGGCGACCGTATCTCCGGCTCCGAGGCCGCTGCCATCGGGCTGGTCAATCGTGCGGTGCCCGCAGGGGAGGTCCTTCTCACCGCCAAGGGCTTGGCCAAGAAGATAGCAGGACATGGTCGGTTGGCCATTCAGGCCGCAATGTCCGCAGTGCAGGGGGGGTTGGGGCTTCCTTTGGCGGAAGGGTTGGCGCTGGAGGCGGATGAGTTCTCGCGTCTCGCCGAGACTTACGACATGAAGGAGGGGCTCGCGGCCTTCCTCGAAAAGCGACAACCTCAATTCCAGGACCGGTAGAGGATCAGAACCTGAACGACCAGGCGAAGCTCCTCCGGGGGCTATTCGCCGAGTTTGCGCGAGAGGTGGTGGCGCCCCTCGCCGACGAGTTGGACCGCGACGAGCGGCCGCCCTTGGAGATCCTGGAGAAGGCGAGGGATCTCGATCTCCTGGGACTCCCCTTTCCCGAGGAGACGGGCGGAGGCGGGCTGGGCACCTACGAGCAGTGCCTTCTTCTTGAAGAGATTGGGGCGGCGTGCCTGGCGACTGCCCTGACCGTGGCCGCCCACGTGGCCTGTGGCCGGGCCATCCAGATAGGCGGAAGCGAGGAGCAGCGGCAGCGCCTGCTGTCCCCCCTGGCGAAAGGCGACTCGATCGGCGGGTATGCCCCTGCTGAGACTGGCAGCGCCCCACTCTCTGCGCAGGGCGGGGGCTCAGGATCGATCGAGGTGAGCGGACGGCATGAGTTCCTTGTGAACGGCCAGATCGCGGACCTCCACGTTCTCTTTGCCAACGAGCCAGGCGAGGATCGACAGCTCGCCTTCGTGCTGAAGAAGGGCTCCTCCGGCACGCACATCGGGCCACCACAGAAGAAGATGGGGATTCGCGGCGCTGACACTCGTCAGATTGTCCTGGACCAGGCGACCGTGCGGCCTGAGGGAGTGCTTGCTGGCGGTGCCGAACTCTCCACGGACGTGACCGGATTCCTGGAAGTCATGGTTGGGGCTATGTGCCTGGGCCTGGCAAGAGCCGCCTACGAGGCCAGCCTCCAATTCGCGAAAACTAGAGAGCAGTTCGGCGGGCCGATCGCTCGGAAGGGAGCGGTCCAGGCGATGATCGCCAATATGCTGATCGACATCGAGGCGCTGAGAACGGTGGTGTACGGGGCGGCGAGAGAGTTCGACAGAGGGCGCCATCGTGAATGGCTTCCCGGAGTGTGCAAGGTCATGGGTTCGGAGGTAGCGGGCCGGGTGGCCAACCGCGCCGTGCAGCTGCACGGCGGGTCGGGGTACGTTCGGGACTTCCCGATCGAGAGGCTGTATCGGGACGCCAGGGTGGCCAGGCTGTTTCCTGCGAGCAATGATATGGTGCGGCGCCGGATCGCCCGGGCAGCCTTGAGGAACGGAGGTGCAGCGGCTTCCCAGGAGTAGGTATCGCCGCGGCGCCCGTCAGGACGCCCGCTTGGGAGCGCGGATCAAGGGACGGAAGGAGGGGAAGTGGAGCTGAAAACGCTCACGATCGAAAAGCCTGAGGGGGCGAACCTGATACTGGGGCAGGCGCACTTCATCAAGACGGTGGAGGACCTTCACGAGACACTGGTGGGATCGGTGCCGGGGATCAGGTTTGGCCTGGCGTTCTGTGAGTCGTCCGGCCCCGCACTGGTTAGGGGGTCCGGAACCGATGAGGGGCTGGTCGAGATGGCCGAGGAACAGGCGCTGCGCATCGGGGCGGGCCATGTCTTCCTCATCCTGCTGGGGGAAGGGTTCTTCCCTGTAAACGTATTGAACGCCGTGAAGATGGTCCCCGAGGTGTGTCGCGTCTTCTGTGCCACGGCCAACCCCACCCAGGTGATTCTCGCCGAGACCGAGCAGGGACGGGGGGTGCTCGGAGTGGTTGACGGCGTTCGCAGTCGGGAGATCGAGGGTCCCGAGGACGTCGCCGCTCGACACGCTTTCCTCCGCGCAGTTGGCTACAAGCAGTGACCGGCTGAGCTTGATGCAACCTCGGTGCGTGTTCTGCGGCATCGTCTCGGGATCTTCGTCGGCCGAGGTGGTCCATAGGGACGATCTGGTCACTGCCTTTCGGGACCGGTTTCCCCAGGCTCCGGTGCACATCCTGGTGGTTCCCAACCGTCATGTGTCGGGAATCGGGGACCTTGGCGAGGAAGACACGCCGCTGATCGGAGGAATGATCGCTGTTGCCAACGACTTGGCTTCGCAGGAGGGGCTGGCGCAGGATGGATACCGGCTTGTGATAAACCAGGGGTCTGCGGCGGGCCAGAGCGTGTTCCACCTACACCTGCACCTACTGGGCGGCCGTCAGCTCGGCTGGCCCCCGGGATAGAGTTGACATAACTCCTTGACCGGTTCTCGGGGGCGGTACTATAATGTGCCGGTTGGATGGTCATGAGTGAGAGTTGGGGGATGGAGGAACGGTTGCGCGACGATCTCATGGCGGCGCTGCGTGCCGGGGATGAGGTGCGCAAGCGCACACTGCGACTGGCGCTGGACGCGATCCACAAGGCGTCGATCCCGGGCGAGAAGGAGACGGGCGGTCGCAAGGCGATGGACGACGAGGCGATCGTGGCCGTGATCAATCGGGAAGCGAAGCGTCGGCGCGACGCGATGGAGGCGTACGAGGAGGTGGGCCGCAAGGACCGGGCGGCGGAGGAGGCCTCTGAACTGGCCGTGCTCCAGGAGTACCTTCCACCGCCACTTACTCGGGCGGAAATCTCCAAGATGGCTCGGGGGGTGATCGGCGAGATTGGTGCCACCGGGCCGGAGCAGCTTGGTCCCGTGATGGGCCAGGTGATGCGTCGCCTGGGCGGACGCGCAGAGGGAAGCACCGTGCGGGAGATCGTCCTGAGCCTGTTGGAGGAGGACTCGTAGTGCCGCCTAGCGGCTCGGGCTGGCGACTCCGCGATCCAAACCCCTCCCCCACCAGAGCGCCCAAGCGGCGCTCTACGGGCTTCAGGGAACAGCCGTGATCGGAACCGCCTGGATCCAGGAGGGAGGACCGGCGCGTCGGAGGCTCATGACGAGCCTGGGGGTCGGCGCTGTCCTGGTGATTCTTCTGAGCTTGATCTTGGCTCTTGAGCTGCTGCCCCAGTCGCTGGGTCTGAGCGAGGGAGTGGTGAGCAGCGCGAATGTGGCCGCCCCGCGGCGAGTGGAGTACACGAGCGAGCTCCTTACCGCAGAGGCGCGAGACCAGGCCGAGAGCGATGTGGTTCCCATCTACGAACCTGCTGATCCGGAGCTTCGGCGCGCCCAAGGGCTTGCCATGAGCGAGGCCCTCAACTACGTAGCGGCGCTGAGGAGGGCGACCACCCTGGAGATGGAGGCCAAGATCTCGCTCGCAGAGCGGCGCGAGGGGCTGGAGCTGCCGCGAACCGTGCTTCGCGAGAGCCTATCGCTAGATGACGAGGCGTGGACACCCGTCTCGGAGGAGATTCCCTTGGTGCTGGATGAAGTGATGCGCCAGGACATCCGGCCGGCGGAGCTCGTTCAGGTCAGGCGCCAGATTCCAGGATACATCAGCCTCGCCCTCAATGAGGAACAAGCCTCCGTGGTGGAGGGTTGGGTGGCGGGTTTCCTGGTTCCCAACAGCTTCCTCAACGAGGAGGCGACCAACCGGGCTAGAAGCGAAGCCCGCGACGCTGTTGAGCCGGTGCGGGTGGTGATCGCCCAAGGCGAGGTGGTCGTCCGCGCGGGGGACCGGGTGACCCCTCTGGCGTGGGAGAAACTGGGCGTTCTGGGCCTTCGCCAAGCTTCGGCGGAGGGGCGACAAGTAGCCGGTTGGGTTCTCTTCGCGGCGATTCTCACCGCGACTCTAATCTTCTACGTCTACCGGCTCCGGCCGGCGCTCTGGGACGACCGGAAGCAGATCATCGTGCTCACCTTGCTCGTGGTGGCGTTTGCATTGGCAGCCAAGCTCATGGTGCCGGGCCGGGAACTCCTGCGTTACGTGTACCCCCTCGCTGCGGCACCGATGCTACTTGCTGCTCTGCTGCACATAGAGTTGGGTCTGACCGTTGCGGCCCTGTTGGCCTTGATGGTGGGGGTCCTCGATGGAGTGTCGGTGGAGCTGGCCACCTACGGATTCCTGGGCGGCGCGGTGGCGTCTCTGGCCGTCCACCGAATGGAGCGGCTCAACGCCTTCCTGAGGGCCGGCGTGGGTCTCTTCCTAGTGAACGTCGCCGTTCTGACCTTGTTCGGACTCCTAGAGGAAGAGAGCTCGCTGTTTCAGTTCTTCACCTTCGTCGGGCTCGGGTTCGGGAACGCCTTCCTTGCCACCAGCCTGGCGCTGGGAGCCGTGTTTCTGGTGAGCCAGCTCTTGGGGATCACGACTCCCTTGCAGATGATGGATCTGTCAAGGCCTACCCATCCCCTGTTGCGGGAGCTGCTTCTGAAGGCACCGGGGACCTACCATCACAGCCTTCTTCTCGGCAACATGGCTGAGCAAGCGGCGGAGGCGATCGGCGCGAACTCATTCCTGGCCCGCGTCGGTGCCTACTACCATGATGTGGGGAAGCTGGCTAACCCCTACTACTTTGTCGAGAACCAGGAGGAGGGGGTCAATCCTCACGATCGGATGGATCCCTGGGAGAGCGCCAAGCTCGTCACGGCCCACGTCCGGGATGGCCTGGATCTGGCGCGGAAGTACGGCCTCCCTCCGGCAATCCGTGATTTCATCCCGGAACACCACGGCACCGCGCGGGCCACCTACTTCTATCGGAAGGCGCAGGAGCAGACTGGGGACGGAGAGGTGGAGGAGGCCGAGTTTCGGTATCCGGGTCCTCGTCCGCGGAGTCGCGAGACTGCCATCCTCATGCTGGCTGACGGAGTGGAGGCGTCGGTTCGCAGCGCGGCCCCGCTGGGAGAGGAGGAGATCCGCCGTATCGTGAAGCGGATCATCGACGCCCGGCTCGCCGACGGCCAACTGGACAACAGCGATCTAACCCTAAGCGATTTGACCCGGATCCGTCGTGTCTTCACCGAGGTACTCGAGGGAGCGTTCCACCCTCGCATTCCCTACCCGGAGGAGACCGAAAGGGAGAAGGAAGAGATCGAAGCGGTGGAACGAGACGACGAGAATGAGGATGGGGGAGACGGCACCGGGTCTGGTGCTGAGGATCGAGAAGTCGCCTGACCCGGAGGTCGTTCTCGATCAGGAAGTCTGTACCGAGGTCTTGCGGCGGGCATTGGAGTTGGAAGGGGTTGAGGGGCCCGTCGAGCTGACGGTGCTTGTGACCGATGACGAGACGATCCGGTCCCTTAACTCGCGTTTTCGCGAGATCGATGCGCCCACCGACGTCCTATCCTTCCCGGACGGGGAACATCGATCCCAGGGAGCCCGCTCCAAGGATGAGTTTGTGAGCGCCCCTGAGGACCGTCACCTTGGGGATATCGCGATTTCCTATCCGCGTGCTGTCCGACAGGCGGCCGAGCGTGGCTGGTCCATCCAGGAGGAGATCCGCTTTCTGCTAGTACACGGCCTCCTCCACATCCTGGGGTACAACCACGCCACTCGGCGCGAGCGGGCTGCCATGGCGCGGAGAGAGGCGGAGATTCTGGGATGATCGGGGTAGCCCGCGGGACGAGGCCGAGGGCGTTGGGTGGCTAGGAGGCCGTCTGCGCCTTCTCGCCCCGGCGCAGGAACCTGGAGGCCAGCCGGCCCACTGCGATCACCACGGATAGGGCGATCACAGCGGCGCCCAGAGCCACAATTCGCGGTCGGCGCCAGGGCGAGGATGGTTCCTCTGCGAGCTCGAACAGCCTGTGCCTAAGCTCGTCGCGAAAGGCCTCTGGTGCCGAAACCGGTGCCAGGACGGCCTGTAGCTCTTCGGAGAGAGACTCGAGCCCCTCCGGACGAGCCGATGGTCCTGAGGAGCCCCTCAGGATCTTCGTGGCGGCCGCCCTCAGACCGCTCTCAAGGAGTCCCTGCATCACGCTGCTTCCCTAGGCTTCACCCCGTGGGTATGAGACCAGGCCAACCGTGCCGGGCCCGAACTGGACGGCCAAGGACGTGGCCATGTCGGTCACGAAGCCCTCATCCGCTGAGAACATGTCCATTGCCTTCTCCAGCAGCGCCCCGGCCTCCTCGATGGCCTCCGCGTGCATAACGGCCAGCTTGACCGGGGAGGTGCCCACTCGATCCGCCATCAGCTCGAGCAATCGATCCAACGACTTCCCTCGGGTCCGGACCCTCTCCTTGGCCTCCAAGAGTCCGTCTTCTAGCGCGACCACAGGCTTCACGTTGAGGAGCGATCCGAGCGCCGCACCGAGAGTGCCGACGCGGCCGCTCATGCGCGCATACTCCAAGGTGTCGAGGGTGAGGAAGATGTTGATGTGGGGGCGCCTCGCCTCCAGCCTTGCCACGATCTCCTCCGCCGGAAGTCCCTCCTCGGCCAGTTGGCGCGCCTCGACGCACATGTATCCCATGGCGGCCGATCCACACAGGCTATCAACTACATAGATTTCGGCCTGCCCCGCCAGCTCCTCGCGGGCCATCTCGGCGGATCTTGTAGTGCCGCTCAGTTTCCCCGTGACGTGGATGGAGAGAATGGGATCTCCGTCGCCCGCGATCCGCCGGTAGGCCTCCATGAATTGCCCCACGGAGGGCTGGGAGGTGGTGGGAAGAGAGCCGGCATCAGCGATCTTGCGGTAGAAGGTGGCGCGGTCTATGTCCACCCCCTCCGCAAAGGTCTCGGCTCCAAACTGGATGTTGATGGGGACTACGTCGATCCCGTAGCGTTCGTACCAATCGGCGGGGAGGTCGCAGGTGCTGTCCGTCACGATCCGTAGCATGTCGTCCCCCTTTGACAGCCTAGTGGTCCCGCGCGGCGAGCTCTGCCCTCAGCGCGACGAGCGTTCGGTGGTAGAGGGACTTCACTGCGCCCTCGCTCTTGCCCATCGTCGCCCCGATCTGAGCGTTGCTCATGCCCTCTGCGAACTTCAGGATCAGAAGCTGCTGGCGGTCCGGATTTAGGGTTCGGATCGCCGCCAACAGCGCCTGCTGGCGTTCGGTCCTTTCAGCACGCCCCTCCGGCGCCGTATCGGTACCGCGGGCGGCGATGGCCTCGTCGAGGCCCACTAGACGGCGGTTGGTACGATCGCGATGCCAGTTGGCAACTAGGTTGTGCGCGATTCGATACAGCCAGGCCGAGAACGGGACGCCTCTCGGCTTGTAACGGTGGATGTTCTGGAGGGCGCGAACGAAGGTCCGGGAGGTCAGGTCCTGGGCGTCCTGATGGTTCCCGGTCCGGTAGTAGATGTACTGGTAGATCTGGTCGACGTACCTCTCGTAGAGAGTCCCGAAAGCCTCGGCTTCAGTCCTCGCCCGGGCAACCAGGGACTCTTCCGGCTCGCTCACCGGATCGCCCCCCATCTGCCCTGGAGAGCACCAACCTAATAAACACCCCAGGGTTAGGAACGTTGCGGGCCGAGAGTATAGCACCTCGCTAGCCGGGCCGGCCAGCCGGAGCGGCTGCAGATGCCACAGCGGGGGCCGGCGAGGAGCAAGTTGAGTAGGTTGTCGGGGTTCGCAGGCGTGTGATACACTCGCCGTGATGGACGCTCGACCTGGGTGGAGGGCAGGGGTGGTCGGCTCCGCCTTGCTACTGGTATTGGGCGGTCTGCACCTCGATCTCGCCTCCCTGGACGCGGCTCCCTCATCGCAGAATCCCATCTGGGAGATCACCTCTCCGCGCGCCAACGCGCAACTGCACGGGATCGTCGAGATCACGGGAAGCGCCTATCTGGCCGGGGATTTCTCCTTCTACAAGATTGAGTACGCCCCCGCGACTCTGCCCGGCGGTTGGATCTTCCTCCTGGAGGGCCGGCAGGAGGTGTTGGATGGCCTGCTGGGGGTCTGGGACACGACCACGGTGCCCGATGGAACCTACCTGCTGAAGCTCACTGCGGTCCATCTCAACAGCCAATTCCAGGAGACGGCGCCGCGTCAGGTGGTGGTCGCGAACGCGCAGCCTACTGAGACGGCCACTCCCACTGGCACGCCGGAGGTGAGTCCGGAGCCCACGCCAACGATCGTCATCGAGCAGCCAACGGTGACTCGGTTTGTGATCACCCCTCTTCCCACAAGAATTGCCACGCCGCCGACGCGGGATGGCGGTATAGGCACGGTGACCCTTCCCGATCCATCCTCTCTATTCCGTTCCTTCCTGGGGGGCGCTCTGGTGAGCGGCGCGGTGCTCGCCGTAGTGGGAGCGGTGTTCTTGCTTCGACGGGCGGTGAGCGAGTAGCTGGTCTGGGTGAGGAGAGCAGGAGGGGCTGGTCCACGGTGACGAGCCCCTTGAGGTGTTGAGGTGATGGAGGTGAGGCGGTGGTTGGGCGACCGGCTGCGCCCTGGGGGCTTCCGGACTGCGGATTGGCTGATCGTGGGTTTGGGAAACCCAGGGCCACAGTTCGAGGGGACGCGCCACAACGCCGGCTACCGGGTGGTGGAGGCGCTGGCCCGACGTCATGGGATAGCCTGGGACGCGGAGCGGCACCGCAGTCGAGTGGCCCACGGGACGATCCCAGGAGGATCCGTGGTTCTGGCCCAACCGCTCACCTACGTGAACGAGAGCGGAATGGCCGTGGGACCCCTGTCCGAGGAGGTGGGCGTGGCACCCTCTCGGACGATCGTCGTCTACGACGATCTGGACCTGCCCCCTGGCCAGATCCGACTGCGCCCGTCGGGCGGAGCCGGAGGTCATCGGGGGATGGCCTCCGTCCTTGGGGCTCTTGGCACGGAGGAGGTTCCCCGGTTGCGCATTGGCATCGGTCGGCCGCCCGATGGCATCGATCCTGTGGCCTACGTGCTGGCCAAGCTCTCCGATGCCGAACGGGAGTTGATGGGCCGCGCCTCCGATCGCGCGGTAGATGCACTTGAGGCGGTGGTCGCAGAGGGACTGGAGACCGCCATGTCCCGGCACAACAGCCGCGATTCGAAGGTCTGCCGCACGGAAGACAGCGATCAGAGCCATGCGGCTTGAGGGACTCCTGGGCTGGCTCGAAGGGATGCCGGCCTTCCAGACCCTGGCGCGGTCGGTCGCCACAGGGGACCGGCCGCTCTCGGTCCCTGGTGTGGAGGCCCCGGCGTCCGCCGCGGCCTACCTTGTCGGGGCACTGCTACGCCACGCTCGCGACCCGGTCTTGGTGATCACATCTCGGAGGGACCGGGCCCGGAGCTTCGTCGAGCAGATGCGAACGTGGTGGGCAGGCCGTGACACATTCTTCTTTCCGGATCCGGACGCGCTTCCGTACGAGAGGTCGGCGTGGGGACGAGAGATTGGCGAGCGCCGGCTCGAGACCTTGATCGCCGCGCGATCGACAGTGGGAGAAGGGCAGGCCGGCACTGCGCCGGTGCTGATCGCCACCGCCCGGGCCATGGCCCGCAACACCTTGCCGGCCTCGCTCTTCGAGACCGAGGCCTTCCGTCTCGAGGTCGGGAAGACGGCGCCGGCTGTGCCCACTCGCCGGAGGCTCGTCGCTCTGGGCTACGAGCCCGCGACACTTGTGACCGTTCCGGGCGAATACAGCCATCGGGGAGGGATTCTGGATGTCATGACACCCGGCGTGGAGAAACCGGTACGGATCGAGTACTCGGGGGAAGAGATCGCGTCGCTCCGCAGCTTCGACCCGGCGACCCAGCGCTCGATCGGACCGGTGGATGCCATTTGGATTCCTCCGGCCCGGGAAGCACTTCCGGGTCATGCGGCGTCGGCTGAGGCTATCCGGGAGCCAGACCTGTCCGGCCTGAGCTCCGAGGCGGCGGAGGAGATTGCCCAGGATCTCGCGGCACTCGCCCGAGGCCAGGCGGTGCCGGCTGCAGAGTTCTATCTCCCGCTCCTCTATTCGGATCCGGGGACGCTTGCCGACTATCTGCCGCAGGGATCCCTGGTAGTCTGGGACGACCCCGAGGCCGTGATTCAAACTTGGAGGGCTCAGAGACAGGAGGCAGACGGGTTGCGGGAGGAGCTCACTCGCCGGGGCGAGCTCCCGTCATGGATGCCGTCCCCGCTCATGCGGGAGCAGGACTTGGAGGACAGGCTGAGCCGGCACCGGCGCCTGGAGCGCCTCCCTCCCGGAAAGCATGATCGAAATCTCGACTCCGTCTTTGGCCGCCCTCCGGCCTACGGGGGGCGGCTGGATGAGATGATCGCGGATTCGTTGGATTGGGCCCACAACGGTCACGCAGTGGCGATTGTGAGCCGTCAAGCTCCTCGGCTCTCGGAACTGTTCTCCGAATGGGGTGTCAGCCTGGTGCCTCAGGAGGAGATCTCCGAGCCGCCCCGGCCGGGAAGCCTCGCCCTGGTTCAGGGCGGCCTCGAGCGGGGATTCCGCTTGGAGGGTCCGACGCCAGCGGTGCTCCTGACCGATGGGGAAGCCTTCGCGTGGACCCGGAGGGAGCGGCGGAGGCTGCCGCGGCCGCGGCCGACGGCCTCTGAGGCCTTCTTCGCGGATGTCTCTCCGGGCGACCACGTGGTTCATGTAGAGCACGGGATGGGAAGGTACCGAGGATTGGTGACGCTGGCTGAAGAGGGCGTGGCGCGCGAGTACCTCCATGTGGCGTTCGCGGAAGGGGACGCGCTATACGTGCCCACCTTTCAGGCGGACCGGTTGAGCAGGTACGTGGGGATGGGCGATCGGCCGCCCCGAATTGATCGGCTGGGCGGTCCCGACTGGGATCGAGTGGTCGCTCGCGCCAAGCGGGCGGTGGAGGACATCGCCCGGGACCTGCTTCGCCTCTATGCCACGCGTGAGACGGTGCAGGGCTTCGCTTTCTCAGCGGATTCGCCTTGGCAGGCAGAGCTGGAGAGCTCGTTCCCCTACCTTGAGACTCCCGATCAGCGTCGAGTGCTGGAGCAGATCAAGGTTGACATGGAGCAGCCCCGCCCGATGGACCGATTGGTCGCTGGGGACGTGGGCTACGGGAAGACCGAGGTGGCCCTGAGGGCCGGATTCAAGGCGGTGATGGACGGCAGGCAGGTGGCAATGTTGGTCCCGACCACGGTGCTTGCGCAGCAGCACCATCGAACCTTCACTCGCCGTCTCCGGCCGTTCCCCGTGGAGGTCGAAGTGCTCTCCCGATTCCGTACAATGCGTGAGCAGGAGCAAGTGCTGATCCGTTTGGCTGCAGGGACAGTTGACATCGTGATTGGAACCCACCGGCTTCTCCAACCCGATGTGGTCTTCCGGGATCTGGGCCTCCTCATCATTGACGAGGAGCAGCGATTTGGAGTGGCTCAGAAGGAGCGGCTCAAGGCCATCAGGCGTGACGTTGACGTCCTCACTCTCACCGCCACGCCCATTCCTCGGACCCTGCATCTCTCACTCACCGGAGTCCGGGACCTGAGCACGATCGAAACCCCTCCGGAAGCCCGGCAGGCCGTGGCGACCCATGTGCTCCCCTACGACGAGCCGCTGATCCGTCGGGCCCTGCTTCGTGAGTTGGACCGGGGTGGCCAGGCCTACTTCGTGCACAGTCGGGTTCGCGGGATCGACGCGG
>CAYGBX010000010.1:33800-52107 GCA_964348195.1 uncultured Anaerolineales bacterium
TCATTCGAGGACGGTGAGCACGACATCCTCGTCTGCACCTCGATCGTGGAGAACGGGATCGACATACCAAACGTGAACACACTGATCGTGAACCGGGCCGATCGGTTCGGCCTGGCCCAGCTGTATCAACTGCGAGGGAGGGTGGGCCGGAGCGCCGCGCCGGCCAGCGCCTACTTCCTGTACGAAGAGGGAAGACTGACCGAGGCGGCGCGGGCGCGGCTCCGCACCATCCAGGAGGCCGCGGAGTTGGGGTCTGGATTTCGCATCGCCCTCCGAGACCTGGAGATCCGCGGCGCCGGGGAGATTCTGGGGGCCAAGCAGCACGGGCACATTGCCGCGGTGGGCTTCGACCTGTACACGCGGCTGCTGGCCCAGGCAGTACGGAAGCTGAAGAAGGGAGAGCCCTTGGACCTCCCAGACCTGGCGCCCCCGCAACCTTCCGGACCCTCGATCGATCTCCCGCTGGAGGCATCCCTGCCGGCCGCCTATGTTTCCCAGCCGTCCCTCCGGCTCGGCCTGTACCGGAGGCTGGCATCCTTCACCGATCTGAGCCAGGTGGAGGAGGTGGCAGACGAGTTGGCCGACCGATTCGGCCCGCTCCCCGTCCCGGCGCGGCACCTTTTGTATCTGATCGGGCTTAAGATCCGCGGGGCTCGGGCCGGTGTGGATGCCATCACTGCGCGTGACAGACGCATCGTGATCCGGGTGGGCGGGCGCAGGCTCCGTGGGCTGGCCGTACCTGAGGGGACCCGGGGCCGAGGCGATCGGATCTGGCTCCCTATGGCCCCGGGGTGGAGAAGGCGGATCGAGCAGGTGCTGGAGTGGTTGGCCGCGGACGAATTTGGGGTGCCGGTGGAGAGCTAGGAGGCGGACAGGGGGGGATCCTCAGCTGGAGGATGGCTTTGGGAGCGGAGCCACTCCGCTCTCACTTCCGCGGCGATAGAGAGGCTGCCAGTGGCGCAGATGAGGTCGCCGCTGCCCGCCATAGACAAGGCTCGCTTCACTGCGGTGGCCGTGGAGTCGACCACCTCAAAGCGCGCGCCCAGCGACCGGGCGAGCGGTGCCAGGCGTTGCGGTTCTACCGCCCTCGGGTGCCGCGAGCGGGTGAGAATGGCGCGCTTTCCCCGCCGGAAGGCGGCCCGCAGGAAGCCCCGGGGGTCGTGCCCGGTGAGGAACCCCAGGATCCACCAGACCTTGCGCGATCCGAAGTACTCTGAGAGAGCGGTCGCCAGTGCCTCGGCTGAGTCGATGTTGTGTGCCCCGTCGGCGACGAGCAGGGGCGATGCAGAGAGGATCTCCAGCCGCGCCGGCCAAACCGTGGCTGCCAGGCCCTCGCGGAGACCGGCTTCTGAGAGGACAAGCCCCTCCTGGGCCAGAGTGTTGCAGGTCACCACGGCGGTGGCGGCGTTGTCCAGTTGGTGTTCGCCGAGAAGGGGCACTCGCAGCCCTTTCAATCGCTCGCCACCAGCACCCGCCAGCTCGAAATCTTGGCCAGAGAGGTCCCAGCGTCCACGACTCCAAGAGAACAGCCGGCCGACCCTGAGCAGGGGTGAGCCTCGCTCTCGGCAGATCCGCGCGATGGTTCGCTCGGCGGTCGGTCTCTGTGGAGCCATTACCACGGGTCGGCGAGGCTTGACGATTCCGGCTTTCTCTACCGCGATCTGATCCAACCGTGTCCCCAGAATCTCGGTGTGATCGTAGCCGATCCGGGTGACGACGGACACGGTCGGCATGACCACATTTGTCGCGTCCAGGCGACCGCCCAGCCCCACCTCTAGCACGGCGACCTCAACACCCTCCGCGGCGAAACAACGAAAGGCCAACGCTGTGGCGATCTCGTAGGTCGTCAGTCCGCCAATCTCTTCGACGAATGGGGCTAGGGCGCTGAGCTGATCCACGAGTGCGTCCTCGGCGATCATTTCTCCAGCGACCCTGACGCGCTCCCGGAAGGAGTGGAGATGGGGTTGGGTGTACAGGCCCGTCTTCAGGCCGTTGGCCCGGAGAACGGACTCTACCATCGCGCAGGTGGAGCCCTTCCCCTTGGTCCCTGCCACGTGAACGATGTGGTACCCACGCTCCGGATCGCCGAGCGCCCGGGTGAGCTGCCGCACTCGGGCGAGATCATAACGTTGGGGATCGCCCGGCGGCCGGCGTTCGTAGTCAACAAACCCGTACAGGTAGTCAAGGGCCTCCCGGTAGCTGGCCAGGGTCACGGCGGAAGGATTGTAGAGACCAGACCTTGGACTGGGAAGACGGGCCCGATGGCCACGGGCCGCCGTGAGACACGGTTGACCGTGTTCGGGGGCTGGGATAGGATCGGCCGGCTGACGAGCCGGGAATCGGGAGCCAGACGGCTGGCGGCAGTGAGAATGGACGGGAGCGCGGGAGCGAACAGGGTGTTCCGCTGGGCCGGGGCCCTTGTTGCGGCGGGGACCGCCACGGTGGTCTTTGCTTCGGGGTGTGCTTCCCCAGTGCTATTGCAGGGGGTCTCCATCACTCCGTCCGTGATCACCCCCAATGCCGACGGTAGCGACGATGCGGCCTGGATCCGCTACCGTGTGGGTCGGCCGGGGCTGGTCTCGATTTGGTTTGAAGACGGGGAGGGCGGGCGCCACTACCTCCGGCGCGAGAGCCGTCGGAGTTCAGGGGTCTATGAGATCCTTTGGGGCGGCGTGATTGGGAACCGCGTTCTCCCAGCGGGCACTTACCTCTACCATGTCGAGGCAGTGGCGCAGGAGGGCGACGAGCGGGCACAGGTGGAGGGGACCCTGGTTATCCAGGACCCGGATGCCGTTGCCCCGGAGCTCGAGAACTTCACAGTGGTCCCCGAGAGATTCACACCCAATCAGGACGGTGTGCACGACCGGCTGGCCATCAGCTTTCGCTTGACTGAGGCGGCGACGGTTGAGGTGTTCCTGGAGGATGAGGCGGGGAGTCGGTACCCCGTGGGACTCCCTCGGGCGCTGGGCGGCGAGGAGATCCTGAGCCCTTATCAGGCCTCGCAGAGCCTCGATCTTTCTCCGGGACTTGTGGAGTACGACTACGACGGCGGGATCGATGAGGGTATCGCCCCGCCTCCCGATGGGAAGTACCGGGTGATTGCAGTGGCTCAGGATTCCGCTGGAAACCTGGTCCGCGTGGAGGCCCCGCTCACCATCGCGGAGGGCGGAGTGCCCATCGCCGAGATCGTGTTTGCCGAATTTGCGCCGCGCGTCGTGCCTCTCGGAGGGCAGCTTTGCTTCAACGCGCTGGTCGAAAACACGGGTGCCGCGGCCCTCCGCACGACTGGGCCTCCCGTCGGGACTACCTACCGAGGGAGTGAGAACTTCAACACCCTCGGTCACTACGAGGAGGCAGGAGCCTTTCGCCTGGGCGTGGATTTCGAGGGGAACACCCAAGGCCGACGATACCCCTACCGGTGGCAGCTCGGACCTGCGGAGAGTCTGGAGGCCCGGGACATCGATGGCCAGACCGAGCTGTATCTCCTTCCCGGCCAAAGGGTTCCGGTGTCGGGTTGCATCATTCTTGATGAGCCGCCACCTGCGACGCAGCCGCAGTTCTGGGTGGGTCTATTCCATGAGCAGGTGCGGATCGTGAACGACTTCCAATACCCGACCACGATCTCGGTCGGATTCTAGGTTGGACCTTTCCGTCGTCGTCGTAAGCTGGAACACGCGCGATCTGCTAGCACGCTGTCTCGAGTCAGTCCTCTCGACCGCTCCTCCGGACCTGTCCACGGAGATCGTCGTGGTGGACAACGCCTCCGAGGACGGCACTGACGAGATGATCCAGGATCGGTTCCCTCAGATCACGTTGCTTCTGAATCGTACCAACCGCGGCTTCGCGGCGGCCAGCAACCAGGGATTGGAGGCCGCTCGAGGGCAACTCCTCTTCCTGCTGAACCCCGACACCGAGGTGCGGGAGGGAGCCCTGGTCAGGCTCGTAGATGCCATTCGACGCCCAGAGATCGGTCTCGTTGGTGCCAAGCTGCTGTATCCCGACGGAAGGCTGCAGCACTCCGCCTTTCGGTTCCCCGACCTCTGGCAGGTATTCCTAGATCTCTTCCCCCTGCACCCAAGGCTCTTGGAATCCCGGCTGAATGGTAGATACCCCCGGCGCCTGTATGAGGCGGGAGAGCCCTTTGTCATCGACCACCCCCTGGGCGCCGCCATGATGACCGACCGATCGGTCGTGGAGGTGGTAGGAGCACTCGATCCAGGCTTCTTCATGTACTGTGAGGAGATCGATTGGAGCATTCGAGTCCGCCGTGCAGGATACGAGGTGCTCTGTCACCCAGGGGCTGAGGTGGTCCATCATGGGGCCCAGGCCACCTCACAATCTCCGGGGGAGATGTTCATTTCCCTCCATCGCAGTCGCTTCCGGCTGTATCGGAAGCACTACGGCCCCACTTTTCAGCGGATGGCTCGCGTTATCGTGGACGCAGGAATGCGCTGGTCGCTGGTGCGGACGTGGTTGGCGGTGCGGGCCGGGAGGCTGGTTCCGTCTGAGGGCGGCCGCCAAGCACGCACCTACAGAGAAGTGCTGGCCCTACCAGCCGCTTCCGAATCCTGAGCCGGCCATGGGCATCAGTGGGATTGTTCTCACCCGCAACGAGGCCGACAATATCGTAGCCTGCTTGGAGGGCATCGGATGGGCGGACGAGCTGTTGGTGCTCGATTCCAGCAGCGAGGATGGGACGGCGGAGCTGGCTGCGGATGCGGGAGCACGTGTGGTGACCCGTTCCCTGGACAGCTTCTCGGCCCAGCGCAACGCCGCCCTCGGTCTGGCATACCAGGACTGGGTACTGTTCGTGGACGCTGACGAGCGGGTCTCGTCAGAGCTGGCAGAGGAGATTCGAGAGGCGGTCGAGGGTCCCATGGTGGGGTACTGGATCCCGCGCAAGAATCTCATCTTCGGTCGTTGGATCCGGGGCGGCGGCTGGTGGCCAGATCACCAGCTTCGGCTGTTCCAGCGCAACAAGGGGAGATACGATGAGGCTCGCGCCGTACACGAGATAGTGCGACTCGAAGGCCCGGAGGGGTACTTGGAGACACCTCTGATGCACCACAACTACCGCTCCGTGTCTCACTTCATACGCAAGCAGCGGCGGTACACAGACATGGCCGTCCTCGACCTCTGGCGTCAAGGGACTAGGTCACGGGCCTGGAGCCCCCTCGTCCAACCGTGGCGCGAATTCCGCCGCCGATATTTCAGCTTGGGCGGATACCGAGACGGCCTGGCCGGTCTGACTCTCGCGCTGCTCTTGGCGTGGTACGAGGGATTGAAGTACGTGCGGCTGGGCAAACTAGCGTCCCAGGAGGGAGCGACTCACGCTGCAGCGGGGCAGGGCTAGACGTTCTACCTCAGGCCATGCCGAGCTGGATGAGCATCCGCGGCAGAGCGCGCTCTAGGAGCACTCTGAGTCGGATCAGGCAGGCCTGGTAGGCCGAACGGGATCCGGTCCCGAAGGGATCGGCCACATCTCCCTCTTCCCCAGCAAGGGCGCTCAGGACGTGGATGCTCTCCGCGCGGCCAGGGAAGGCGCGAGCGAGGGACTCGCGCTGGGTCTCCTCCATAGTAACGATCAGGTCGGCGCTTCGCACGAGCTGCCCGTCGATGCCGCGCGAGCGGTGGCCCGTCAGATCTAGGCCCGCCTCTTCAATGACCTCCACTGCCAGTGCGGCGGCGGGCTGGCCATCGAGGGCTGCCATGCCTGCAGAGGCCACCGTGATTTTGGCGTCCAGGCCTCGGTCCGCAAGCATCTTGCGAAATAGCACCGCAGCCATGGGGGAACGGCAGAGGTTCCCGGTGCAGACCAGCAAGACGCGCTGACTCCCTGCCGGCTCTCGGTCGTGGACGGTTCGTCCCGCGGAAATCATGGCGGAAGGATCCCCTCCAGCGCTATCGTTCACGTGCCAGCACCAATCCCCAGACGGAAGCCGCTCCTACCGCGCGAAGTGCTCTGGCGCAGGACTCCAGGGTCGCGCCAGTAGTCGCCACGTCGTCTATGAGGAGAACCTCGCGTCCCTCTACGGCTTCCTCAGATGCGCGGAAGGCGCCAAGCACATTGCGCCTGCGCTCGGCGATCCCTGAGTGCACTTGGGGAGGGGTAGCGCGCACACGGGAGAGGGCCGCACGGCCAATCGGCCGACCGGTGAGGAGCGCCACCTCCTCCGCCAGCAGCTCGGCCTGGTTGAAACCTCGCTCAGCAAGTCGATCGGGGTGAAGCGGGACGGGGACGACAAGGTCGTGGGGCAGGGATTCCTGTGTCGCAATCTGATTGAGGAGCCGGGCCAGTGGCCGGGTGGCCCCGCGCCGCCCTCGATACTTCAGCCCGTGGACCGCGGCGCGAAGCGTCCCATCCAAGTATCCGAAGGCCCTGATCCCGTCGAGACTGGACCTGGACCCCCTGCAGCGCCAGCACAGCGGGAGCCGGGCGGGAAGGCCACAGCGGCGGCAGATGGGGTCGGGGAGTCGCACGATCTGAGCAGCGCACGATGCGCACAGCCACTCGCCGAGTCGGTCGCAGCTTGCACATCGCGGCGGGAAGACCAGGTCCACGACGGACCTGAGGCCGCGTCGCCACCGTTCTTCAATCGTGGCGAATCTCCACCTGCTCTCCGAGCAATGGGGGCCATGCGGATATTCCGACGACTGTCCACTCCGAGGGTCCGATCGGTTTGAGAGCCATGGTCCTTGCCAGCCGGAGCGTCCGACCCTCCCCATCGAAATCGAGGAGGTTCGGTGGGATTCGCACGGGGAAGGCAGCGGATCGGGGAGCGGTGCTGTGCCTAGTGCCCCCCGCCCAGCCCAAGACTGCATGCCCTGGGCAAGCGGGCAAAGCCAGATCGAGGGTCCAGGTGGAATCCGTTGATGGCGCGAGCGAAGCTAGAAGAGGCCGCCGTCGACGAAAGCATCCCGGAGCTGGGGTATGGCGGGGCCGAGGATGACGACCAGCAGCGCGGGGAAGATAAGGAACACCAGGGGGAAAACCATCTTGAGTGGGGCCTGCTGGGCCAGCTCTTCAGCCCGCTGGCGTCTCCGGATTCGCATCTGCTCAGATTGTATCCGCAGCACCCGCGAGATGCTCACTCCAAGCTGGTCGGCCTGGATGATGGCGGCCGAGAAGCTGGTGAGTTCTGCCACCGCAGCCTTGTCTGCCATGTCGCGAAGCGCTTCCCTGCGGAGCCGCCCGACCTGGATCTCCGCCAGCACACGAGCGAAAGCCCGACTCAGTTCGTTGTCCCACTTCTCAGTGACCCTGGCCAAGGCCGAGTCGAATCCCAGCCCTGCCTCCACCGAAATGGTGAGTAGATCCAGTGCGTCGGGGAGCGCTTTGAGGATTTCGGACTGGCGGCGCCTGATCCGCTGACCTAGCCAAATGACAGGGAGGAAGAAGCCGAGAGCCCCAGCGAGGCCGGAGAAGAGTGCGATCTGGACAGGATCCGTGCCGCCCAGGGTCAAGAGACCGAGTATGAGCCCGCCTAGAACCAGTGCTGCGAGGGCGCGGAAGCCGAAGAACTCGGTCGCGCCCCACCCGTATGGACGATCGGCGAGATCCAGCCGGTGGTCCGTGCTCTCTAGGGTTCGCTGAGGGGTGAACCGGGCGAAGAATCCGGCGACTCCCGCAACCAGGGGAGCGAGAATTCGCTCCGAGAAGGGTTGGGCGAGCTCCAACTCCTCAAGGCTCTGTACCTCGCGCTGGGCGTACTCCTCTAGTCGGACTTTGACCGCGTCCGCACGCGGCTGAGCAGCGAGGCCGGCGAATATTAGGAGGACGCTGCCTCCCATAACCAACGCCAGGATGATGATGAGCGGATCGGGCATCTCTCAGACGTCGATGGCTACGAGCCTGCGGATGGCGAGGAATCCGGTGACGATGCCGAGGGTGGCAGTGATGAGCATGGCCACCCCGCATTGATCTTCAAACAGGATCGACATGTAGGGCCGGTTCATGATGTATAGGAATCCGAACAGAGCGACTGGAAGGAGCGAGAGGATGTAGCCCGATCCGCGCTGCATTGCGGTGAGGGTTCGGATCTCTCCCTGGATCCGTACGCGTTCGCGGATGGTGTGTCCAATCGAGTCCAGGATTTCTGCCAAGTTGCCGCCCACTTCGTGCTGGACGTTGATGGCCGTGATCATGAGGTCCAGGTCATCGCTGTTGATGCGGCGGAGAAGGTTGTTCAGCGCGTCCTCGTTGGAGATCCCGAGTCCGATCTCACGAACCACTCTTCCGAACTCATCCGACATTGGAGGGGACAGCTCCTTGGCCACCGTCTCCATGGCCTGAAGCAAGCTGTAGCCAGATCGTAGGGAGTTCGAGAGCAAACTGATCGCGTCGCCCAACTGATTGTTGAAGGAGTTGAGCCGCCTGCGCTGCCGGAGCCGCACGTACAGGCGTGGCACGAAGATCCCCACCACTCCTCCGACCACTCCCAGAGCGTCCTGAAACAGCAGGATACCGAGCAGCAGTCCGCCGACAACGGAGGCCACGTTGAAGAGGACGTACTCCGCTACGGTCAACTTGAGGTCGGCACGCGCCAGGTCCGTCGCTGTTTGCTCAGCAAACGACCGACGCGCCATCGCCTCGTTGAGCCGCTCGACGAAGAGGGGACGAGCAGCCTCTGAAGCGGCCTCAATTGGGGCTTCCTCCGCGCGGGCCGTGAACTGTTCGAGCCGCTCTTCGATTCGCTCCTCCCCCGATCCTGCGATGCGGGCGAGTCCCCATAGGAGAAGGAGAATGGAGAAGCCGACCAGTATCGCGACGCCAACAAAGATGGGATCCAGAGGTCCCAGGAGGTCCGTGATCAGGTCCACCAATACCTCCTAGCCCCGCCGTCCCTGCGTGTCGTAGCCAAAGATCTGTGGCGGGAGGTGGATGCCGCTGGCCTCGACGAGTTCCATGAACTTAGGGCGTACGCCCGTGGGTCGTAGTTCTCCCACGATCTTTCCGTCCTGAAACCCCAGCTGCTCGAAGGAGAAGATGTCCTGGAGGACGATGACGTCTCCCTCCATCCCTTGGACCTCCGTGACGTTGACCACCCTTCGACTGCCATCGCGCAGACGTTCCTGGTGGATGATGAGGTTCAGAGCCGAAGCGATCTGTTCCCGGATGGCTCGGTGCGGAAGGTCGGTCCCGGCCATCAGAACCATGGTTTCCATTCGCGCAAGGGCGTCGCGCGGGCTGTTGGAGTGGAGCGTGGTGAGGCTGCCGTCATGGCCGGTGTTCATGGCCTGCAGCATGTCCAGAGCCTCGCCGGCGCGGACCTCGCCGACCACGATCCGGTCCGGACGCATCCGCAGCGAGTTGACGACCAGATCTCGGATCGTCACCTCGCCCTTGCCTTCGATGTTGGCCAGCCGCGACTCTAGGGAGACGACGTGGTCCTGCTGCAGCTGGAGCTCAGCCGCGTTCTCGATGGTTACGATCCGCTCGTCGTTCGGAATGTAGGCAGACAGCACGTTCAGCGTGGTGGTCTTGCCGGACCCCGTGCCCCCTGAGACTACGACATTCAGTCGGGCCTTGACGCAGGCCTCGGCAAACTCGGCGAGCTCGGGGGAGAAGGTCCCGAGGTTGATTAGGTCCTCCATGGTGAAGGGGATCTTGGCGAACAGCCGGATAGTCACCACGGGTCCGATGATGGACAGCGGGGGAATGATCACGTTGACTCGCGAGCCATCTGGGAGCCGCGCGTCCACGTAGGGCTGGCTCTCGTCGACTCGTCGGCCGATGGGAGCTACGATGCGGTCCACGATCCGCATGAGGTGGTCGTCGCTCTCGAACTTGTGATTGGTCTGCTCGATCTTGCCGTAGCGCTCCAGGTAGACGTTGTTGGCGCCGTTGATCTTGATCTCGGTGATGGTGTCGTCGCGGAGGAGCGGCTCGATCGGGCCCAGCCCCAGGATCTCCGCAGCTACCTGGTCGAAGAGCGCCTGACGCTCGGCGCGGCTGAGGACCACATTCTGCTCGGCCACAACCGCGTTGAAGATCCCTTCGATAGCATCCCGAACCTCAGCAGTTCGGGAAAGATCTATCCGGGGGTCCAGCTCGGCGATCACCCGCCTTTGAACCTCGGCCTTGAGCTCGGGATATTGGCCGCGAGTCACCGCCGCAGGCTGGCGCCGGACCCGGAGCTGCTCCATGGTCCCGGGCGTTCCTGGGGCGACTTCCCCGTCCGTTTGGCTTCTCTCTATTCGCTTCAGCAGAGACATAGGTCCCACCTTCGACTGTTATCGTTCTGCATCATCTGCGGATCCGTCCCAGCAGCCCACCGGCGGGAACAGCCTCTTGCTCCCCCGCGGCCGCGTCTGCCTCGGCCAGGGCATCCAGGATCTCCCTGGCTAGGGATGCGATGCCTCGGGCGACCGGAGCGTTGATACGGCCCACCATGAGAGGCACCCCTTCATTGATGCTGGTGGCCACAACCCCGTTGTCGCTGGGGATTTGAAGCAGGATGGGGTGCTTGATGTTGGCGGCGATGTCCTCCTGCCGGATGCCGGTCTTGCGATCCGCCTGATTCAGGACCATCAGCACCCGCTGCGGACTGTCGCCCAACCCCTCCATCAACTCGAAAAAGAGCTTGGCGTTCTTCACGGACGGGATGTCTGGCGTGATAACGAGCACGATGCGCTCCGCGGCATCGAGAGCCGTCAGTGTAAGGTCATTGAGGGACGAAGCGGTGTCAGCGACGACGTACCTGAAGCGGGTTGCCAGGTGCCGCAGCAGGCTGCGCAGCAGGTCGGGGGTGACCAGCTCGGCCATCTCCGGGCGGGGAGGCGCCAGGAGGACCTTCACGCCCGAGTCGTGGCTCTGGAGGACGCTGTCCACGAGGTCGTCGTCCAGGGCCTCGGGGTGGTCGGCTAAATCAACGATCGTGCGGCTCGGAGGCAAGTTGAGGAGGACGCCGAGGTCTCCGAACTGGGGATTGCAGTCGACCATCACGACATCTTCCCCTGACTCCTTGGCCAGGGCGATTCCTAGATTGCTCACTAGCAGGCTGGTACCACTGCCACCTTTGGGGCTGTAGACGGTGAGGACTCGACCCTGCGCCACTGCCTCGGGAACCGCGGCAGGACCCTCCACGGGTGGGGCGGCTGCCAGAAGAGGCTGCTTAGGACGAAGCTCGTGAACCCGTCGGATCGCCGTGACCAGCTCATCGCCCGAGAATGGCTTGGTCAGAAACTCTCGGGCTCCTGCGAGCATGGCTCGTCGCAGGTACCCTGATTCCGCCTGCACCGACACCATAATGATCTGGCTGGCGGGTGAGAGATCGGCGATCTGTTCGGCTGCAACCACGCCATCCATCCCCATCTCGGGTGGGAAGTTGATGTCCATGAGCACAATGTCGGGCGAGAGCTCCTTGGACATCTCGACGCCTTCCTGAGGCGCGCCCGCCGCCCCTACGACCTCGATATCGGTCTCGAAGTACAGGAGCTTCTTGACCATCTCCCGCGTCTCAGGGACGTCGTCGACGATCACTACGGTGATCTTGACGTCGTTCTCCTCTGCCAACTTGGCTGTCCTATCCTCCTCTCGAGCTAGGGTATCACGATGGGAGCCGCCGCGGGAACCGTGATGTCATAGCGATCGAGCAGGAAGTCGAGTGTCACGGAGTCTGTGTTGGCCTCAGTGTGGTCCCCGATGCCGCGGAGCGCGAAATCGAACGTCACATTGGGGTCGTCGCGCAGGAACAGCAGCACCAGGGCGTCCTGCTGCGGGACCATGACCGTCAGGAAGTTCTGGACCGGTGGGGCCGGCTGTCCCTCAAGTGGTGGGGGGGGCGCGATCCACGGGCCGACGTGGATGACACGTACATCCTGCAGCGTCAGCTGCGTCACCAGGGCTTCTTCCTCCAGCGGAGGACGGCCCTCCTCGAGGGGCCGCTCGACACGGAACTGGGCCGTAACGAGAACGTCCACAAAGTCGTTTGCCTGGATAGCACCCGCCACGATGTTCTGATCCTGCACGGGCACGGCGAAGGCCACGAACCCCTCCTCCACCGCAAAGGCGGCCTTCCCCAGCTCCGCCGCACGTGCCGGATCCACCACCAGGTCGGATACGATGATCTGGTTCTCGGCGATCTGGAAGAGGGCGGTCTTTCCGATCGCCTCATTGGGGTTTCGAAGCGCGTTGGCTGGAACCTGGTTCACCTCGAACTCGCGCGTTCCCACCTGCTCGGGAAGCACCTCGGTGCGTTCCGGAATCGTCTGTATCGCCACGACCACGTCAACGGTCTCGGGCGGAGCCTCGACGGGCTCTGGCACCGTGGTCTGGAAGAAGTAAAGAGTCAAGGCGCCGGCGACTACCGCCAGAATGAGGCCAAACAGGATCAACAGTCTGCCGCGACGTCGCATCGCTCCTCCTCGCATCTGCCCCCCGCGCACGCAACGACCGCAGGCGCAGGGAGCAGGAGGTCTGTGAAACGTTTAGATTCTACAGGAAGGGCATGGGGATAACAATAGCCCGGAAGAACCATGGGCCCTGGCCGCCTAAGAAGAGGCACCCGACGGGTGCCTTGGCTGTCGAGCTTGTGAGCCTCCCATCTCGCTTATACCGCTCCGCACGCGGGAAGGGTTCGGCTGAGCAGGCATGCCGCCGAGGACGACGGTCACTAGGCCTGCGCAGGCTCGATAGGGCTATTGGCGCGTGGGAGGAGAGGACACGCGAGGGCCAAGAGGGCTACGACTAGCGGCTGCTGATTCCATAGCACGGTAGCCGGCCTGCGTCAAAGGGAAACCCCGCCCGTTGCGTGGGGCGGGGGTTCCGAATCCTGGGCTTTCGGTGGCTTGCGCTATCCGGACTGCAAGCCGTTGGTAATTCGGCTGAAGACGTTGCCGATCTGCGGTCCGAGAATGAGCAGAATGGCGATGACGACGATGGCCACCAGCACAAGGATCAGCGCATATTCAACCAGTCCCTGGCCCTCTTCCCTAGGCAGATACATCACCTGGCTTCACCTCCTTTCTCGCTGGGATTTAGGGCGGTGCTCTGCATAGAAGATCGCCCCTCAGGTCAGCCAAGCCGCTACCCACACCCAAAGGCCCGCCCCTGGTGCTTCCGGAGCGGGCTGCCGTGCGGATAGCGTCTCTTCGGCCTTCGGCAGCCCGGTTGTCCCGCATGGCCGGGACCCGTGGCTTTGCACCCCCGCCTCACAACGGGTTCGCCCTTTCGGGATCGTCAGCCTAGCCTGACCGATCCAGTGATAGTTGCGTGAGCTGGTTCGCTGATTCAAATGGATGCTAGCACACGGAGGCGAGGACTCGCAATAGGAGAAGGGTACTAGGCCGGCCTCCCGGAATTCCGGATGCCGGCCGTAACGAGCATGGCCAAAGCGCTCACTACGCGTGGAGTACCCGGCTCCGAAGCGCAACCCCAAGCTCTGATGGGAAGGGACGGAAGGGCGCGACCGACAGCTGCAAAGTGGTTCAATTCGGTCGGTAGATGAGCCCCTGGCCTCTCGAGGGATTGGAGCCAGGCCGGGAGAATCATGAGCTGGGGAGCCGGATGTCTACGCGGCTTCCCTGCCCAATGTCGCTGGCGATGTCCATGCTACCTTCCATCATGTTCAGGCGGTCGCGCAGAGCGTGCAAGCCGGTGGCCTTCTTCTCCTCGGCCTCGGCCATCACGGTATCCACGTCGAATCCGCTTCCGTCATCTTCGACGCTGATACCTATGTCCTCACCCTCCAAGTTCAGGACGACCTTCACTTGGCTCGCCTGGGCGTGGGACTCGACGTTGTGCATAAGCTCCTGGATCACGCGAAAGATGGTGACCTCGGTGTGGGGGGCAAATCGGCGCTCCTGACCGATGATGTTAAGGTCCACTCCGATTCCGGTCTTCTCCTGAAAGTCCCGGGAGTACCGCCGCAGGGTCGGGAGGAGCCCCAAGTCATCTAGCATCATGGGTCTGAGGTCGAAGATGAACTGCCGGGTCCGCTGAAACGTGGCGTTGACCGTGTCCTTCAGGTTCGTCAGCTCGGCACGCAACTGATCCGGATCGGTGTTGAGAAGCCGTTCGCAGATTTCTGCCTGTAGGATCAAGTTGGTGAGAGATTGGGCCGGCCCGTCGTGCATCTGACGGGCCAATCGCTTCCGCTCCCCCTCCTGCGCTTCGATCACGCGAATCACAGGCGACAGCCCGTCTCCAGAGCCGTCGCCCAAGCCCTCCATCGAGGCCACGGCCGACAGGAGTCGCTCCAAGTGTGCCGCCTCGTCGGAAAGGGCCTCTCGCTTTATCTCCAGCTGCTCCACTTGGCCGCGCGCGGTGAAGAGCCTCAGCTGCGACTCCTGTGCCGCAGCGTAGGCTTCTTGGACATCCTCCGGCCTTTGACTGGCCAGATTGGCCTCGATGTGCTGAAGCCGGCTGGCGATGGCCGTGTTCCGCTTGGACAGCCGGTCTCCCTCTGAGGCGGCCTGAGATATGAGGGTCTCGATCTCGCGCAGCTGCCCCCGCAGCTTGGTCAAACGGGCCCGCCCGTCCTCGATCAGCTGTGCGAGCGTGGCTGCAGGGGACACGGCCCCCGGGACGCTCAATTGGCTTCCTCGGAGTCGGCAACATGAGGCCGCGTGTCCTGGAGCCTGATCCACCCGTGCCGAAGAGCGTAGACGGCCGCCTCCGTTCGATCGCGGGCCGGGAGCTTGCGGAGGATTGAGGAGATGTGGTTCTTCACTGTCTGCTGGCTGATCCCAAGGGCACGGGCGATCTCCTTGTTGCTCTGACCCCGCGCGGCATGCTGCAGGATCTCCATCTCCCGCGGGGACAGAGGGCTGAACTGCTCCTCCTCGGGAATCCCTGCTACCGCCCTCTCCTCCAGTTGCGCCTCCAGCCAGGCCTGGGCCTCCTGCTCGGACAGTGCGTCGTCCCCGATCACCGTGAATCCAGAGTGAACGTGCCGGATCGCGGACAACAGCCTCTTAGGCGTGACCTGCTTGTCGAAGTAGGCGGAAGCGCCGGCTCGCAACGCGTGTATCAGCTGCTCTTCATCGTGGTAGCCCGTCATCATGATCACTGCAGTATCGGGAGCCGCCGAACGCATCTCCCTCGCCACTTGGAGTCCGTTCATCGAGGGGATGTTGATGTCCAGCAGCATCACGTGGGGACGAAGATCCTTGGCGATATCGATGGCTTTCAGCCCATCGGCGACCTCTCCCTCCACCTTGATCCCCGCCTCCGACTCTAGCATGCTCCGGAGACCCTCGCGGTAGACGGGATGGTCGTCCACGATCACAATCCTGATGGCCTCCACCCAACCTCCTCCGCGGAGACCTCTCCGCAACGGCGGCCAGTATAGCATCGGGGTGCCGCGCACACAAGGACGGCGGCCGCCGCGCTACCAGCGGGTCTCGTATATTACGACCTGATCTCCCCCGGCGGCAAGGCTCCACGGGGACGCGGAGCGGTAGACGGGAGCTAGGCGGGGATCCTGGACGAGCTGGGGATACCAGGATGGGAAGGTAACGAAGTACGCCACCCCGGTTTGCTCGAGGAACTTCAAGAGCTGGGGCTCATCGCGGATGAAGGGGATCACCTCCGGGCTGATCAGCCCTGCCGTGTCGACCAGCTTCCGCTCCGAGAAGTATCCGATGGCACCGATGTCGTGGGCTCCCACGACGGCCGGGCTGGGGGTCTCGGTCGCCAGCCAGGAGCCAGCCGCCACCAGCTCCGTGTCGATGATACGAACGTCTTGGGCATAGGCGCGAGCTCCTAGGATCCAGAAGGCCAGCCAAGCAACGGCCAGCGAGCCGACAAGCGTGGTCGCCATAACCCGGCTCCGCCACCCTCTCAGAATCTGGGCCGTGCCGCCTGCACCCAGGATGAGGAGGAACGGAATGGTCGGAATGACGTAGCGGCCGTGCTGATAGGTCAGGGGCAGGTAGGCGGCGTAGATGAGCAGGAAACCGGCCCACCATAGCAGGGGCAGCCGGAGGCGGGCGTTCCGGAGAGCGAAACGGGATGCGTTCAGAAAGCCTGGGAGGAGAAGGATCTGCCCTCCCACTAGGGTGGCCATTGCCAGAGACCACGGACGCAGAGGCCAGCCCTGGAAGACCTCTCGATACTCCTGGTGCTTGGCGTAGAAGGTATTGGGCAGCGGCTGGTCGGCCACGAGAAGGTGGAATACCAGATACGGGACGAGTAGCGCCAGGAAGCCGGCTGTGGTCTGGAGGAGGGCTTGCCCACGGGGCCGGTCGCCGAGTGACAGGCCGCCCCACCGAAACCACGTGGCGACACCCAGCAGCGCGAATAGGAGCACCCCCTCCGGTCGAGTCAGGGTGAGAAGCCCGGCGAGGACCCCCGCAATCCAGGGGCGGGTGCCCGCAAGGGCGCGCTCCAGGAGGAGCAGGGAGAGGAATATGAAGAGCAATGTCTCCATGCCCGACAGCGCTGCCCACGCCATGTGCCACTCCAGCAGAACCGCCGCACCTACTAGCAGCGGCACGTGGCCCGCCTCAGGGAAGAATCGGGCGGCCAGTCGCTGGGCCCACCACGCAGACAGGAGCAGCAGCGACAGCCCCATCGTCAGCGTCCAGATGCGGGGGTCGAACGCAGGTAGGTGGCCGGGGGCCAAGAGCACAGTCCAGAGGGGGGAGGTGGATGCGGCGGTAGGCTGGCCTGGGTAGTAGGCCAGTTGACCGAGCCGTGCCAGGTTGCGGGCGAGCGTCTGGTGTATCCAAGCGTCATCTAGCGGGTAACCGGAAGCTCCGAGCGCTGCAGTCCATCCCAGGTACAGGACGGCTGTGGCAGCCGTCGCGGTCACGTACAGAGCCGCGGGACGGCGCAACAGTGCTTGTGTCACTACGCCGCCAGCCTTTGAGAGCCCCAAGCGAGGGAGGCGGCCTCAGATACACGGTAGATCTGCACCTCCGCTCCCAGCGAGTCCGGAAAGGAATACACCCTCTCAAGCCTCGGGTCTTCCAGCCGGCCTTCATAGAGATCGTTGAGGCCCGCCGGGCGATCTGACTCTAGGATCAGGTAGTCCGCGCCGAGGATGCCCATCACGCGCAACACCCCGCCCAGGGATTCATTGGGGATGGCCATCGATGGACGTTTGGAGAAATACCAGAACGCCGGCGGATCCACGACGGCTGCTGCGGCGTCTGGCCCGGCGTTCGCCGCAAGCCACTCCTCCGTCTCCAGATAGACCGTGTTCCGTTCGTTCCAGAGGGGCGCCACAGGATCAGGGGGTAGGACGAAGACCGCTTGGGCGAACACGATCGCGCTCACCACAACGGCCAGCGCGGCCGCGCCCCAGGAGAAGAAGCTTTGGGCCGCCGCTCTGTTCCATGTGGGCCGGCGCGCCGCCACCCATGCCACGGCCGCGTCGAGCCCCGACGGCACAGCTGCGTAGAGGAAGGGAAGCAAGGCAGCGGACGAGTGGAGCATGCTGCCGCGGATGCTTGGGAAGGTGAAGATCAGCGTCATTGTGACATAAAGGATCGGCGCGTAGATCAGGAAGGGGAGCAGCAGCCGCGCCTGGCGAAGGCGCCACAGGCCCCACGCGGCGAAGGGCGCCAACGCGAAGTGCATGCCCCCCAGCAATACCAGGACGTTGTGGGTCGCGGCCCGCAGCTTCGAACCCAGGATAGGTCCGGCACCCCAGGCCAGGTATGACTGCAACGAAAGGTCACGCGAGTAGCTGAACAGGTCGTCGTAGGTGCGGAGAAACACGGTCTGAATGCCGGACCCTGCGACTGGCCCGCCCACCAGCGCCCAGGTCCGGTAGAACCAGGGCCCCATGATGATGAGGTATCCGGTGAGGGCGAGCAGGGCCGCCAGGACCGGATGCTGAAGAGGCGCCGCGTCCTCGGCTCGCGGCATCCACTTCCTTCGCCAGGCGAGGAACAGTAGTGCTGCCAAAACCGCAGCCAGAAGCGGGCCGTCGGGACGGGCGAGATGCGCCAGTCCGACGAGGACCCCAGCCGCTCCGAACTCCCTCAATCCGTTGCGGTCCAGGCCTCGTGCCACAGCCAGGAGTGCCAATCCAGCTGCCAGTGCGAACGGAGCGAAGTTGTCCGGACTCACCCAGAACGGCAGATAGAACCCGCTGGCGATCATCAGGGCCGCGGCAACAGCGGCGTGACGAGTCCTTCCCGTCAGGCGGTAGGCCAGGTCGTAGGCCAGCACCGGGAGAAGCGAGGAAAGCACGATGAAGGGCACCTGCGCGGCTCGGTAGGAGGGTCCCACGACGATCATCCCCACCGCTGCCAGAACCGATGTGAGGGGCATCCAATAGAGATGGCTGGGCTGAGTCAGGGATTCGGGCCTGTTCAGGAAGTTCCAGGCGAAGTCGGCAGTCAGCCCTCTTCC
>CAYGBX010000010.1:52117-64613 GCA_964348195.1 uncultured Anaerolineales bacterium
TTTCAAAGGTTTCGGCACCTCACGCCGCTACCGCCGCCCCCTTCCGGGGCCGCGTCCGCAGCAGGATCATCACCATGATCCCGATGTTCAGGAAATTCCAGGCGAAGTCCACGGTCAGTCCTCTGCCCGATGCCAGGTTCTCTCCGGCCACGTAGTGAAAATAGGCGTCGAAGTATCCGGGCTGCTGGAGGGGCAGGGCCGTGAGGGCGCGCACGCCCACGGATACGAGGAAGACTAGGAACAGACGGCGGGCGTAACTGGACACCATGGCCGATGACGACATCACCTCAGACCACCACGACCTGGTAGATCGTCACCAGGTCGTTGCGATACGCGGGCTCCAGGTACGATGCCTTGTCCGGGTCGAGCCCTCCAAGCGCGGACTCTCTGGGACCATAGAAGACAAAGTCGATCCCGTGGTCGGCGAGAAGGCGCTGCCGCCACACGTCATCCGTGTCCCCGTCGAAGAAGTCCGTCGTGGCCTCCAGCTTCTCGTCGAAGCGGGCGGTCTCGGCCCAGTGGCCAAGGTAGACGCGAACTCCAGCCTGAGCCGGCAAGAACGTGCCGGTCCAGTATGTGGTCAGTACCGCATCGTCAAAGGTTGCGTTGTCGTCCAACCAGGCCTCGGCTGCCACCACCCCCCGCTCGCGGAAGAAGGGGAACTCTGGCTCGCTGAACTTCACCAAGTATCCGGTCACGAGGTATGCGTTTGAAGGCACGGCTAGCGCGAGCATACCGGCCAGGGCGAGCCGGCCCAGGCGCTGCCTCTCGTACCTTTGTGGCCATCGCCGGATCAGGGAGGTGACCAGGCGCGATCGTTCAATCCGCGGGAGCCAGTAGGTGAACACCCCTTGCGCAGCCAGTACGGTCAAGGGTACGTGTAGGCCGGCGACAATGCGCCTCTGGGGATTGAGGGGGGCGTAGAGGAGGGGGACAAGGATCAGAATCCAGAGCACCAACCCCCAGTGGCGATCTTGAGTCCGCCATGCTTCTGCCATCGCGGGTGCTGCCAAGAGAATAAGTGGAAGGAAGGCAAGGAGATAGTGAAGAGGATGCGGAGACGGCGTTGCAGCCTGGTCGAACCAGGTTCGGAAGAGGGGATTGGTCCAGAGGACGTAGACTTGATAGAGGATGATTGCGGTGGGCGGCAGCGCGGCGAAAGCCAGGCGAGCCGTGCCACCTGACCTGGCGGCTCCGTGCCGCGTGGCGGCCAGGAGCATCGCCGCTACACCAGTGGCCACCAACAGGATCCAGTACGGCAGTGCGATCGCGACCAGAGAGGAGGCAACGCCGACACCGATCCAGGCGAATCGTCGCTCACCAACCAGCGACCGATCTGCCCACACGATGGCCAGAAGCACGGCCGCGAGACCCGCTGAGAAATGAGGGAATGCCATGAGAGTGAAGAACGGGTGGGCCTCTGGCATCTTGAAATCCGTAGGCTGCGCTCCGAGCAGCCAGGGCCGACTAAGAGCATAGGGCAGCCAGCCGAGTCCCGAGCCGAACAGTGCTAGGAGATAGGCGAAGAGCCGCGGACCGGATTCGTCCACGAAGTGCGCGATGAAGAGGTAGATCGCGCCCAGCAGAGCTCCGGCACTCACGATCCGAGCCAGATGCCACCAGAATTCGAGAGGGCCTCCCATTGCGCTGGCCAGCCATCCCCAGGCCAAGTAGAAGCCCCCCACAAGGGCACCATCTTGTTCCTCTGTGGTGAACGGAATGCGGTACACAGGAGATCCCTCACGGCCGAGGCGCATCTTGGCCAGGTAGCTCTGGCTGTCCTCGACGTTCATGATCAGCCCCTCATAGACCATGTCATCGCCGGAGAGGACGTATCCCGATGCGTACGGAAGCTGAACCACGATCAAGGCTGCCAGGGCGATGGCGGTCGCCGATACTGTCTTCCGGTTCATCCGAACAGACAGCCGTCTGCTAGTCTGGGTCACGGACGCCTCCGTGAAGCGGGCCAGGGAATGAGAACGGGTGATCCGTCCGGGCGAGGCTAGCCAGACGGGAGAAAGGGGCGACCCTCAGAACCACGGTGGCGAACCCTAGATAGCCGTCCCTGAGGAAACGAGGGAAGCGATAAGTGACGGCAAAGACTCCATCAGACGGACTGTGCCTGGCGGGCTGCCAGGAGTTGCACGGCTAGGCCTGTCCAGAGGATCAGGACACCGTAGAACGGGAGGGAGAGAAGCCACGTCGCTGGGCTCCAGGTCTCGGAAGCGAGCGCCCATTCTAGGCCGCGCTGAAGGGTCACTAAGAGGTAGCAGGAAGTGGCTACCAGCAATGACGCAGCGCTCTTCTCAGCGGCTCCGTGGCGCCAAAGGACGGCCAGCGGGAACAGGAGAAGCACCAGGGTTGCGACCCATGTTATGGGGAAGATCAGGAGGGCTGTCACCACCGCCAGGGAGATGCGAAGGCTGATGCTGGTGTGCTCGGAGGCGCGCCGCACTAGCAGGTAGAGCGTTGCGGAGACTATCAGTCCTGAGAAGACAAGAGACAGCCACTGCCAGATCGTAGACCCGCCTAGTGGCAATCGGGATAGGAACCCAACTAGGGACTGATTCAGCGGGTGGGCGTAGTAGGTTTGCCCCGGGAGAATGTCCGAGAAGTAGTCGACATAGGCACCCAGCCCGATGAGCGGAAGAGCCGACATGCCTCCCAGGAATATGGTCGTTCCGAGAGCGGCACTCACTCTCCATCGATCTCTTGAAAGTAGGGGAAGGACCCACAGCAGCCGGAAGAACTTCAGCAGAGTGGCCATGCCGGCCACCGCGCCAGCCTTGTATGAATCGCTTCGCAAGGCGTAGCGGTAGAGAGCGACGAGGAGAACTAGCAGGATCACGTTGATCTGTCCCCCGAACATCGAGAACAGCGTAGGATAGAAGAGGAGCCCGGCCACAAGGAAGAGGATCGTCTCCTCCGTCTGGAGCAGGCTGTCATGTGAGTGTAGGTGGGGGGCGGTGCCACGTCGGGCACTGATCTCGGCGATCGTGGGCAGAGTGCCGCCATTGCCACCAGGAAGACCGCCACCCCCCACTTTGCCGCAGAGACCAGGTGGGACCAGCGCCACGCTTGATGATGCGACCTCGAGACCAGATCCAGGATCAGGAATCCGCCGGCGCCCACAACCATGAGGGCGCTGCTGGCTGGGTTGTACCACAGGTGAAGCGGGACAAGCAGCACCACCAGGAGGGAGGCCAGTGAGAGGGGCCGATCGCCGGAGCTGGTCATGCTACCCACCCCCACATCACAAACTGACCCGTTAGGTAGAGGAGGAGAGCCACCGATGGGTACAGGATCAGGCGGTGCAGCCAAGGATTCTGTCCCCATGCCCCCCAGACCATGAAGACCGGGAACAGGGTCAGGGCATAGCGGGACATGCTGACCAGAGGCTGAATCGTGGTGCGCCGGAGCATCAAGGCCACAAGGGTGACGATCAAGAAGAGGCCATACTCCGGAGGCAGCCTTCGGAGGACGATCAAGGTCATGACACCGAACAGAACGGTCGCGGCAAGGTTCAAGACGTCGACAAACGCACCTTGGGGGGAGAGTGCCAGCCGTATCGCGGCGAGGAGGTTGTCCCAGGGAAGAACGAACTGAGCGTAGAGCAGGCTGGAGTACGCGCCCAAGAGGAACTCGCCACCAAGAGCGATCCGGGGGTACAAGAGGAACCCCACGGTCGCCGAGGGGACGAGCAAGAGCCAATACCATCCTCGCCGAGACATCTGCGCTTGGCGCGACCAGTGCAGGTAGGCCAGCGGCGCGAGCAGCAGCACGCCCTGGAGCCGGGTTAGGGCAGCGAGGGCCGCGGCTACACTTGATGGTCCCCATCGACCTTGGCGGGCCCAGTGGAATGCGGCGAGGGCCAGCGCCAGGAACAGCGACTCGGAATAGCCGGCCACGAGAAAGAAGGCGGTGGGGAATGCTGCGATGTACAAAGCAGCTCGTCGCGCAGCCGCGGTACCTAGTTCGGATGCTGTGATCCGATAGAGAAGGTAGAGAAGTACCACAGCTGACGCGTTGGAGATCAGGAGCGCCGCGAGGAGATGGTTCCCCAGGAGAAGATCGCCCAGCATGCGGATCAGCAGGGGGAAGAAGGGCGGATACACCACGCTGCCGTCTTCTAGGCCATACCCCTCTGTGGCGATCTTGAGGAACCACAGGGTATCGAACCGTTGCCAGGCACCCAGCACGAGTTCGGCCAGCCCACCCTCTATGGGAGACACCCCCCTGTAGGGCCGAAGGATAGGATCGGGCGAGGTGGGCGGATCGAACACCGCGAGAACCAGCGCGGCCCAGGCACTGGAGAAGACCCGCAATCCCAGGAACAGGGCCAGAGCGTGGCGCCAGCCGGCATCCAATTCCTGAAGCCGGGTTCCCAAGCGGCGGGCTGCGATCTGAATCATCCCACCCACTCACCGAGCGCGAAGAGGGCCGTCAGGCAGATCATTGGGCCGGTGGACGGGACAAGAACCAGCCATTGGGCGCTGGCGGACTCCACCCGCTCAGCCAGGAGCCAGAAGCCTGGAAAGAACAAGAGGACGTGGCGCGTCATGCTGACCAGAGGCATCTGAGGCGGGAACCACACCAGGTAGCTGGCCTGGAGAGCTGCCATGTAGAGGGTGTACCGGTGCGGAAGGCGCTGCCACGCGAGCACCGTGAGCAATGCGAAGAGAACGAAGGCCGCCAGGTTGAGGAGGTCCGCCTGGTGGAAGCGGCCCGAGGCGATGGTCTGCAGGCTGTAGAGCAGGTTCTCCCAGGGAGCAACCAGTCTGGCGAAGAGTTGTGGCTCACGAGTCGGGATCACCTCAGCCCCGGCTAGCGATCGCACGGCGAGGTAGACGAGGGCGCTGGCCGGGACTGCTGCCAGGCCGACAGCCTCCCGCGCAGTTCGCGGAAGCCGTATCCCCTCTCTCCGCACATACTCGAAGGCTAGGGGGACGAGAATCGCGACACCCTGGAGGCGCGTGAGAGTCGCCAGGGCAGCGGAAACTCCAGCCGTCATCCATCTACGGCGCGCCATGGCGCGAAATGCTAGGATGGCGAGCAGGAGAAACACGGACTCACTGTACCCTGCGATCAGGAAGAACGAGGTCGGAAACAGTGCCAGGTACTAACGTAGCTCTCCGTGCGACGTCCGAGTCCATTTCGGCTTCGGTCAGGCGGTAGAAACACCACAAAGCGATGACGAGAGCGAGGTTGGAGATGAGGAGGGCTGCGAGCAGCGAATTGCCTAGGCTCAGAGGGGTGATCAGGCGGATCAGCATCGGATACAGGGGGGGAAAGTGCGCCTCCTGACGCAGGGTGGTCCGCGATCGACAGATACCAGAGTGTATCCCACCGCTGCCATGCGCCGAGCAGCGATTCGAGAAGGCCACCTTCGACGGGAGGCACTCCACGATACGGGCGGTAGATGGGGTGCGGATCAATGGCCGGGTCGGCGACCCACAGGAGCAGAGCGGCCCACAGACTGCCTATGACATGCAGCGCAAGGTAGGTCCCAAGCGAGTACCGAAGGGCTGGGTCCATCGATCTGACCTGATCATAGGCGCTGCTCAGAGCTCGCGTAATCATCGCACCCACTCACCGACCAGTGCCAAGCACAGCGGCGAGAACACCAGATTGTCGGGATCGGTGGCGCAACCCTACCTTGCCCGGCGGGGATAGGGATGGGCGGCGGAGGATTGGCTGGGCGGAGCCAATTCTAGCCATCGCTGGGTTGAGTGGCGGCGACAGACGAGTCAACGCGGTAGATCGTTACTTCTGCGCTGGAATAGGCCGGCGCCAAGTAAGCGGCCTGCTGTGGGGCGAAGCCCCCCAGTGCGCGCTCCTTGGGTCCGTGGAATACGTAGCCAATTCGGTAGTCCTGCAGGATCCCACGACGGGTGCGCTCGAGCGTGTCGCTCTGGAAGAAGGTGCCGGCCAGCTCCCGCTTTTCTCCGAGCGCCACGGTCTCTGCCCAGTGTCCCATGAATACCCGGTGTCCGATGCGTGCAGGGATGAACGAGCCGGTCGCGTAGGAACCCAGCACGATCTCCTCGGGGGCCGCGTTGCTGCCCAGCCAGTCGGCGGCGGCCACCTCCCAGCGTGGATGGAACAGCGGCTCGTCCTGGCGGAGGACAGAGATTCCAGCACCTGCCAGGACGTACACGTTGGAGAGGCCGGACACAGCCACCAGGATCGCTAGTCCGAGGCGGGCGAGTCCCTGGCTAGAGTAGCCTCGGCGACGCATGACGGAACGGACGGCATTCTGCTGCTCTATCCAGGGCCAGAGAGTCCGCTCCCATCCAATGGCCGCAAGCACGGCCAGGAGGACCGGCAGGCCCGCGGTCATCCGCTGCTGGAGTCCGATGGGAAAGTACAGCAGCAGCGGGATGGCCCCCAGCCATCCGAGCAGACGGAGATCTCGTGTAGATCGGCGCCGGATGGACACCACAGCTCCCGCTGCTGCCAGGGGCAGAAATGGAGCATACCCCAGTAGGTAGAACCAAGGGGGAGGAGATGGCAGAAGATTCTGCGCAGCCCAGCCCTGGTATACCGGATCCGAGCGAAGCAGGGACGGGCCGTACAGGATCGGAGGCGCAGCACCCACGGCCACGGCTCCAAGAACACTCAGTCCCGACCAATGGGGCCGGCGGATGCGAAGGCTCTGCAGGGCCCAGCTTGCCCCGAGTGCTGTCCCGAGGATCAGGATGTGGAACGGCTGTAGCGCGATGAGCAGGGCAGTTGCAGCTACCAGGACGCCGAATGCACGAGGGTGAGGCGAGTGGAAGGAGATTGCCGACGCCCGCAAGATCTCCAGCAGGAGGGCTGTGGAGAGGGCCAAGTGGGGCAAGGCGAAAATGATGAGGAAAGTGTAGCCGTCGATCAGCCAAAGGTCGATCGGACTAAATCCTAGCCAGCGCGTTGTGCCAGAGAGGAGGGTGACCCACCCCAGGCCGGAGCCGAGGACGGCGAGAAGAAAGGCGGTGAGCTGCATCTTCGGGCTGGGCAGGAAGGCGGAGGCGAAACGGTGGATGGCAACCAGCAATATCCCTCCCAGTATGACTCGGGCGAGGTGAAAGACGGCAATCAGGGGAAGCCGAAGTAGCCGGGCGATGTGTCCCAAGGCGAGGTAGAATAAGTTTACATAAGCTGGATGGTGTTCCTCTGGGGTGTACAGCAACTGGAACTGCCACGCTCCACGGTAGCCCAGGTGCATCTTCGCTAGATGGCTGCGGATGTCCTCAACATCGATAATCGCGCCTCCGAACACTGCATCGGCCGGCTGCATGGCATACGCCAATCCGAAGGGCAGGAGCGATATGAGAAGAACCGCAGCGCCAACGGCGGCCGCAATGCGGGTCTCGGGGGAGATCCGGCATGGCGGAGCGGCCGCCTTGCGCACCTCATCCAGGAGCATCACCCCGCAACCGTTGGGTTGTCGTACCGATAGATGACGAGATCCCCGAAGCGCTCGAGACCTGTACGGACTCGATGAGTGTCCAACCATGCCAGGTGAGGGTTAGGAACCCCTCTGCTGTTCGCCTCCTCGACCGCCTGCTGGAAGATCACGAACCAGATGCGATCATGGGTCGAGGCAACCTCGCTCACCGCTCCTAGCCCGTAGAGCCCCAGAACCTCTTGGGTGGGCAGCGCCAGCGTGTCGCTGCCCGCCCCGGGTGGGTCTGCCAGGTATTCTTGGGGGACCTCGCGATCGTAGTAATGCGAGGGAAAGAAGGAGAGCTTGTTGTCGTGGACGATCAAGTCTCCCGAGTCGGCCCACTGCCTAATGTGGGCCATAGCCTGGGGGAAGGGAGATCTGGGGAAGCCATCGTACGTGTACTGGTGGCTGAGGGCGAGGGCAACGAGAGGCGTTGCCAGGAGCGGAAGGGCCCGCGACCGGGCAGGACCCGTCCGGTACGAGAAGGCCACGGCGACGAGTACTGCATAGGCTACCCCGGAAGTAAGGAGGGCGCGCTCGAGGTAGATGGGACGGAGATATGAGATAAGAAGCATGAGAACCGCCGGCCCGGCTGCCAGGGTGACAAGGAGGAGCGCCCCCTGCTGCACAGTGTCTTCGCCTCGGAGGAGGGGCAGGGTGGCGCGAAGCGCAAGGGCGAGGAGAACGAAGGTGAAGAAGAGGAGCCACGGCGTCCAGGCCTCAGGCGAGGGAACGTTCGAGGCCGGTTGGTGGAAGGTGAACGTCGTGAGGGTGCGCACCAGCTCGGCTAGTCCGGGCCTTCCCACCCAATAGGCTTGGCCCACTCTAGAGATTTGGCCCCACAGGAGCACGGCCCACGGGACGACGAACGGGAGCAGAGCCAGGTTGGCCATGAGGAACTGCTTTCGGTGTCGAGCGCCAGCGAGGATCGCCCCGACGAACTGCAGCGCAATCACGGTCACGATTGCCAGGTTGTGGATGTAGAGAGACGCGGCTGACATCAGGATGAACATCCCCCACCATCCGCGGCCGCCGGTCCGAATGGCACGGACCAGCCCGTAGGCGCTGGCCAGGCTCACCATCGCTAGCAGGCTATACATGCGGGCCTCTTGCGAGTACCAAATGTGAAAAGGAGAGATCGCGACTGCGGCCGACCCCGCCAGCGCGGCTGGCGTCTTGAAGAACTCCTTGGCCAACACGTAGGCCAGGCCGACTGCTCCTAGCCCGAAGAGCACCGATGGCAGCCTGACCACCCAAGGGGCCTGGCCCAGGGCCATCCAGAAGTGGAGGAAGCCATAGTAGCCGACGGGGTGGACGTCGGCGGCCGCGCCGCCAACCAACGCATAGGTGCCGTACAGGATAGAACCCAGGTCCTTCTCGGCGTAGAGGACGGCGAACGCTTCATCGTACCAGAGATTCTTGCCCTGGAGGTTCACCATTCGCAGCGCAAGAGCCATAGCGAGGATCAACGCGAGGGCACCGGTGGGCCGCGCCTCCAGTCTCGCGCCGACCGCAGTCAGGTAGCGCCCAAGGCCCGGCTGTCGCGTCTCACCTACTTCCATGCGAACAGTGTGTATTCCGCCCCAAAGCTCCGGACCGGCTCAAAGTGGTCGGCCAACAGGACTCGTAGCTTCGTCAATTCCGCGGACGGTAGGGCCGCGGGATCGGTCTCCGCCATGTACTCAATTCCCGCTTCGAACAACAGCAGATGGGTCGCGGCGTCTTCCTGGAGTTGCTCAACGATGGCGCCCAACTCTTGATGGCGGAAGACCAGGTCTGAGAACCTGTCGAGGGTCACGTCGGGCTGGCAGTCCACGTCACAATAGTAGGACCGCGGCTCCCAGAGGAACTGCACCCGTGCCGGGGGCGGGAGCTCTCGGTTGAGGTAGGTCATCGCGTCGTAATAGCTGCCGAGGTGATCGGCCAGGTACTCGTCCCGGGTCTGTTCGCCCAAAAGGTACGCCCACGGATCAGAATCCTGGAGGTACAGCGCGAAGGAGGCCAAGTTCAGGGTCAGGACCATGACTATCAGGACTCGCAGGATCCAATTCAGCGAGAATCCGCGGCGGTCCCAGCTACGAACGTGGTCAACGCCGGCGGCTGCCAGATATGCGAGTAGCGGGAACATTGGCAGAACCAGGCGGACGCGTTGGAAGAAGGAGGAAGAAGCCAGACCAGCGAGCCAAACCACGTACATGATCGCGACGGCCAGCCCCGCGAGCCGGCTGGGGCGCGATGGGTGATCCCGGACGACTGCAATGAGGGCCAAGGGAATGAGGCCGAGGAACAGTGGGCCGATGGTTGCCTGGTACCCAACCTTGCCTTCGGATCCCAGGAGGGTCGCCTCGAGAGGTGCGAGAACCAGCGCCAGCGGGTTCTCTGCGAGGCCGCTTCCCGGTCGGGCGAACCGCCACTGACGGTAGGAATCCCAATCCAATCCTCCTCCGAAGAGCGGATAGACCGGATTGCCGGCAAAGGCCCAGTTGCGGAGGAGGAATGGAGCAACAAAGAGCAGTGCTACACTGCCAAACGTTGCGAGGTCACGAGCCAGGACCCGACGATCCGCCCGCCTCTGATCCAGCAGCAGGAGAGTTCCAAGGGGTACCGCCACGATGACACCCGTGTACTTGACCCCAAGACCCAATCCGACCATGGCGGCAGAAATGAACAGCCCTTGTCGGATCTGTCCCTGGCGCCAGCGATGGAGCGCCAGGAAGCCGGCTGTGCCATAGAATGCCAGCCCCCAGTCCACGTATGGCCATCCTGCCAAGACCACCCATGTGAACCCAGAGAGGAGGAGCGAGACCGCTAGCCACCGGTGCGTCGGATCAAGGCGCGAGGCCAGCTGCCAGATCGACCCGAGAGTAAGGACTGCATAGAGCCAGTGGAGCGGCGCGGCCACCCCGTCACCCCTCAGCCATAGCCCCGCAAGGAACAAGTGGTCGAGCACAGAGGAGGACGCCAGAGGTGTGATTCTCAGTACCTGGGAGTAGCTCGCACCTTGAACCAGGAGGAACGGCCCAGGGAGATGGTACAGCAGACTGTCCCACGCGGTTGGCGGCAAGAGCGCCAGGACTAGAGCGAATCCCAGTGAGAGCAGTACGTAGGCGACCAGGAACTTGGCAACTCGATCCGACGCCCGCGGAAGGCGGAGCCGGCGCAGGCTGCTCAAGAGCCCCCGGATCTCTCTCCGCAGTAGAATTGTCAGCACTGCGGCTCCGAGGAGTCCCCACGAACGATCCGGCAGGCCGATCCAGGCCAGGCCCAGCATGACTAGGGAGGCGATGCCTAGCCCAAGACCGGCAGAGAAGATGAGGCGCTCTAGCTGGGACGGAAACTCAGTGCTTCCCAGAACGCGACGGCCGAGGGCTGTGGCCAGAAGGGCGATGGCACCCGCACTGGCCAGGTCGATCGCCGTGGTCAGCAGAGCGGATGCGTTTGAGGGGCCGAAGGGCTTGTGTACGACATAGTAGGCGGTGACGATCAGCGCGAGCCAAAGGATGACCGCGGCCGAACCGATGGCCCAGCGAAGGGCAGGTCGCATCAAAGGGATCTCCCACGCTCCGGCCTACGCTTGGAAGTCTAGCACAGGGGTAGAGCGCCTTCTATAGGCACATGTTCCTAGCGAGACGGAGGGCAGCGATGGATCAGGCGCTCTGGTCCGACATCCTCTAGCTCGCCCTCGGAGGGCGCAGAGAATCGTCAGGTCGTCAGGAACAAAGTGGCACTGGCCCGCGCGGGCGGTGCGCTCGACCCCAACAGGCCTAGCTTTGGTCCCCGGAGGCGATTGCCCGGCTGAATTGCCGAAGACACGGCCTGCGGACGACCGGCGCGCCCCGATGCTCTGCCCTGATGTTGTTCAAGGGGGGTCCTTGGAGGTGCGGTCTAGCTGAGGCGGTTCCGGCCGTCTCTCGACCTCCTCCGAGTCAATGAAGATCCCCACGAACAGTACGGCCGCCAAGTAGCTGAGGTGATACTCGAGCGTGTATCGATTCGTGAGCACAATGAACAACGTCAAGACGCCGTAGGCGAGCCAGCAGCGGCGTAGGGTGTTGGCCCGCCATTGCCACCGAAGAATCACGAACAGGAGCGGCAGACCGAGAGTGGCCTGTACGATCCAGAACGGAAAGTAGTCCGTGGACGAGGGTACGATTCCCAGGGTCACGAGTACAGATCCGAGGCCCGGTCCCCGGATCGGATAGCTGGTCGGAGACGAACCTGTTGGGTATCCGATCACGTCGTCGAAGAAGCCAGGGGCATCCCAGAAGATGAAGGGGAGGACAATTGCCGCCGGTATTAGGAAGAGGGGCCAATTCAGTCTCAGGAGGCGCCGCGCTTCGCCCGCCTCGAGGGGGAGTCGGACCTGCAGGAGCAGGAAGAACGGCACAATGGCCCACGCGGTCTGCTTGGTGGCGCAAGCCAGCCCCACGGCAGCGCTCGCCAAGAGCAGGCGACGTCGGGCCAGGAGGTAAGTAGCGCCAAGCAACATCGACAGGACAAAGTAGTCGTTGGCTCCGTAGGGCAGGTGGAGCATGGCAAAGTACCCAAGGCCAATTCCCGCTAGCAGTGCAAGCCGGCGAGACCCTTCAGATACCAGGCGGGGCAAGACGGACAGGGCAATGAGGTAGGAGCCCGCGTACAGCAGGCGCTGGTCGTACCAACCTATCCACTCGCTCAGCGGCCAATAGATCGGCAGGCCGGAGAGGAAAGCAAATGGGAGGTAGACGTAGTGGTCCACGGCCGGGTTCACCGCGTAGCCGGGCACCTCGAGTAGTGACACGGCGTCATCGTATTGCTCAGAGTACGGGTTTCTCCCGTCCAACAGGTAGGCCATGGCGTCCTCAGTCTGGAGCACCGCGCCGTCGTGGCTGGTTCGGACGATTTCCTGGAGATCTCCTGAGATCTCGGCTCTGTGGCGCGCGAGAACCGTGTCGGCCAGGGGAAAGACGTTTGCCGCCAGGACGAGCGCCACGAGGAGGCGGAACTTCAGTCTGTAACGGCGGATTGAATCGCGCGGCAAGATATCAGCCAGGACGTACGCGGCGAGCCCTAGTAGGACGACAATCA
>CAYGBX010000011.1:0-43055 GCA_964348195.1 uncultured Anaerolineales bacterium
GCGAGCACGCCTACTACAACGAGGCCCTCAGGGAGAAGATGAGGGATCGGGGTGAGGCGGTGCTGGCGGAGTCCGGGCGGGAGATTAGCGTCTCGGGCACCGGGCTCGTTCTCACTGCCCGAGTATCTGAGTTCGAGTACGGGCAGCCCTCGGGCGTTCCCCGGAACAGCTACTTCGAACGGCTCACGACCCAGCTGACTCCAAGTCTGAGAGTTTGAAGCCAAGGTCGATCACGCCGGGGCCTCGGCAACCGCTTCCAGGGCTCCAGCCTCCTCCGAGTTGAGTCGGAGGTCCGCTGCGCCGAGGCTCTCCTCAAGCTGCTCCAGCGACGAGGCGCCTACGATCGCGGAGGTGATGGAGGTCCTGCTCAGGACCCAGGCTAGGGCCATCTGCCCCGGGCTTCTTCCCCGCGCCTGACCCAGTTCGGCCAGTGTGTCCACCACCTTGAAGCTCGCCGGAGCCTCCAGATAGCGCTGGAGCCGACGACTCTCCTCGGCGCGGCTACATGGTGGAGGAGGCTCTCCCGGCTTGTACTTCCCCGTCAAGAAGCCTCCCGCCAAAGGGCTGTACGCCAGCACTCCCAATCCGAACTCGAGGCACACGTCCTCAGCTTCTCCCTCGAAATCGGATCGGTGCAGGAGGTTGTAGTGCGGCTGCAGGGACACCATGGGCGACAGGTGGTGACTTTCGGCGATCCAAAGCGCGCGCATCACCATCCACACTGGGAAGTTTGAGCAGCCCACGTATCGCACCTTGCCCTGGTGCACAAGATCGTCCAGAGCGCGGAGAGTTTCCTGCAGTGGGGTTTCCCGATCTGGCCAATGTATCTGATACAGGTCGATGTAATCGGTGTCGAGCCTCCGAAGGCTGGCCTCTGCTGCTCCGACGATGTGCGCGCGGGAAAGCCCTCGTTCGTTCGGGCCGCCTCCCATCCTGCCTCGGACCTTGGTGGCAATCACCAGCCGGTCCCTAGTCTGGCCTCTCAACCACTTGCCGATCAGGGATTCTGCTACTCCGCCGGGGTTTCCTTTTGCCCAGCGGGAGTAGATATCGGCCGTGTCGAAGCAGTTGATCCCCGCATCAACGGCCCGTGACATGATCACATGAGATGTGGAGGAGTCTGCGCTCCAGCCGAAGGTCATGGTTCCCAAGGATAGAGCAGAGACCTTGAGCCCAGAGTTGCCGAGCCGACGGTATTCCATCGTGACCTTCGCGCGGCGAGGCCCGCGCGCCATCGATCAGGTACGTTCCCAGGGCTGGAAGAGCTTCTCGTACTCCTGGAGGGCGAAACGGTCGGTCATCCCTGCGATGTAGTCGCAAGCAGCTCGGGCAAGCCCCTCCTCCTCGATGCGGTTGCGCTGATCGGGAGGAAGCTGGTCAGGCTCGGCCAGATATGCCTCGAATAGCTCCTGGACAAACCGTTCCGCCTTGGACTGCATCCGTACTACCCGATGGTGTCGGTATAGGTTTCGGTAGAGGTGATCCTTCAGTTCACGGTTCCGCTGTTCCATCTCCGGGGAGAACCGGACCAATCCCTCGAGCTTTCGGACCTCCTCGGGGGAGCTAGGTGCGCGGTCGGCCAGCACCCGTCCCGTGGCATTCACGACGTCCGTAACCTCCCAGTCGATGAGACGCCGTATGGCTCGGTGCCGGACCATTTCCGAATAGCGTTCGCCGACGACCTCCAGGGCTTCCTGCCAGAGTTTCAGCTGCTCTACCCCGTCCGGTGGTAGCATTCGGGAGCGAAGACCGTCATCGAGGTCGTGCGTGTTGTAGGCGATCTCGTCGGCCACGTTCACGATCTGAGCCTCCAGGCTCGTCCCGAGCTCGGGGTCAAATCCCGTCGCGTCAGAGCGATCGTATTCCGTCTCATGCTTGATCATTCCCTCGAGGACCTCCCAGGTGAGATTGAGTCCCAGGAACTCGGGGTAGCGACGCTCCAGGAGCGTCACGATCCGCACGCTCTGGGCGTTGTGATCGAATCCTCCTTGTGCTTCCATGAGTGAATTGAGTCTCGACTCCCCGGCGTGGCCGAAAGGGGGGTGACCCAGATCGTGGGCCAGCGCGATGGCCTCGGTAAGGTCCTCGTTTACTTGAAGCGCGCGAGCGATGGTGCGGGCGATCTGGGCCGTCTCCAGAGAATGGGTCAGCCGAGTGCGATAGTAGTCCCCTTCGTACGTGACGAATACCTGAGTCTTGTGGCCCAGCCGTCGGAAAGCGGTCGTGTGGAGGATCCTGTCGCGGTCCCGCTGGAAGGCGGTGCGGTAGGCGTGCTCCCCTTCTACGGAAGCTCGTCCGCGCGACGCGGAGCTCTTCGTCGCATAGCTCGCGAGCTGCTCCTCCTCCAGGATCTCCAGCTGTTCCCGTCGGGTCATCTCAGGCGTCGCTCTGGCAGCCAAGCGTGCGGCATTATATCTGATCCCCAAGCACCCTTCCATACCCGTAGGCCCAACCCTTGGTACGGCTGGCCCAGAGGTGGTCCTCAGCGGTCACGGCCCTAGGCTGGCTTAGGCGTTCGAGACCGTATCCGACAGAGACCAGCCAGCGGTAATCCACGTGAAGCAACAGGCGGGCGTGCGACGCCTGTGCCTCGCGCGAATCCCCTGACCCGGCCGCCGTGGGGGAGACTGCGCCGGGGCCGCCTCTCGACCGGAGCGACACCTGGGCCCGCCCCGCTTGCAGGCTCGGGGGCGAGCATGGGCGTTGGTGACACTCTCAGTACTATACGAAGACAGGAGGGAATTGACATAAGGCCAGCTGGTCACGGTTGAGGCTTGGTGTTATAATGACCGGGAAGATCGCCCCGTTGAGAGAGCTGTCGGCCATGGGGGGTGATCCACCATCAAGGAAAGGAGGGCGGAGCCGCGTGCAGTTTGAAGGATATTGCGTGAAACAGCGGAAGAAGACGACGGCGGTCAACGGCAAGGAAGTGACCACCAGGAATGGTCGTCGCGCCATGAAGGGCACATGCTCTGAGTGCGGGACCACCATGTTCAAGTTCATAGCTAGCAAGTAGGGAGCCCTCGGCCAAGAGGGCTCCCACTCTAAGGCTCAGGCCCATCCTTGATCTGAGAGTCACTGGAGAAGGGGTGGGTCTTGGCTTCTGGCACAGTTCTCGGCACGGCCAGGGGTAGAACACGTTGCCGGAGGCGTCTGAGTGTGATAGAATCCGACGCCTTGGCTCGAAGTAGCCCTCCAAGAGATGGAACAGTTGGTAGCGGCCGTCGAGGCCGAACAGACGAGAGACGACCTTCCGGACATTCGTCCCGGCGATACGGTGCGGGTGCACTTGCGGATAGCCGAGGGCGGCCGAGAGCGGGTTCAGGTCTTCCAGGGAACCGTCATGCGGCTTCGTCGAGGAGGGGCGGGCGCCTCCATCACGGTCCGGCGGATCGCTGCCCACGACGTAGGCGTGGAGCGCACCTTTCCCCTGCACTCCCCTCGCATAGAGAAGATCGAGGTGCTTCGGCACGCCCGTGTTCGCAGGGGGCAGCTCTACTACCTCCGCGGACGGGCTGGAAAGCGGGCGCGGCTGCGGGAGAGGCGCTAGTCCCTTCCCAGTCGAATTGGCGATAGGGGGCCACGGCTTCGGTCGTGGCCCTTCGGCTAGGAGGGAGATGCAGATCCGTGGCGCGGACATCAGGCCGGATCTAAGGCGTGAGCGCGCCCTGGGGGCGCTTGGCTACCGAGCCATCGCCGGAGTCGACGAGGTGGGCCGTGGCTCCTGGGCGGGCCCGGTGGTGGCCGCCGCGGTGGTCCTGCCCGCGCGTGTGGATCGCTCGTCCCTAGACGGGGTGCGCGACTCCAAACGGCTCACCCCTCGTCAGCGGACAGAGCTCTACCCCAGGATCGAGGACCTGGCCGTCACGCTGGGCGTGGGATGGGTAGGGAGCCAGGTTGTGGACCGAGTTGGGCTCGTGAAGGCCACACGTCAGGCTATGTACCGCGCCCTGCGCGCCCTCGCTCCACGGCCGGACCACGTGCTGGTGGACTATCTGAACCTCGGATTCAGAGGAGTGCCGTGCACCAGCCTCCCCAGAGGTGACGCCGTGTGTCTGTCCATAGCGTGCGCCTCTGTGGTAGCGAAGGTGCGGAGGGACCAGATGATGGTGCGCTGGGATCGTAGGTTCCCAGGATACGGATTCGCTCAGCACAAAGGCTATGGCACGCCCGAGCACCGCGAGGCCCTGTCGCGGCTCGGGCCGTGTGACCTGCACCGTCGATCCTTCGACCCCGTCGCCCGGATCAACGCGGCCCGCGCCACAGGCGAGCGTCTAGGAAGAGACGCCCAGAGGCCGGGATGACCACGAGTGGACGGAGGGAGCTGGGACGGGTAGGCGAGGAGCGGGCGGCCTCCTTCCTAGAACAGAAAGGTTATCGGATTGTGGCTCGGAACGTTCGGAACTGGGCCGGCGAGATGGATCTGGTGGCCCGGGACGGAGGGACGACGGTCTTCGTCGAAGTCCGGACGCGGCGGGGACGGGCGCTCGGCACCCCGGAGGAGTCCATCACCCGAGAGAAAGGGCGGCGCCTGGTGCGGGTGGCCCAGGCCCACCTCCAGATGCACGACGCGCTGGAGGGAGATTGGAGGGTGGATGTCGTCGCCGTCGAGCTCGACGGAGGCCAGGTACGTGTTCGACACCACGTCAATGCGGTGTCGGAGAACGGGGGCGATGCCATCTAGCCGTGGCGCGCTCGTCGCCATCGTGGGGCCGACGGCCGTGGGAAAATCCGGACTCGCTCTCTGGCTCGGAGGCCAGATCGGTGGAGAGATCGTCTCCGCAGACTCGCGCCAGGTGTATCGGGGGCTTGACATCGGCACCGACAAGCCCACCCGAGCCGAGAGGCGACGGGTTCCCCACCACATGATCGACGTGGCCGACCCAGATCGTGTCTACACGCTGGCCCAGTACCTACAAGAGGCCCGCCGCGCTATCCAGGGCATCCAAGCGCGCGGGAGGCTGCCGCTCCTGGCCGGAGGGACGGGGCTCTTCGTCCACGCCCTTCTGGAGGGTTTCGAGGTCCCCCGCGTTTCTCCCGATCCCGCTCTGCGGCGCGAGCTGGAGCGCGAGGCGGAACAGGGAGGACCGGCCGCGCTGGCGCGGCGCCTCGAGGGCATCGATCCCGAGTCGGCGCACTCCGTCGATCCGCGAAATGTCCGCCGACTCGTACGAGCACTTGAGGTACAACAGGCCACGGGGCGCCCGATCTCTGCTGTGAGGGGCCAGCACCTCCCACCGTTCGATGCGCTCCAGATCGGCCTCACGATGGATCGCGCGGCTCTGTACCAGAGGATTGACGAGCGCGTGGACCGTATGATGGAGCGAGGGCTGCTTGCGGAGGTTGAGGCCTTGGTGGCGCGGGGGCTGGACTCGAGGCTTCCTGCCTTCTCCGGGATTGGATACAGGCAGCTGGCGGGCTATCTTCGGGGAGAGACAGGCCTGGACGCCGCCGTCGCCCAGATCAAGACCGCCTCACACCGCCTGGCGCGCCAGCAGTACGCCTGGTTTCGGCTGAACGATCCGGCAATAAGGTGGTGCGACGCCTCACGCGATGGCTTCCGGGAGGAGGCCTTGAAGTACGTCCACCGCCTTCTCGACGGCCAGACTGGGTGAGCCTGGGTAGGGCGGAGACGGGTGGGTGGAGAGAGTATCTGCCGGTCCCGGACTTCCCTAGGTGGAGGATTCGGCCGCCAGAAGCGCCGCGCCCAACAAGCCGGCGTCGTCGCCTAGTCCGGAGGGTGCGATCTCCACACCTCGGAAGAGGTCCGGTAGGGCGTGTGCGGACGCGGCCTGGGCGATAGGCTCGAGAAGTAGATCATCGGCGCGACCGACACCTCCCGCGATGATGACCAGGGTCGGGTTGAAGACGCCGATCAGACCGGCCACAGCCATCCCGATGTACCGGGCGGCGCGGTGAAGCAGCTCCAGGGCGAGCGCGTCTCCCCGGCGGGCGGCGGCCACGACCTCCTCGGCGGAGATGCGCTTGGGATCGCCGTCCACCAGCCTGGCGATCTCGGTGTGCGCGCCTGACCGCACTGCCGCTGCGGCGTCGCGTGCCAGGGCGGACCCCGACGCCAAAGCCTCCAGATGACCCGATCCCCCGCATCCACAGACGGGCCCGGTCGGATCGAGAACCATGTGGCCGAGCTCTCCACCCATTCCACGGGCCCCCAAGATCACTTGGCCTCGGCTGATCACTCCACCGCCGATACCGGTGCCGATGCCCAAGTAGAGGAGGTCATCATGGCCGCGTCCCCTTCCCCAGCGATGCTCTGCCAGGGCGGCCAGGTTGCCGTCGTTCCCTAGGTGTACTCGGAGCCCCGTGGAATCGGCAACAGCCCTCACGAGTGGGAAGCCTGTCCAACCGGGAAGGTTCGGGAGATCCAGGACCACGCCGGAGACAGGGTCGTGCGGCCCAGGCGCAGCAATCCCCACCGCGGACACCGGGTTCCCGCCTCGCACCGCAGCCAACAAATCGAGAAGCCTGGCGATCACGGCGTCGGGGCCTTCGTGAGCCTGCGTCGCAGTCTCTTCGCGCTGTGCCAGCACGCCATCCGGTGCGACCCGACCTGCTCGGATCCGGGTGCCGCCCAGATCGACCGCCAGTACCTCTTTCGGTCCCTCAGGAGGGGTCATAACCGTCCGGGAATGGTGACACCACACCCGCTGCGCCGCGGTCGTCCGTCCACGTTTGTCCCGACGCTGAGTATATCATCCTGCTTGACCCAGTTCCCTCGGCCGCCCTATGATCGCCGGAGCCGTTCAAGCCACCGTTCGTGACCCGTGACGCCGTCCGACCTGGGACTCCTGCCGTGCGCCTCCGGCCGCCGGCATTGTTCGTCGCGAACCTGGATTTGCTCATGGACAAGTCTCTCATTGAGAGGTCGGCGGGAGGGGTCGTCCTCAGGGAGGGAACGGACGGGGTTGAGACGGTCCTCATCTCGCCGAAGGGCTCGGGACGATGGCAGCTTCCCAAAGGGCTGGTGGAGCGAGGGGAATCGCCCGAGAGCGCAGCCTCGAGGGAGGTGGCTGAGGAGGCGGGGGTGGAGGCCGAGGTAATCGGACGGCTGGGTGAGATCGAGTACTGGTACCGCTCCACGAGGGGAGCCCTCCGCCACAAGTTCGTGGAGTTCTTTCTCATGTCCCACCTGAAAGGAGACCCCATCGCAGCGAGTGGGGAGGTGGACGAGGCCCGCTGGTTTTCGGGTGAGGACGCGCTCTCTGTCCTCGCCTTTGACTCGGAGCGGAAGATGGTGGAGGAGGGACTCCGGACCTGGCAGAGCCGCCCTGGGAGGACCGCGTGACGGAGACGCTGCCCGACGACCTCGCCATCGAAGCGGCCACTAGGATTGTGTTCGTGGTGATTGACGGCTTGGGGGGATTGAGGGCGGAGGGGCGGTCGGGCACTGAGCTCCAGGAGGCGCGCACCCCGAATCTGGACCGGCTGGCCGAGAGAGGTATCTGCGGAGTGCTGGATCCCGTGACACCTGGTGTGGCTCCAGGTAGTGGGCCAGCTCATCTGGCGCTGTTCGGGTACGATCCGCTGCGGTGGAGCATCGGCCGGGGCGTGCTGAGCGCACTGGGGATAGACTTCGATCTGCAAGAGAGCGATGTCGCGGCCCGAGCCAACTTCGCGACCCTCGACGCCGAGGGCAGGGTGGTGGACCGTCGCGCAGGGCGGATCGACTCGGAGACCGGGGCGGCCCTCTGTCGGCGCGTACTGGATGGCTATGTTCCTCCAGAAGGGGGAGAGGTCTTCTTCGAGCCCGTCAAGGAGTACCGTGCCGCTCTCGTCCTGAGAGGGGAAGGGCTGGACCCCTCGGTTTCGGAGACGGATCCGCAGCAGACTGGCGTGCCGCCGATTCCCTGTCGAGCGCTGAACAGCGCCGCTGAGGCGACGGCAGAGAGGATCAATCACTTTCTGGGGCATGCCCACCATGCCCTGCGGGACGAATCGGCGGCCCAAGCCATTCTGTTGAGGGGCTTCGCCCAGCATCGCACCTTCCCCAGCTTCCAGGATCGGTACCTGTTGGACGCCTATGCCATTGCCAACTATCCAATGTACCGGGGAGTGGCTCGGCTACTCGGCATGCGACTGCATCCGATCACATCGAATCCAGAATCGCAGTTCTATGCGCTGGCTGAGTCCTTCTCGGCGTACGACTTCTTCTTCCTACATGTGAAGGAGGCAGACAGTCGCGGGGAGGACGGAGACTTCGACGGCAAGGTGGCCGTACTGGAGGAGGTCGACAGGCTGCTTCCGATGGCAGTCGAGCTGTCCCCTGACGTCCTCGTGGTGACGGGAGACCACTCGACGCCAGCGGCTCTCGGCCGACATTCCTGGCACCCCGTGCCGGTGGTTCTCCGCGCGGAGACCGCCCGGAGCGATCCGGTCCGCCGCTTCGACGAGTCCAGTTGCCTCCACGGCGAGATTGGCCGCATGCCCATGTCTCAGCTGATGTCCCTGGCACTGGCGCACGCCGAGCGACTGGGAAAGTTTGGCGCATGAACCGACGCGGCGGGGACGGGCCGAACCTCCAGCGCTTCGGGCGGGTGCGGATCGAGATCCGCCTGTTTGCCGCCTACAGGGAGGCGACGGGAATCTCCCTAACCCATGTCTCCGTTCCAGCTGGGTCCACTCCGAAGGAGGTGTGGTCTCGCCTGGTGGACGCCCATCCCCCGCTACGGCGGTTCGGAGGCAGTCTGGTGGCTGCGGTCAACGGTCAATATGCCGGTCTCGACCGAAACCTGGCCGATGGCGATGAACTGGCCTTCCTCCCGCCGGTGAGCGGCGGAGTGCTCCTGCGCATCACGGAAGGCGAGATCGATCTCGACGGACTGATCGCCGCGGTGCGGAGCGATGAGATGGGAGCGATCTGCACATTCCAGGGGACCGTGCGCGGAATCAATAAGGGCCGCGAGGTGGAGCGTCTTGAGTACGAGGCCTATGCAGAGATGGCCAGCCGGGTTCTGGGGAAGATTGTGGATGAGATCCGTGAGAGGTGGGGCACCGAGCGGGTGGCGATCGTGCACCGAGTCGGCCGGCTGATGCCAGGCGAGGTCAGCGTAGCGATCGCCGTTGCGGCACCCCACAGGGAGGAGGCCTTCGCCGCCTGCCGGCATGCCATCGACCGCCTGAAGGCCGAGGTGCCTATCTGGAAGAAGGAGGTCTGGAAGGGTGGGGAGGAGTGGGTCGAGGATGGGGTAGCGCGGTCCCTGGAGGACGCGCCACGGCTGTCGTGACTGCAGCGGCCCCTGGGTCTAGCGCGGCATCCAGGTTCAAGGTTCCTGCGCCGGTTTCTGCGGACTGAGCCAGCTTGCTGCCCTGGGGTTGGCTGATGCGGATCTCAGACTGCACCCCCTGTTCGTCACGGCGGATTCTTGAGGCGCGTCTCGTGGCATCGTGCTTCCGGCTGGCCTATAATCTCGCGCCAGGCCCACAGATGGGGAAACCCAGGAGGCGTGTCCCACCGTGAATGGTGAGCGGGTATCGGCCGACTTCTACACCAGTCACCATCGGCTCACGGGACAGGTGGACACTCGAAACCAGAGGTTGACCGACTATCTCAACGATTCCCTCTACTCCACGGTGCGGATGCACGATCTCGAGGTCTCGCGGCTGACCGAGCCTCAGCGCACCGTCTTTACAGCTCCGCATGCCACTGTCACCAAGTCGAGAATCATCCTGATCGCGCTTCCCGAGCGACCCAAGGACTACTCCACGGAGCGAATCTTCAAGTTCGTGGAGAAGCGACCCCACGACGTCATGCTGACCGCGCCTCCGTTCGAGGTCCAGGGCCGGCTTCACCTGCGCGGCACGGGCCGCCTGACAACGCTTCTGTTTCGTGAGCCCGGAAGCTTCATGCCTCTCACCAGGGCAACGGCCGTCTTCTCCCTATTTCCGGATGTCGCCATCCGCAGCCAGGTAATCATTGTGAACCGCGACTACCTCGAGGCGATCGGACCGTTCGAGCCTTCCGAGTCCGCCGAACTCGACAAGCCTATGGCGAAGGGTTGGTCCGCCTCAGATGGCTGATCCGATCCCCGTCCCCGCTCCCCTGCCGGGCGCAGGATTGACCGACTTCGCCCGGCTTCCTAAAATCCCAACCGGAGGCACCGGTGACCACTCCCATGCGGCGTCAGTACCTGTCCCTCAAGAGGCAGCACCCCGACGCTATACTGCTCTTCCGGCTGGGAGATTTCTACGAGACCTTTGACGAGGACGCCAAGCTAGTCTCCGACATCTGTGACATCGTCCTTACCTCCCGGCCCGTTGCCAGCGGTCAAAGAGTGCCGATGGCTGGTGTCCCACACCATGCGGCCGAAGGGTACATCGCCAAGCTGATCGGCGCCGGCCGGAAGGTAGCCATCGCCGAACAGCTCTCGCCTCGATCAGACAGCAGGCAGTCAGGCGGAGCGTCGCGCGTGGGTGCGGGTTCCACCTCGCGGGGACTAATGGAGCGGCGTGTGGTGCGCGTCATCACCCCCGGAACGGTGATCGAGCCGGGTATGCTCGAGCCGGATCGCAGCAACTACTTGGCAGCGGTAGCCGGCGGCGAAGAAGCGGCCGGCGTAGGTTACGTGGAGACATCCACTGGGAAGTTTGCCGTCACTCAGTTTGAGGGCAGCGGGGCGCTGCGCCGTGCTCGGGAGGAGATCGACCGACTTGGGCCGGCCGAATGTCTGCTCCCCGAGCCTCTGGCCGACTCGGCGGAATGGGCGGATCTGGCTGCGGTTACCCCGTATGCGGACTGGCGGTTTGAGCCGGAGCGGGCGCGACAGATTCTGCTCGATCAGTTTTCAGTAGCGTCCTTGGAGGGATTCGGATGTGACACGCTCCCCCAGGCCATTGCTGCGGGCGGGGCGCTGGTGCAGTACTTGGGCGACACTCAGCGCTCGGCCCTGGCTCTGCTGGACGGGCTCCAGACCTATTCTACGACAGACTTCATGACACTGGATCCAGCCACCCAGCGACACCTCGAGCTGACCAGGAACCTGCTGGACGGATCCATCCAAGGTTCCCTTCTCGGCCTGTTGGACCTGACGGTCACCCCCATGGGAGCGCGGCTGCTGCGCGGCTGGATCACGCGTCCGCTCCGCGATCTTGCCAGGATAGAACGGCGGCTGGACAGGATTGAGGCCTTTTCCGAGTCTCGGGGTCGAAGGGAGGACCTGTTCGCTCGACTCCGCCGGGTGGGCGATCTCGAACGGACAGCTGGCCGGGTGGCCCACGGCCTGGCGACCCCGCGTGAGCTGGTGGCCATGGCCGAGGCCCTGGAGGCCGTTCCCGCGATCAGGCAGATCGCCTCAGACGAGGGAACCCCCGGCTCGGCGCTGGACGGGCTTTCAGCGGAGTTGGATCCCTCGGAATCCTGTGCCCAGCTCATCAGGCGAGCGATCGTCGAGGACGCTCCTCCGACTCTTGGCGACAGCCGGACTATTGCCCCGGGCTACTCGCCCGAGCTGGACGATCTGATCGCGACCGCCGCCGAAGCCCGCGCATGGGTCGCTGGGCTGGAAGCGCGCGAGCGGGAGAGGTGGGGCGTCGGATCCCTGAAGGTGGGGTTCAACAAGGTCTTCGGCTACTACCTCGAGGTCACGAAGCCGAACCTGCACCGGGTGCCCGAGGACTATCGCCGCAAGCAGACGCTGGCACACAGCGAGCGTTTCACCACGCCGGAGCTCAAGGAACACGAGGCGCTGATCCTGAATGCGGAGCGAGAGATTGCGACCATGGAGGCGGGGATCTTCAGCCAGGTCCGCTCCGAGGTGGCTGAACATGTGCCTCGGATCCTGTCCACGTCCCAGGCTCTGGCGAGGCTCGATGTGCATGCTGCACTGGCCGAGGTGGCGGCTCGCCAAGGATACGTGCGTCCTCGCTTGGATTCGACCCGCGAGATCGAGATCGTAGACGGCCGCCACCCCGTGGTGGAGGTGATGCTGACCGACGAGGTGTTCGTCCCCAACGATGCCTCTCTGGGTCCCGAGGATCAGATAGTCGTCCTGACGGGCCCCAACATGGCGGGGAAGTCGACCTATCTCAGGCAGGTCGCCCTCATCGCACTAATGGCACAAATGGGGTCTTTCGTCCCTGCCCGCCAGGCGAGGATCGGACTCGTGGATCGGATCTTCACCCGCTCCGGAGCGCGGGATGAGATTGGCGCCGGTCGGAGCACCTTTCTGGTTGAGATGCTGGAGACGGCTCAGATGCTCCGCCACGCCACCTCGCATAGCCTCCTCGTGTTCGACGAAATAGGTCGCGGTACCAGCACCTACGACGGGATCTCGATCGCCTGGGCCGTGGTGGAGCACCTCCACAATACCGCCGACGCGGGGCCGCGGACTCTCTTCGCTACCCACTACCATGAGCTGACCGGCCTGGAGGGAGCCTTGTCGCGCGTGAAGAACTACAATGTAGCCGTCTCGGAGGAAGCCGGGCGGGTGGTATTCCTGCGCAGGATCGAGCCGGGGCCGGCGGACCGGAGCTACGGAATCCACGTTGCGGGCATGGCCGGACTGCCAAGAGGCATCGTGGAGAGGGCGTGGGAGGTCTTGGCCGACTTGGAGGGTGATGAGGCGGGAGGTTCGCCACGCGGCGGAAGGCCGCCGCCGCGGAGTCTGCCGGGCGGTCAGTTGCACCTGTTCGCGGACCACGATCTGGCGCTTCTGGACGAGCTTCGGGACCTGGCGGTCGACGAGTTGTCGCCCCTCGAGGCCATCAATCTTCTCTATGAATGGAAGAGGAAGATGAACGAGCGGGACGGTCCTTCGCAGGGCCCGACGCCCACAACATGACCCAATCACTCTCGAGAGGCGGGGGCTGGCCTCCGGGGTGCAACGCCGCTCCCGCGGCCGTTGGCGGGTCCAGTTGATGGCTCAGACGCCGTCGGCCCGGCGACCCTGGGAGACGCGACCGCCCGCACCTGTCGGTAGGCCGCCTCCACAACGGCCCGATCGGAATGTACTCCTGGTGGGGGGCGCCGCTCTCCTCGTGGGCGCACTGGTCGTGTGCGGCGTGGCGGCCCTGCTGCTGAGGCCGCGCGGGGGCGGCCAACCCACTGTGACCATCCTCTCGCCCGCCAGCAATGAGGAGGTCGTCTCAGGGGAGGAGGTGGTCATCGAGGCCGAAGCGCGTGGAACGGAGGACATTGTCCGCGTCCAGCTTTGGATCGATGAGGAACTCATCGATGTCGCCTCGAACCCCAGTCCTAGCCCCACCTTCCATGCCAGGCTCGACTGGCGCGCGGCGGGGATCGGTTCTCACCAGGCCGAGGTGCGGGCCTTCACCGCTGACGGGGAAGCGAGCGAGGTTGCCGCCATCATCGTGAACGTCGTCTCGGCTCCGAGCCAGGCGACCCCCACTCGGACTCCTACCCGGAGCCCCACGCCGCGTCCGACCGACACGCTGACGACTACCCGAACACCCACCGCCACCCTGACTGCCACTCCGACCCTCACGCCGACTCCCGCGGCGCAGATCTCCTTCCGCGTCGACGACGATCGAATCAACCAGGGGGAGTGCACGACTCTGCGCTGGGACGTGGAGTTCATCCGCGAGGTGTATCTCGACGGTCAGGGCGTCGTAGGGCATTCCCACCGCGATGTGTGTCCGAGCACCACGACCAACTACACGCTGCGGATTGTCCATCGCGATGGATCGTCCGAGGACCGTGTGCTCACCGTGTTCGTCACCATCACGGTGGCTCTGGACGTCGATGCCGCCAACAGCGGCCTCATTCGGGCGGCTGCCTCTGTGGGCTCGTCGCCAAATGTCGGCGACGACTCCACCAACGAGCCCCTCCGCGGGTACCTCAGCTGGGACCTCTCATCTATCCCGGCTGGGTCCACCGTTGAGATCGCCTCGGTGGATCTGACGGCCGCTTCCGTAGGACAGGGGAGCCCCTTCGCCGATCTTGGGGATTTGGCAGCCGGAGCCGCCAACTACGGCACTCTTGACCCTGGGGACTGGTCGGTTTCATCGACCCCGATCGCTTCGTTCAGTGGACTGCCATCGGCTGCGCTAGACGTGGCGGGTCAGGTCGCGGCAGCGCTCAGCGGGGGGCAGAGCAGTTTCCAGGTGATCCTTCGCTTCGCTTCTGACACGGATGGCAAGACAGACCCCGATTGGGTGAGTTTCGGAGAAGCGGCGGGGCAAAACAGGTTGACCGTCGCCTACACCCCACCTGCACCCTAGTCCGGTTGTCGGACACCCCCGGTATGGGTAAGATAGCCTCCGCTCGCCAGGCAGGCGACGCCTCGCCCAGGTCCAGATGCGTGGGATGGCAAGAGCGATGAGAGCGCGGCTCGGTCTCTGGGCAGTTAGTGCTGAGGAGGACGCTCCGCTGGCGTGCAGACGCGGAGGGGGGCAGAGATGAGAAGGCGGTTCGATCTGGTGGCAACCAGTGCGGCAGGGGCCGCCATCATCGTGTTCCTCTCTGGGTGTGGGTTGCTGGGCGGGGCTGGCGTCCCGACTGTGACCATCCTCTCCCCTCCCTCCAATGTCCAAGTCTCCTCAGGTGACGAGGTTGAGCTGGAGGTGGAGGCGGTTGGAGGCGGTCAGATCGATCGCGTCGAGCTTCTGGTGGACGGGGCGCCGGAGGATGTCGCCGCAAGCCCGCGGCCACAAGATGCATTCTCTGCCAGGCTTCGCTGGGAGGCGCGGGGCGTAGGCTCGCACGAACTGGAGGTGATCGCCTACAACACGGCGGGCGCTGCAAGCGAATCGGACGCCATCATAGTCAACGTGCTTGCCGCTGTGGCCGAGGCTACCCGCACGCCCACAGCAACCGCAACGGCCACGGCTTCCCCTACCGTCGGCCCCACCGACACGTCGACGTCCACCCCTACAGAGACGGCCACGGCAACCGCCACGGTGGCGCCGGATCCAGTGATCCACTTTTTCACCGCCGACGACGATTCCCTCACACTGGGCGAGTGCACCACCCTCCGCTGGGAGGCGGAGTTTGCCTTCGAGGGGGTCTACCTGGACGGAGCGGGGGTGGCGGGGGAGGGGCCGGCAGCGGAACAGAATGTGTGTCCTCCTCTCGGAACGACGACCTACACGCTGGAGGCCCGGGGCACCGAGGATCGGGTGGATGTGGCTACGGTCGACGTTACTGCGACCTTCATAGTCATCCCGTTGACGCGCGATGTCCGGGTGACCTTCACTCACCTCCGCGTCATCGACGACACCGACTCCGGACTCATCGACGCTGGAGCTGGCGAGATCTGGTTGGTGATCGACATCAACGGCACCGCGTGTCAGATCCCGGCATCGGGGACCTGGTCCATCAACAGCGGGACCAACTTCCCTATCCCCAGCGGAGCCTGTCCCGTGGTGACGCTGCCCATTCTCCAAGATCTGTTCGTCACCGTCCGGGCATGGGACGACGACACGTTCTCGCCCGATGACCTTCTGGGCACGATGCAGCACACCCACCCCGTTGCGGACGGCTGGGAAGCCGGCAGCCCCTACACCTTCCCAGCGGTGCCCAATGCGGGGGCCTTCGAGATCACCTACGCGATCGACGTCCTCTAGGGTAGGGGGCAGTCGAGTTGGAGGCCCGCCACGAGGCGGGCCTCTTCGTACTTGCTCCGCGCTCCAGCCTAGGGCTCCACGTACAAGTATTGGAGGGTAAACCGGCGCTGGATCCCCAATAGATCATCCACGTTGGGAGTCCGAACCTGAGGGTCCATGTAGCCCAGCACTGCATCAAGCAAAGACAGCTCGCGACGGTACTCCACAAGTCGGGGAGGACCTGAAATCCCGCCCAAGTCCGCGGCGCGCTCGATCGCATCCTCCAGGTCCCCGAGCGCGTCCACCAGTCCGAGCTCGGCGGCCTGGCGTCCTGTGTAGATGCGACCGTCTGCCAGCCTCCGAACCTCTTGGAGCGGCATCTCACGCCCCTCCGCGACGATCTGCAGGAACCCCTCATAGGCTTCGGCGATGATCTCCTCCCAGACCTCTCGCTCCTGTTCGGTGAAGGCGTCGTAGGGGCTGCCCAGGTCCTTCAACTCACCGCTCTTGATGACGATCATTTCTACGCCGACCATGTCCAGGAGATCCTCCAGGTTGGGGACCATGGCGATCACTCCGATGCTTCCGGTCAGGGTGCCGGGGCTGGCGAGGACGAGATCGGCCGGCGCCGAGATGTAGTAGCCGCCGGAGGCACCCAGTTCTCCCATCGACACCACCACGGGCTTGGTCACCCTGAGCATGGCCGCATGGATCTCATCGGACGCCACAACGCCGCCCCCAGGGCTGTCCACCCGCAGGACGATCGCCTTCACGGTCGGGTCTTCCTCGGCCCGCTCCAGATGGCGGATCACACGGTGGGAGTATGCGTCCTGGGTCGCGAACGGCGTGAGGGGATCCTCACCCGACACGATCACCCCCTCGACGCGCACCAGAGCTACGGCGTCACCTAGCTCCAGAGCCCCCGGTCCGAAGGCGGCCGTGCCCAGCGCCAATCCAAAGGTGCAGGAGACGGCTGCTGTCGCGATGAGGAGGGCAGCCAACCCCAAGGCGATCCAACATCCTCGGTTGCCGCTCACTCGCCTGCTCCTTTGAGGGCCAGAAACCGGCGCTTGCCGACCCGGACCTTGAGCACCGCACCTCTCTCCAGCTTCACGGTGTAGGTCGGATCGTCGATCATCTCTCCGCCCAGGCGGACCCCGCCCTGCTCGACCAGTCTTCTCCACTCGCTCTTGCTGGGCGCCAAGCCCGCCTCGACTAGCAGATCCCCCAAGGGATACGTTCGACCGGCCTTGAGAACATGGACCGGGGCATCGGAAGGCCACTCCCCCTCCGCAAAGACACGCACGAACTCCGCCTCGGCCCGGCTGGCGCCGTCCGGCCCGTGAAACTGAGAGACGATCTCGCGCGCCAGACGCATCTTAGCGTCTCTCGGGTTCAGCGCCCCCGATGCGATCTCTGCTTGAATGGTCTGGAGTTCCTCGACCCGCACGTCGGTGAGGGTCTCGTAGTAGTCAGGCATCACGTCGTCAGCCACCGACATGATCTTCCCGTACATGTCCTCCGGAGGGGATAGGATGTCGATCGTGTTAAGCATCGACTTTCCCATCTTGCGACCGTCGGTTCCGGGGATGAGCGGGACTAGGAACACCTCCTGGGGCTCCGTCCCCAGCGAAGATTGCAGGGCGCGGCCCATCAGATTGTTGAACTTCTGATCCGTTCCTCCGAACTCCACGTCGGCGTGGATCGCCACCGAATCGTAGGCCTGGAGAAGGGGGTAGAGGAGCTCGAGCAGCGACACGGGTTGGCCCTGCTCGTAGCGGAGCCGGAAAGTCTCGTGAGCCAGCATCTGCGCCAGGGTGAAGCGGCCAGCGAGATCGAACACGGCCTCTAGATCGAAATCCCCGTACCACTCCGACTGCCAACGGACCTCAGTGCGCTCGAGGTCCACGATCCGACCAAACTGTTCGAGGTAGGTCTGGGCGTTTTCGCGCACCTCGGCAGAGGAGAGTCGGGGCCGGGTCTCGTCCCGCTCGGAGGGGTCGCCGATCTGGGCCGTCCAGTCTCCGACCACCAGGACGACCTGGTGGCCAAGCGCTTGGAGCTTGCCCAGTTTCCTCAGCCCGACTGCGTTTCCCAGATGGAGCTGCGGTCGGCTGGGGTCGAACCCTTGCTTCAGCCTCAGCTCCTTGCCGGAACTGAGCCTTCTCCGCAGGGCATCCTTCTCTATGATCTCGGCGACCCCGCGGGTCAGGATCTCGTCGAGATGGTCTTCCGGTACGGACATAGCAGAAAACGAGAACCCACAGGTTGAGCGCGGCGAGTATATCACCTGGTGGGTCGGCGCCCAAGAAGAGGTCATCCACCGAGAGTGGCGCTATCTTCAATCGGGTTCCCGCGGAAAGCGGGCACTGGCCGCGCCTCAGGCGTTCGGAGCTGGTGCCGGTGGTCCTTCGATCCGCCATGAATCAGGGAGAGGAGAACCGAAGCCGGCTTTTCCGCTCCGCTCCCTGCTAGCCTAGAATGCCCCAATGTGATGGAGAAAGACACGGTGCGCCGTGGCACACCCGCATCGACCGCCCTGGGGTGCCCCACGCCCTCTGGCCGGAGCTAGAAATGCGCGCTGAGCGGCCTCGGCCGCGCAGGGCAATCTTCCGAGGGGTGACCGGAACGACTCCTGTGGCAGCCGTGGGGGCCGCCCTCATTCTCTTGCTTGCACTGACCGCCGCACTGGGGTGGCAGGCATGGCACCTCCTCTCCAGCCATATGGCGCGCAACCGAGGAATCACCTTCGGGGACCCCCCAGACATCCCTCTGGCCGCAATCTATCCCCTGGGAGTGAACACCTCTCTGGAAGCCTATGGATCCCATGATCTGGATCGGGTCATCGATTTGGCCTGGGCGGAGGGAGTGTTTCTTTGGGCCCGACAGACCTTCCCCTGGTCGGCGATCGAGCCCGAAAAGAATCGATTCGAATGGGACCCCTGGGATCTAATCGTGAGCCGGGCCACCGACCGAGGATTGCGCGTGATCGCGGTGCTGGACACCTCCCCCATCTGGGCACGGGCCCCGTTCGACGCGCAAAACGCCCACGCTCCTCCGGTGGACTTTGAGGACTACATCCGCTTTGCCGCCGCCGTCGCTGCGCGATACGGAGACCGGATCGATCACTACCAGGTCTGGGACCAGCCGAACATCTACCCCCATTGGGGGGAGCGCAGCGTGGATCCAGCAGCCTACCAGAACATGCTTCTCGGTGCGTACCGTTCGATACATGGCGCCGATCCCGACGCCGTTGTTCTCTCCGCCGGATTGGCCCCCAACGTGGAGCCCGGCGGCCGGAACATGAGCGATCTGATCTTCCTCCAGAAGATGTACGATGCGGGCGCGAGTCAGTCGTTCGACGTGCTGGCCATCAAGCCGTACGGATTCTGGTGGGGGCCGGAGGATCGCCGTGCTGACCCCGAGATCACCAACTTCTCGAGGGCGGTTCTGGCGAGGGAGGTGATGCTCCGGAACCAAGACGGCGACAAGCCGGTCTGGGCGGTGGAGCTGGGCTGGAACAGCCTTCCCGGGGGCTGGTCGGGCGCCCCGCCGCCCTGGGGTTCGGACAGCGAAGCGATCCAGGCCGACCGAACGGTGAGAGCCTTGGAGCGGGCCCTTGGCGAGTGGCCCTGGCTGGGAGCCCTGGTTCTCGAACATCTCGACCCGCTGGCCGCCGAGGAAGATCCGCAGCAGGGGTTCGCGCTGCTCGGGGAGGATCTCGCACCACGGCTCACCTACCGGAGTGTGGCTTCCTGGGCCAGAGAGGGGATCCCTCTGTTCCCGGGCCGGTACGGGCCCGATTCCTGGGGGGTAGATCGGAGCGATGAGACTTGGGAAGTGGACTTCTACGGGACTCGCCTCGAGGTTGTGGGCGCCTCGCTGCAGGTGCGAACGCGCTTGGAGGGACAGGAGATCGTCCGGCGGGGGACCGGTCGCGTGAGCTTGGCTGAAAGATTGCCCTATGACCGGCATCGAGCGGAGATCCTGGTGGACCGCGGGAGCGTCCAGACGATCGTCGTAGCGCGGGACAGCAGATTCCTCGCCACCTACGCTCGCCTCGCGGTCACGGCGGCGGCGATCCTGGCGCTCTCCCTGGCTTGGCTCGGCGTTGGCCGCCTGCAGATCACGGTGAAGACGGCGCGCCGCCTCAGCGAGGCCTTCCTCTCGCTGCCCGACGCCGTGCAGGCTGGCCTGGTGGCAGCCGCGGCTCTCCTTCTTCAGCTTTCCCCCTGGCTGCCGGTCGACCTTGTGGCCGTCGGTGCGCTTGGGGTAGGGGTCGCCCTGCGGCCCTACTGGGGACTTGCGCTGGTGTTCTTCTCCCTACCTTTCTTTCTCTGGGGGGAAGGGGTGGTCGGGGGGAGCTCTTCTCTCACCGAGATCGCTGTGGTCCTGATCGCGGGCGGAGCTGTGGCACGCTGGGCTGTCCGAGCCGCTCGAGCCGGAATCGGCCAGAGGGTGTTGGGGATGTTTCGGCGGCCGACTGTGAGGAACGGCGCGCCCCTGACTCGATGGCGCACCCTCCTCCCTGATCTGGGGGTACTGGGGCTCGTGATGCTGGGCGGAGCCTCGCTGCTCTGGTCGGAGAACCAGGGGGTGGCAATCCGCGAGTTCCGGGTGGTGATCCTCGAGTCCTCCGTCGTGTACTTCCTGGTTCGCTCTCAGATCGACGACGAGGCCAAGCTATGGAGGCTCGTTGACGCCCTGGTGGCCGGTGCCGTGGCCGTCTCCCTGGTGGGGCTGGCCCAACTGGTGACTGGCCAGAATCTCATTGAGGCAGAGGGCGTGGCGCGCATTCGCGCCACTTATGGGTCCCCTAACAACCTGGCCCTCTATCTGGGTCGGAGCATCCCCCTGGCGCTGGTCGTCGCCTGGCTGGGGCCGGCGAACCGGCGACGCCTCTACTTTCTCTCTCTGGCTCCGCTGGTAGCGGCTGCCTTTCTCACGTACTCCCGTGGATTGTTGCTCCTCGGTCTGCCGGCATCCATCCTCTTCCTGGGGGCAGCGAGAGGCCGGCGCACCCTGGTCGGGGCTCTGGGCGCCGTTGCGGCGGTGCTCGCGCTCTTGCTTCTCGTTCCCGGAGGCGGACGACTGTCGAGCCTTGCCAATCCTGAGGCACAGACCACGGCGCGGCGGATCGCCCTATGGCAAGCCTCGTCAGATATGGTTCGGGATCATCCCATCACCGGCGTTGGCCTGGACAACTTCCTCTACCAATATCCACGGTACATCCGAGCGGAGGGCCTGGTAGAGCCGGAGCTCTCTCACCCGCACAATCTGGTGCTCCATTGGTGGCTGAGCCTTGGGATCGCCTCCATTCCTCTCTTGGCAGCGATCCTGCTGTCGTTCTTCAGCCGGGGATTGCGGGTGGTTCAGCGCGCTAGCCGGGCTGAGCAGCGATCCCTAGCGCTCGGGCTTCTGGCATCGATGGTCTACGCGCTCGCCCATGGTGCGATCGATCAGTCATTCTTCCTTGTGGACCTCGCGTTTGTCTTCATGTTGACCCTGGCCGCCATGCGCCAACTAGAGAATCTCGCCGGTCCGCAACCGGGCTGATATACTCGTCCGTGGGGCATGATCGCATGAGATTACTCGTCACCGGTGCGGCTGGGTTCATTGGATCGCATCTCTGCGAGAGGCTGCTAGGTCAGGACCACGAGGTGGTAGGAGTCGACAATCTCCTGACGGGGCGCAGGGAGAACCTCGAACACCTTGACGGACATAATAGGTTTCAGTTTCTCAAGGCAGACGTCACGGCGGAGGTGAAGGTCGACGGCCGCTTCGACGGGGTGCTCCACTTCGCCTCCCCCGCGTCTCCTCTGGATTTTGACCGCTATCCCGTCCAAATCCTGGAGGCGGGAGCGAAAGGGACACAGGAGATGCTTGAGGTGGCTCGTGGCCGGGGGGCTCGCTTCCTTCTGGCATCATCTTCCGAGGTCTACGGAGACCCCCTGGAGCATCCCCAGCACGAGACCTACCGCGGCAATGTCAATCCGGTCGGTCCCCGCGGGGTCTACGACGAGGCGAAGCGCTTCGCAGAGGCACTCACTGCGGCCTACCATCGTCACCTCGGCGTCGACGTTCGCATCGCGAGAATATTCAACACCTATGGACCCCGGATGCGGCTGGACGATGGCCGCGCCATTCCCAACTTCCTGGGCCAAGCGCTGCGTGGGGAGCCTGTGACCGTGTACGGGGACGGATCCCAAACTCGTTCCTTCTGCTTCATCGACGACATGGTGGACGGAATCGTTCGGCTGCTCGGAGCCACGGAGTCGCGGCCCGTGAATCTTGGGAATCCCCGAGAGGTTTCGATCCAGGAGTTGGCGGAGATGATCAACGACCTGACCGGCAACGAGGCCGGGTTTGTGCACCGGCCCCTCCCGGAAGATGACCCGAAGGTCCGTCAGCCTGACGTCAGCCGCGCCCGCGAGGTGCTGGGATGGGAAGCCAGGGTAACCCTGGAGGACGGAATCGCGCGTACGGCCGAATGGTTTCGGGCATCGATGGAGGGTTAGGCTGCAATTCCTGGCATCCTGTCGCTTGCTGGCGCTGTCATCGCGGATTGATGCCCGCGATGAGCGGGATGAAGTCCGTCCGCTTGACCGTCACGCCGCTGTGGCGTAGAATCGACGTTGAGCCCCTGTAGCTCAGTGGATGAGAGCGGCTGCCTTCTAAGCAGCGGGTCGGGGGTTCGAATCCCTCCAGGGGCGCCTGGCCCCCGCGGCCGCCTCCGAGAGGGTCCCGGCCGGCGGCCGGGCTGATTCGCGGTGAGTGTGGCCGAGCGGTTAAGGCACCTGGTTGTGGCCCAGGAGATCACGGGTTCGAATCCCGTCACTCACCCCAGGGTCATCGGGCGATCCCAAGCCCGCGGATCGCCCTCGATGCTCCAGCCGACCCCTCGGTGGAGCCGACGTGTGGGGTTGGCAGCACCTTCACGCGCCCGTAGCTCAATGGGATAGAGCGGCTGGCTTCGAACCAGTAGGTTGGGGGTTCGAGTCCCTCCGGGCGCGCCTCTGTTTGGATTGCGCGCTTCTGCTTCGCAGTTGCCCGACTGCGTCGCCCCCATAGAATGGTCCGGCGGCGAGAGGTCAGGAGCCCGCTTGACGCGGAGTCCGCGGCCAGCGGATCAGCTGTGCGACGTGCCAGCTTCCGCCTGGATTCCTCTGCCTCCTATGCTCGGCACCGCGCCCTAGTCGCGTGTCGAACCCGCGACTGATCGCACAGGGACCAACGGGATGGAGCGCTGAGGCCTGACTAGAGCGTGTGGCGACGGTGGTGATACTGACTTCGGACAGCGTGTCTCACAGCCAGCAATGAGCGGGCGCTGGACGGCTTGGCCCCTGGGTCGGCTTGCCGCCGCTGGCGTGGGGCTCCTTGCGGGACTGCCCCTTCTCGGCGAGGGTCTGGTCAACACCCGGGCGGGGGGAGACAGTCCTTTCCTCCTGGTGCGAGTTCACCAGATGGTCGAGGCGCTCGGGGCAGGGGTGTTTCCCGTCCGCTGGATGGCCGATGCAGCCTATGGCTTGGGGTACCCCTTCTTCCACTACTACGCCGCTCTGCCCTTCTACGTGGCGGCACTGCTTCGCCTCTGGGGGATGAGCTACGTGGCGGCCATTGAAGCGGTTCAGTGGCTGGGCCTCGCCGGCGCCGGATTGGGATTGTATCTGCTGGCCCGTGAGCTCGGGGCTTCGCGACGCGCGTCCCTGCTGGGCGCAAGCATCTACAGCTTCACACCATTCCACCTGGTCAATCTCTACGTGCGAGGCGATTCCCTGTCCGAGTTCTTCGCCTTTGTCTGGTTCCCCCTCATCCTCTGGTCGATGGAGCGGCTCGGACGAGAAAAGGGGCCGAGAGAGGTGCTCGCACTCGGAGCCTCCTTTGGTGGGCTGCTGCTGACCCACAACATCTCGGCGTTGATCTTCACGCCCTTCGCCCTGGCCTTCGGGCTGATGGTATGGCGTGGCGAAAGGACAGAGGGCCGGGCCCGCATGCCCGCCCTGGGCGGGGGGATCCTCCTCGGGCTGGCTCTGGCTGCGTGGTACTGGATGCCCGCCCTCCTGGAGCGCGACTTTGTGCAGCTGCAGGAGGCGACCACGGGGTATTTCCACTTCGCAGGGCACTTCAGGCGAGGAGATCTTGTACAGGATTCTCTGTTCTTCGACTATCAGGTGGATGCACAGGGCACGCCTTTCGCGATGGGGTCCGTGCAGGCCGGGGTGGCCGTCTTGTCCGTCCTCGTTCTGGGAGCGGCCTGGCTTCGGGGCCGCAGCCTGCCCCTCAGGGAGGCGTTCTGGCTGCTGAGCCTGCTAGGGTCTAGCGTGCTCATCACGCCCCTCTCGCGCCCCCTGTGGGACGCGGCGCCTCTGCTCGCCTTCGTCCAGTTCCCATGGAGGTTTCTCTCGGTGCAGGGACTGGCGGTGGGGGTGGTTACCGCGCTGGCCCTTGACCGCTTGCCTACGTACCGGACCCTCGCGGCCATCCTGGCCGCGGGGGCTGTGATCCTGGCGGCCCTAGGTGAGTTGAGAACGGAGCGGCTTTTGGTGGAGAACGCGGACGTAACCGCCGACCGGATCCAGATCTACGAGCATTTCACCGGCAACATCGGTAGCACCGTCCGTGCCGAGTACCTTCCCCTCGGAGCGTCGCCCCGGCCCTTCGGTTCCTCTCGGCCGGTATCTGGCCCCTCTGGGCCGGCGGCGATCTCGGGTCAGCTGAACCGTGCTTCCCTTCTGGCCTCGGACCCCGGGCACCAGGATTGGGAGGTGGACGTGGCCTCCGAACGATCGCGTCTCATGTTCCCCATCCTCTTCTTCCCAGGGTGGGAGGCGACGATCGATGGCCTTAGAACCGAGACTGCGCCGATCGAAGGATCGGGCCGGCTGGCGATAGAGGTCCCTCAGGGCAGACACTTCGTCTCGCTTCGGTTAGGGACCACCCCGCTGCGCGCCGCCGCCGAGGCGATCTCGCTCGCCGGCGGGGTCGCCGCGGTGATCCTCGTTATCTGGAGGATGCGCGCGTCGCGACGTCACGGTGTCGTCGTGGGCCTGGCGCTCGCTGCGGCGATCGGAGGGGGACTCCTCTTCCGGGGGCTAGGGAACGCCGCTGGCGACACGACCGGTGACTTGGTTGCGGACTTCGCCCGTTCCCCCTTCCTGCACCACGCCCCCGAGGGCATTGACTACGAAGGTCGCACGCGCCTGATCGCATACTCCCAGTCCGCTACCGCAGCCTTGGCAGGGGATGAGATCGAGATCGAGATCCTCTGGTCAGGATCTGAGGAGGCCCTGGAGGCGGAGGCGAGGCTGGTGTCCCCGGCGGAGCACCTGTTCGCGACCCAGGACACGATCTCGCGGGAGCGCGCTCCAATACGGAGAGGTCTCAGCGTCCACCGCCTCGTCCTGCCCCTGACGGTGGCGCCCGGACTGTACTTCCCTGCGATCCGGGTCTATGAGGGAGAGAGGGAGCTGCTGGCGCGAGAGAAGGGCATCCCTCTGGGCACCGTACATCTCCACCCGGTGCGGGCAGACAACCCCCGTCCAGTCACCGGGCAAGAGTCGATTGTGGCGCGGTTCGGCGATTCCATCGCTCTGACCGAGATCAGCGCGGCACAGACGGCGCCGTCCGAGCTTTCGGTCGAGCTCACCTGGTTTGCGATAGGATCACCGGGGGCGAACTACTCGATCTCTCTCAGGCTCGCAGATCCCTCCGGAGCGATCCTGCTGCAGCGTGACACGCAGCCGCGATACGGACTCTTCCCCACGAGCGAGTGGCCGGCAGGGCACCTGCTGGCGGATCGCTACGTACTCCCCTTACCCTCGGGAATCATGGCGGGTACGGATTATCGACTCTCGGTGGTGATGTACAAGGGCTGGGATGCGGGGCTTCCGCAGATCGGTGAGGCGGAACTCACGGGAATCGCTCTCGCCCCGATCTGAGCCGACTCAGAGGGCCGGGGCTGCCAGTTCTTTTATCTGTCTGTATCGTTCCCGCCAGGTCACGGGCGACAGCCCCATCTTCTGACGCAGCCGTTCGGGGTCTATGCCCGACAGGTGGTCACGGACGGCGCTCGTCATCCGCAGAGTTTCGAAGGACACACCCTCGCTGATCTCGGCCCTTCGGGCCAGATCGGCCAGGACATACTCAAGGTTTCGTGCTGTGCACTCGAACAGCCTTTCCTGCGGCTGGTGTCTGTCGCGGTAGAGGGAAAGGAGCTCCGGAAAGTCGGGCGGGAGGGCCAGCTTCCGCTCGCGGCCGGGCCGGGAACGCTCAGTGCCGCGGACGTGGAGCACGGCCGCCTCCGGCTGCGAGGTGTCGAAGTCTCCCAGCCTGGTCCGCATGCATTCTCCCTTCTTGATGCCGGTGTGGAGCAGCAGCTCCACGAGCAGGCGTGGCCGAGGATCTTCGAGCCCGCGGGCGACCTCACGAAGCCTCTCGACCTGATCCTCGAACAGAATCTGAGGAAGTGGGGAGCGAGCTGGCTCGTGGACCAGCGGGGCCGCAGGGTCGCGACCCAGGATCCCCTCATCCGTTAGCCAACGGAAGAACACCTTCAGGCTTGTGAGCCGCCTCGCGTAGGATTTGGGGGTGCAGGGAACGCCGCGATGGTAGCGAAGGTAGGTGAGGAAGTCCTGCAACTCCTGTGTGTCGATCTCTGACAGCGGGGTCGGCATGCCTACGTAGCGTCCCAGCAGATTCAAGTCCCCTGTGAATGCCTTGACCGTGTTGGGGGAAAACCCTACCTCGACCATGTGGTCGTGATAGGCCCCTATGGCCGAGGCTAGCGACGATCGCTGAGTGACCCGAGGACGCTGCAGCGGCGGGAGCACCACGGCCTGGGGCTCTGCCGCCTGCGGAAACAGGGAGAGTTGCTCCGCTCTCACGAGTGGCCCTTCGCGTAGTCAGTGCCTATCTCCATTCTAACTCCATCCCTCCCCGTGTCAAGGGGTCTGCGTCCACCTGGGCCGGGCCGGGGACCAACGGGTGGCGCAGCCTCAGTAGGGTTGCCCGTTCAGGGAGACGCGATGGGACCGCGCTCCTCTCTGGGGAGGCCGACGACCGAGGCAGCCAAATGCTTTTCGCACCGGGAGCGAAGGGGGTGCGGTCTCACAGCCGGCTTGCCTGGCGGAGGGCCTTGATCCAGTCCTTGTGATTGGGGAGCCGCTGCTTGCGCATGTCCTTCACCGTGGCCTCAATGTCGTATTCGACCCGATGGTGAAGAACGGTCCACTGGTCTCCATCCCATTCGAATGTCGCGTACGAGGAGCGTGTGTCCCCGTCGAACGGGATGCCGACACTGCCCACATTGGCGAGCGTGAGACCCCCCGCTCTGCGAACGAAGGGGATATGAATGTGTCCGAATGCGAGCACTTCGGCCATCACATTCTCCGTCAGTCGGGTGATCTCGCCGATGTCTGTGTCGGGGGTGATAGGCGCGACAAGATCGTGCGGATTCGCATGGACCGTGAGAAGGCTGTGGCCCGGGGCTGGAGCGACCTCGTGAGAGAAGCCCAGCTTGCGGATGAGAGAAAGGTCGTCGTCATCTAGCTGGACCTTGGTCCACTCGACGGCATCCCGCACCGAGTCATCGTCGGGAAGCGAGCTACTGTCCACAAGCCAGAGATCGGTGTTGCCCTGCACGATCTCGCACCGAAGCTCGCGAAGCCGATCGAGGACCTCCTTGGGGCGGGGACCGAAGACGCAAAGATCTCCGGCCACCACAATATGGTCGACCGGGCCCTCAGCATCCACATGCTGAAGGACCGCATCTAGTGCGTGGAGGTGGCCGTGGATGTCAGAAAGTATCGCGACCCGCATGTGGCCCACGTTTGAACCGCCCTCGGTCAGTCATCGAGGTTTTCGTACGCCGCGAGCATTTCCCGCGCCTCAGGCGGCACGGGGACAGCCTTCTGCGCACGGTAGTCGTACCAGACCTGGACCGACCGTCCAACGGCTACCAGCTCGCTGGGTTGTTCGGTCTCGATCAGATACTCGAGCACAAAGCTCGAGCGTGTGATCTCGGTAGCGCGGACCCGCACCACGAGGTCCTCCCCGTGCCGTACCGGACGCACAAACCGGCAGGCCTCTTCGGCCATGATGAATTGGAACTCCCCCGGCTCTGCTGGGCCGATGCCGATCTCTTGTGCGTATTGCACCCGCGCCTGCTCCATGTAGGAGAAGTAGACAGCGTTGTTCACGTGCCCCAGCGCGTCTATGTCGCGGAAACGGACGGGGACGCGAGCGGCGAACCGGTAGCGATCGGACTGCTCGGACACCTGGAGCCTACGACTCTCTGCGGCTTCGGTCACGTCCAGCAAGCCCGCGGATCGACCCGGAGCAGCCCGGAACCCTCTGCTAGGGAGCCAGATTCAGGCCTGAAAGCTCTGGGCGGTTCACGGTCTATGGTAGTGTCTCCGATTCTTGCAATGCTTGGATCGATCCCCTAGTCTCGCGGCCCATGGGCTCTCCGTCGTCGCTGGCACACCAGCTCCTTGGCTGGTACGAGGCCCACCGCAGAGACCTGCCTTGGCGCAACGGATCGGATCCGTATGCCATCTGGGTCTCCGAGGTGATGCTGCAGCAGACTCAGGCGCGGACCGTTGTCCCCTATTATACGAGGTTTGTGCGGCGATTCCCGACGGTAGAGTCCTTGGCGGCCGCCTCGCTGGACGATGTCTTGAAAGCCTGGGAGGGGATGGGCTACTACGCTCGCGCCCGAAACCTACATCAAGCGGCGCGACGGCTCGTGGAGCAGCACGGGGGCCGGGTTCCGGACACGCTGGAGGGGCTTCTGAAACTCCCCGGAGTAGGACGATACACTGCGGGGGCCATCCTCAGCATCGCTCATGGCATCCCGGCCCCGGCCGTCGACGCCAACATTAGGAGGGTTCTGAGCCGGCTGTACCTTTTGGACGGGGAGCCGGGAGATCGCTCGGCCGAGGCCCGGCTCTGGGATCTGGCCGACAGGCTGGTTTCCTCTGGGAGGCCGGGGGATATCAACCAGGCCCTCATGGAGCTAGGGGCCACTGTCTGCCTTCCTCGAAGTCCGAAGTGCGACGCATGTCCGCTTCTCCGAAGATGCCGGGCGCGCCGCCTGGGCCGCCAGGACGAGATCCCGCGGAGGGCTGCGCCCCGGCACCGACCTCATCGGGATGACGTGGCGGCGGTCATTCTGCGGAGAGGGCGCCTCTTGATCGCGCGCCGGCCGCAGCGTGGGCTTCTGGGTGGGCTCTGGGAGCTTCCTGGCGGACGGGCCGAATCATCCGGGGGACTGGAGGAGGCACTGCGGCGCATCCTTCGGCGCGATCTCGGGCTACACATCGAGGTGGGGGAGCCCCTCGACCGCGTCCGCCACGGCTACACCCACCGAAGAGTTACCCTCCACCCGTTTCGCTGTCGATATTTGGGGGAGAGCCGCGCCAGCCAGGTTGCGCTATTTCAGTGGGTACCTTGCAGCCGGCTCGGAGGGTACGCGTTTCCGGCCGCCCACCGGCGGATCTTGGAGCAGTCGAAGCTCCGATAGAGGCGTCAGAACCGCAGCTGCCGCCTCAGTCTGTCTGGTGGCCGGAGTCAGTCGAGGGCGCGTTCCTCTGGTGCCACCATTTCCGCGGCGGAGAGGCGAGAAACGATCCCAGGCTGGGCCACCTTGCCTTGATAGCCAGGTGGTCGTCGGTCTCTCGCCGATGGGTCGCAAGGAACAGCAGGCTGACCGCGGCCCCGAAGCCCACAGCCCACCACGACTGCTCAATCAAGCCGAAGGCCACGGGCCACAGAAGGAGAGTGGCCCGAGACGCGACAAAGGATCGTCCAGTCACAACCCGGACTGTCCCCCACAGAACCGCGGCCGCGACCAGCGTCATCCAGGAGATCCCCAGGAGCGCGGCGATGGATAGTGTGTTGCCCCGGCCGCCTTTCCAGCCCAGCCAGATGGGCCAGCGCGTTCCCGCGATCGCGGCCAGCACAGACACCCCGACAGCAGGGTCGCTGGCGCCTGCGAGCCGCGGCAAGGCCACAGCTGTGAGTCCTTTCGCTGCCTCGCCGAGGAACACGAGGCCTCCCGCCCAGCGAGAGACGCTCACCATGGCGTTCATCACACCCACATTCCGGCTTCCCAGCTCGCGTAGATCCCGGCCGGTGGCCAGCTTGGTGACGATCCAGGCAACCGGGACTGATCCGAGTAGATAGCCCGCGCTGGCCAGGGCCAGGATCACGAGGCCGGCTCGCTGGAGAGCTGCACGACGCCCCGACTGCCGTCGACCGTGAGCCGCTGACCGTCCTGCACGAGGCTGGTCACGCTGGCCACTGACATGACCGCTGGGATCCCGTACTCGCGCGCCACTATCGCACCATGGGAGAGAATCCCGCCCACCTCGGTGACCACACCGCTGGCAACGGCGAAGAGCGGCGTCCAGACCGGGTTGGTCAGGGGTGCCACTAGGATCTCTCCGGGCTGAAGCAACCCGAAATCTTCAGGTCCCCGAATCACGCGGGCTATCCCGCTGGCAACACCGGGGCTGCCGGCCACCCCGCGCAGCTCACCTTCTCCGGCATGGGCGGCCTCAGTGTAGATCTCCTCCTCGGCGCGGATGATGACGGGCCAGGGCCGCTCGCTATTGGCCTCGAACTCGGTCCGACGCTCTTCAACGAGGCCTTTCATTGGCCTAGGCGAACGGGCCACGTCCTCGAGATCGTCAAGGCCAAGGAAGAAGACGTCGTCTGGACGGTCAACGAGGCCCCGTCGGGTCCAGCGGTCTCCAAGCTCGAACAGCAGGCGTCGGAAAGGTGGGATCAGACGTGTGAGCTCGAAGTGCATCGTATCGCGCTCACGCGTGAGTGACTGGCTGTGGCGGAGCACCCAACGGAACAGAGGCCCCACGAGGAAGCGTTCCCTCTGACCCCGTCGCAGACGCACCTGAACCCCCGTCGCAAGCTCCTCGCGCTGCTTGGCCAGACGCGCCTCTTGGCGGTGGGGACCCTGGGACTCATCGGTTTCGAGGTAGGCGCGGACGAACCCAAGCACAGGCGTCGGATCCTCTCCCCAGGTCGGGTAGAGTATGTCCGTCCGAATCTCGCGGTGCCCGTAGGTGTCCAGGAAGCGGTCCAACGCCTCCAGGAACCCTCGCCCTTCGGGCGTCTCCTCGAGGGTGGAACCTGCCTTCTCCGGGTCGGTTCGGCGGAGCACTTCGGTGACCTCTCCTGAGCCCCTGGCAACCTGGGCCAGGTCCCATAGCGCCTTATTGGTCTCCATGGTCGCGTTCCCGGTTACACCGGAGATGAGCTTGGCGCGGAGCTCGTCGGTCTCCTCCTCGAAGTAGGGCGCCAACAGCGTGCCCAGCATCTCGTAGGTCCGCCGGATCAGTAGGATGAGGGCAAAGTCGAAGGTGAGGAGCTGGCTTGCACGGCCGAATACCAACTCGTGGATGCGTTGCACGATCTCTTCGTCGGAGGCATCCTCGAGGTGTAGGGCGGAGACCTCCGCCACTTCCTTCCGGTAGCCCGAGACCAAGCGGGGCATGGCCTTCGGCACGGACAACATGAACCGGAGGGACCCAACCATCATCTTCAGGAACGGCAGCGAGAGCTCGCCTCGGATCCCCTGCTGGTGGCGCGCCCATGGATTCGCCACCTGGGACACCAGACCCTGCCGCAGCGCCGGGGAGAGAGGCTGAAGTGCTTTTTCGATGTAGCGCATGTTGAAATACGGTTGACTGTAGAAGACGCCGATCGCTTGGATGTCTTCGGGCGGGCGGAAGCCCCAGAGTCGGAAGTTGAAGTCGAGCGCGTCCTTTAGCCAGGGTCGAAGCGCTGACAGAAAGATGGGGGAGAGTGCGTGGGGCAGCAGCTCTACGAACATGGTGCGGTTGAATTCGTCCTCTACTTCTGGTGCCTTTTCCATGAGGGCGAGCGTGGTGATGGCCCGCGACTGCAGGACGTAGAGGCTCCCGCCAGCGAAACCCCACTCGATATCTTGCGGGGCTCCGTAGTGGTCCTCGATGTCCTTGGCGAGCGAGAGAAGGCCAGCGATCTGGTCATCTGACAGAGCGGCCACCTCCCGCCGACCGTCGGGCGTGGGCACCTCCACGGTGCCACCGTCCTCCCCCCGTTGCAGGGTGACTTCTTTGCTTCCAATCTCCGTGGAGACAATCCGACCATCGCTCTTCCGCACAGTCACGGTGTCGGGATTGACCAACCCCGACACCACTGCCTCTCCCAGCCCCCAACTGGCGTTGACGACCGCCTCGTCGCGATCGCCGGTGACTGGGTTGGCCGTGAAAAGGATTCCCGAAATCTCGGAAGGGATCATCGCCTGGACCACCGCGCAGAGGTAGACGCGCTCGTGTTCGAACCCCTGCCTTGCGCGGTAGGTGACTGCCCGCAGTGTCCAGAGCGAGGCCCAGCAGCCTCGGACGCGGTCGAGGAGCTCTTCTTCGCCCAGCACATTGAGATAGGTTTCCTGTTGGCCGGCAAAGGAGGCGTTGGGCAGATCCTCGGCTGTGGCCGAAGAGCGGACAGCGACCAAGACGTCGGCCGCTGTCGCCTGTCCCATCTTGTGCGCCAGCTCTCCGTAACTGGCTACGACCTCGTCCGATATGGCCGCGAGAATCGGCCCCTCGAGGATCAGACTGCGTATGTGCGCGCAGCTCTCCTCCAACAGATCCGGCGCCTCCGGATTCAGATCGGCCAATCGAGACGCGATCTCCCCGCCCAGTCCAGTTTTCTGAATGAAGTCGCGATAGGCCTTCGCCGTCACGCAGAAGCCGGGCGGAACCGGCAGGCCGGCAGCGATCATCTCACCCAGGTTCGCACCCTTGCCGCCTACCAAGGCCACGTCGCCGGATCGGACCTCCTCGAACCAGCGAATGTATCTCATCCCACTACCCACCCCGTTCTCCAAATGCGCACCCTGGCGAGGAAGTTCGATCAGATCGTCGGCTCCCATCGCGCGAAGGGCGGGCCCCGGCCCGCCGGCCGCCCCTCATCCGGGAACCTCACCGCGGCAGCTTGGGTGTCGGCAGCCGGGGGCGGTAGGGCCGCCCCCGGCCGACGCTCAGACTACCGTCCCCCCTGGGCCTCCACCCCACGGCGCCACTCGACAAGATACCAGATTGCCACGACGGAGGGGATCAGCGGAACGACGATGCTCCAGAGCTGCTCCCTTCCGATCGTGCCTTCGAGTACCAAAACGCCGCCAACGAGCAAGAGCAGCGCACCAGGGATTAGCGGCCAGGTGCGGCTCTCGATGGCCTTCACATCGTCGAAAGTGCTCGTGAGATAGATTCCCACAAACGCCAAGCCCAATCCGAACAAGTTGAGAGACAGGCTGAGTGAGGCGAAGGCCTCCAGAGTGAGGGCCCAGAAACTGAGCCCGAAACCTGCCAGAAGCCAGCCGGCGACGAGAGTCAATGGTTCGCGCACCCAGTTGATGAAGTAGAGAACAAGAAACGCGACGCCGATGGCAAACAGCGTCAGTCCTGGGTGAATAAGGTCCGGCGCGAACAGTTGAATCAAGCTCACCACCGCCAGCAGAACAATAGCTAGCACCGGCAGCGTAGACGGAACCGATCTTATGGTCATCCCTCTCCTCCTCCTGGTCGCTTGGTCAAGCCGAGGATCTCGATCTCTCATTTCATCGTCTCCCCTCCCCTCTTGACCGACCGCCAGAATCCCCTCTTGCTCACAATGGAGCGCCGGTCAACTCCGCAAGTCACGGCGCGACGAGCTCCGGAGCATCAAGCCGCACCTTTGCTGGCCCCGCGCCGGCCTCGATCGCCTCCTCGCCAGGGGCCTAACCCGACCCCGATTCCGCCGGAGCGTCGAAGAGTCCGGCCCTGCAGGGCGACGGTCGTGAGCCGTGCTACGGCCGAGACTGGACGGTGATCAGCCAATTGGTCCAGCCTTTCGCCATGACCGATTGTCGCACCACGCCGGCCCCTTCGAATCCCACTGGCTCCTGGGCGATCTCGAGGACCGAGCTTCGCTGTATGCCCGTGCTTGGTCGCTTCCCTTGGATCCAATCATCTGTTCAGTGCCATTCCAAGGATCCGAACTGCCAAAGACCTCCATCTCCAGCGAGATCGAGGCGCCCCGCGCCGCGACCGCAAAGGGCGACGTTGCTGCTAGCGGAGCGCGTCACTTCGGGTAGCGCTCAGCGCCGTCTCCATCTCAGCCAGGGCCCGGGCCACGGCCCGTACGGCGCGTCGCCTGGTGCGGTTGAAGGTGCCCTCGCTGATGTAGAGCCGGGCCATGATCTCCCGGTTCGTCTCGCCGACGACGTAGGCGTCGTAGAGGACAATAAACGGGTACCACTCCCGAGGAGGGTGCGTCGGAACCTCGTCTTCTAACTTGAGCCTCTCGACCGCTTCGATGAGGACCTGGCGGAGGGCCCGTCCCCTCTCCAGGTGGGTGATCGTCTCATCGTCAGCAGCCAGTGCGTCGCTCACGATCCCCAGACCGCAAAGGGCGTGCTTCCCAAGGAAGGCGACGTCGTGACACCGGCGGAGAGTCTCTTCCACCATCCGCACAAATTCGTCTCGCTCTACCCCTCCAGGCACCGGGAACTCACTTGGCAAATCCGGAGTGACGAGGGCTTGAACGTCACGTTGCACCTGTCTTTGTCGACTCCGGTAGTCAGATACCATGTCATCGATCTCTTGCAGACTTCGTTCTTGGAGCTGGATCGTGGCGATCACGGCCGCCATTTGGTCGGCAATGTCCTCCAGCAGCTCGAGATCGGCGTCGGTGTAGACCGCGCCTGCGACCTTATCCCCGAGGGCTAGGACCCCGATTTCCTCCCCCCGCACAAGGAGAGGAACCTCCACCGCGATGTCGATCCGATCCTTACTGCGCTCCTGGCTGGACAAGATGCGAGCCTCCCGCGCGGGCTCGCGACCCTGCCCGACCTCCATGCTCTCGATGCGCCTAACAGCACCATCCAGGAACCCCACAGCGTTGCCTTCCGCTAGCGCAATGAGACCACGGCTCGTGGCGAAGGAATCGCAGAGCGATTGGACTATGGAACCTAGATGCTGCTCCAATCCGCGGCCGGTGCCAGCCTCGCGGGCGAAGCTGCGCAAGTTGGACCTGACCTGGCGAAACTGTCGACGGTAGAAGAATCGGTCCAAGAAGCTTCTGGCCCAGTCGTAGGTGAGGTGGGTGAGGATGGCGAGCCCCACAACGATCACGACGTTGACGAGCGGGAGTGAGGCCGGGCCGAATAGGAAGCCCGTCCCCACCAGGTAGATCGCAGCGACAGCGGCGACCATGAGCAGCGTGTAGATAAAGTCCAGTTCTAGCACCCGTCCCTCGATGAGGGCGTTCCAGCGGGCGACTGCGTAGCCGAGGAGCACAACTCCGGCGGCGAAGACTAGGTCTCCGGGCACAGTCGGCACCTCCCACTGCTGCCAGATCCCGATACTCAGATACAGTCCCGCCGGTACGACGATCGCCGTCGCCAGGCGGAGATAGCCGAGCTGGATCTTCAGGGCTGGGCGTCTATCATGCCGCCATAGCCGGTGCAGGAGGATCAGAGACAAGAGCGCAGCCGTCGTTCCATAACCTATGAAGAGAGGGTAGAGAGGCCCTGCTGCCTTTCCCGCGGCCAGGGTTCTGTCCACCTGGTCCGCTGCGACAAGCATGAGGTCGGTACTCGCGGTCGCCAGAGCTGAGATCGCCGCCAATATGTACGCGGTCGCGACTGCGGCCGTCCATCGGGGATGCACCCGCCCAGGCAGCAGCTGGACGGCAAGGTGGAACCAGGCCGCGGGCAGCAGGCTGCCCCCAAGGTGAAGCATAGTAAGAGCCAGAGCGCTGTCGCCCGCGGTTGACGTGTGAAGATATGTGACGTTCCCGCCGAAGTACAGAGTCACTGAGCCCAGCGCGAGGCCGGCGAGCCAAGAGCTGCGACTGCGCGGGCTTCGCGTGACCACGAACAGCCCGAGCCAGAGGGCCGAGGCCATGGCGAGCCAGTTCACGACGGTCGTCAAGCCGACCATCTTCGCCTCCCTGACCGAAGTATCGGTAGGGGGATGCTGATCGTGGCTTGCCCCCTAGGCCGGCTGCGTCCAGCCGAGCGCGCCGGGAGTGCAGGTGATCCCCCACAGATACGCGAGACACGAGGTCAGCCGGCAACCGTACTTCTGGGACCTTGGGGCGCTCCACGCGCAAGCCTGGTGACCGGACAGGTTACAACTAAGCCACAAGCGTAGCGCAATCGCGGGAACCGGTCAATGCGCGGATCTGATGATCCGGCCGTGCGGAGGTGAGGCCGGGAAGCGACCGGTCGGGACGGAGGCGCAGCCGATACGGCTGAAGAGCGTGGCGGAGAGAAGAGTGGAGCCGACGTAGCTGGCGGCCATGACGAGTGACGTGATTGCGAGAATCTCTGCCGGCCATCCTCCGTGCTTGGAGGTGCCCCTGGCCGCGAGACGAGGCGCGGGCCGACTGACTCTATTCCGAATCCGATTGCCGGGAGCAAGAGATGGAAGATGGCCTCCCTCGCACCTGGATCGTATCCGTTCCAGCGATGCGGATCAGGTGGAGCCCGGGGTTCAGGCTACAGGGGACCACCGCGTGGAGGCACTCTCCACCGAGGAGGAGCGTTACGGCCTGGCCTGGGACAGTGTCGGATCTGGGCGCTGCCGCTCGAGCAGTTGGGACCCTGGCTTCGTTGACACGACTGAGAGCCGGGAATAGAATTGGGCTCCAGGCCCGCTAGCTCAATTGGCAGAGCAGGTGACTCTTAATCACTTGGTTCCAGGTTCGAGTCCTGGGCGGGTCACGGGGAAGTGTCGGAATTGGCAGACGAGCGTGATTTAGGATCACGTGGAGAGATCCGTGTGGGTTCGAATCCCACCTTCCCCATGGTCGTTGCGCCGGATGTCCTCGACAGATATAATGGGCTGGAGCGAGCGGGTGTAGTTCAGCGGTAGAACGTCTCCTGGCCAAGGAGAAGGTCGTGGGTTCAAATCCCATCGCCCGCTCCACAGGAAGGCTCCTCCGGGGGCCTTCCTGATTGTTTGGGACCCAATCTTGGAGGGGGTTCTGGGCGGTGATATAATCGCGGCCGTGGTTGAGGACGGCTCCCTCAAGATCGAGACAAGCACCGACGACGATCACGTTGCGACCCTGAGTGTCAGGGTAGGAGCTGAGCGGGTCCAGAGGGCCATGGAGGCCGCGGCCCGTCGGATTGCCCGCCGTACCAAGATTCCGGGATTCCGCGCTGGAAAGGCTCCCTACTCTGTGGTGGAGAGGCGATACGGGGCCGATGCGATCTTTGACGAGGCAATGGAAGCACTCGCCGGCGAGGTATATCCAGAGGGCCTCAGTCAGGCGGAGCTGGCGGTAATCGACAAGGCGGAGTGGGAAGTGGCGGAGCGCGACCCTGTCACCTTTCGCTTTCGTGCGCCCCTGAAGCCCGATGTGCAGTTGGGAGACTACGAGCGATTCCGCGTCGCCGCGGAAGCCATTGCAGTCGAAGAAGACGCAGTCCAGAAGGTACTGGAAGCCCTGCAGAAGGAGCAGGGAGACTGGACTCCGGTGGACCGTCCGGCGGCGGACGGGGATCTGATCGTCCTAGAGGGCCGCGGAGAGGCCGGCGGCAGGGAGGTGCTGAGCCTCAATGGGGTTGAGTACGGACTTCAGGTGGGAAGCGGCAGTCCGGTGGAGGGGTTTCCAGAGATGCTTGAGGGGATGGACATCGGGGAGACGCGATCCTTCGATCTCACCTACCCCATGGGTCACCCCGACCCGGGACTCGCCGGCCGCACGGTGGAGTTCGAGATCACGCTGCGAGGTGTAAAGGAGCTTGTGCTCCCGCCACTGGATGACGCATTGGCCCGCTCAACCGGAGACTTTGAGAGCCTGGCCGAGCTGCGCGATCGGGTGCGCGAGGTTCTGGAGGGCGAGGCCGAGGCTGCGGAACGTGAGCGAGTGGCCGACCTTGTCCTCTCGGCGATCGTGAAGGAATCTGAAATACGCTATCCACAGGTGCTCCTGGAGCGTGAGATTGATTCGGCGGAAGAGGAGTACGCACAGCTCTTGACTCAGCGAGGCTTCACCCTGGAGCGCTACCTGGAGGTTACTGGAAAGACTCGCGAGTCCCTCCGACACGAGCTCCGGCCCGGGGCTGAGAGAAGGCTCAACCGCGGCTTGGTGCTGGCCGAGATCTCCCATCGAGAGGGGATCTCCGTGGAGGAGGAAGAGACGGAGGCCGAGGTCGAGGCCATTGCCCGCGGCTATGGTGACCAGGCGGAGGCCGTGGCCAAGGCACTGACCTCCGGAGAGCCGAATCGGGCCATCCGGAGCCGGTTGTTCGGCCGCAAGGTGTTGGACCGGTTGGCCGAGATCGGTCGGAGCGAGGAGGCAGGGGAGACAGTTGCGGCCTCCGAGGATTCGAGCGAGGCATCCTCCGACGAGGCCTCGCCGATCCTCACGCCGTCGGATCTGCGGACCGCGAGCGAATGAGGAAAGGAGCAACAAGGTGAGATCGTTGATTCCAATGGTGATCGAGACAACCGGGAGAGGCGAGCGGGCCTATGACATCTACTCGCTGCTTCTGAAGGAGCGGATCGTATTCTTGGGAACCCCGATCGATGATCAGGTCGCGAACCTGATCATCGCTCAACTTCTGTTCCTGGATCGTGAGGACCCCAAGAAGGATATCCACCTCTACATCAACAGCCCGGGCGGCATGATCTACCCCGGCCTGGCTGTCTACGACACGATGCAGATCGTCAACGCTCCTATCTCTACCATCTGCGTGGGATCTACGGCCAGCCTGGCCACCGTGTTGCTGTCCGCCGGCAGCAAGGGCCGCCGCTACGCGCTTCCCAATGCCACGGTGCACATGCACCCCGCAGGAGGCGGGATGCGCGGCTACGCTCCGGACGTTGAGATTCAGGCTCGGGAGTTGCTCCGGATGCAGCGGAAGATCCACGAGATCATGGCCAAGCACACCGGCCAGAAGGTGGAGCAGATCGCCAAGGACTTCGATCGAGACCACTACATGGACGCGGAAGAGGCGACGGAGTATGGTATCGTTGATGAGGTCCTGGTCGAGAGGGACAAGGACCTGTCCCCCGAGAAGGTCAGCGCCGACGGAAAGGAAGGGTAGCGCGACCTAGCTCCTTCATCACCCTTACCCCGGAAACTCAAACGAGAGCCGTCAAGGCTCTCGTTGTCCGTCAGGGGGCTAGCGGTTGGCTCAGGCCGGGTCGGGGCCTGCTTCCTCGGGGTCGTCCCGGGCTTCGGCAGCGGCGGCCACTAGCGGTTCCTCCGTCGCCTCTTCGGACGCCTCCGCCTGGGGGTCTGCGGCTTCCTCCGCCGGGGATCCCGCTTCCTCCGGTGCATCAGCAGCGGCTACCGGTTCCTCCATCTCCTCCTCGGGCGCCTGGGCCTGGAGAGCCGGGGCCTCCTCCGGAGCGGATTCCTCTTCCTCCGGTTCTTCTTCAGCCTCTGCCGTGGCGACGCCCACCGGTTGCTCCGCGGCCTCTTCGGCCGCTTCGCCCTCGGGAGCCGTCACCTCCTCGGCGTGAGGTTCCGTCTCATCAGCGCCTCGCCCCTGTCTCAAGCTGAGACCGATTCTCTGTCGCGTCGAGTCGATGCTGATGATCTTCAGGTGGAGGACGTCGCCTTCCTTCACCACTTCGCGCGGGTCGATCTCTTCGTCGTCGGCGAGCTCAGAAGCGTGGATCAGTCCCTCGATGCCCTCGGAAATCCGGGCGAACGCTCCGAACTCCACTACGTTCGTTACGGTGCCCTCAACGACCTGACCCACCTGGAAGCTCGCCTCCGCCTGGGTCCAGGGATCAGGCTGCAAGCGGCGCAAGCTCAGTCCGATGCGCTTCCGTTCTCGGTCGACTCGCAATACATACACCTCGACATCGTCCCCAACGGAGAGCACCTCACGAGGGTGGCTGACGCGCTGCCAGGAAAGTTCTGAGATGTGAATCAAGCCGTCCGCGCCTCCGAGGTCGACAAATGCGCCGAAATCGGCCAGCGAACTTACCCGACCAATGCGTATCTCTCCCTCCTGGAGACTGTCGAGAAGCTCCTCCTTCCTCTGCTCTCGCACCTCGCGGAGCGCGGCGCGCTGCGAAAGAATCAGCCGCCTTCGGCGGCGATCGACCTCGATCACCTTCAGCGCGATCTTTCGGCCCTCCAACTCGGCTAGCTGAGACATGCGCTCCTCCGAGTCACGTGGCGCGACGAGATCGACCACGTGAGAAGCGGGGACGAATCCGCGGATCTGGCCGAAGGGCACGATCAACCCGCCCTTGTTGTGGCCGGACACGAGACCCTCAAAGGACTCGCCCCGGTCCAGGAAGGCCTGAGCCTTCTTCCAGTCCTCGGCAGCCTTCGCCAGGTTGATGGATACAATCGTATCGCCGTCGGCGTTCTCCGGGGTCAGAACGTACACAGGCATCACGTCGCCTTTGGCGATGGCGGAACGGAGCTCAGGATCTAGTTTCGCCAGATCGTGGCTCTGCACTACCCCCTCGGTCTTGGCCCCGATGTCGACGATGACTTGGTTCTCCTCGACGTGAAGAACCTCCGCCTCCAGGATGTCTCCCCGCCTGGGCCGCGTCACCGCGTACTCCTCATCTAGGTAAGCTGCCAGACGGGCGTCGGACTCTGTCTCCTGTTGCCCCTGTGGCTCTTCAGCTTCCATCGATCCCGGCATCATCCCGCTGATCAGGTGGCGGCTACTGCAGCCATCTCAGCGAGGAGAAGCTCCTCCGCGACTTCCTCCTCCTCGTCGGCGTGGAATCCCGTGCCGGCGGGGATCAGCTTGCCTAGGATGACGTTCTCCTTCAGACCGATCAGCGGGTCCACCCGACCCTCGATCGCTGCGTTTGCTAAGACGTTGATGGTGTGCTGGAACGAGGCCGCAGACAGGATGCTCTCTGTGTTGAGCGCGGCCTTTGTGATGCCCAACAAGATTGGCTGCGCCGTAGCCGGAGTCCCGCCGCGACTGGCCACCTCACGGTTCGTCTCCTCGAACGCAATCCGGTCCACCAGCTCTCCCATAAGGTAGTCGGTATCCCCCGGCTTTCGAACCTGCACCTTGCTCAGCATCTGTCGGATGATCATCTCGATATGCTTGTCATTGATGTTCACCCCTTGGGATCGGTACACCCTCTGGATCTCGTCCAGGAGGTAGGCCTGGGCCTCCTCCCGACCCTGGATGGCCAGCACCTGGTGAGGGTTCTTCGAGCCCTCGGTGAGCTGCTCCCCTGCCCGGACCCTCTGGCCCGACTCTACGCGGAGCCGGGCACCGGCAGGGACTTCGTGATCCTCCTCCATGTGAATCGTTCGCTTGATAACCGCCTTCTGCCCTTTCAGCGATACCTTTCCGCCTTCGGCGGCCGCGATCTGGCTGAACAGCGGAGAGCCGGGCTTTCCCCTTTCGGCGAGTACGGTACCCGCCTCTATGGAGTCCTGGTCCTCAACGAGTATCCGATGATTCCCCGGAATCTCGTACTCGTCTTGGAATGTCTCGGTGGCCGAGACTCGGAGGTGGCGAATCCCCTCGTCCTCCCAGAGCTCCACTCTGCCGTCCAGGTCGGAGATGATCGCCTGTCCCTTCGGGTTTCTCGCCTCGAACAGCTCCTGCACTCTAGGCAGGCCATGGGTGATGTCCTCACCCTCCACGGCGCCGCCGGTGTGAAAGGTCCGCAAGGTCAACTGCGTCCCAGGCTCTCCGATGGACTGGGCGGCGATGATGCCCACCGCCTCGCCGAGCCTGACCTCGCCGCCCCGGGCCAAGTCCCTGCCATAGCACTTCACGCAGACACCGTGTGCGAGCTGGCAGCCAAGCACCGAGCGCACGTATGCTTCCTTGACCCCTGCTGCTTCCACGGCCTCGGCCTCGAGTTCGCCGATCACCTGGTTCCGCTTGACCAGGACCTTCTTGGTGCGAGGATGCCGGACGGTGTCGCCTGCGAATCGCCCGAGAATCCGCTCCCCGAGCGCGGCGCCCTGGCCGTCTGCTGCTTGATGTCGTATCCAGATGCCTCCTGTCGTGCCGCAATCCTCGCCGTTGACGATGACGTCTTGGGAAACATCCACCAATCTCCGGGTCAGGTAGCCGGCATCGGCCGTGCGGAGGGCGGTGTCGGCGAGTCCCTTCCGGGCTCCATGGGTCGAGATGAAGTACTCCAGGGCCGAGAGCCCCTCGCGGAAGTTGGATCGGATCGGGAGGGCGATGATGCGACCGGCAGGGTCGGCCATCAGCCCGCGCATGCCGGCCAGCTGCCTGACGGGCTGAAACCCACCCTTGGTGGCTCCAGAGGTGGCCATGATGTGGATCGACCCGTGCGGGTTCATCTCCCGCGACACGGCCTCCGTGACGTCGTCCACGGCCTGGGTCCAGAGCTCCACCGTCTTGACGTACTGCTCGTTCTCAGTGATGAGCCCGCGTCGGTATTGGCGCTGGATTTGGTCGGCTTTCTCTGTGACTTGGTCGAGGATATCGGCCTTGGCCTCGGGGATCGTGACATCCCCGATGGCGATGGTGATGCCTGACTGCGTCGCGAATCGGAACCCGAGGTCCTTGATGGTGTCGACGGTCTCGGCAGTGCCCTCCAGTCCGAGCTTCTGGTAGCACTCTGCCACCAGGTCCTTCAGCCGGCCCTTGTCCAGGGTCTCATTGACGTACCGGAGCTCTTCGGGTAGGTGGGCATTGAACAGCGCCCGCCCGACGGTGGTCTCGATCACCTCGGTACGCATCACCTTGCCCACCGACCGCTTGGTCCGAACCTGGATCTTGGCGTGCAGATCGACCAGGCCCAGGTCGTAGGCCATCAACACCTCGTCGAGATCGGAGAAGACTTTACCGTCCCCTCTTCCTCCTTCACGCTCCATAGTGAGGTAGTAGCACCCCAGGACCATATCTTTGGTCGGGCTGACGGTGGGCTCGCCGTTGGCGGGGAGGAAGATATTGATCCGGGAGAGCATCAGCTCGCGCGCCTCCTCCCTAGCCCGCTTGGAAAGGGGGATGTGAACCGCCATCTGGTCCCCGTCGAAGTCGGCGTTGAAGGCGCCGCAGACCAGAGGATGGATCTGGATGGCGCTGCCCTCGACCAGCACTGGCTCGAAGGCTTGGATCCCTAGCCGGTGGAGCGTCGGAGCACGGTTCAGGAGCACTGGGTAGTTCTGGATCACCTCCTCCAGAACCTCCCGCTTCATCACGAACGGCTTGAACAGCTCCAGGGCCATCTGCTTGGGGAGGCCACACTGATGGAGCTTCAACTGCGGTCCGATCACGATGACTGACCGGCCGGAGTAGTCGACCCGCTTCCCGAGAAGGTTGCGCCGGAATCTTCCCTGCTTCCCCTTCAGCATGTCAGAGAGGGACTTCAGCTTTCGGCTTCCGCGAGAGGAGACGGCCTTGCCGCGCCGGCTGTTGTCGATGAGCGAATCCACTGCTTCCTGCAGCATCCGCTTTTCGTTGCGGATGATCACATCAGGGGCGCCGAGCTCGAGCAGCCGCTTGAGCCGGTTGTTGCGATTGATCACCCGTCGGTACAGGTCGTTGA
>CAYGBX010000011.1:43065-61848 GCA_964348195.1 uncultured Anaerolineales bacterium
TGGTCAGGATCATCCACTCCGGACGGAGCCCCGCCTTTCTCAGCCCCTCTACCACCCGCAACCTCTTGGTGGCCTTCTTGCGGCGCTGCTTGGATCGCGTGGAGCGAATCTCATTGCGGAGTTCCTCGCCCATTCGCTCCAGATCGAGGTTCTTGCAGATGTTGTAGAGGGCCTCGCCACCCATCTCCGCCCTGACGACCCGGCCCCACTTGTCCTCGATGTCACGGTACTGGTTCTCGTTGAGGAACTGCATCACCTTCAGTTGCTGAAGCTCTTCCCGCTCTGCTTCGTAGCGAGCGGAGACGGCTTGAGACACCTCGGCCTGGCGCTCCCTGATCGCCTGGATCTCCTTTTCCGCATCCTTGGCGATCTTCTCGCGCTCTGGCTCGAACGGCGCGATCGCCTGGTCCACGGCTTCCCGCGCCGCCGCCTCGGCCCCTTCGAGTTGGGACTGGACCAGCTTGTTGAGGGCAGTCAGATGCTTCTTCAGTACCTTCTCACCGACCGCCACGATCTTCTCGCCGGCGGGCGCGAACACGATCTCCTTCCTGACGCTCTTTCCCTGAGCTTGGTTGATCCGCTTCTGAGTGGCGGCAGCCTCGCTCATCAGGGCGTCGGTCTGGCTTGCCAGTGCCTCCTCGTGCTTGAGGCGGAGCTTGTCCTCCTGGCCCTGTATCTTGCCGAGTTCTTCGTCTCGAGAGGCCGTGATCGAGGCGATCTCGTCATCGAGTTCGCCTTTGGCCTCCTCGATCTCGCGCTGCATCTTCTCGTCAAGTGACTTGAGAGCGCGGGCCCGGGCATCGTCGTCGATCTCAGAGACGATGTACTGCGCGAAGTAGAGCACCCGATCTAGGTTGCGACGGGAGATATCAAGCAGCAACCCAAGGTAGCTGGGCACGCGCTGGCTGTACCAGAGGTGGGCTACGGGTGCCGCAAGCTTGATGTGTCCCATCCGCTCGCGACGCACGCGGGACCGGGTGACTTCCACCCCGCACTTGTCGCACACAATCCCGCGATAGCGGATCTTCTTGTACTTGCCGCAGTAGCATTGCCAGTCGCGGGTGGGACCGAAAATCGCCTCGTCGAAGAGACCGTCCTTCTCGGGACGGAGCCGCCGATAGTTGATCGTTTCTGGCTTGGTCACCTCTCCATAGGACCAGGAGAGGATCTTCTCCGGTGAGGCGAGGCTTATCCGCAGCGCCCTAAAATCGCTGATCTCCAAGTGGATCCTCCCAGGTTGAGGTCACCGGTTCTGTGCGATGAGCCGCGGCAGGACGCGACACCCCCCTCTTCCGACTTTCGCGCGGTCAGCGCGGGGAAGACGGGGGTACTCGTGGATCTAGGCTGGATAGAGGAACCGAAAGCAGAAGAAGACGAACGCTCTGGCCTCCGACCTTGCCCCCCGAGGCGCAGGCCCGCCGCATGCGCGAGATTATAGGCCACACGCCGTTGCCTGTCAAGCATCTGGAGACGTGACATAACGGAGGACAATCCGTGGCCAACGGCACCCATAGACGATGCCATGAGTGGACAGAAGGGAGACGTTCCCAGCAAGCCGGACGCGTGCTAGAGTGCGCGATCGTGCAAAGCGCAAGAATTGACAGGGGGCTGGTGCGGCCCGGCCCGGGTCGGGATCGACGGGCGAAGGCCGTGGCCATCCTGGAGGCTGGCTTGAGAGCGGCCGATGCCAGCGCCGCCATTCGCCGCCACGTGAAGCCGATGGGTAAGTCCGTGGCGATCGACTCTGAGACCTTCGCGCCGGGGAAGGGCGGCGGTCTCTACGTGGTCGGGGCTGGGAAGGGGAGCGCCGCGATGGCGCGGTCCCTTGAGGAAATCGTGCCGGGCCAGATCGCCGCGGGAGCGGTCAATGTGAAGTATGGCTACGGGGTCCCTACCCGAGTCGTACAGGTTACCGAGGCGGGCCACCCGGTTCCTGATGAGCGAGCGATAGAAGGGACAGAGCGAATCGTTGGACTCCTGTCGAACCTCTCTGAGTCAGATCTGGTCCTCTGTGTGATCTCCGGGGGAGGGTCGTCGCTTCTGACTCTCCCTGCGTCAGGTATCTCTCTTGAAGATCTGCAGGTGCTCACCGACCTCTTCCTGGCCAGCGGCGCCACCATCCGTGAAATTAACACTGTAAGAAAGCACGTCTCACAGGTGAAGGGGGGGAGATTGGCCCGACTGGCGGCGCCGGCCTCTGTGGTTTCGCTAATCCTCTCCGACGTGGTCGGCGACCCGCTGGACGTGGTTGCTTCTGGGCCCACCGTAGCCGACGCAACGACCTTCGTCGACGCCTGGACGGTCCTGGAGCGGCGCGGGATCCTGGAGGCAGTGCCATCGTCCGTCCGGCAGCACCTTCGCAGAGGGCTAGACGGGGAGGTGGAAGAGACCCCCAAGCCTGGCGATCCGGCCATCGCAGGCGTCACCAACGTCACCGTCGGCAGCAATCGCCTCGCGGCTGAGGCAGCCGTGAGCCAGGCAGAGGAGCTTGGATTGCGGAGCCTGCTGCTCACGACTCACTTGGAAGGGGAGGCACGCGAGGTGGGGAAGGTGCTCGCCGGCCTGGCGCGGGAGATCGTGCATCACGGCAGTCCCATTCCCCCTCCGGCCTGCTTGGTCCTGGGGGGCGAAACCACGGTCACGCTCAGCGGACGGGGTCGCGGCGGCCGCAATCAAGAGATGGCACTGTCGGCTGCGCTTTCCGCGGAGGGGTTGGAGGGGGTTCTTGTCGCATGCTTCGCCACCGACGGAACAGACGGCCCCAGCGACGCGGCGGGCGCCGTAGCAGAGGGGGACACGGTGGCTCGTGCACGATCCCTGGGATTGGACCCGGATCAACACTTGGCGGACAACGACGCGTACCCTCTCTTCGACGCCCTGGGGGATCTGATCTTCACCGGCCCGACGCTCACCAACGTGAACGATCTGACTCTGGTGATCGTCTCCTAGCCACTCCCGCGATCGCGGGTAGCACCCGAGCGGTCTCAGCCTAGGAAGAAGGTCCTCTTGTGGGGCCCCTTCGGCTCGCCTAGAATCACAGACGTCGGCCCCGAGGCAAGGTGCGCGTAGAGGAGGGGTGATCCGAATCGGGGTCCTCGGGGACACCCACATTCCCCATCGAATGCAGACCCTGCCATCTGAGATCGACGGTCTGTTCCGGGGTGTGGATCTCATTCTCCACACCGGCGATCTCGTCGAGCCCTCGGTGCTGGATAGGCTTGCCACCCTGGCGCCGGTGACGGCTGTGCGAGGAAACATCCACCTCTCTGACCGCGCCCGCGACCGAAACCAGCTGCGACGCGTTGAGCATCTAGCTCTGATGGGGAATGACATCGTCCTGACCCACGGAGACGGATCCTTCGTCAAGGGATCATGGGAGCGGGTGCGATACTGGGTCTCGGGCGATCGAGGGGAGGTGAATGAGCGGATTGTGGCGATGCTGGCAGAAGCCTATCCGGAGGCGGACTGCATCGTCTTCGGACACTCCCATCGGGCCTATCTCCGGACTATGGGGGACACGCTCTTCTTCAACCCCGGTGCTCTTTGCCCAACTCAGGGCGAAGTGGCCTCGATCGGTCTGCTGGAGATCGAAGAGGGCGTGATTGGTGCTCGGTTGATGAATCTGCACGGCAAGAGAATCGAGCCGCCGACAATGTCGCTGGACCGGTGAGCGCTGCCGAAGCTGTCCACCTCGGCCGGGATGGTCAGTCGCCAGCAGCAGTGCTGGTGGTCTCCTCGGACCGAGACCTCCGCCGCCACCTGGCGCAGGTTGTGGAGGGCGAGGGGTTGAATCTCCTGCGGGCGCCAGATCGCGATTCCGCTCTCCCTCTTCTCGACGGCGACGAGGCCGATGTGGTCGTGCTTGATCTCGATCCCTCAGGCGCGCTCGGGGCCGATTTCTGTTGGGAGATCCGCGAGCGCACCACGGCGCCCCTCCTCGTCTTGGCCAGCGAGGGAGAAGAGGCGGCCCTCGTCCACGGACTTGAGATCGGTGCTGACGCCTTCCTGGTCAAACCCTTCACGGTGGGGATCCTCCTCGCTCAGGTCTACGCCTTGTTGCGGCGGATCGGCGAGTTCCGCACGGGGCATGCGGGGCAGATCGACAGTGCCGGGCTGCGGATCAATGTCATTCGCCACGAGGTGACCCTCGACGGCGAGCGGGTGGACCTCACACCTACCGAATACCGAATCCTGAGTTGCCTGGTCCGAAATGCAGGGAGGGCCATCAGCCACCGCAGCCTCCTCCGTCAAGCGCAAGGATACGAGAGCGAGACCAGCGAGGCCCGAGAAATCCTCAAGGTCCACATCCACAACCTGCGGGGGAAGATTGAGCCGGAACCCAAGACGCCTCGTTTCATCCTGGGTGTCAGGGGCTTCGGCTACATGTTCGAGCGACGCCGCTACGAGCGACAGGACCTCGACGAAGTGGTGGCGTCATAGCCTCCCATCTCCGCCGCCTGGGGGCAGAGTCCCTTGGTTGCCGGGACTCGGACGGTATGATAGACTGATCGCCAAGCCCCCGTAGCTCAGCTGGATAGAGCAGCGGCCTCCGGAGCCGTGTGCGCAGGTTCGAGTCCTGTCGGGGGTACCAACTCAGAAACCCGCACATCCTGCAAGGGGAAGGTGTAGAGAATCGTAGCTTTGTCGTAGCGAACGTCGATCCGCCGCACGAAGGACGCCAGGACCCGCCTTTGGGCCTTGGCGTCCTCACCTTTCAGCGGAGACCTCAGATCCTCAAGGATGGCTCCGACCACTTCGGGACTGACCGTGATTCGGTCGTGATCCCGTTGCCACTCCAAGTGCTCAAGGCGGGCTTTGAGAGCCACCTTCTCACGCTCTCGCTCGGCCAGGCGGTCAGCGACGGATTCTCCCGCTTCTATCGCAAGATCTGAGCAGAGAGAACCCGGGGGGTGGCCACGCAGTTGAGGCGATCAGCGCGACCGACGTCTCGTGTTGCGTAGGGTCGGTCCACATCTCATCCCGATCCGACTCGTCAAAGGTGCTTAGATCTATGCGAGCCCTCCGGCCAGTAGGCGGTTTGCTCAGAGCGCGGAGCACCAATGAGTTCCAGTGAGCCAGAACCTAGTGGTGATCAGGGACTAGGGATATCCCTAGTGACCGGAAGTCTGGAGAATGTTATGATGGACAGGAGTGGGGGCAAGGATCCGGCAGTCTAGTTTGGCCACTGAATGGCTGCCGGTGAGCCAATAGTGAAACCGACCACCAACGCGGGTCGGTCTTCTTCTTTAGGTAGACCAAGGCTAGTTGAAGCTGAATAAGCGGACTCGGGAGGTCACTGGCCTCCCGGGCCCAAGGCACAGGGGGCGGACCGGGGCACCCCTCTGCGCCAGTACGGATACCCCCCAGAACTCGCCCGGTGCAGCCCGAGCGAGGACATATTTCTCCTGCGGGACGGGGGAAAGACGAGACGCGTTCAGCGGCTGGCCTTGGGGGCGGCCGTTTTCTTTTGCGATGCAGTTCGGGTCCCTGGAAGGAGGTGATGACGGGGAGGATTGGACCGCCATCGGCTGACGGTCTCTGACAAGGAGGAGTGTCATAACATGCATGGCGTGCTGATCACATTCACGTCCTCGGCCGGTCTTGATGACTTGAAGAGCCCCTTCACGGATTACGCGAACGGGCTCAAGAGTGTATCTGGCTTAGTGGCCAAGACCTGGATTCGGGACGGATCAACGTTCGGGGGCTTTCACATCTTTACTAGCCGCGAGGAGGCCGAAGCCTACCTCCGCGGCGAGATGGTCGCTGGCCTCACCTCGAATCCTGCCTTTTCCGATTTCCAGATCCGGCACTTCGATGTGCTGGACGAGTTCAGTGCCATCACTGGCAGCCCGCAGACACCGCTGGCGTAAGCCTAGCGTCCGCCGAGACTGGTCGAGGAGGACAAGCTCACTGACGGGGGCGGGGCATGCTAGCCCCGCCTCTGCTCATCTCCGCACGAAGAGTGCTTAGTCCAGGTCAGGGGGGCGTGCAGTGGTCATGGTGTGGCGGCGAGGGATTGTAGTGGTGTGGATCATCGACCGGCGCCTGCGCCGGCAACATGGAATCCAAAGGCAGATCTTCGGGGCACCTGGTTCGCAGGATACCTGGCCGCCGGTTGCTAGCTCTTGCCGGCACAGAAGTAGGCCAATCAGCCTCTGATACGCGCGAACTCCCGGATGAATAGAGAAATGAAGTTCGGGGGATATGGGGAACTTCGTCAGAGTGCACGGCCCTAGCTTGCCAGGCTGAACTCAAGTGAGCGTGCTTCGAGTTCGATCCCCCTCGGGGGTATCGGCCGGCCCCTTGCCGGGCAAGGGGCCGATCTTTTGCCGGGCAACACGATGTACCCCGCCAAACCTGGCACGTTTTGGCAGACATTGACCGTCGCCTGGCAGGACATCTGTAGTTCAATGGAGGTAGGTCTGGCGGGCAAGAAGAATGAGTTCCGGATGAGGATCACAGCGTTGATTGTTTGGTTGGTCCTGTCAGCTGTTGGCTGTGCGGCGCCCATGCCTGAACCGACCTCAACGCCTGCTCCAGTGGCCGCTGCCACTCCTACCGAGGTAGCTACGGCCAGTCCAACGGAGCGGCCAACTGCCACCCCACAGCCGACCGAGACCCCGGGGCCGACCGCTACGCCCACCCCCACGCCTCCGCTGTTCGAGATTGTCACTTTTCCCGTTGGCAGCCAACCGATAGACCTGATCTTCGACGGAACGAGCATTTGGGTGGCGAGCGTGTTGGGCGGCTCTCTAACGAATCTGGGCCTGGATGGAACTGTGTTGGGTACCTACACCGCTCCCAACGCCAGTGGTTTGGCCTTCGACGGCGAGAGTGTCTGGGTGACGCTGGGCGGCGTCCGCGGCCGGGTCAGTAAATGGGCAACGAATGGCACTCTCCTAGACATCTTCGAGGTAGGCAGAGCGCCGCGAGGGCTACTGTTCGACGGTGAGAGCATCTGGGTGGCCAACCTGGATGACCCATCTGTCACTCAACTGGCGCTAGACGGGACCGTGTTGGGCACCTTTACCGGCGGGGCTGAGCCCGGCTCCCTGATGTACGAATCGTTGGCCTTCGACGGAGAGAGTATCTGGTTCGCGAGCAGCTTCTCGGACACGGTCACGAAACTGTCGCGAGAGGGCCGAAGCCTTGGCGCATTCTCCGTAGGTACGGGCTGGCATTCCGACATAGAGTTCGACGGCCAGAGCATCTGGGTCACGAACTTTGACAGCGTGACTAAGTTAGCCCTCGACGGCACCGAGATTGGGACCTTTGACGTGGTCGGTCTTCCTCAGGCTCTTCTCTCTGATTCCGAAGGCATTTGGGTAGTGGGGGACGGATATGTTACCCGGCTGGCCCTGGACGGTACCGAGCTCATCACTTTCCCTCTGGACGGCTTCTGGCGCGCCCTGGCTTTCGACGGCCGGAACCTGTGGATCGCGGGCGATGTGGAGTTCCAGGGGAGGATCACCAAGCTAACTCTGATCTGGAGCTAGATGGTATGTAGACATCCTCTTACGGAAGGGTGGGTGCAAGCATTCGCGTCTGAGGCTTGCCCCCGTGCGTGAGCCCGGAAGTCCACCAGAGGGCCGACGGTGAGAAGTCCCTCGGGAGGCGCGCTGCCCCTATCCAACTAGAACAAACTCAAGTGTGCGTGCTTCGAGTTCGAACCCCCTCGGGGGTACTGGCGAGCTAGCGAGGACTGACCTGAGGGGAGGGCAGAGACGCCCTCCCCTTCTTCTATCCTGACCGTGATCCACGGACCCCCGCCGCTGCCCGCCCCGGGGCTCTGCCATCATCGCATCCATCGAGAGAAAGCCCCGGACAGATCTGTTCCCGGTCCCTTGAAGCTCCTTGGGGGACTGCGCTATCCTGGCGCGGCCGCTCAGCTCGCAGCCGTTAGGCCGCCGATGATGATTCCTCCCTAGGAACATGGTGATGGAAAGAGTTCAATATCGATTTAGTTTGGGATCAATTGACTGCGTTGTTCTCAACGATTTCACCTTCGAAGAGCCATTTAGCCAGCTTATCACTGGAATTTCCGAGGATCAGATCACCGAGGCGTTGCGGAAGGAAGGTCTTCCAACTAACGGCGCGCTGCTCGATACAAATGTCTGGTTACTCAGGACTGGGGAGCGTACAGTACTCATTGATTCAGGCTGCGGAGCGGGGGCCGGCCTACTTCGAAATATGAAGGTTGAGCGGATCTCACCGACAGACATCGACATGGTGATCATCACTCACACAGATAACGACCATACTGGTGGCTTGTTGGATGAAGAAGGAGATCTTTCCTTCCCGAATGCCCAATACGCGATGACGCTCCAGGCGTGGACTTTCTGGACATCTGATACATATCTCGGCGAACTTCCGAACGACCGAGCAGAATCGGTGCGTCAGTTCACTGCCCTCATACAAGAGCATGTAGTATTGCTTGATCTCGACTCTGAGATCCTACCGGGCGTCCAGGCGGTCGATGCCCCCGGTCATAGAGAGGGTCACATGGCTCTGATCTTATCGTCTGCTGGCGAGGACATGCTTCATGTTGCTGATGGAATCCTTCATCCCATTTTCATGAAGCATCCGACTTGGCACAGTCCGATTGATACGAATCCAGCTGAAGCCGCGGAAACCCGGCGGGAGCTCCTATCGCGCGCGGCCGAAAATGACATGCTGGTCGCCGGTGCTCACTTGCCTTTCCCTGGCTTGGGTCGTGTGATACAGAAAGGGGAAGGATGGCAGTGGAAGCCGATAGCATAGAGGCGGCCTAACCACTCGCCGGAGCGGACCCGGCCTCCCTGGGAGATAGGGACGAAGACGAAGTAGGTTAGCTACGCGGCTCGGGCCGCAGCCCTTATGTGTCTACCGGAAGCCTTTGTGCAAACGCAGTCATATGAGTGACGCCGACGATCTCCCGAAGCTCTACAAAGAATTGGCTGACTGGTGGCCGTTGCTGGACGCACCCGAAGACTATGCGGAAGAGGCAGACTTGTATCGTGGATTCCTAGAGTCCGCATGTGCCAAGCCACCCCGGACCTTGCTTGAGCTTGGTTGCGGGGGAGGCAACAACGCATCTCATTTGAAGGAGCACTTTCGCATGACGCTTACTGATCTATCTCCTTCGATGTTGGCGGTGAGCCGTCGACTCAACCCTGAGTGTGAGCATGTCCAAGGGGACATGCGAGAACTCCGGCTTGGTCGTCGGTTCGATGCGGTCTTCGTCCACGATGCAATCTCCTACCTGACGTCGAAGGAGGATCTTGGCCAGGCGATTGAAACAGCTTTCGTCCATTGCAGACCCGGAGGCGCAGCACTGTTCGCTCCGTTCCGTGTGAAGGACACCTTCCGCGAATCAACTGGTCATGGCGGGCATGATCGTGGAGTCCGAAGTTTCAGATATCTGGAGTGGATTTGGGATCCAGATCCGGGTGACACGACCTTCGTGTCTGACTTTGTCTATCTGATGCGAGAAGGGAATGCTCCGATTCAGTTCGAATATGATCGGCATGTGCTAGGGCTGTTCAGTCGGGAGGAATGGCTGGGGCTCATAGGTAAGGCTGGTTTCCGTTCTCGTGCTGATTCATACGAACATGGTGAAACTGAACCTCACAGTCATGATGTCTTTCTGGGTGCGAAACCGGAAGATTGAAATGGCTCCCTAGGCGGATGCCCCACCCCCGGCTGGAGCGGACCGAGGATTCATCGGCAGCAGCGACTAGTAACCAACTGGGGCGGCACTAGTAGGGCATGTGAGGGAGCGGCCCTCGGCCGCTCAGCTCGCCAGCGCTATCCAGTCCATAGGAGCACTTTATGATCTCACTGCTCTCCCTGCTACCAATATGCATTCCACCTGCGCTTTCACTAGATTGTAGTTCTACCTCCTAGGAGAAGATGTCCATGCGCCAACGGGTCACCGCAAAGCAAGAGAATTCGAAGATGTGTATGGTTTGTGGGCTAAAGAACCCATTCGGTCTGAAGGCTTCGTTCTATGAGTTAGAGAATGAGGAACTGCTGGCCATCTTTCGACCCTCCGAAGAACACCAGAGCTATCCCGGACTCCTGCACGGCGGGATTGCGACGGCAGTCCTGGATGAGACGATCGGTCGAGCCATTCTTATGAAGGATCGTGATCTTTGGGGTGTGACGATAGATTTCAACACCCGCTATCGGCAGCCGGTGCCCCTCGATGAAGAGATTCGTGTGATCGGCCGCATTAATCATATCGCGAACCGGTATTTCGAAGGCTCCGGCGAGATCCTCCAGAAGGATGGTGGTGTCGCAGTGGAAGGCAAGGGGAAATTCCTCAAACTACCTCTGGACGACATCGCCGATTTCGATGCCGAAGAACAGGAATGGAGAGTTACGACTTCACCAAATGATCCCGAATATGTTGCTCTCTAGGTGCCGGTGATGTTGTGTCCATGTTCACCATAATCCCATTGTTGTTGATAGCGATGGGCGATAGGAGCCGAGTGCAAGATGCCTGCGGGGCCGGACAACCACTCGCTGCAGCGGACCCGGCCTCTGCCGGCTCAGAAATCGAGCCGATGCTCGCGGGGCCGCTCACGCCACATCCGCTAGGTAGCGGCTTGGGGAGATCCTGTGCTTGAAGCAGCATCTGCCTGGAAATCGGCATATCCGGGATCATCGGTCGGTGTGTTGGCCATGAATGGAGTCGCAAATCCGCAGGAACATCCTCAACTCGATAAGAAGAAAGAAGACCTTGAAGATGCACTGCGAGCTCAATTCTCGTCCTATGACCGAGCGAGCCTGAAGGCTATCCCTGTTCTGGCTTCGTACGCCGCCTACTACAAGCGATTCAACAAGACCTACCATGTTCAGCATCAGCTTGAATCCCTCGTCTTCAAGAACCGACACATTCCCAGGGTGGCAGCCCTTGTTGAGGCGATGTTTATGGCCGAGTTGAAGAACTTGTTGCTCACGGCGGGCCACGAATTGAATGCAATTGAGCCTCCTCTCAGAATCGACGTGGCTGAAGGAGCCGAGAGCTACATTCGCCTGAACGGAGATGAACAGGCGCTGAAGGCGGGAGATATGATGATTGCCGACGCGAATGGCATTGTGTCCTGCATCATATATGGTCCAGATCGCAGAACGCGTATCAGGCCAGAGACCGAGAGAGTCGTATTCACGGTCTATGCCCCACCGGGGATTGAAGAGAGGGATGTTCGCCGCCACCTGGAGGATATTCGGGAGAATGTGACAGTGATAGGTCCCGGAGCATCTGTCGAGCTATTGGAGGTATTCGGCACCGACTAAGTTGGCTTGGCTGACCCCATTCACAGGGCCGCTGCCCAACCCCACTCGCTGGAGCGGACCCGGCCTGAGCGGGGCCGGAAATCTCGCGTAGCTGGGTAGGTCCGCTCAGCCCGCCAGGCTGAACTCAAGTGTGCGTGTTCGGAGTTCGAGTCCTGTCGGGGGCGCTGGCGAGTTGGCGGGGACTGAGCTGAAGGGGAAGGCAGAGAAAGGCCTTCCCCCCTTCACTTGTCACGTGGATCCCCTTCACCAAGGACGATAGACGCCAGCAGGCCCCACCGGCCGTTGGGGTCGCCGGGCTCTCGGGGGAGTCCGGAGGTGGTCCAGGTCGGCGCCTACAACCGCGGTGCTGAGGGTAGTGCGCTCGTGGTCGCGGCTCAGGGCCGATGGATTGACCGCAATAGTGTGACCCGCTACGCTGTCATTGGCGCTACAGCGACAGCACGTGCGGGCGAGGAGGAAATGGAGCTACATGCGTCGACCCTGTGGAGAAGAGAGGGGGTCGGCGCCGCTTGGTTCTCATGGGCTGCGGGCGAACTTCCAGAGCGGCATATGCTGCTTACACGTATCTCAGTTGGCCATTTGTTCCGCAATCCCCCTGGCTACCGAAGAGGATTAGGCGGAAGGATTCACCGCCTAGCAGCCGAATCTCTTCTGGTGATCAGACCTGAGAGTCGTCCACCTAACACGCACAGAGTTAGGTAGAAAAGTTTCCGCCCAATCACTAGTTATCCAGCTTTGTCCACCGAAGCTTGAAGACAATAGGAGACGAAATGAAGAGACTGCTCAGCGGCCTGACGTTCATCCTTGTTCTTATTTTCAGTTCAGCATGTACCTCAAATCAACCGATTACAGATCCGGGTCTGGTGATCGAGGCGATGTACGAGGCCCTCAACAGGGATGACATCGACGGTGCGATGGAGTTCATAGCTGACGACGCCCTATTCGTAACCGGACCCGTCTTGCGTGGGAAGGCCGAGATCAGAGATTTCCTCCAGGGTCTGGCCGATCGCGATGCTCGCTACGAAGTGATTGACCTGCAGGTAGATGGCAATGAGGCGACTTGGATACTAAGGGGCACGATGGACGTGAAGAGCTTTGAGCGGACGATCCAGGCCGAGACTCAAGATGGAGTGATTATCAAGCTCACTGGCCCGTGGTATTGACAAGGAAGATAGTTCGCCCGAATGAACAGGCTTGAAAGCGCTCGGCGGGGCAGACAGTAACGTCGTCGAGAGCAGCAATCTGGATAACCCCTCGCTGGAGCGGACGCCCAATCGGGGCGGCAAATCCGGGAGATTTTCGCAAAGTTGTGCTCGATAATGATTGAAGGGCCCCTCGGGCGCCGCTCAGCTCGTAGCCGTTAGGCATACTTCTTTTGTTCTTCTTGGGTCAGGATTCAGAGCAAAAGCTGAGTTCAGAAAGCAGGTCACCCAGGAAATGAGGCGCCATTTGGATCGCTCGGCTGTCTTGCTCTTGGGAGTATTGACGATCTTCGCGTGCGCTCGAAGCCCCGAAGCTTTCGGCACACTAGAAGGCCATGTCACCATCGGCCCGCTTTTACCAGTTGTGCGTGAAGGAGAATCTGAGCCGAGGCCCGCCCCTGATGTGTATGAGGCTCGTGAGATAGTGGTGTTCGAGGAGGATGGCAAGAGCGAATATATCCGAGTCGAGATTGATGCCAATGGCAACTACCGTGCCGACTTGCCGGTTGGCATCTACGTGGTGGACATCAACCGTATCGGGATAGATTCGGCCGCGGATCTGCCGAAGAAGATCGAAATCATCGCGCAGGCAGTAACAAGACTTGACATCGATATCGATACAGGAATCCGTTAGCTTTGAGAAGTATGCCTAGCAACTCGCTGGAGCGGACCCGGCCCTAGCGCGCCGCGATTCTGCCTGTATCTGGGTCGGGCAGCTCAGCCCACCAGCGAGAACTCGAGAGTGCGTGCTTCGAGTTCGAACCCCCTCGGGGGCGCTGGCGAGCTGGCGCTAGGTGACCTGAAGGGGAAGGCTTCATTCGGCCTTCCCCTTTGACTTGCCACCCCGATCCGCAGGGCAGACAACGCCAGGACCCACGTCCGGGGCTTGGCGTCCTGCCGTCTCGGGACTGCAACTCCTTCCCCTCCTGACCTGAACCGCTCGCACACGGGCCAGTGCAGGCCCTAGCACCGACCGGCACCGCGATCAACGACCAGCTAGTTTGTGCCGGTTTTGGACCTGATTTGGACCGTGGCGTGATATGCTGGAGTTGACCTTCTATTCCTGGGTTCCCCTGGCTACCGATGCGGATTGGGAGGAAAGTCCTGCGGCCCAGTAGGCTGAATTGGAGGGAGCATGCGATTGACTGACTCCCGTCAAGGTATTCTCTGCAAACTAGCCAGTTTGCTGATTGCCCTCTGGCTAGTCGTGGCCTGTTCTTCATCCCTCTCGCCTACCCCTGAGGCCGGCCTCTCCATAGGGAGAACCAGGGACATCATCTACGCCACCGTTGACGAATTGCGAACTGCGCTCGATGTGTACGCTCCCAGTGAGCCAGGACCCTGGCCGGTGGTGATCGTCGCACATGGAGCGATGCAGCATCGATCAGATTTTGCGGACCTTTCCGAGGCCATCGCCTCTCAAGGGGCGGTTGTGTACAACATCTATGTGGATTTCACCGTCCCTTTCATCACAGGTATTGAGCGTATAGGTTGTGCGGTCCGATTCGCCCGAGCCACGGCAGCCGACTATGGTGGTGATCCTGGCCGGATTACCCTGGTGGGCAACTCAGCCGGTGCTTCCACCGGGGCGGTGGTTGCCTTGGCCGGGGATGACTTCGAGGGGGATTGTGTCGTGACGGAAGGTTCTGCTCTGCTAGACGCCCTCGTCGCGTTCGAAGGACCATACGACATGGCAGCAAGGGCTGTCGGTATGGGTAGATTTGACCATACCTACCTGATAGACGAAGATCCTGCGCTATTGCACGCCATCAACCCCTATTCCTACATCGGGCGCAACCGGGATCTGCAAACTCGTCTGGTTCACGGTGACGACGTTGACGTCCAATGGTATGACACCCCACTCGAAGTATCGGTTGAGTTCCATCAAGCCTTAGCGGATGCAGGATACGACGTAGAGTTGATTGTTGTGGAAGGTGCCTCCCACATTGCCCTAACTAAATCGGATTCGGACGCCTTTGCGTTGACGGTTCAGCAGGTGATGGAATTGGCGCGCAGGTCATCGCGATAGGAAGGCAAGTCCGACTAGAAAGGATCTCCTCTCCTTCAAGGCTGGGCTTCCCCCTGAATTCCAGATAGAGGGTGAGCTTGGTTGAAGGGCGGCCTAGCGCGAACACCGCCCCCTAGCCCCCCTGCAGCGGCGCATGGATGCGCGCAAGAGTAGCCAGGGGGAGCGACTGGGGGCCGCTCAGCCGCCCAGCGAGAACTCCAGTGTGCGGGTTTGGAGTTCGAGTCCTGTCCTTGCGCTGAACCCGCGCATGGCTCCGGGACGGGCCGGCCTCCAACCCAGTAGGTTGCACGCCACGGAAGACTCGGCGCCTAAGACTGAAGACACAGGGCTTGGGGATGGCGGAGTAGGAGTGTGCATCTAGGAGGCTGCCTAGAATGCGCTAGGCAACTGGGTCTGGGAGCAACGCCAGCAGCGGTAGCGGCTTGGTCAGCTTGCGGGCACTCTTCTCATCAGACCTGGCGCAAGAGACTGGCCCGGCGGAGCTGCTTCACTCTAGGACCAGAATAGGCGCTGCTACAGTTTTGGTCACGGGATGGGGGATTGAGCCTAGGCGGTCCCTGATTTCAGGGGTCATCCCCCCGTATGTGCCATCGCCTTCAGTCTCCATCTGCTCTCGACGAACTAGTGATTGGTCGCCCTCAGATCATGCCGACCGTACCGCGCCGAGGTCCGCGAGAGTCTGGACAGCCAAACGACTGAAGCAGCCGATGTTGCGAGCATCGCTGGGGGAAAGACAACATCGAGGATGCGGGGGAAGCCAAACCTGGATAGGTCAGTCGCAGCGAATGCAAGGGGTCCGCCTGCGACTAGATGTCTTACATGGCCCGCGATTGGCGAAGCCCAGGGAAAGAAGTGAATCCTGGCTTCGTTGGCATAGTTACCCTCTGTAATTGCTATGTAGTGCAGATTGAAATCTACAGCGGTGCCTAGGAATGAGATCCCGAGTCCCAGTCCCCAAAGGACGGCAGCGATGGCCAGAACTAGTCTCGTTCGTAGCAGTGTGCCGATCGGAACGAGCAGAAGCGGGGTCAGCGGAACCAGGAAGCGAGGGCCCCAGCTCCAGCCTCCGTGCCACGTCCACCACGACCCATAGAAGACTAGGGAGGTGCTGAAGAGGAAGATTACAGTGATGGCCTCGGCTCGATGACTTTTCCAGAGGCGTCCAAGTCCGATCACGCTGAGCACAAGGATTGGTGAATAGAGGAAGATGCTCTTGCCGGAGCTGAAGAGGAGTCCGTAGACTCCGACGTACAGGGGCGTGGTGAAGGACTCTCCACCGTATCCGAACTGCAGAGGCGAGCCAAAACGTAGGAGATTATGCCAGAGGGCGATGGCAAGAAACGGAAGAATACCCAACATCATACGAAGGACGCGGCCGGAGCGGTTCTCTGCGCCAACGAGCCAAGCGTAGCCGAGAAGGCTGGGCACGTAGATAATGGCAGCCTCGCGGGTCAGAATGGCGTAGCCTAGAGCAGCGCCGGCCAAGATCGGTCCCCTCAAAGGGTAGGTTCGAGGGGAGAGCTGGATGGTCACAAAGGCAATCAACACGCAGAGAGTGAGCAGAGGCTCCGCGAAGTAGACCTTGCTGTATGGCCACGCGATCGTGGCCGTGCCGTAGAGAGCCGCGATTGCAATGCCTACTCGTCTGGAGCCAAAAGCCCGCAAAGATGCTACGTAGAGGAGCGCGCCGGTTGCGGCCGTCGCAATCTGGGGGAACAGGGATACAAAGAACGTGGCTTGCGCCGCACGATCCCCGTGAGGGAGAAAGAGGCTTGCTGTGGATCCAAGGACGTATAGCGGGATCGCTGCCAGGGGTTGGCCAATCCCATACTTACTGTAGTGGTTCCCGGCCGTCCCCGGCACGATCTGGGGAAGACCAGGATCGGGGGCAACGGCGATCGTGTGTCTCTCAACAAGAGCCTCGGTGGTTCTATACATCGTCGCGCCGTCGCTTGTGAAGAATTCACCGCCCAGGGTTAGGAGGTAGAGCGACAGGAGCGCAGCAATCAGCGCCGCAGCGATCTGAATGTCGACTGTGGGGACGCTTGCTTTCCTATTCATCCCGTGTCCGCCCGCAGCAAAGTCCCCGGCACGAATGGCGCGAATTCTCGCCCACGTTCCGGGTCACGGATACCTCGCTCCTACTCAATTCGTACCTGGAGAATAGAGCTGGGGCTCGTCTGTCCTGACTCGACCACGTCCGCGTTTCGAGAGCACAATCAATATGACTCGTGCAGGTTTGACGGTTCAGGTCCAAGAACTGCCGGGTGCCACCGACCTTCCGGAACCTCGGCCTACCGCTCGGATGAGGTCTCGCCCCACAATGAGGCGTTGAGGTGATGCCAGGTTCGGCCGGGCTGGGACGTCTGATGGAACGGGGCACTCTTCACGAGCTGACTCAACCTCCAACACTGGGGGGCACTGAAGCCTGAGGCTACCGCCAACGCTACCACAATCCCCCGAGCAAACCTACCGCCGCGCCCTGCCAATCCATGCCGCAATTTGACTGGCTAGGAAAGCAGCCAGGGTTCAACTCATCTCCCGAAGGGAAGTCTAATCCCGCTCATGTGCTCAGATCTGGCAGGAATAACTGCACGAGGGGGGTCCAGGCCGACAGAGTTGCGGATCTCCATAGGTTCTATCCGAGCAAAAATCGCGTGTGTCGCGGAACAGACAAGTGTCTCCAGCGATGATGGCCTGGAAGCTAGCAGATAGCAGGTCAGCTAGCGGGCATACGCTTGAGAGCTGCCGAGCCTGCCAGCACGAACTCAAGTGTGCGCGCTTCGAGTTCGAACCCCCTCGGGGGTACTGGCGAGCTAGCGAGGACTGACCTGAGGGGAGGGCAGCGACGCCCTCGCCTTCTTGCATCTGCCCTTGATCCTCGGAGTCCCGTCACCGCACGCCTTGGGGCTCTGGCCTCATCGTCTCGGTCGAAGAGTGAGGCTCCGACACATCTGATCCCGGTCTCTTGGAGCTCTCTGGGGGGACTGTGCTATCCTGGCCGGGCTGCTCAGCTCGCAGCCGTTAGGCTGCCTGCCGGCGCCCGGATCCGTCCTCTTCAGCTCAAATGTGAGCACTTCCACAAACTTGACCAAACGCGGTCCAGCTTTGTAGGGTATAGAACAGCACACTCCTACACCGGTTTCTGTGGGCATCTCTAGAACCCACGCAGCAGGAGACCGCCCCAAGTCTGCAAAGGAATACTCCGCATTAGGATTCAAGCCGGGCATCAGATCCTGCGATCAAGTTCCAGCTATTGCGATCAGGCCTAGCGCGTGACTGTCGAGCAGGGATCTTCTGACAACTCTCGATGAGCATTGATTCCCGAAAATGCCCAATGAGAAGGAATTAAGGAGTCGCAAAAATGAGAACAGATCATCAGAACGCTCGAACCACAATGGCAAAATGGGGTTGGGGCATCCTGCTGGTCATCAGCGGTCTGCTGGCGTTGGACGGCGCTATTTGGTACTTCGTCGGTCCGAACATCATCCACGCCCGCTTGGTGGCGGTCTTGCTCATGGCTCTTGGCATGCTGGCGCTGCTGGTTGCGCTGGAAGGCTATAGAAATGGTTCACCATGGGCTTGGTATTCTTCATGGGTTCTCGTCATGGCTCTGTTGGCCTTTGGGGTGATCGAGGTAGGAGAAGGCGAATATCTGTTTGGCGGCATTATGCTCGGCTCGGCAGCCGTCACATTTGTCGGTCAGTTGCTAGCCCGCAAGGATCTGTCATCACGAGCCAGCCAAACGCATGCCTCTAAATAGGTCGCCAACCGAGGATCCTCAACGCAGCCTAACAACTCGCTGGAGCGGACCCGGTCTCAGCGCACTGTAACATCCCGGCTTGACCGGGCCGGGCCAGTCCGCTCACCCCGCCAGCGAGAACCCCAGTGTGCGGGTTTGGAGTTCGAGTCCTGTCGGGGGCGGAGCCCAGCTGACGTCACTTCACCTGCCGGGGAAGGCGGAGACGCCCTCCCCTTCTTCCATCTGACCTTCACTCTCGGACCGCCGCCTCGACCCGCCTTGGAGCTCTGGCGTCCTCCCATTGCCCCAAGAGTGAGACCCCGCCAGGTCTCATCCCACCCCGTAGAACGGCTTACGGCTCTTCGCTATCATAGCGCCGCCGCTCAGCTCGCAGCCGTTAGGCCGAAACTTCATTGCTATCTGGGGCAAGAACTGTCTCATATGCTTGACCCTTCTCCCTGTCTGATCCCAACTCTACAACGGGATCAGTTCTTGGGATTCAGGTCAGTGTGATTGACAACATACACATA
>CAYGBX010000012.1:0-2189 GCA_964348195.1 uncultured Anaerolineales bacterium
CAGGAGGGCGTCCGGCTAGCGCCGACTGCATCCTAACTCCGTAGCGCACCGATGGAGTGGGTTGGTCGCGGCGGATCCAGGCGACTAGGAGGTTGGCTCCGCTCGGCGGGTTCGAGCACCTTCGGCGCTCCCATTGGGGGGAGCCAGTGTGCCTTCATGCGGTCTCCGAACCCAGAATCTATCCCACTGGCGGTGCCCGGACGTCTTGTCCGCCCGGTAGGCAAGTGATTCAGAGGGAGTGCTGGGTCGGATTGATGAAATGGGCTCTAGCGGGCCTCGCTGACGCGGTCAACTGGATCGAGAGGACTCTTGTCGGCGCGACGGCTATCCAGAGCGATTCGTGCGAAGCAGGTCCGGGTTCCTACGAAGCTCGCCATTGCTCGTCCTCGCGCGTCCAAACTCCGGGGCCGTGCGGACCGCCCCCGGATCCTGACAGCTGACAGAAGGATCAGGGTCAATCCGCGCGAGAGTTCTCAAGACGATGCCTGATTCTTATCGTGGGCCTTGTCTCCGGCCGGGATTGCGGCACTCCTTCCAGAGCCTTCGCGAGCCCAATCGCGGAAGCTCGACCAAGCGCACCTTCTGGGGGGTTGAGATCAGCATATCGGCTCGACAGCGAGAGAGGAGGGAAGTACCATTTGTGTGGACCCTCTCTACTCAAAGCACTGCCTTCTTGCCCGTGCGTGTTCTGACGCTGCCCTCCCGCCGAGTCGTTCGCTCCGCAGTGTGGGGAACCTTCGCTGCATTCGTTGGTGCCTTCTTGCTGGTTGACCATCCGGGGAAGGGTCGGGACTTCTTTCAACACTTCATTCCCCCGGAGAACTACGCCTACCCAGGCTGGGTAGCATCGGCACTGTCTCCTCTAGGAGGGGTCGCTCCAGAGGTTGGCTATGGGATCTTTCTGCTTCTCAGTGCTGCCCAGCTGGCCACCGTGGCCTACTCTAGCGGAATCCATTGGATCCTTGTGTGGCCAGCGTCTCTCCACGCCCTCTGGGTCGGAAACTTCACGCCGTGGATGTTCTTCGGGGCGATGATGGGCTACCGATCGTGGCGCCTAGGAACCCGATTCGGGAATGTGGCAGCACTGCTATTCTTCTCCCTCACGCTCTTGAAGCCTCACCTATCGCTGGGGTTCCTCATCTGGCTTGGAATTGACGTGTGGCACCTTCGCCGCTTGAAGGAAGCGGCAGTAATAGGCGGCGGCCTTGTTGCGTTCGCTGCCCTGTCGCTCGCCAGCGGCATACCTGGCCAGGACTACTGGCACGGGTGGTTCTTGCAGAATGGCTTCTCGCCCCTGTCACTTTTGGCCGTGGAGATCAAGCTATCCCTCTGGGGTATCGGATTGGCGCTGCTGGGGGTTTGGCTGGCGAGGTCCCCCTCCACACGGCACAGATTCGCTGCTGCCTGGGCATGCGGAGTGCTTCTTACTCCGTATTTTCAGGTCCAGGATCTCCTCCTCTTCACTCCCGCGCTGAGCATCTTGGTGTCTCGGGATTGGCGCTGGTTAGCAGTGATCGCGGCTCTGGCAATCGCACCCTGGATCAGCGGCGCCCTGATCCCAGTCCTCACCTCTATCTCAGCATTGGGGGCCATTCGCCTGACAGCCGTCCGGCACCAAGCCAACCGTTCGAGGACTGACGCGTGAGTCCGTCGGTCTCGCGGCTCGGTAGCATCTAGACCGAAGGCCGGCCTTCAAGCCCTATCGTCGACCGTCACACGCGACGTATGCCGGTGCCCGGTCGGCGAGGGATCTCGCGCAGGGACCAGGTAGCGAGTATTGGGCGCCGATGGATAGCGACGACGGCAAGGGCATAGTCGAGAGTAGACCCGGCACCGCACTAGGCCCGCTGTATTGGTGTGAACTGGCCAGGAGCGTCAGGACTTGGGCAGTGACTACAGCCGGGGAGCAAGGCGAGACCAGCCCCGAACTATCTTTCGACACCGGCCCTGGATTGCGTGACCGGTGCAACTTGCCCACGGAGTCAACGGTTGGGCACTCCAGGAAGAAGGCATGCGGTCAGGTTGACAATCCCTTTCCAAGGATGGAACTCGTCCGCTTTCCGATTCCAGGTAGAGCAGGTCCGATGATCGCTTGCACTTGGGCTACCGGAGATCCCGCAGATTCTGGGACTGTTGATCGCGTACATCTTGGGGGACGGTACTCAGGTAGGTGATCCGACGTCTCGCTC
>CAYGBX010000012.1:2199-5822 GCA_964348195.1 uncultured Anaerolineales bacterium
GCAAGATATCTGAATTGGTGGACTCAGCCTCCGGAAAACGCAGGCGATCGCCGTCTGATGTCCACTTGAGCGAGTGATTGAGGAAGCCCCTGATCACCTCACTTCTTCCCCGGACCCAAGAAGCTGCCCTCCTACGTATCTCATGCTCTGGAATAGCGAGCGATCAAGGGCCTTCATGAGCCAAACTCGAACTCTTCAATCGAGATGCAGATTCGCTGCTGCTCCTCCTGCGTCAAGCTGGCGTAGAAGGGCAGTCGCACCAGCCGTTCGCTCACGTGCTCAGTGACTGGGTAGTCACCAGGCTTGTAGCCCCACCATCGGCCCATTGGCGAGAGGTGTAGCGGGACGTAGTGGAACACGCTCAGGATTCTCCGCTGTTGGAGGTGTGAGATCAGTCGGTTGCGGGCCGTGGGGCTGGGCATGACAAGGTAGAACATATGATACGGCTGTTCACAATGGGAGGGCACGAACGGAAGGCTCACTCCACTGGCCTCCGCCCAATCCTGTAGGTGCTCGTGGTAGTAGTGCCAGACCCTGCGCCGCTCAGCTTGGATCTCACGTCTGGCCTCCAGCTGAGCGAATAGGAATGCGGCGAGGATATCCGAGGGCAGATAGCTGGAGCCGATATCTACCCAACTGTACTTGTCCACCTCGCCCCGGAAGAAGCGGGAGCGATCGGTGCCCTTCTCGCGAATGATCTCGGCACGCTCGATGTACCGAGGATCGCTGATGAGGAGCGCGCCTCCCTCACCGCAGGTGAGATTCTTAGTCTCGTGGAAACTCTGCGCTGCGAGGGACCCGAACGTGCCCAAGTACCTTCCCCGGTACTTGGCGAAGAGACCGTGGGCGTTATCCTCGACGACGGCCACATCATGTCTGTCAGCCATTTCGAGGACCGCGTCCATTTCGCAGCCGACGCCTGCGTAGTGCACCGGCACAATCGCATGGGTGCGGGGCGTAATCTTTGACTCGAGTTGCCTCTCGTCCAGATTCAGCGTATCAGGCCGGATGTCGACGAATACGGGGCGGCCCCCTCGCATCACAAAGGCGTTAATCGTAGAGACAAAGGTGAACGAGGGAACGATAACCTCGTCGCCGGGCCGGATGTCCAACAGCAGTGCCGCCATCTCCAGGGCGTGGGTACACGACGTGGTCAGGAGCACCTTGGCTACGCCCAAGGTTTCCTCGAGCACGACCTGGCACTTCTCCGTATAGGCACCATCGCCGGAGATATGACCCTGCTCGACCGCGCCCAGCATGTACTTGAGTTCGTTGCCGTGGAGGGTGGCCTTGTTGAACGGAATGTCATATGTACTCATTGGTGCTCCTTCGGCTCGCAGTCTGGCATCCACTTGTGGTACCAGAGGTGAACTGACTCGGTCAGGAAACCGCAGCGTTGGTACAGGCGCTGTGCAGCAACATTGCGCCCCTGCGTCACCACGCTCACGCTCTCGGCCTCGCGCTCAGCGAACCAATGCAACGCATGCCTGACCAGTCCCTGCCCTACTCCTAGACCCTGAGCGCGGGCGGCAACTCCCAGGAGCCCAATTCGGGCGGGGGCCATCTCCTGGTCCAGGTGACATGAAATATACCCCACTGGCTGTTCGTTCTCCTCGGCTATCATGACGACGTCCGCGTAGCCTCGACAGCTCTTCCCAATCCACTTTTCGTACAGAGCTTCGCATGCTTCTTGGGGGAAGCATGGATCGAAATAGAATCGGGAGGCGTGATAGCTCTTTCGCGCGATCGCTTGCAGCGAGGGAATGTCGGCCGGGCGAGAGGGACGAATGTGCAGGGGTTCAGCTGAATCGGAGTCGATCTTGATCCGCATGTCAGCGGTTCTGAGGCCTAGTCTTACGCGGACATCCATAAGATGAAAGCCGCTGTCCTCGGCCAATCTTGAGGTTTCCGGGTCATCCGGATCAGCAAGAAGATACACACATTCAATGGCGTGGCCCCTACACCACTCCTCAATTGCCTCTGCTCGTCGCCGATCCAGCCGATGCCCTCTGACACGGCCAATCCTGTGACCAAAGAACTCCGTGTCCCACGGCAAGATCTCGCAAGGTATTTCGCTCTTCATGACGGCTCCCATCCTAGGTTCTAGACGTTGCCCTACGCATGACGTGGAGATTCCCTTTCTATAGAGACATTCCCCACCCAGAGCCAGGCCAGGTCCAGACGCTCTCCGTGCCTCATACGTGTGGAGGAAATGGGCATGGGAGCTACGGCTACGGGCGAATCTTGCTGAACGCCGGCCTCTGGTTTCGCTGCTGGCTGGGCAGCCCCTGGTCAGCTTTCAGCGCCGCCCTTCGCCGCCTCAAACAGCACATACTCGTGATAGACTGCAAAACGTTCCCAGTGAGTAATGGTGTAGTCCTCCGAGATTGCAGTCCGTAGGGCCTCGGCCGTACGCGGGTAACTACCCCTGTCGTATTTCCACAGAATTCGCCCTGTCCATCGAGTCGGTGTCCAGACAGCGTCTGCCAGAATGAGCTTGCCACCACTCTTGAGCACTCTGGCACTCTCGGCAACTAGCTGCGCTAGAGAACTACCCGAAAGGTGGTGGGTGACCATGGTGCACATGACCACGTCCACGCTCTCAGTCTTGAGGGGTATCCGGGTGCCATAATTGCCAATCCCTTCCGATCCTTGCTCAGGAATCCTCTCAGCTTCTGCGGGTCCACATCAAGACAGACATAAGTGCTGGTCGGCTGCAGTGCGTCTCGGTACAGTCCTGTGCCGCCTCCCAAGTCAAGGAGGACGGTAGGTCCCACAGAGCCAAGATAGTCCAACCGCCGAGCCAGATGGTTCTGCACCCGTCGCGCGCCAGCCAGGAACTGGACGCAATCATACGCTCGCGGGTCGGCGATGATGCGGTGAAGAAGCCTCGCGATCATGACGTCACTAAATTCGGGAGCCGGGCATCGCGGCCTGCTACCGCTTGACGCCCCCTTGCGCTTCTTGGCCTGACGCGTCCGTGTTCGCGAATCCGCGAGTGCTGGGCCTCTCCTCAGAATAGGCGCGTATTGTGAAGGGAGGCCTATCCATGGACCGGAAATGTATGCGGGCCAGGTACTCTCCCATGATGCCCAACGAGAAGAGCTGGGCGCCCGACAGGATGGCGATGATCGAGGCCAGAAAGGGGAATCCGGGCACGCTGGTACCTTGAAGCAGGAATCGTCCAACGACGTAGGTCAGCACGCCCACCCCAAACAGGGTGAAGCCAAAGCCGATCACGCTGGCCAATTGGAGCGGCAAGGTGCTGAACCCAGTCATCATGTTGAGTGCGTGGGTCAGCAGCTTGCGAAGGGAGTAGTGGGACTCGCCGACCAGACGTGGGTCGTGACGTACGCTAATGGCACCGAACCGCGTCGTTCCCCACGTGAGAAGCACATCGATGGACACGAACGAGCCCCGATAGGCGTCGAAAGCATCCCGCACATGGGTACGGAATGCGCGGAAGGCGCTGACATCGCGTGCGGTCGTGGCACCCACGGCGCTCTGCAAAGCCAGCTTCGTTACCTGGGAAGCAAGGTCGCGCCAGAGGCCGTGCTGCTCCTCCCGAGGCGTGCCATAGACCACATCGTATCCTTCCTCCAACTTGTCAAGAAGCTTCGGAA
>CAYGBX010000012.1:5832-18286 GCA_964348195.1 uncultured Anaerolineales bacterium
GATCAGGTCGTACCTCGCGGCCCGAATGCCACAGAGTAGGGCGCTGTGCTGCCCGTAGTTCCGCATAAGATCGATACCAGAAATCCACTCGTGCTCTGCAGCAAGCCCGCGGATTACCTCCCAACTGGCGTCCTGGCTGCCATCGTTGACCAGCAGAACTTCGAAAGAGGTAGAGGCATCACGGAGTACGGGGTCGAGTCGGGCGATCAGTTCCGGCAGAATAGCCGCGCTGTTGAAGACAGGTACTACGACAGAAATGCTCGGGAAGGGATTCGTGTTCGTACTCATGGCTATTCACTAACTCCATAGGGCACCGTCAGCGTCCGCCGGCCCAGCATCTTGCGGTGAGTGCAACCCCCTTCCCGAAGGGGGTCAGGCAGGCGCCGGGCGCCCGCCGGTGCATACTCAACTCCCAAGGCCATCCGCCGCCTGCGGTGCCTCTCGAATCATTCTCGAGGACCTCTTGTAGTTGGACTCTTCGGAACGCGTGGCACCACCTAGCTGGTTGGGCTGGCTAGCGACCAGCGACCGCCTTGGTCAGGTCGATTCGGCGGCATGGCGTTCCGAACGATCCTGCGCCGCAGAGAGCGGTACGGGCGTGCCCGCCAGGCCGGGGTTCCTGGATTCCCGGATAGAGGCGTTCGGAGGAGTGGCGCCAAGGAGAGGTCCGTGTCCTCTTGAGGCGGACAGACGGGAGTCCCGGCTTCCCCCGCGCGTTCCTCGATCTAGCGAGTCCAATCGATCTCATATACTCGTACGTCTCCAAAGGTGGCGGTCTCCACAGAGGCGACCAGGTGCGACTGTCTAATGAGAAAACCCTCCAGTTCCGACCTCGACAAGTAGAGGAACCTGGCATACTCCGACATCATGGCAGGGTCGTCGCCAATGAACTGCTCCATGTGGCGGTCAGTGATCAGATAGTCGGGTTGAAGAGCGTACAGGGCGTCCTCGAGGCCGCTCCCCGGCGCATGGGCCTGATAGTACACGAGCTGTTGCCATGAGAGGTATTCCTGCTCCGGAAACATGAACCAGTAGGTCTGGGATCCCATCAGCGTTCCGTCCGGAGAAACGACTTGCGCGAGGCGATGGAGCGTGTCCCTGTAGTCTTCCATCGTCGTGTCCTCGGTCGGGGGAAGAGCGGGGGCGATGGACGCCACGGCCATTCCCAAAGCAACCCCGGTTCTCAGCAAGGAACCCAGAGATGAGTGCCAACGCTCCCGGGTCATCTCAGCTAGGAGTGCTGCCACGAGCAAATCACTCGCGGGAGTAGTGAGGATCGCATAGTAGCCTATCTTGTTCCGAATCATCAGCACAAGAGCAAGGAACAGCGAGCTGAAGAGCATCAGCAGCTTCCTATCGGACATCGAACCGCGCCGCGCCAGTGCTAAGAATCCCCAGACAACCAGCGGAGCTCGCGCAACATTGTATCGCAGGAGGAACCAAGCTGAGTCCACTGCGGACTGCAGCCAGACGCTGGGATCTGGGACCAGGACAGGTGGCGTGTGCGTCGAAGAGTACGCCAAGCTGGTCAGAGACAGGAAGGTCTGTGGATATGGGAGGACATGCATCGCCGCATAGAACAAGAGTCCTCCGCACAGGCCGGCGGCGAATCCCCAGAAGCGCTTCGCCCGCAGCACCGACGAGCCGTGGTCGAGTAGGTACAGACCCGCTATGGCCGGACCGTAGATCATCCCGTTCACGTGGATCTCGAACGCCAAGCCGACCGCGAGACCGGAGAGAATACTTCTGACCGAGATCGCTGAGGCGCGATCTGTCACGTAGAGGGCGATCGCGCCGAATCCCAGAGCAGCCACCATGATGTCATGGCGGGCAAGGTGCGAGGAGAGGAGAAAGGCCTCTGACAGGGACACCAGCAACATGGCAAAGAGGCCCAGGCGAGTGCCGCCGAGCCGGACACCTACCGTGTACACAGCTCCTAGGAGAAGCAGTCCGAAGAGGAGCGATGTGACGCGAACAGCAAACAGATTCAGCCCGAGGGAGCGGATCGCTTGGGCTTGGAACCAGGTTCCAAGCAACGGGTAGTAGGTCCAGTAGCCCTCGTAGTTGTCAAAGACGCCCCTGTCTAAGGCTCCAAAGGCCTGCCCCGATTGAATCAGTGCCCACGCCCGGCTTGCGTACCACGCCTCGTCCACGAACGGAGGGGGGGTCCGCATGAGGCCGAACAGACCCAACCCGGCCGCCGTGGCGAGGAGGGCGGCGAAGGCCACCCAGGCGTGGCCAGTCTCGGCCAGCCACTCTCTGCCAGCTTCTAGCCGAGGCAGGGGCATGCCCTGCATCCCCGAACGCTTCACCCTATCCGCGGCAGGACTTCACAACGCACCAGCGCAATCAAGGAGGGGCAGTGCCAAGTGGCGGACAATCTGGGTTCGCGACCGAATGGTGCTGCAGGCGCTCCGCCGCAAGCGTGGCGCCGAGGTGTGCTCCCCTTCTGCGCAGATCGCAAATTCGAGACAGCGCCGCAAGGCTCCAATCTGGAAGAGCCGGGCGAACCGACACATCTTAGTCCCCCGGTGAGGTCCTGCTACCGGAACCGATTGCGCGCGCTGACACGTAGAAAGGTTAGCTCAGGCCATCGGCCGGCTCCATGGGTCCTATGGGCTAGATCCCGGCCGGGTCTCGCTAGGACGAACCAGGGGAGCGAGAGAGAACACCCACGACGTCGTCGCTGTAGAGCTCCTCCCACTCCTCAAGCTCGTCCAGGAGAGTCGCCAGGGGGCTTTTCGCGTCGATGATGATCCAGTCAACCCCGAATCGATCGAGGGGTTCCTGCCAGCCGGGTCGGAGCCTGTAGGTTTCGAGGTATGTCTCGATGAAGGCGTCCCCGTAGAGGTCGGCGCGGCCGTCAATGAACACCTGGTGCTGAGGCCAGAGCTTCCATATGAGATACCCGCCCCAGCGGTAGAGGTTGTACATTTCGCCATCAGGCGGATTGGCCTCGATGAAATCGACCGCTGCGACTGGGAAGGCCTCGGCCTGGAGGGCCTGGTTGTTGCTGAGGCTCGTTCCAATCTTGAATGAGGCGGCAAGAAGAGCCAACGCCAGGAGCGCCCCATTGAGGGCCGTCCCGGCCCGCGACGCGTGTCCCCCAACGGGGTGGATCCAGCGAGACCAGCGCTCTGAGCGGGCGATCGCCTCGATCGCGTGTCGAGACAGTATAGGTGCGGCCACCAGCGCGAAGAGGGGAACGTGGCGGGCCGATCGAAGTCCAGCGAAGCCCAGGCTCAGCAGAAGGAGGGTGTCAGTGGGATCGGGGGACCGTCGCGATGCTGCCATAGTGAACACGGTCAGCAACAGGAGAGCGGCGAGAGGCAGGAACTGAGCCTGGTGGAAGTCGGGGGAGAACCACTCCACGATGTAGGTCTGCATGGCGGCACTTCCCAAGGTTCCGAACGGATAGATCCAGATGCCCGGACCCTGCGGATTGAGGAGGCTTGCCGCGCCGCTCGCCAGGAATGCCAGCGCTAGAGGGCGCACCCGCGGCGCCTTGCGGCCTATGCGCGAGGATGCCACTGCTCCGGCGACATAGGCAGCGATGAGGGCCAGCCCCAGCAGGTATCCGCCGTGGAGATTGACCCAGATCAAGGTCAGGATGGGCAGGAGCCAGAGGCGATGGCGGCGGCCCCGGCGGTAGTCCTCCAACAGGTACAGGAAGAGGGCTCCGAACAAGAGTGTGATCATCTGAGGCCTCACGCCCCAGGAGATCGCCGAGGTCAGCGCCGCAGCCAGGGTGAGGAAACCTGCCAGATAGGGGCGTCCTTCGCTCTGGGCGTAGACCAATGAGAAGGCGATGGCGATGATCCCGGCGAAGATCAGGATCAGTGCGGATTCACCGCCGAAAGCGTAGACAGCGTAGAGAAGGGCCTCCGATAGCCACTCGTGAGCGGTCCAAGGCGCGCCTGCAATCGTGTGGGAGAAGGGATCTGCTCTGGGTATCGAGCCCGTGTCCCAGATCAGCTGGCCGGTTCGCAGGTGCCACCAGAAGTCGGGGTCCACGTTCTCCTGGGTGGCGATGGCGAAGATGGCGAGAAAAAGGAGGAGGACGAACAGTCGCCGCGGGCTGAGGTTCAGATCCCTACCCATCCTGGCTCCGGTGAGGCGATGTCCCCCAGCCTAGACTCTGCGGGCGAAGACGGTGAAGAGGTCGCCCAGATTGATGGAGACCGGGCGGGAATGGACCCCGATCGATCGGGCCAGCCGACCCAGACCGCGCGCTGCCGGCCCTGCGTATGGCTCCAGGCGGGAGAGGAGATACCCGAGCCGAAGGTACCGTCCCTGGTTCTCGAGGATCTCGACCCGAAAGCCTGTCGACTCGAGCAGACGGGACAGGGTCTCCGGCGAAAAGTAGTGCAGGTGCATCTCCATGAGCCACGGCCACCGCTGTCCCAGGAGTCGAGCGAACGGGCTCTCAACGTTCATGGTGTGGATAGCGATCGCCCCGCCGGGTGACAAGACTCTATGCGCTTCGGCGAGCTCCCTCCTGGGATCAGGGAGATGCTCCACCACGTCCCACATGGTGACGGCGTGAAAGTGTCGGTCCGGGAAGCGAGCCTGAGGCAACGTGCCCGTGATCACTCTCAGACCCCGTTCGCGGCCCTGCATCGACGCCCAGACGGAAGGCTCGACTCCCCAGGCCTCCCAGCCTCGATCTTGGGCGATCTCAAGCAGGATCCCCACGTGGCTGCCCACATCCAGCAGGCGCCGACCGTCTCCGGGCTCGACAAGACGCTGCAGCGGCGCGAGGTTGCGCCGGAAAGTGAGGACCCTCCCCTCCCGCTCCGCGAGATACGCCGGGTCCTCCACCTCTTCGTACGCCGCCAAGATCTCCCTGGCCTGAGGACGAGGACTTGCGTACACCATCCCGCACGCACCGCACTTGACTATGTCGGGATGGACCCCGTAGCCGAGGGAGGTGCAGCGGAAGGCCTCCGTGCGATGCGCTGAGGCGTCGGTGGGCAGCGTCGCCGGATAGAGCAGACGGCCGTCGTCGGCCCCGCAGACCACGCACGATACCCGCTCCACTTCAGCTACTAGCGGATCAGACGAGCCGCGCCCAACCGGAGGACGGTGTAGACAGCCCTCGCTATCTCGCGTCGCGAGATCTTGGAGATACCTTTCTCTCGGTCCTCGAAGACGATGGGAACCTCCTCCACCACGAAACCTGCCTGACGGCACTGGTACAGAATCTCCACAAGGAAAGAGTACCCTTCCGAGAAGATCGCATCCAGGTCGATGGCCTCCAGGGCTTCCCGCCGGTAGCAGCGGAAGCCGCCTGTGGCGTCTCGAACGTCCAACCCCAATGCTAGCCTGGCCGCCAGATTGGCTCCCCGGCTCAGGATCTTGCGCTGGAGCTTGGAGGTCTTGACCCGCCCTCCTGGGACGTATCGAGATCCAATGACCAACCCAGCTCGATCGGCACCGGCGGCGAGGGCTGGCAGATACCGAGGATGGTGCGAGAAGTCGGCATCCATCGTGATCACCCGGGTCGCATTGCCGGCGAGGGCCCCCTTGAACCCGGCGATGTGCGCTGAGCCGACGCCTAGCTTGCGGGGTCGGTGGATCACCTGGAGCCGACCGTCATTCGATGCCAGGGCGTCGGCGAGCTCGCCCGTGCCATCGGACGAGGCATCGTCCACCACGATCATCTCAGGCTCCAGCGGAGACGAGAGGATCCCCTCCGCCAGAGGTGCCAGGTTCTCTCTCTCGTTGTAGGTGGGGACCACCACCACCGTCTTTCCACCGGAATCCACCATGGTCGGCCATTCTAGGATCGGCTCATGACCTCCGCAACAGGGGGGCAGTTGTTGGGTTCGGCTAGCTTCCGGTAGAATGCCGCGCAGACGCTATGCTACCGCTCCACGACCAGAACCCAGCTGTAAGGGTCCCCGCCGTAACGGTGGCTCTGATCGTCGCCAATACAGCGATCTTCGCATATGAGTTCATTCTGCCCCCACCGGCTCTGGAAAGGTTGATCGAGGCGTGGGCGGTCATTCCCGCCAACCTAGTAGGAGACCCCAGCCCCAGAACGGTCGCCACGGCGTTCACGGCCATGTTCCTTCACGGCGGGCTGGTTCACCTGGGCGGGAACATGCTGTACCTGTGGATCTTCGGGAACAATATCGAGGACCGAATGGGCCACGTTTCATTTCTAGTCTTCTACCTCCTGTGCGGAATCAGTGCCACCCTTGCCCAGGTGGCGGTGGATGCGGATTCACCGATCCCGAACATCGGCGCCAGCGGGGCAATCGCGGGCGTCATGGGAGCGTACATCCTTCTGTTCCCCCGTGCGCGAGTCATCAGCCTCCTGTTCCTCGGGTACTTTATTCGCCTGGTTGCGGTGCCGGCAGTCTTCGTCCTCGGCTACTGGATCATCATTCAGCTCTTCAGCGGCGTCGCCTCTCTCGGGATGGCCTCCACGGGCGGAGTCGCTTGGTTTGCACACATCGGTGGCTTTGTGGCAGGTCTGGTTCTGGTGAACTTGTTCGCACGCCGCCCAGCCTCGTTCTAAAGGTGGCGGCAAGACCGCGGCCCCTGACCGCTCCGCGACCGGATGTGTCGTGCCGAGGGAGCTGGGGCTCGGTGGCGCTCGGGCGCGGCGGATGGGCAAGGCGCCTGCTCCGAGCCACATTGCGATTCTGAGCGGCGATGCCGGGCCGGGCTCGTCTTCTACACCTTCTGCAGAACACCGACCTCGAGCTCGCCGAAGCCGAGAGCCGATTGGAGTCGGTCCTGTCTGCCCTGAGAGAACCCGATAGGCTGGTCGAAGCGCGGGACGAGATGGGGGAGATCGACGCGCGAGGTGCCGACGCGCGGCAGCGGCTCCGCGAGAAGGAGCTGGATCTCGAAGCCGTGCGGGAGAAGCTCGCCTCCGAGGAGGCGCGCCTCTACGGGGGTCGTGTGACCCATCCTCGAGAACTAGAGGGGCTCGAGCAGGAGGTCCAGTCCCTGAAACGCCGGCGCGGCCAGCTGGAGGACGAGGTTCTCGAGGTGATGCTTGTCCAGGAGCAGGCGGAAGCTGACCTGGAGGAGATGAGCCAGGTACTCCGCGGTCTCGAGATGACCTGGGAAGAGGATCGGGCAGGCCTCGAGAGGGATGAGAGCGCTCTCCGCGACCGGGTCGAACACCTCTCAGCGTTGCGTCAGGAACAGGCCGCGGCGTTGGACCCGGAGGATCTGGCTTCGTACGAGGATCTGCGGGGACGGAAGGGCGGCCAGGCGGTGTCTGTGGTGGACGGAGGGGTGTGCGGCGGCTGTGGTGTCGCGGTGCCTCCCAGCAAGATACAGAAGGTCCTGCGGGGCCAGGAGTTGGTTCGCTGCGCCAATTGCGAGCGGTTCCTGGTCAGTGGGGGTCCATGAAGGCGTCGAGGGCGGAGAATCCCTATCCCCTCGGCAGGCCAGCCACAGCGCGCAGTTTTGCGGGCAGGCGGTCGACTATCGACCACGTTAAGACGCGTCTGGGGGAGGGGTTTGAGATACCCTTGCTTCGCTTGCAGGCGCCCCTGGGGATGGGGAAGACCTCCCTCATCTACCAGCTCAGGCGGGAGCTGGAGGGCCGCTGGCGGTTGCTGGTGCTCGATCTGGAGGGGGAGACCTGGCAGGGACTCGCGGAACCCATTTCTAAGCTATCGGGGCTCCTCGCCAGTGCACTGGAGCCTGAAGCTCGTTCATCCCAGGGAAGATCAGGGGGGCGGTCGAAGGATCACCTCTTGGAGGTCCTGGACAGTGTCGGTGAGCCGGTGGTTCTGGCTCTCGAGGGATGGGACGCTCTTCTGGTCGGTGAAGGCGGAGGGCTGAGCGAGTGGGACCAGGTGCTCGCTGAACTCGTCCAGGAACGGCCAAAGATGGCCATCTTGTGGTCTGGCGAGCGGACCCCGGAGGACGGTGGTCAGCTGCGAAGGCTGGAGGGGCTGGACAGGAGGGCCGCGGAGGCCGTGATCAGGAATCCGGCCGACGGGATTTTGAGGTACGACTGGGAGGCAGTCCAAGAGATCATCTCGTTGACCGACGGACACCCGGGGCAGATCCAGATCCTCTGTCATGAGCTGTTCGAAACGTGCAGGCATCGCGGCCGGGTGAGGATGCGCGATGTCGAGGTCGCCGTGTCCCGTGCATCCTCTGCAGCGCGGCAGTACCTGGCTCGGATCAAGGAGCGATCCACTCCCGACGAGCGCGCAGTTCTGGAGGGCGTCGCCGGAATGCGGGGAGGGCGTGGCGTGGTTCTCCTAGACGAACTCGCCCAGTCGACTGCCGAGAGCGGACAGCGGCTCAGCAGGACTGGTTTGGAGGCCGGCCTCAGGGGACTGGTCGATCGGGGCATCTTGACACCCCGCGGTCAGCTTGCCTACGGACCCGGGTCGGAGCTGCTAGGGATGTGGATGTCTGCCGAGACCAGGGGAAAGCAGCGGGCTGGCAGCACGCGGCTGCGAGACCCCCGTACCGTTCGTCGCGTAGGGCGGGGAATGCTCCCACCGGTGGCTGCCGCCGCGGCCGTGCTCATCCTGCTCGCTTGGTCATTGCTGGGCGGGGCAGGGGCCAGTTCCCCATCGGCCATCCCCACCCCGGCGGAAGTGGCTCCGGCCGTCGGAGGGTTGGGACCGGCTGAGGTCCTCCCCGGCCCCTCTTTTGAACTCGCCTTCATGGTGTGGGACGAGGCATCCGAGACTTGGGAGGTGGCTGTCGCTACATCGGACGGAAGCCATCGCCGACGGCTCACCCAGAACACCTGGGACGATTCGTGGCCGACCTGGTCGCGCGACGGTAGGACGATCTACTTAGTTTTTAAGGAGAACGCGACCACCGAGATCTACGCCATGGAGGCGGATGGCACATCCCAGAGGAACCTGTCCCGCCACCCCGCACCCGATTCCAATCCCTCCATCTCCCCGCAGGGCACTCGGCTCGCCTTTGCGTCGAGGCGCGACGGCAATTGGGAGATCTACCAGGCTGACGCCGATGGATCCCAGCCCGCACGCATGACCTTCCACGATGCCTTCGACTATGCGCCCGCCTGGTCCCCCGACGGCCGGCAGATCGCCTTCGTGTCTGAGCGCGACGGCGACCTGGAAGTCTTCGTGATGAACGCCGATGGGGCGCGGCTGCTGCAGTTGACGCAGAACGACGCGACCGACGCCTCACCTAGCTGGTCGCCGGACGGGCGCCAGATTGCCTATCAGTCATACCGGGACGGGAACATGGAGATCTACGTCATGAACGCCGACGGGTCGGGGCAGCGCAACCTCTCTAACCGACCTATGGCCGACGACCATGAGCCGGTGTGGTCCCCGGATGGGTCCCAGATCATGTTCTCCTCCCACACCGAGGGAGCTTGGGACCTCTACCTGGTCGATGTCCTGGTGGGTACGGTGCGCAATCTGATGGAGAGTGCGGACATCGAACAGGCGCCCGCCTGGCGATGGGGGATTCCCACCTGATGGCCCACAGGTCCTAGCCTGACGTCGAGGGCAAAAGACGCCGCGGCTGCCTTGACGGGCCGCGGGTGGCTTCCGGTACCGCGGAGGCGCCCCCCTGGGCGGGATCGGCGATCCGGAAGGAACAAGCACCCGGTGGAGCGGGGATCGGGGCTGTGCCGCTGAGGGAATTGCGACCGGCCGGACTTCTAGAAGCTGAGGAGGATGAACTGCTCCAGCACGACACGGATCAGGTAGAGTCCCAGCAGAGCGAACATGGGGCTGAGATCAAACATGCCCGTTGGGGGCAGGGCTCTTCTGATAGGGCCGAGGATCGGCTCAGTGATATCGACCAGGAAGCGGGATATGGGGTGGTAGGGATCGAACCGCAACCAGGTAAGGATGATGCGGCCAAAGATGGCCACGAAGAGGGCCGTGTAGAGAAGATCGATAAAGCTCAGCAGCACGGTCATTGCTCGCTCAACCCTCCCAGATAGCGCGACTTCTGATAGGCGGCCCATATGGCACGGGACAGCACCGTGCGCACGCCTCCCTTGTCGAGCTGGTAGATGGCTTCGGCCGAGGTCCCTCCCGGTGAGGTGACCATGTTCCTCAGCTCGGCGGGGTGGCGGGCCGATTGGCGGGCGAAGGCCACCGATCCCTCCATGGTCTGAAGCACGAGATCCTGGGCCACACGTCGCGAGAACCCCAGGTGGACCCCAGCATCGATCAAAGCTTCCATGAAGAGAAAGACGTAGGTGGGTCCTGTTCCTGAGAGGGCCGTGGCCATGTCGAGATACCCCTCGTCCTCCACGAAATGCTCTTGCCCCATGGCATCCAGAATGGCACGCGCCCGCTCCTTGTGGTCGGGTGGCGTCTCGGAGCTGGTGGTCCACACCGTCATTCCTTGGCCAATCTGCGCCGGCGTGTTCGGCATCGCCCTGGCGACCGCGGTGTGATCCAGGGCCTCGGCGATGGTGGAGAGACGCGCTCCGGCCACGATGGACAGGACGAGCGCGCCGGGGCGGAGGTGCCCAGCGATCTCCGAGAGGACTGACGCCAGCACCTGCGGCTTGACGGAGAGCACAACCACCTGGCTGCTGGACGCGGCCTCGCGGTTGTCCGTCGTACCCGCGACACCATATTCCGACGCTAGCTGCTCGGCGCGCTCGGCGCGGGGGCCACTGGCCCGGATCGCGTCGGGCTCGACCAATCCTCTCGCCAGCACGGCCTTGATCATAGCTTCGGCCATCACGCCACTGCCTATGAACGAGACGCTGTCGAGATCAGCCATCGGCCCTCTCCGCTCTTCTGGCGCTCGGATACCCGTCCCGAGCGAAGATGGCGCGGCCGACCCGCACCATGGTGGCTCCCTCCTCCACAGCGACCTCCAGGTCGTCGCTCATCCCCATCGAGAGATGGCGCCATGACGCCTCCGGGAAGTGCCGCGCCAGCTCATCGCGAAGTTGTCGGAGGGCGCGAAAGTGCGGGCGTGCCTGCTCGGGATCTTCAACAGCGGGAGCCATCGTCATCAGCCCCTCCACACGGAGGTGGGCGTTGTCCAAGATCTCCCCTATCAGGGGAAAGAGCATGCTCGACTCTCTACCCTCAAAATCGGGAAGCCGGAGACCGTGCTTCGCTTCCTCGCCGGAAGTGTTGATCTCCAGGAGCACGGGGACCGAGACGTCCGCCTCGGCGGCCCGCTTCTCCATTTCTCTCGCCAGCCGGAGGCTGTCAAGGGAGTCGATCCAGTCGAAGAGGGCCAGGGCTGTCTTCACCTTGTTGCGTTGGAGGTGGCCCACCATGTGCCAGGTGACCGCGACTCCCTCCTGCCGCAGGTGGCCAATCTTGTCCTGAGCCTCCTGGACGCGGCTCTCCCCGATCTGGGTGATTCCCAGCCGCACGGCGCGAGACAGGGTGGCGAGGGGGACGCCCTTGGCAACCGCCACGAGAGAGACCTGGTCCGGTTCGCGACCGGCGCGGCGGGCGGCAGCCGAGATGCGAGTGAGGACCCTGTCCCAATTGTTCTTGATGCGGGCGCCTTCGGCGATGGACGCTGCCTTCAGCATGGGACGGTTCCCGTGGCGAGGACGGCGGCAAAGCGCCCGGTGGTGGCTCCTTCACCGCGGTGGGAGAAGAACTCGTGGCTCTCACAGGCTGTGCAGAGTGGCATCACCTCTGGATCCGGGACGCCGGCGGCGACAAGCTGCTGCCGGTTGGCTTCCCACAGATCCAAATGAACCGAGCCGTTTCTCCGAACTAGGGCTCGATCGGGATAGGGGAGAGCCCGGGTCACCCGGGAGGCCACGGCGTCAGACACCGCGTAGTGGTGACCCGCTATCCCCGGCCCGAGCCCTGCCCGCAATCGCGTCGGGTCGGTCCGATGGCGGCTCACCATCGACTCCACCAGGCGGCCAGCGAGGCGCCCCGCCGTACCGCGCCAGCCGGCATGACCGAGCCCGACCGTGCCGGTCTCGGGATCTGCCAGATACAGCGGCACGCAGTCCGCGAAGCGGAGGAGAAGCGCCGTCTCCGGCTCATCTGAGATGAGAGCGTCGGACGACGGCACCGCCGTTCCCCAACCAGACCTGTCCACACACGCTATCCGGTTTCCGTGAACCTGGTGTGCCGTCACAGTGCGGCCTGGGTCGAAGCCGAGGACCTCGTGCAGTCTGTCAAGGTTTTCCGCAACCGCCGCTGGGGCATCCCCCACCGTGTGGCCGATGTTGAGGCTAGCGAAGGGTTGGTGGCTCACACCTCCTAGGCGGGTGACGATGGCGTGCTTGAACCCCAGCTCGGTCAATTCGTCAAACGTGTAGTAAACGAGACCGGACTTCTCGTTCCGGCGCATACCTGTGCCCCCTCGGCTGTGCGCGGCAGTCTAGCATAGCCGATTCTGGCCCGGCAACATTCGGGTCCTGCGGTCGTTTGTCGGGCCCCCTGCGGCGGCCTAGAATCGCGGAGACTGAAGGAGGGGACGATGATCGCGTTTGTCCTGAGCGGAGGCGGGAGCCGGGGGGCCCTCGAGG
>CAYGBX010000012.1:18296-57649 GCA_964348195.1 uncultured Anaerolineales bacterium
CTGGTGCAAGAGCGCAGGCCTCGCCGGGCTCTGCTGATCGAGGGGGACGACGTGCTGGATCAGCTCCGCCAGGTGGTCCAGCGCCTCTCGCTGGCGCGGCGGGAGCCGGGGGGCCCTCGAGGCTGGCGGGCTTCTGGCCCTCCTAGAGGCAGGTGTGGAGCCTGATCTCCTTGTGGGTACGTCCGCCGGCGCCATGAACGCAGCGTTCCTCGCGACGGACCCTAGCCCGGCGGGCGCGCGCAGGCTGGCCGAACTGTGGAGCACGGTGAAGCGAGCCCAGATCTTCCCGCGCAACGACTTCCTCCTCTACCTGACAATGGCCTGGCGCTTCCTTCGCGGCAAAGATGGACTCCTCTCGAGCGACAGACTCCGCCGTTTCGTGACCATGCAACTCCCTCCCGACGTGCGGCGATTCGGGGACCTATCGGTGCCTCTGTACGTAACAGCTGCCGACCTCATTCACGGTGTACTGTATCTCTGGGGAGAGAATCCGGAGGGAGATTTGATCGATGCGGTAATGGCGTCTGCTGCCCTTCCCACCCTCTTTCCCCCGGAACAGGTAGCGGGGCTTCAGCTGGTTGACGGAGGCGTCGTGGCCAATGTCCCCATTGCTATAGCAGCAGAGAAAGGGTCGACGGAAGTCTTCGCCATCAACGTGGGCTATGCGGGGCAGGCGCTTCCGCGGCCGCGGGGAGTCGTCAACATCGGTTTCCGGTCGCTGAACACGCTCATCTACCAGCAGCTCCTAGACGATCTAGAACGGTCCGCTGGCAGGATTCTCCTCCATCACATCGTAATCGACGCCTACCAGGGGCTCCCTGTATGGGAACTGGGCAGGGGGGGCCAGATGGTGGAGGTTGGCTACCGCGTGACGAAGGACTACCTTGAGTTGCCGGATTGGGAGAAGGCAGCTCTGCCACCGCTGCCACAGCCCGAGGAGCCGATCTCCACGCCCCCTGGAGCCAGGGCTTGGCGGTCGCCGCCGCAGAGGAGGCGGCTCAGCCCTGCGCCTTGAGCTTCCTGACCTCTTCTGTGATCAGGGGGATCACCTCGAAGAGGTCACCCACGATCCCGTAATCGGCAACCTTGAAGATGGGAGCGTCGGGATCCTGGTTGATGGCCACGATGACTTTGGAGGTCTTCATTCCCGCCAGGTGCTGGATGGCTCCGGAGATCCCGCAGGCGATGTACAGGCTCGGGTTCACGGTCTTGCCGGTCTGGCCCACCTGGTCGCCGTGGGGCCGCCAACCGGCGTCCACCGCGGCTCGGGAGGCGCCCACCGCACCACCCAGAGCTTCGGCCAGCTCCTCCAGGAGGGCGTAGTTCTCGGGCCCTTTTAGGCCCCGTCCCCCAGAGACGATGATGTCAGCCTCCGCAACATCCAGGCGTCCGGCCTCCGCAGCTACAGTCTCCACGGTGAATGCTCGAGGCGCTCCCATCTCCACGGGAACGGCCTCAACGATCCCATCAGGTGAGGAGTCCGGGGTGGGGACGGGGAAGATGTTGGGTCGCAGCGTGGCCATCTGCAAGGGGGTCGAGATCCTAGCCTGTGCCATGACCTTCCCCGCGAAGGTAGGTCGGGAAATGAGGAGCCGCCCGTCCACGACCTCCAGGCCAGTGCAGTCCGACGCTAGGCCGGCGCCTACCCGTGCGGCGACCCGCGGCGCCAGATCCTTTCCCCGGGCAGTCGCTGGCAGCAGGACCACCGCCGGGCCATTCTCCTGAATCACGGATCCGAGAGAGCGTCCGTAGGTCTCTGGGCTGTAGTTCTCGAGCCGGGCATCGTCCGACAGGTAGACTTTGGCCGCACCGTGGTCGACCAAGGTGTCGGCATGGGGGGCCACTCCGTTCCCCATGAGGACGGCCTCCGCGACGCCTCCTAGCAGCTCCGCGATCCGAGTTGCCTCACCCAGGACCTCGAGCGAGACCTTCTTGAGCGCGTTCTCTCTCGCCTCGGCCACAGCGAAGACGTTGCGCGCGCCCATGGGCTAGATGACCTTCGCCTCCTCTCGCAGCAGCTTGACCAGATCGCGGGCCTGCTCCTCCGAAGGGCCCTCGATCAATCGCCCCGACTCCCGCTGGGGAGGCAGGGACTCCGAGACTACCTCCATACGGGGAGCGAGGGTCTGGATCTCCAGATCGAGATCTTCCGCGCCCCACACGGTGATGGGCTTGTTCTTCACGGCCATGATACCCTTCAGGGAGGGGTAGCGGGGCTCGTTCAGCCCCTTCTGGGTGGTGAGGACCGCCGGTATTGACGTCTGGACTATCTCGTGGGCCCCCTCAACCTCTTTCTCCAGACGCCCGCTCTTGCCGTCCTCTGAGATCTCCACGCCGACCACGAAGGATACGTGGGGAAGGTCCAGCAGTTCCGCCAGAGCAGCCCCCGTGATGGCGTGGTCGTGATCGACGCCCTTCCAGCCAAACCAGATCAGATCGTATGGTATCCGAGACAACGCGGCCGCCAGTACCCGGGCCACGCCGAAGGGGTCAAGATACTCGAACGCCGGGTCCGACAGGTGGATCGCCTCGTCCGCGCCCAGGGCGAGCCCGCTGCGGAGCGCCTCAGCCGAGCGAGCCGGGCCGACCGTCACCACGGTGACCTTGCCTTCGCCATCTCGACCCTCGCGAATCTGGAGGGCCTCCTCGAGGGCGTACTCATCATAGGGGTTCACCACCCACTCGAGCCCCTGATAATCAACCGCCCCGTCCACCACCTTGATCACGCTGGCAGTGTCCGGGACGTGTTTCAGGCAGACGGCGTGGTTCACGCTCCCATCCCTCGTTCGGCGATTCTACAGGATCTCGCGCAGGCGCAAAAGGAGCCGTAGCCCATCTGGCTGGGCCGTGGCTCAGTCTGCCTGGCTGCTGATACTCATTGCCGCAGCATCTCCGTCACGAGATCGAAGTCCCGGAGATGTTCGAGGGCGGACCGTCCAGGCCGGACGGAGGGCGGCGCGTCCTCACATGAATTCGGGTGCCTCGGCCAACATGAAAGGGCGGCTGCGACGAGCCGCCCTTTGGCTTGGTCACCGCACCGGCTTCTAGCACTCACTGTAGCCGCAGCTGTAACACTTCTGGCAGCCCTCCTCGTGCACCAGTGCCGCCTGGCCGCAGTCGGGGCACAGGTCGGCTGTCCGCGGAAGGGGTAGCTCCAACTGGTGGCCGCGCTCTGCCTCCTGTCCCATGTGCTCGGAAAGGGCCTGGGCGATGGCGTCTGGAAGAGAGCGGATGCGGTGCGGCCCGAATCCGGTCGGCCGAGCACCTCCAATGCGGGACAGCTGGTCGATGATCTCGGCCATCCGCATGCGGGCACCCATGGGAGAGGGGAGCCGAAGGGCGAGCGACATCAGGCGGCCCAGAGCCTCGGCCAGCGCCGAGACGTCGCTCCCGGCCTTGCCCACGTTGGCAAAGACCTCGAAGGGATCCCCAGACACGTTGGAGTTGACAGTAATGAAGGCTGTGCCCATCGGTGTGGGCTTGCGGTAGGTGACACCCTGGAGGACAGCGGGGCGGGGGCTGATCTCCTCCTCAACCGCAGGCGACACTTGTCCGCTCCGCGTCCCCAGGTGGAGCACTTGGTCTGACTTGGAGCCGTCCCGAAACACGGTGATCCCGAGGCACGCCTTCTCGTACGCCAAGAGATAGGCGTCGGCGACGTCAGCCACCGAGGCGGAGTGGGGGAGGTTTATGGTCTTGGACACACCATTGTCGGTGTGCTTCTGGAACGCCGCCTGGGTCCGGACGTGCCACTCCGGGGCGATCTCGTGGGACGTAACGAACACGCGCTGAATCTCCTCCGGTATCTCGGCCATGCCTCCTATCGATCCCGTCGCCGAAAGCCGCGCCTCAAGCTCCTCGGTCCACAAGCCTCGCTCTCGGGCGGACCGCTCGAAGGCCGGATTCACGATGCGGAGCTCTCGCTCATCCACGACGTGCCGGAACGCCAGAGCGAACACCGGTTCGATCCCGGAGGAGCAGCCTCCGATTATTCCGATGGAGCCGGTGGGCGCGATGGTCGTCACGGTGGCATTGCGCTGCGGCGGGCCGTTGCGGTAGATACTCCTCTCCCAATTGGGGAACGGGCCGCGCTCCTCAGCAAGTGCCTGAGAAGCCTCGTGCCCGGTGTGGTTGATGAAGGCCATCGCCTCCTCGGCCAGGTCCAGGGCTTGCTGGCTGTCGTAGGGGACCATCATCTCGAAGAGGAGATCTGCCCACCCCATCACCCCGAGTCCGATCCTCCGGTTACCATGTACGGCGGCGTTGATCTCCGGCAGAGGATAGGGGTTGACCTGGATCACGTCGTCCAGGAATCGGACGGACAACCGGATGGCCCGCCCCAGGGCTGCCCAGTCTATCGAGGGACGCCCGTCGTCCCGGGACAGGAACTTGGCCAGGTTGATGGAGCCCAGGTTGCAGGCTTCGTTGGGGAGAAGGGGCTGCTCGCCACAGGGATTTGTGGCCTCAATGGTACCCAGCTCGGGCGTGGGGTTCGCAGGACTGGCATTGATCCGGTCGATAAAGACCAGGCCTGGGTCTCCGGTGCGCCAAGCGGCCTCGGTGATCCGGTCGAAGACCGAGCGGGCATCCAACTCTCCGACAGCCTCCCCTGAGTGGGGATCCGTCAGATCGTAGGGCTGGCCCTTTGCCAAGGCTTCCATGAACCCGTCCGTGGCGGCCACTGAGATATTGAAGTTGGTGATTCCACCGTCGAGTTTGCAGTCGATGAACTCGAGGATGTCGGGGTGGTCCACCCGCAGGATGCCCATGTTGGCCCCGCGGCGGGTCCCTCCCTGCTTCACCGCCTCGGTGGCGGCGTCGAAGACGCGAAGGAAGGACACCGGCCCCGAGGCGACCCCGTGGGTCGACCTGACCACGCTGCCTCGAGGGCGTAGTCGGGAGAACGCGAAACCCGTCCCGCCCCCACTCTGATGAATCAGCGCAGCGCGTTTGATGGCCTCGAAGATCTCCTCCATCGAGTCGCCCACGGGGAGCACGTAGCAGGCCGAATACTGGAGGGCGTTGTCCTTTCCGGCATTCATCAAGGTGGGGGAGTTGGGGATGAAGCGACGCTCCACCATGAGGTCGTAGAATTGCTCGGCTAGCCCGGCTATCTCCTCCGGAGTCCTGCCCCAGACCTCTTCTGCCTCAGCGATGGCCCGGCTAACTCGCCAACACATCTCGTCCGGGCTCTCAAGGATCCGGGATCCGTCTCGAAGCAGATATCTCTCCTCCAGCACCCGAACCGCAGAATCGGTCCACGATCCAGTCTTGGTGGGCAGAGGGAGGTTCAACATGACGGCCTCCGATGGCTGTTGGATTCTGGGCCGATTTTCATTCCGCGAAGCTCACTTCGCTGGAATCGTTCTCATGGTACTGGCAGAAGGCGAAGAACGGATCGCTTGGGTCAGCACCGTTCAGAAGTCGGGGTAGAGACGCTCGAACGCTCCCGGGGAGGGGCAGGTCTGCCACGCGATCTTTGGGAACCCACACCAGCCGTCCTTCCTCGGTCTCTCTAACCCGTCGGCGCGGGGCTTGCCCGTCGAACATGAAGAGCAGAGTATCCGGCCGATCGGAGACGGATTGGGCGTGGATCACGCCGCGGAGCCGCAGCTGCTCAACGCGAAGCCCGGTCTCCTCTGCGATCTCGCGGCGGGCAGAGGACAGGATGTCCTCGCCGGGTTCCAGGCGTCCCCCCACCCCGGTGAATGTCCCCGCCCAGAGCGGGCGATCGCGCGCTCGCTCCAGCAGCAGCACCTCATCTCCGTTCGCCAGGAAGGTGACGGTGTAGGCAACAACCCGATAGGATGTGTCTTCTGGGGCCACTCAGCCGCTCCGCTCGAGAGATGGTGTGACGCATTCCGCCGGCAGGGAGTGTTCGCCCCGCCGGCGCGGACGGGCCACCTAGATCGATAGCTTGAGCTGGTTCTCCAGCTCCTCCTCGCGTTCTTTCCAGGCGCGGAACTCGGCGATCTCGTCCACGAGGCTGTCGGCATCGCGCAGCCTGCGGTGAACCGAGGCGTACCGAAGGTAGGGCAGGTCTCCAGCTTCTCGGAGCCGCTCCAGCACCCTCCGACCGATGATGCTGCTGGCCACCTGGGGCCTCCCCAGCGCCTGCACCTGGCGTTCGATCTCCTCGGCCATGCCTCGGACCTCATCCTCCGTGACCTCGTCCTTGGCGAACGCGCGTCGGATGCTGGCGGTGAGCTTCTCCATCGCGAACGGTTCGCGCGACCCGTCCCGCTTGATCACAGCCACACGGGCATGGGCGATCCGCTCGTACGTGGTGAATCGCTCGCCACAAGAGACACATTCGCGTCGGCGGCGGATCCCGTTTCCGCTCTCACGCGTGTCGATCACCCTGTGGTCAGGGCTGTCACAGTAGGGACACTCCATTGCGCAGCCCAGCTACCGCCAGTTCATCGCGTCCGCGACTTCCCCAGCCAAGGGGCCCTACCCGTAGGGGTCCGACGGGCCGGCCCCACTACATCTAGGGCACGTCCCTCAGTGTATCACAGGGCCCAGGGCCTGGCAATGGTCCGAACCTTAAAAGTGCGCACTAGATCCGAGATTCGAGCACTACTCCATCCGTCGCTGGAACGCGCGCTCTCCGCGGCGCAGGAAGGCGGGGATCTCCAGGTTGTCCCCTTCCGCGGCGGCCACGGTGAGCGCAGGGACGCCCACGGCCTGCTCTTCAGCCTCTCTCCTCGGCTGGGTGTCGAACCCGGTCGCGATGACCGTGACCTGCACCTCTCCCTCCAACTCAGGGTCGATCACCGCGCCGAAGATGATGTTGACATCGGGGTGGGCCATCTCGCGGATGATCTCCGCGGCCTGGTACACCTCATAGAGCGCGAGGTCGGGACCGCCGGTGATGTTGAAGAGAACGCCCGTTGCGCCATTTATCGTCACGTCCAGGAGGGGACTGGCTACTGCAGCCTGGGCAGCATCGGCGGCGCGAGTCTCGTCCGTTCCCCGGCCCACCGCCATGAGGGCCGCGCCACCTTCGGACATGACCGTCCGCACGTCTGCGAAGTCCAGGTTGATCAAGCCCGGAACCGTGATTAGCTCGGCGATCCCCTGGATCCCCTGACGGAGCACGTCGTCCGCCATCGCGAACGCCGTCTGAATCGAGGCCCTGCGGTCCACCATGTCCAGCAGCCGGTCGTTGGGGATCACGATCAGGGTGTCCACCTGCTCCTGGAGCCGCACCAATCCCTCCTCGGCGATGTCGCGGCGCCGGCTCCCCTCAAAGGTGAATGGCTTTGTTACCACGCCTATGGTCAGCGCACCGGCCTCCCTGGCAAGCCGAGCAATGTGTGGGGCCGCTCCGGTTCCTGTCCCGCCCCCCATGCCCGATGTGATGAACACCATGTCGGACCCGTGCACCGATTCGGAGAGGAGATCGCGGCTTTCCTCGGCGGCCTGGCTTCCGATGGTTGGGTCCCCTCCGGCGCCGAGGCCGCGGGTGAGCTTCTCCCCGATGCGAATCGCGTGGGGTGCCTGAGTCAGCAGCAGGGCCTGGGCGTCGGTATTGACGGAGATGAAGTCCACACCGGCCAGCCCGACATCTATCATGCGGTTGACGGCGTTTCCGCCGCCCCCGCCGACTCCGATCACCTTGATCTTCGCAAATCGGCGTACCTCATCTGAAACACGCATCGATTCATCCTCCTTCCACTGGGTTCGATTGTGCGATCCTCGTGCGTACCATCGCCCTATCTCTTGGCTCATGCATTCCTCCCTCTTCCTCACCCTGGCAGGAGAGGACGGAGCCAGCCCCGGATCGGTCGGGGCAGGACGCTCCTGGGCCGCCCTCGCACGGCCTCCCTCTCCCGGGCTCTCCTCAGCCCCCACAGCAGGAGTCCCACGCTCGCGGCGTAGGCGGGACCCTGTATGGTCTCCACAAGCCCTTCCACCTTTCCCGGCGTGCCGATTCGGGCGGGCAGGTCCAGAGCCCGGGAGGCGAATTCGCGGGTCCCTTTCAGCTCGGCGCTTCCGCCGGTGAGCACGATCCCGGCCGGCAGGAGGCCGTCGTACCCTGAACGCTTGATCTCCTTCACCACCAGGTCGAGGATCTCCTCCACTCGGGCTTCTATGATCTGGGCCAGCCGCCGATGGGGATAGGGCCTGCGATTGGTCTCCCCAAAGGCAGCCACGTCGATCCGCGCCTCAGCTGGGATTTCATCGGGGAGCGTGTGGCCGAACCGCCGCTTGATCTGCTCCGCAACGGGAAATGGCGTCCGCAGACCAACAGCGAGGTCGTGGGTGATGTGGTCACCGCCCACCGCCAGGACGATTGAGTGCCAGACGTTACCCTCGATAAAGACCGCGACATCGGTCGTTCCGCCACCGATGTCCACGAGGATGACCCCCATCTCCTTCTCGGCGGGGGTTAGGACCGCCTCACCCGCCGCCAGCGGGCCAAGCACTAGGTCTACTGCCTCGGCCCCGGCGTTTCTCACGCACTTCACAACGTTCTGCAGTGGGGCGACGCCGCCCGTCACTACGTGGGCCTCGACTTCCAGCCGATAGCCCTGTAGCCCCAGGGGATTCCTGATGCCGTCCTGGCCGTCGATCGTGTAGCCACGCGGGATGCTGTGTAGGATTTCGCGGTTCTGGGGAAGGGTGATGGCCTGGGCGGCGTCCATAGCCCGATCCATGTCGTCCCAGGTGACGCCTTGGGACCCACGCGAGATCGCCGCCACGCCCCGGCTGTTGACGGAGGAGATGTGACTTCCCGCCACGCTGACGTAGGTCCTCTGAATCTCGTACCCCGAGATCTCCTCGGCCCGAGCGAGGGCCGCGCCAATAGACTCCGTACCTTCATCCACGTCGACGACGATGCCCTTTCGGAGACCCCTCGATGGCGCGAGTCCCACCCCGACGATCCGCAGGTCACCTCCCTCGTCCACCTCGGCGATCAGGGCACAGATCTTGGAGGTCCCGACATCCAGCGCGACTACCGTCTCTTCCATCGTCAACCTCGGGCGGTGCGAGATCCTATTCGACCTCTATCGAGGCAAAATCGCTGTCTGACCATCTGACCGGGGAGACCCACTACGGTACACCGGCCGCAGAACGAGCCAAGACAGGTCGGCGAAAGCGGAGATCTATGGTGAAGGGTCCCTCGGACCGGAGTTCCAACTCCGCGCGGAGTGCCTCCAGGAGAGCCAACTTCTCATGCGTCCGCTCGGCCCCCGCCCAGGAGAACGGTGTGGCCCTCGGGAGTCTGGATCCGCAGCCCGGAATCGGGGTCGTAGGCAAGCCCGTCCAACCACGGCAGGCTCTCCTGGTACGCCGCAGCGGCCGAAAGGAGGTCGGGATCCAGGCGCGTGCCCGCTGCGATAGGCCGACTGTCGTCAGAGAAGAGGATGACCTGCGGATCGCCGACCTCCCGCTGGGGGAGCACAGTGCCATCCTGGGCCAAGGGGACCACCTCCCCGCCGATCAGCAACGCGGCCCATGCTTCCTTCTCACGGATGTGGATCGCCACCTGGTCAGGCAGAATCAAGCGGACCTCAACGTACGCGATATCGGGAAGGGCTGACACCGAGGCCGCCATCTCGACGGGGTCCAGGAGGAAGATGCTCCGGCCAATGGCGCCAGAGGCCTCAGCAACGGTGGCCAAGTCGGAGAACTCGGTCCCCGCTATGTGTGCATCGGCCGGACGGAACCGATCGGCCGCCATCAGAAAGGCCAGTCCAGCGAGGGAAGCCGCCGCGACGAGCAATCCGGGCACCCTGATGCGGTGCCTGCGAGCCGACACGGCAGAAGGTAGTGAGATCCCATCGCCGCCAGGTAGGCTCTGCTGGAAGGGAGCGTAGAGGGCCCGCGTCCTCCTGCGGCGAGCGGCCGGGCCAGCCTCCTGCCGTGGCAGAAGCCGTCCTAGGAGTCCCATCCTACGATTGCATCTCCTCCAGCAACCCCTGTTCCCACTGTCCGATCGGCTCGATCTCTAGTTCCAATCGTATTCCAAAACCTTCCAGAACAGCCCGCTTGGCCTGGACGATGAGTGTCGCGACGTCCTGTGCGGAGGCGCCCCCATGATTCACGATGTAGTTGGCGTGGAGGGGAGAGATCTGGGCCGCCCCCTGCCGTGCTCCCTTGAGACCGGCCGCTTCGATCAGACGGCCGGCGAAGTCCCCCGGTGGGTTTATGAACACAGAGCCCGCGCTCGGCTGCCGGGGCTGGGTACGCCGCCGATGCTGATCCAGCCGATGGACGCGTTCCGCCAACGCCTCGATCGGCTGCGGCTCGAGAGCGATGGAAGCCTCGGTGACCACCCCTGCCTGGGGGGTCCTCCCTTTGAGCCGACTGTTTCGGTAGCTGAGTTCCAGAGACGGCGCCGATTGAGTCTCGATCTCGCCCGAAGGAAGGAGGATAGCGACGGATTGGAGCACCTGGGCGATGGCGCCGCCATAGGCGCCGGCGTTGTTCACCACCGCGCCGCCGATTCTCCCAGGTATGCCCGCGGCCCATTCCAGACCGGCCCAGCCTCGGCGAGCCAGACCACGCGCTAGACCGGCCAGGGATGCCCCGGACTCTACCTGGAGCGTCGCGGCGGCTTCGTCCAGTCGCTGACCGCGGCACCGGTTCTCGATGATCAGCCCTCGAATCCCAAGCTGCGCCACCAAGAGGTTGGTTCCTCCGCCTATCACACGGTATGGCACCATGAGCTGCTCCGCTAGGGAGGCCCATCCTTGGAGCGCGGAGCGCTCCTCCACCTGGACGTACAGTTGGCAGGCCCCTCCTAGGCGGAAGGACGAATGGCGGGCCATCGGTTCGTCGCGCTGTGGTTGGCCCGGAAGACCCTCCGCTTGGGCGAGGGACACCAGCTCCTTGATTCTGCTTTCTGACGTCATGCCTCGCCATTTTTCTCTCGGAGTCGGCCCAGCACCCCCTCTCCGGCCCGCCTGATGTCCCCGGCGCCCATCACGAGTAGGACGTCGCCTGGCTGCAGTTCCGCGGCCAGCATCTCCTCGGCGTCCACTGTCGAACCACCGTAGGCCGCGGAGATCCCAATTCGGCGGACCAGATCGCGAGCATGCACCTCCCCCCTATCGGGCTCTCGAGCCGGGTAGACGTCTGCGATGACAGATCGATCGACTGCGCCCAAGGCGTCTGCAAACGCGCCGAGGAGGGTGAGCGTGCGACTGAAGGTGTGGGGCTGGAAAAGCGCCCAGAGCCGTCGGCCCGGGAACCGTGCCCGGGCAGCAGCCACGGTGGAGGCGATCTCGGTGGGGTGGTGTGCATAGTCGTCGATCACGGTCACGGCCGCTGCCTCCCCGAGGATCTGAAAACGCCTCTCCACTCCGACGAATCCCTCCAGGGCCCTGGCTGCGGTCTCTGGCTCCACATCGAGGGCGTGCGCCGCTGCCAGGGCGCCGACCGCGTTGCGAACGTTGTGAACGCCGGGCACCTGAAGGGAGACACGACACACGGGCGTACCAAGGCGGGCGACTTCGAAACTGTACCCGCCCCTCGGCTCGGGGAGTGGTTGAACTGCCCTCCAGTGGGCTGCCTCTGCGAGACCGTAGGTCTCCGATCGGCCCTCGCCAAGCTCCGCTGCCAGGCGCAGGCTCAGCTTATGGTCTGCGCACGCGTAGAGCAGCCCCTCCCGAGTGATCCGCTCGGCCAACTGTCTGAAGGCGGAGAAGACGTCGTCCTCGTCCGCGAAGTAGTCGGGGTGATCGAATTCGATGTGGGTGACCACTGCCAGATGGGGTTCGAGCGCAAGGAAGGCCCTCTGGTACTCATCGGCCTCAACCAGGAATCCTGCGCCGTCCCCGAGGCGGGCTTGGCCGTCGATTTGGGGAACGATTCCCCCCACGAGCACTGTCGGGTCCTGGCCCGCTTCGATGAGGATCAGGGCCAGCATCGCGGTGGTGGTCGTTTTGCCGTGGGTCCCCGCCACGGCGATGACCCGATGTCCCCGGGCCAGCCTTGCCACAGTCTCTCCCCGTGTGAGCACGGGCACGGCCGAAGCTACTGCCTGGCGGAGCTCCGGGTTGTCGGGAGACACTGCCGCGGACACCACCACCAGATCGGCCCCCCCTACTTGGGACGCCGCATGGCCTTCCCGGACTTCGGCCCCCCTTGCCTCGAGGGCCGCTGTGATCGGCGAGAGAGACAGATCCGATCCGGTGACGGCCACGCCTTTGTCCAGGAGCAAACGAGCGATACCGCTCATCCCGATGCCACCGATTCCGATGAAGTGCACCTGTCGTGCCGCCCCGAGTACCCCGGGGGCGGGCGCCCCAGCTTGGAGCCCTAGCCGCTCCCTCTCTGACGTCGGCTTCACCATGGCCTCTAGCGAAAGATCCGCACCAGGACCAAGAAAGCGACGAAGAGGAGTAGGTAGGGCTCCAAGAGGGGCACAGGGAGGAAAGGGAGAAGGGCGGTGGCCAGGTCGCTCAGGGGTGGAGAGAACAGTCCGAACAGTCGTATCGGGTATTCGAACCGATCCAGGTAATACCAGACTGTTCCGGCGATCAGGTACCCGTTGAGTGCTCCATTGGCAGAGTTGATCAGCACACCCACGGCTCCTGGAGGCGGGTCTCCACGGAAGGCGAGAGTCTCGCCATGGTAGGAGAGGAAGACCATGGCGATGAAGAGCGCCAGATAGAACCCAGCCTGGATCAGGTTGGGGTGGTGGCCGCCAGCCAGCGTGATGCCGGTCAGGCCCAGCAGGAAGGTATCGAGACCCTGGAGCACCTCCGTACCCCACTCGTTGAGCACGAGAAGCGCGACCAGAATGCTGGTGGTCGTTCCGAGTTCCTTGGGGTAGCCGCGCACCACGCCGGCCAGGGCGAAGATCACGATCATAACCAGCCACACGAGCTCGATGGCGCCCAACGGCTGTCACCTCACCTCTCATGGTCGTCCAGTCGAGACAAGCTCCCAGCCGGGCGGATCGCCCTGACCGCCAGCACCACGGCCAGGAGCACGCCCGCGACAATGAGCGCTTGAGGCTGGCGGCCATCGAGGGCTCCGGGGTCGGCGGGGAGCGCCGTCGCGGCGAAGTCCTCCAGTGTCCCGCCGACCGCAAGGCGCAGGAATCGGTCCGGGAATAGGAAGAGCGACGCTCCCACGGCGGAAAGAGCCCCCAGGATCCCTCCCATCAGGATATTGCGGAGCCCTGTTGCGGCGGGAATCATCCACCACACGGCACCGTACCCCGCCAGAGCCGCTATCAGGAATGCCAGGCGATAGAAAGTTGGGCGGTGGAGTGGGACGGGGCCGGGTTGGGGGGCGGACTCTGCGCTCCCTGGGCCGACCGCTGCTCGGTCGCCCCCCAACGAGCCCCGCGGGAGGAAAAGAGATGCCACGGGGGTGTCTTCAACCGCCTCGGCGAGAATATCGCCAACGGAGCCTAGGGTCAGCCACGAGACCACAATCACGGCCAGGAGGACACCCCCTCCGATCGGGCCCCGGCGCAGCCCCAAGCCCACCGAGATCACAAAGATTGCCGCCACGGGCCACGCGCTCACTTGGGCTCTCCCGCACGGTCTGTCATGTGATCCCCGCCAGATCTAGCAGCGCCCCGGCCAATGCCTCGGGAGAGTCAGGCCTGTCCAGTCGGCGGGCCGCCGCCGCCATCTCCGTGCGCCTCAGGTCGTCACGAAGGATCGTTCGTAGAGTCGGAAGGAGTGACTCGCCCAGTTCCTGTTCCTGGAGGACGATGGCTGCACCGTGGGAGGCGAGGTATTCGGCGTTCTGTGCTTGATGCCGTCCGGCCTCCGGGTAGGGGACCAGCACGCTGGGCAGGGCCGTGGCAGGGAGCTCCCCCAAGGCGGAGGCTCCGGCCCGCCCCAGCGCCAGATCGGCCGCCGCCAGAACCAAGCCGATCTCCTCGTGGAGGTAGCCGTGCAGCAGATACCGTCCCTGGAGGTCGTGCGGAAGCGTGGCTGCCTCCGCGCCCATGGCATCTCGATCGGGGCGCCCCGCGATATGTATCACAATCGCCTCTTGAAGCAGCGGCCTTAGGATCGCTGCCACCGCTCGGTTGATGCTGTGCGCGCCCTGGCTGCCGCCCAATACCAAGAGAACCTTCTCGTCGGAGGGGAGGTTGAGCGCGCGCCGGGCCTCCTCCCGGTCGGCCGAGCGAATCCCCTCTCTGACGGGGTAGCCGGTCACGACGCTGCGGCCTCTCGGGAAGAACTGTTGCGATTCTGGGAAGGAGACAGCGATCCGGCTGGCGAAACGGGCAAGGACCCTCACGGCCCACCCCGGCGTGATGTCGGGCAGAAACAGCAGGCTCGGTACCCTGCGCAGCCAGCCCGCGAAGACCGCGGGCGCGCTCACATACCCTCCGGTGGCCAGAATCACCTCCGGACGGAAGCCTCCCATCAGGCTGTGGGCCTCAAAGGTGCCCCGCACCACTCTGCTCACCTCGATGGGAATCCGCGACCAGGCCATGCCGCGCAGCCGGCCAGTGGCTACCGCCTCGAACCGGTACCCGTGGCGGGGCGCGATGTCAGACTCGATCCCGTCGGCACTCCCGACACACAGCACTTCTAGGGCCGACCTCCCTGGGAACTCAAGGGCTTCCACGACGGCCACCGCTGGGTACACGTGGCCGCCGGTTCCGCCACCCGTGATCAAGAGCCGCATTGTCCAGTGAGACGGAGCCAGCGGTTTCCTGGCCCGCGATGTTCAGGAGAATTCCGATGCCTGCGAGGGACACCACCAACGACGAACCTCCGAAGCTGACAAAGGGGAGAGGGAGGCCCGTGAAGGGCAGTGTCGCCGTCACGACCCCGATGTTGATCAGAGCCTGAAATATGAGCCAGCATCCCACACCGGCCGCCAAGAGCATGCCGTAGGCGTCGGGAGCGCGAAGAGCGATCCGTAGCGCCCGGTAGCCGAGGAGAGCGAACAGACCAAGGACGGCAGCGGTCCCAAGGAGCCCCAGCTCCTCCCCGACAATGGCGAAGATGGCATCGGAGTGAGGGACCGGGATGAACCCCATCTTCTGCTGACTCGCTCCCAGCCCGAGGCCGGTCAGGCCTCCGGAGCCAAGGGCGATGAGAGTCTGGGTGATCTGGTAGCTCGATGCGGAGAAGGGATCCGTCAGGGGGTCGGACAAGTAGGTGGAGATCCGCTGTGCGGCATAGGAGGACTGGAGAATCAAGAGGTAGAGGGTCCCGCTCCCAACGAGAAAGCCGATCCCTAGCTGGAAGAGGTCGGCTCCAGCGATGAAGAACACTGCGACGGCGGTGCAGACGATCAGGATTGCGGTGCCAAAGTCGGGCTGAAGGACGATCAGCCCCGTGACCAGACCGATCAGCACGGCAAATGGGGCCAGCCCGTAGGTCACGTCGCGGATCCTCTCCCCCTTGGAGGAGATCCAGTGGGCCACATACAGGACTGTCGCCAGCTTGGCGAACTCGCTGGGCTGGATGGAGCGCCCGAGGAACCATCTCCTCGCGCCCAGGTTCTCCTCGCCGACCAGGAGCACCCCGACCAAGAGGGCCAGAGTCACAGCCATGATAGGCACAGACAGGCGGCGCCAGTGGCGGTAGTCCACCCTGGAAAGAAGGATCATGGCGGCAAGCCCCACGGCCATCCACGTCGCCTGGCGGGCCAGGAAGTAGGTGGTCACGCCGTAGGTCTCGAAGGCCAGAGCGAAGGAGGCGCTGTAGACCATGGTCAGGCCAATCAGGAGCAGCCCCGCGACCGCGAACAGAGTCGCGCGATCCAACGGTTGGCCCCACATCCGCCGCAAGGCCAGCACCGTCACCGGCCGCCTCCGTCCCCGTACATGACCATCTCCTCCACAAGCGACCGAAAGTGGGCGCCGCGTTCCTCGAAGTCCCGGTAGGCGTCGAAGCTCGTGTGACCGGGCGAGAGGAGCACGATCTCACCAGCCCGCGCCTCCGCGACCGCGATCCGTACCGCCTCGTCCAGGTCGGCCGCTTCTGATATGGATGGCCCGTCCCCCCCCCAGAGGTTCATCGCGTCGTGTACCGCTGCCCGGAGCCTATCGGCCGATTCGCCGAAGGGAATCAGGTGTCGGACGCGCTCCACAATGTGGAGGGCTAGGTCATCTAGTGGTAGGTCCTTGCTCCGCCCCCCGGCAAGAAGAACGATGGGCCGATCCAGCGCCCTCAGGGCGGCCACCGCACGCGACGGCGACGTGGCAATGGAGTCGTTGACGAAGAGAACTCCCCTTGCTTCTCCTATGGACTCCAGCCGATGCGGTACGCCGCGGAAGCCGCGGGCGGCACGGGCTATGGCCTCAGGCTCGGCGCCAGCCGCCGCTGCCACTGCCACAGCGGCAAGGAGGTTTGAGAGATTGTGCTCGCCCCACAGGCGAACCTCCTCGGTCCGGCAGATGGATGCATCGCCGTTGGGGCGCCGGAGCCAGACGGTGCCATCCCGGAGTTCGGCTCCTTCCTCTACAGCGTATCGCTGGCTGAAGGCCAGGACCCGCCGCGGTCCACCAGTCCAGTCGAATGTGAGCGGATCATCGGCGTTGAGAACGGCGATATCCTCCGACCCCTGGTGCTTCAGGATGTTCCACTTGGCCTCGATGTAGGCCGCCATGGTGAGATGTCGGTCCAGGTGGTCGGGATGGATGTTGAGGACGCAGGCAATGTGCGGGCTCGTCTCAAGCCCCTCCAACTGGAAGCTGGAGAGTTCTAGGACCACCGCGTCCTCGGCGGCGATCTCGTCGACGCGCTCGATGAGCGGCTCTCCGATATTGCCCCCAACCCAGGTGCGCGCGCCTGCTTCCTGGAGCATGGCCCCCGCGAGGAGGGCGGTGGTGGTCTTTCCGCTCGATCCGGTGATTCCCGCGATTGGAGCGGCGCAGAGCTGGAAGAAGAGCCTAGTCTCGCTCTCGAGCGGGACCTGTCGGGTGCGGGCGGCCTTCAGAATCGGGGCGTCGCGCGGCACTCCAGGACTCACGTAGATTGCATCAGCCTCCAGTAATGATTGGGGGTGGCCGCCCAACGCGTACTCGATCTCCAGACCGCGGAGCCGTTCGAGATAGGGCGCAAGCTCGGCCTCGGAACTCAAGTCGCTGACCGTCACACGGTAGCCTCTGTGGGCCAGATAGCGGGCCAGGGCGGCGCCCTCTCGGCCCAGTCCCAAGACCGCCACCCGGGGTGCGTCTTCCCTTGACCCTGCCACCGCTGGAGCCTTCGGCGCCGCCAAGATGCTCACAGCAGGGCGAGCGCAATACCGAGCATCGCGGCCAGCATGGCCACCAACCAGAAGCGCTGTACCACCTGCACCTCCGACCAGCCCCCCAATTCATAGTGGTGGTGGATCGGACTCATGCGCAGCACCCGCCGCCCGCCTGTGATCCTGAAGTACGCCACCTGTACGATGACGGAGAGCGTCTCCGCCACGAACACGAACCCCACCAGTGGTAGGAGGAGCCACTGACCTGTCATCAGGGCAACGACCGCCAGTGTGGCCCCCAGGGCTAGCGAGCCGACGTCCCCCATGAAGAGCTGGGCGGGATACGCGTTGTACCAGAGGAACGCGAGGACCGCGCCGACTACCGTGAAGCAGAACGTGACCAGGAAGATCTGCCCCTGGAGGAGCGCGATCACTCCATATCCAGCGAAGGCTATCACGGCGGCGCCGCCGGCCAACCCGTCGAGCCCATCGGTAAGGTTCACGGCGTTGGCGCTCCCGACGATGATGAACACGGCCACTGCCAGATAGGCGATCCCGATGTCGAACTTCTGGGGGATGGTGGGAAGCGCTAGGCTGCGCAGCCCGAGGATCACGTGGAGCGCGACGGCAGCAACGGTGGCGATGGCGATCAGCCAGGCTAGTTTGTAGCGTGCCAGAATCCCCAACGGCTCGAGGGAAGGCTCTGCCTCTGCGGTGTCCGGCCGGCGCCCGACTTGGCGGACGGCTCGGAGATCGTCGAATCCACCGAGAACACCGGTAGCCACCATCACGCCCAGGGGCAGGAGGATTGACTCTCCGACAAGATTGCTGGCGGTGCGGAACAGATCCGGCGGAAGGGACGGACCCAGGAGATTCAGCAGATAGCGATCCCAGAGGAGCAGGGCAACGGTGACGATTGCCACCGGGACGATAATCAGGATTCCCCCCATGGTTGGAGTCCCTGTCTTCGTGCGATGCGCCGCGGGTCCCTCTGCGCGGATCTGCTCTCCGATCCCGCGTTCGCGCAGGAACCTGATCAGCGGTGCTCCCCAGGGGACGGCCAGCAGGAACGTCACAGCTGCCAAGGTCAGCGCCGGGGCCATGGGCCGCAGCAGCCTCCGCTGCTCATTGCTCCAGGGCTCTTGACGATGTCCCCGGTCGGCATCTGTCCGAAACCGCTCACTAGCGTCAGATCCCTCCAGCCCTTGTCTTTACCCGGAGCCTCGAACGCCTGAGCGTTGTCACCATCCTCAAGTATGGCCCGCGATGCAGTCCCGGCCGCACGTTCACGTCGGCAGTGACCCGGTCCGCAGGAGCATCGGACATGAGTTGCTCACCCACCTCGCCCGCCTTCAAATCCCGCCGCCTCCGCGCGCAGGCGCAGCCGCACGTCATCGGGGGGGATGCCCAGATAGTCCACGGCCCGCTCCGCAATGGCCCGGAACACCGGCGCGGCCACGACCGAGCCCCAGGGCGAGGCCGTGGGACGGACCAGTACCACCAGAATCAGGATCTGAGGCTCATCGGCGGGAAGGTATCCCACGAAGGATGCCACCGTGCCCTGAGGGTCGTAGCCGCCGGGTATGGGAATCTGTGCGGTTCCGGTCTTCCCTGCTACGGTGTAGCCAGGAATCCGAGCCAGGCTCGTCTCTCCGGCCCCGGAGGCCACCAGCATCGCGGTCAGCGCGCGGGCCGTTTCCGCCTCCACTGTCTGGCGGCGCACCACGGGCTCTATCTTGCTCTCGCTACCGTCTGGCCATACGATCCGCTCCACGAGGTGCGGCCGCATGAGGACGCCCTGGTTGGCCACGGCAGCCACCGAGGCGGCCATCTGGAGCGGGGTCACGGCTATCCCCTGGCCAAAGGCGTTTGTGCCCAGATCGGCCTCGTACCAATCGGGATCTCCGGGCACCTTGACGAGTCCTGGGACCTCTCCGGCCAGGTCGATACCAGCGGCCTCCCCGAAGCCGAAGCGGCGCACGTAGTGGTAGAACGTTTCCCAGCCCATCCGCGTGGAGAGGGTGGCCGCGCCTACGTTCAGCGAGTGCTCCAGCAGCTCCGTCATCGTGACGGTCCCTCGCGCACTGAAGTCCCAGTTGTAGATGGGACGGCCACCTACCAGGATCGAGCCGGAGTCCTGGTAGGTGTCGTCAGGCGTCACGAGGCCAGAGTCCAGGGCTGCGGCCATGGTGATGATCTTGTACACGGATCCCGGCTCGTACACTTCACTGACCGCGGGGTCCACAAACCGCTCCTGCGGTTCGATAAGGAAGTAGCGGTTGCCGTCGTAGGCAGGCCGGCTGGCCATGGCCAGGACCTTGCCGGTTGCAGGCTCCATGACTACGACGGTGCCGGCCTCCGCACCGGACGAACTCAGCCCGGCCTCGAGCTCCTCCTCCACCGCTCTCTGAAGGGTCCGGTCGAGGGACAGTATGAGGGAGGGACCGTCGGCGGGTGGGATGTAGGCGCCGAACCGAACTACTGCGGTCACCCCCGAAGGATCCTCCGAGCTGCCGCGCGAGCCCGGTTGGCCTTGAAGGACGCGATCGTAGTGGGACTCCAATCCGTACAGCCCGCGGCTGTCCCCTCCCACGAATCCCAAGAGATGTGCCGCCAAGTCACCCTCCGGGTAGGTGCGTGTCGGCGTGGGCCAGAGGCTGATCGCCGGATGGTCCAGAGCGGCGATCGCGGCCGCTGTTTCGGGGGGCAAGTGCCTTGCCAATGTCACCGAGGGCTGCTCGGCGAGGAGCTGCTCCCACAGCCTTCCCTCGGACTGGCCCAGCCAGGGTGCCAACTCCTTGGCGAGCGCTTCGGGGTCGGCCACTTGACTGGGACTGGCTGCCACTTCGTGGGTGAACAAGTCTGTGGCGAGGACTGCGCCCTGGCGATCGAGAATCTGGCCGCGCCTGGGGAGAAGCGACTGAGGCTGATAGTGCTCCAGACTGCCCAAGGAGCGGAGCTCGTCGCGCCGGATCAACTGCCAATAGGCGATTCGCCCGAGCAGGACCAGCGAGAATGCGAACAGCGCGGCCCACAGCAACACGAGCCGACGCCCGGACCCTGAGTAGGCGGGGACCGCCGAGTCAGTCAACACATCAACGCCACTTCACCGTCACTGTCCTCTTTCCGATTCAACCCGCCTCCGCGCTGGACTCACCCCGGAGCAGGGTTCTGAGCTGCGCGAACAACCAACCGGGCCAGGCTAGGGGGGGTGAGGGGGGGAGGCCTCGTTCTGCTGCGGTCCCAGCGGCCTCCCCCACCTCTGGGGCTGGCTCGGTAATCAGGTAGATCCGGTCTTCCGATTCGGCAAAGCCTGCCCGTCTCGCCCGATCGGCGAGACGTCCGATCCCTTCTGCACGAGCGATGTCGGCCTCCAGCTCGGCGTTCTCTCGACGAAGCCGCTCCCGCTCGGCAGCTAGCTGGTGGAGCCGGATGACTGTGCTCGTCGACTGGCTGGCCTGGCTCAGGTAGAAGAACCCAACCAAGCTCGCCAGAGCTGCCACTACCAGGATGAGGCGCGCCCCCCGGCTCCGGAGCGCCCTAGAGATCCACCCGGAGCGATGCTCTAGCGGATAGATGGGAGCGGAGAACTCGTGGGTTCTCATGCGCCGCTCGTCGCACCGGGGAGCCTGGCGGCCACCCTAAGCCGGCCGCTCCGCGCCCGCGGATTGCGTGCAACTTCCCGGGGCCCTGGTCTCACCGGACGCCGAGTGAGAATCCGTAGGCTGGCCCGGTGGCTGCAGACGCACACCGGTAGCTCGGGCTCGCAGATGCAGTCCTGCGCTTCACGCTTCATGAATCTCTTCACGATTCGGTCTTCCAGTGAGTGAAAGGCGATCACCACTAGCCGCCCCCCCGTTCTGAGAAGCGACACTGCCTGAGGCAGGACCGCCTCCAACGCCCCCAACTCATCATTGACTACGATTCGCAGGGCCTGGAACACTCGTCTAGCCGGGTGTTGTCGGCGATCACGGACGACCCCGGCCACAATCCCGGCCAGTTGTTCCGTCGTCTTCACCGGCCGCTGGCGAACGATGGCCCGGGCGATGGCCCGGGCCTTTGGCTCTTCGCCGAAGCGGTAAAGTATTCTGGCCAGCTCTGGCTCGGCCAGTCCGTTGACGAGGTCTGAAGCCGTCGTTTTCGTTCGTGGCGAGAACCTCATGTCGAGCGGACCTGCTTCGCGGAAGGAGAATCCGCGGTCGGGCCTGCCGAGCTGCGCCGATGACATCCCCAGATCGAGCAGCACGCCGTCACAAGGGTCGAAACCCTGGTCGGACGCGTAGTGGCTCAAGTCGCGGAAGTCTCCCTCCACCAGCCGGACCCGGTCCCCAAACTGGGCCAGGCGACTGCGAGCGCCGGCTACCGCCTCCGGATCCAGATCGACGCCCAGCAGCGTGCCGTCGGGGGAGGAACCTGCCAGTATGCCCACGGCGTGTCCCCCGTCGCCGATGGTGGCGTCGATGTAGCGTCCGCCTCCGCGTAGTGCGAGCCCCTCTAGGGCCTCTTGGTAAAGAACAGGTATGTGGGGCGAGACCGCGGTCATCGCCCCGGATCAGATGCCGAGATTCGCCAGCTGTTCGGCGATCGCGTCCCCTTCTTCCTCTGCCTTCCGCCTGACCTCGCGCCAGCGGTCAGGGTTCCAGATCTCTATCCTCGAATAGAGTCCAATCACGACGGACTCTGCCTCGATGCCGGCGAACTCGCGCAGGTACTGGGGGATCAGAACCCGCCCTTGTCTATCGGGCTCAGCGTGTGCTGCGCCCGAGTACATCAACCGCGTGAAGGTACGGGCGTCGCGCTGCGTGAGGGGCAGTGCGTTGATTCGTTCGGCCAACTGAGCCCACTCCTCGGTTGGGTAGACGAAGAGACAGCCGTCGAGGCCGCGGGTAACCACGAGCCCCGGAGCCAGCTCGGGACGAAAGCGAGCAGGAATGGTGATGCGGCCTTTGTCATCGATGGTGTGCTCGTACTCTCCGAGGAACACCGCGCAGGGCTTCTCCCACCTGGGACCGCTTCGCCGGCATGGAGTGGGCGACTCCTCCCACTGTCACCCACATTTTGCCATAATCTCCCACATTATAGGCCACAAACCCAGGTCGATCAATAGCCAGTAGCCGATTTTAAGGTTTACGTTCGGTTAAGGAGTCCGGGGTAGCAGGAAGCTCATTCGGCCGCTGTGTTTGACAGGCTGATGCCCGGAACCTAGTATCCGCGGTATGCTCTCAGCCCCCCGCGGCTACACCTTGGTGGCCGGGGTCTCCAGGGCAACCATTCAAGTCCCTCAGTGGTTCGGCTTGGCCGCGGCTGCACTGGGAGTGATCGTGGGCGTGCTTCCCCTGTCGTGGGCGGCGGCGCTGCTCGCTGCGGTCGCCAGTGGATTGCTTCTCCTCGCTCGGTCCCGGCTCGCTCTGCCCCTTCTCGCATTCGCTGTGCCTTTTGGCTCCCTGTGGGAAGTGAGCGCGGGAGTCGTTGCGGTGGGTGTGACCGAGGCGGTGTTGATCGCCGCGCTGGCGGTCTGGTCGGCGACCCTGGTCGCCGATCGGCGTGTGCCCGCCAAGCCACCGCTGGCGATACCGCTCGCGCTCTTCTGGTCCGTCCTGGCCCTGTCGGTGGTTCCCGCGGGATCTCTCGCTCTCGGCCTCAAGGGGCTTCTCCTGTGGCTGGAGGTGGTCCTCGTCTATTGGATGGCCTACGATATGTTGGACCTGCCCAGAGCCCGAGCCCTTGCCGGGGCAATGATCCTGGCCGCTTCCCTGGAGGCGGGGCTGGGAGGACTGGAGTTCTTTCGGGGTACCGGGCCGGAGGCGTTCGCGCTCCCCGGGGGGTACAGCCGAGCCGCAGGGACATTCGGGCAGCCGAACCCCTTCGGGGGCTACTTGGCTATGGTGCTGCCGCTGTCTCTGGCGCTAGGATTGGCTCCAGCCAAGGGGCTTCCCCGCTGGGCCCGAGGCATGGCGCTGTTCGCCGCCGGCGCGTTGGGAGGAGGTCTCCTGGCTTCTTGGTCGAGAGGCGCGTGGCTGGCAGCCGGCACAGCATCTGTGGTCGTTGTCGTTGGAGGGGTCATCTTCCGGGTGTTCAGCCGCATGCGCGGATTGGCCGTGACAAGCACTGTCGCGGGGGCAACAGTGGCAGCGATCGTTCTTGGCGGCCCACTGATTCCCTCGATTCTGGGCCGTCTCGGAGAGCTGCTTCCCTACATCGGCGCGGGCGACGTGCGCTATCTCGCCGTCACCGAGGACAACTTTCCCCTGGTAGATCGGCTGGCCCACTGGCAGGCGGCAGTGGCCATGGTTTCGGAGAACCCCATACTTGGAGTCGGCATCGGCAACTATCCCGCTGCTTACCCTCACTTCGCTCCTCCGGGATGGCCGGATGCTCTGGGACATGCCCACAACTACTACCTTAACGTCGCAGCTGAGGCCGGGTTCCTCGGGTTGGCTGGATACGTCGCTCTCTGGATCGGCATCGCCCTCCTTGCCTGGCGCGCGCTTCGGCGCGCCCGAGACGGGTGGGCGCCACTTGGTCTCGGTGCCGCGGCGGGTCTGGCCGCAGTGGCCGTGCACAGCGGGTTCGACAACCTGTTCGTTCACGGGCTGAACATTCAGTTTGCCATGCTGGTGGCTCTCGTCGCTGCCGCGACCCGAGGGGACGTCAGGGGGACCCGGTGGGTGAGATGACACAGCCGGCGCCCCGCAGGCCGATCGTAGGCAGGTTCCTGAAGTGGTCCGTAGTAGGGACAGTGGGAGCTGGCGTAGACTACGCGGTGCTCATCCTCCTGGTGGAAGCTGTCGGCCTCGACCCGCTGATCTCCCAGGGAATCTCCTTCTCCGCCGCGGTGGTCAACAACTACCTGTGGAATCGAACCTGGACCTTCGGGGACATGCCCCGCAGACCGGTCGCAGCCCAGTTCACCCAGTTTCTCCTGGTGAGCATCGCAGGGCTCGGGATCCGCACAGTCATCTTCATCGTCCTCTACCAGGTGCTCGGAATCTGGTACATATTCGCTACAGCCGTCGCCATCTTGGTCGTTCTGACCTGGAACTTTCTGGTCAACCTCGGCTGGACTTTTCGCTGTTCCTCCTGAGGGATCCTCCTCGAGACGGAGTCTCAGGTCTGGGCTCGGGATCGGGTGACGCGTGCGGATAGGCATCGACTACACGGCGGCGGTGCACCAGCGCGCGGGGATAGGCCGCTACGCGCGGGAACTGGTCGCGGCCCTGTCGACCCGCGACCACACCAATCAGTACGTGCTCCTGGTCTCAGGACCTCCGAAGGCGGAGGACGCCGCGCCCCAGCTGGGGTCCAACTTCAGTCGCCGGCTGCTGCCCCTCTCTCACCGTTGGACGACACTTCTCTGGCAGAGGCTTCGGCTTCCACTGCCCGTCGAACTGGTCACCGGGCGGCTCGATCTCTTTCATTCTCCCGACTTCGTTCTCCCACCGGTCCGGTGGTGCGGCAGGCTGCTGACGGTGCACGACCTCTCGTTTCTCCGCTACCCAGACTTGGCTGCTCCTGGGCTTGCCTGGTACCTGCGGACCGCTGTGCGTCGGTCGGTTGCACGCGCAGACCATATCTTCGCCGACTCCAAGGCCACCAGGGACGATCTGCTCGAGCTGTGGGAAGTGCCGGCGACGAGGGTCTCCGTCGTCTACCCGGGGGTGGGGAGATCCTTTGCCCGGGTGACCGCACGGGCCGACCTGGAGGAGGTTCGGTGCCGGTATGGGCTGCCCTCGTGCTTCCTGCTCAGCGTGGGCACTCTGGAGCCCAGAAAGAACTACCCTCTGCTCCTGGCCGGCTACGCTCGCGCCCGGTCCTCGGGGTTGGATCGCCCGCTCGTCGTGGGTGGTGCCGAGGGCTGGGGGTACGATGCCATCTACCGCACCGTGGAGCGACTAGGATTGGAGGACGCTGTGCAGTTTCTCGGCTTCGTGCCGGAGGCTGACCTTCCTGCGCTCTATAGCCTTGCGGACGCCTTCTTGTACCCATCGCTGTACGAGGGGTTCGGGCTGCCTCCGCTCGAAGCCATGGCCTGCGGTACTCCCGTGGTGGCATCAGACGCGCCTTCCCTTCCAGAGGTCCTCGGACCGGCGGCGCAGCTCTTGTCTCCACTCGATGCGGATGCGTGGGCCGCGGCGCTGAAACAGGTGGTTGAGGACCGTGGTCTGCGAGCTGAGATGGTGAGGAGAGGCCGCGCGCGAGCCGCGGAGTTTCGCTGGGAGGATGCTGCCGACCAGGTGCTGGAGGCCTATCGCGGCGTGGCGCGCATAGGTCGCGGGGTGAGCCAGGCGGCGCTATAATGCCGTCGGGAGGGGGCTCGATGAAGATCGCCAAGGCTATGAATCGGCTCGGAACAGAGACCGCCTTCGAGGTACTCCTCAAGGCGCGGCGGCTGGAGGCGCAGGGCCGAGATATCGTACATCTGGAGATCGGAGAGCCGGACTTCGATACGCCCCCCAACATCATCGAGGCCGCAATCCGCGCCCTGCGAGACGGGCAGACCCACTACTCTCCGTCCCCAGGGATCCCCGAGCTTCGCCAGGCAGTGGCCGATCAGGTGGCGACGACCCGGGGTGTGGAGGTGACGCCGGACCAGGTAGTGATCACGCCGGGAGCGAAGCCCGTGATTTTCTTCGCCATTCTTGCCCTCGTCGAGCCTGGCGACGAAGTGATCTTGCCCGACCCGGGATTCCCCATCTACGAATCGATGGTCCGGTTCGTGGGCGGGGTGCCGGTCTCGGCCACCCTCTCCGAAGAGAACGACTTCAGGATGGACCCCACCGAGGTTCGGGAGAAGGCCTCCGATCGGACCGTGATGATGATCTTGAACTCGCCTCACAATCCGACCGGAGGTGTGCTGGAGGGGTCAGACCTGGAAGGACTGGCGCAGGTCGCGCTGGAGCGGGACCTGTGGGTGCTGTCAGACGAGATCTATGGGCGCATCCTCTACGAGGGACAGCACGCGAGCATCCTGAGCCTCGCCGGCATGCAGGAGCGGACGATCCTGCTGGACGGATTCTCCAAGGCCTACGCCATGACAGGCTGGCGGCTGGGGTACGGGGTGATGCCGGAACCCTTAGCGATCCACATGGCCCGCCTTATGACCAACTCAAATTCGTGCACCGCGACGTTTACCCAGTGGGCCGGCTTGGAGGCGATCACGGGTCCGCAGGCGGCAGTCGACGAAATGGTGGCGGCCTTCCGCCGCCGCCGTGCCGCGGTGGTGTCTGGCCTGAATCGAATACCCGAGCTCTCCTGCCCCGAGCCGAACGGGGCGTTCTACGCCTTTCCCCGCATCACCGAGACGGGCATGGACGACCAGGGATTCGCCGACCACCTGCTGCGGGAGGCGGGCGTGGCGGTGCTGGCAGGGCGTTCCTTCGGAGTCGGGGGAGCGGGACATGTCCGGATCTCGTACGCCACCTCTGTGGCGCGCATCGAGGAGGGACTGCGGAGGATCGAGGCCTCGCTCCCCCAGCGCGTTCGCGCGTGATGGGGCTGGGAGGGACAAACCCTCCCTAGGAGCGGGCCTTCTCCTCTCCCGCTGAGTCGGTCCCGGCCAGCTCCAAGGCAGGCTTGAGCACTCCCACGTAAGGCAGGTTTCGGTACACCTCTGCGTAGTCCAGCCCATACCCGACCACGAAGCGGTCCGGGATCTCGAACCCTACGTAGTCGAGGGGGATGGCAAGTTCTCGGTGGGCGGGCTTGTCCATCAGCGTACAGATCTTGATGCTGGCTGGGTCCCGAGTCTCAAGGAGCTCGAGGATGTGGGCCAAGGTCCGACCGGTGTCTATGATGTCCTCCACAATCAGAACATGCCTTCCCTCGATGCTGATCTCGAGGTCTAGAAGGACCCGTACTACTCCGCTCGACTCTGTCTCGCCATGGTATGAAGAGACAGACATGAAGTCGATCTCGACAGGAATGGGGAGGGCCCGGAGGAGGTCGGAGAGGAACATCGTCCCGCCCTTCAGGATACACACGAGCAGCGGGAGTTCGCCCTCATAGTCGCTGGCGATCTGGGCTCCCAGCTCTTCGATCCGCTTCCGAATCTCCGACTCACTGAGGATCACCTCAGAGATGTCGTCTGCCACCTCACGCCCCATCGAGGTCCCTCTGCTCGAACCTCAGCCTGACCACCCGCACGGTCTCCTCCTGGATCCCGGCCCGCTCGTCAAGCCGGTGCCCCGCGATCCACACGATGTGGCGAGGGGAGGCCACAATGGGAATCTCCGCTCTCAGATGTGCAGGGATCTTGGCGTCGATCATGAACTGGCCGACGCGTTTCGAGTGCCCCGCCAGGCCGAGAGGCTGGAATCGGTCGCCGGGTCTCCTGCCGCGTAGCACCATCCGTCCACCTACCTGCGCCCCGTCGATGAATGCCTGCCACGGATCACGATTCTGCATGGCCAGATCGATGCCCGGATCCGGAGGCAGGATGTCCGCAATCAGAGTCCATCCGTCCAGGGGAACCCGGTCTGGAGCTGTGAAGTCGATCTCAGCGCCCGCCGGGACCCTGGGAAGGTCTGGGCGGGGCAGCGAATGGCCTACCACAAACTCGCCGTAGCCCATGGTCACCGCCAGTCCCCCGGGAAGTGAGACGCGGGAGCCAGCGGGCCTATCCCGGATGGCCTCCAGAGCCAGGTCGACGTGGATCCAGTCCAGATCGCGGAGGGAGGGACGGAGTTCCCGCACGGTTCTGCGCAGAAGCATTCGCTTCAAGCTTGGATGGAGCTCCGCCCACGGGTCACGGTCGAACCGGATGTAGCCTCGCCCGCGGCGGGCCACGGACTCCCAGGCGGCCTCGACTTCTTGGCTCAGGTGGTCGTGGTCGTCTGAGAATACCCGTGCTGCACGTCGGAGGCTGCGGCGGATCTGGGGGTTGTAGGTCTCGAGCAAGGGGAGCAACTCGTGGCGGATCCGATTCCGGTGGAATCGACTGTCAAGATTGGATGCGTCCAGGCGCGGCTTGAGATCATGTCTCTCGCAGTAGGCATCGATCTCACGCCGGGACACTTCCCAGAGAGGACGGATGAGCCTCGGACCCCCGCTCTCTCCCGCCATCGGCAGATCGCGCACGGGCAGGATGCCCCGGAGACCCGCGGTGCCGGCCCCACGGATCCAATGCATGAGGATGGTCTCCACGTGGTCGTCCGCGTGGTGGCCCACCGCGATTGCTTGCGCCCGGTGCTGACCGGCCACATCCTGCAGGAATCGGTAGCGGGCGGACCGAGCCGCCTCTTCCAGGGAGAGCTGCCGCCGGGCGGCGAGGGCGGGGACATCTTGAGCGTCCACCGTCACGGGCAACCCCCAGTCTCTTGCCAGTTCTGTGACGAATTCGGCATCGGCCTCCCCCTCGGCTCCTCGCATGCCGTGGTCCAGGTGGGCCACGTACAAACCGAACCCCAGGGGCTCCCGGAGTCGGTTGAGGATGTGCAGCAGGCACACCGAGTCGGGACCGCCTGAGACGCCTACCACCGCTGTTTCCCCGCTCTGGAGCATGCTGTGGGTCAGCATGGTACGTTTCACGGTCTCGAGGAGATTCATGTCTCCGCCTGGGCCGAATTGTCCCATTATAGCACACGGCTCCTTGACGCCTGGACGGAGCTCCCGTAGAATCTCGTCCGCCTGGGGAGGGCGTTTTTTGTGTTCGAGACCCTGACTGAGCGACTCAGCGCCGCCTTGAGGCCCTTGTCGGGCCGCGGGAAGCTTGCCGCGTCTGATGTCGATGCGGTGCTGCGGGAGGTGCGTCTTGCCCTCCTGGAGGCCGATGTGGACTTTCGCGTGGCGAGAGACATGGTGGGGCGCGTGCGGGAGCGGGCGACCGGCCACGAAGTGTCCCGGAGCCTCACCCCGCACCAGCAAGTTGTCCGGATCGTCCACGAAGAACTGATCGCCACGTTTGGCGAGGAGCAGGCTCTGACGCTCCGGTTCCCACCGCCTCGCGGAATCATGCTTGTGGGGCTCCAGGGCTCTGGGAAGACAACAACCGCGGTCAAGCTGGCGCTCTACCTCAGGGGGCGCGGCGAGAGGCCCCTCATGGTGGCGACCGATACCCGCCGCCCAGCTGCAGTGGAGCAGCTGCGGGTCCTGGGGAATGAGCGCGAAGTCCCGGTTCATAGTGGTGCGAGCGCGGCCGAGGAATCAGAGGAGATCGCGATCTCGGCTCTCACACGTGCGCGGGGGGAGGGTCATAGCGCGGTCCTCTTTGATACCCAAGGCCGGCTGCAGATAGATCGCGTCCTCATGGCTGAGCTTCGCAGTCTGAAGCAGGCGGTGCAGCCGGAGCATGTTCTCCTTGTCGCTGACGCCATGACTGGCCAGGAGGCAGTCTCCCTCAGCGAGACCTTCCATCGCGAGGTCGGGCTCACAGGACTGATCCTGACCAAAGCTGAGGGAGACGCCCGTGGCGGCGCCGCGATTTCGATGCGGGCTGTGACAGGGATCCCCGTATTGTTCCTGGGAACCGGAGAGAAGCCGGAGGATCTCGAGCCATTCCACCCCGATCGGCTGGCCTCTCGCATCCTGGGGATGGGAGATCTGCTGACCCTGATTGAGCGAGCCGAAGAGGCTCTGGATGAGGACGCAGCGCGGGCCTCGGCAGAGAGAATCCTTTCCTCGGACTTCACGCTGGAAGACTTCCTGGAACAGCTGCGCCAGGTAAAGCACCTCGGTCCGCTGAGCCAGGTGCTGGAACTCGTCCCAGGCATTGGGAATCTGGCCGGTCAACTTCCAGCGGGCGCGGCCGACCGGGAACTGTCTAAGGTGGAGGCGATCATCAACTCCATGACTCCTGAAGAGCGACGAGACCCTCGCATCATCCGCGGCAGCCGAAAGCGGCGCATTGCAGGCGGATCCGGTACGACTCCGCAGGATGTGAACCAGCTTCTCCGCCAATTCCGCCAGGTGCAGTCGATGATCAAGGGGCTTTCTCGAGAGAAGATACCCGGGATGCTCTCGAGGCTTGGCTAGGGGACTCTGGCATTTGCCAGGCGAGGATTTGCAGCATTGAGCAAGGAGGTTGAGGTTGGTTAGGATCCGATTGCGGCGCGTTGGCGCCAAAGGTCAACCCTACTATCGGGTGGTGGTCGCCGACTCGCGAGCGCCGCGCGACGGGCGCTTCATCGAGGCCATTGGCCACTACAATCCTCGGACCGAGCCGTCCACCATCGTGTTGGACGAGGGCCGCGTCTACCATTGGTTGGGCGTGGGCGCTCAGCCCTCGGATTCGGTCCGCGAGCTGTTCCGTGAGCGCGGCCTCTGGGAGCGTTGGGCCCGCCGCAAAGCGGGGGAACCGCTGGAGGTTCTGCTCGAGGAGGCGCAGCGGCACGTCCCGGCGAAACAGACGGTTTCCGCTCCGCCTGCGGGCCAGCTGCCCCCGGAGGAGCCGGCCGCTGTCGAGATGCCCGAGCCCGAGACCGCGGCGATCGGCATCGGTATTGAGACGATGGGACTTTCCACGCGGACGGCAAACCTCCTCTCGGGAGCCGGGATCTCAACCCGCGAGGAACTTGAGGCAAGGCTCGCCGAAGGGGAGGATGCGATCGTGGCCATCCCCGGACTGGGGCCGAAGGCTCTCGAGGAGATCAGGGAGGCCCTGGCAGCGGACGCTGCCTACTAGCCCTCCCCGGAGACTGTCATGAAGGACTTCGTGGAGTTCATGGCGAAGGCGATCGTCGAGCACCCCGAGCACGTCCAGGTCCAGGAAGTGCGCAGCGGCCGCACTCTTGTCTATCAGCTTGAGGTCTCGCCGGAGGACAAGGGCCGAATCATCGGCAAGGGCGGGGGCGTGGCCGACGCTATGCGTGCCCTGCTGCGGGTGGTGGCACTCAGGCGGGGACAGAGGGTCATCCTGGAAATCCTCTAGAAGGAATCCCAACCGTGGTGGGCGACGGTGTGAGCCACGAAGCAACCGGACCGCATCGGCCCACGCGCCTCACGGTGGGGCGCATCGCCGCGCCGTGGGGGGTGAGGGGAGAGGTCAAGGTCGAGCTCCTGACAGACTTCCCAGGCCGCTTTGCAGACGTCGAAGAGCTGTGGTTGGGAGACGCGACTGAGCCCCTGCGCCTGGCACATTTCCGGGACCGGGGCGGGATGACTATCCTGAAGTTCCACGGTCTCGATGACCGGGAGGCGGCGGAGAGCCTCCGAGGGCAATTCCTGTCAGTGCCGATCGAGGAGGCCGTTCCGCTCGAGGAGGGTGAGTACTTCGAGCATGAGATCCTTGGCCTGACGGTTGTGACTCAAGCGGGGGAGACGATAGGCCGAGTGGAGGAGATCCTCTACACCGGCGCCAACGACGTCTACCGGGTCCGACAAGCCAGCGAGGAACGGTTGATCCCTGCGGTTCCCGACGTGGTTCTCGAAGTGGACATCGAGGGGGGGCGGCTGGTCGTGTCTTTGCCGGAAGAGGTGCCGTGACGACCTCCCCCTCACGCGGCGGCTCACGGCCCCGTCGGCCCCGGTTGACGGGGCTCCCATGATCCTAGGCAGTTCGTCTGTGTGTTGACACTCTCGGAGAGCGGCTGCTAGTCTGGCGCGCGAATCGGAGGGGCTATTGGGAACGGAAGCGGAGAAGAAATACTGGCTGGGACTCAGCCAGGTGCCTGGAGTCGGCCCAGTGAGGTTCCGAAGGCTCCTGGATCAATTCGGAGACCCGCGGCTCGCTTGGGAGGCCGGAGGGTCCGAATTGCGGGCCGCGGGGCTGGACCAGGCGTCGGTAGATGCGCTTCTGCAGAGCCGGAGGCGGGGTGCCCTAGAGGAGGCACTGGAAGGGGTGTCCCGGGTCGGGGCCGAGGTGGTGACCGGAGTGGACCGGAGGTATCCGCCTAGGCTTCGCGAGATTCACGACCCACCACCCGTTCTCTACCTAAGGGGTGAGCTCACCGAGGAGGACGCGTGGGCTGTGGCGGTAGTGGGAACGCGCAGCCCGAGACCCTACGGTCGTGCCGTTGCGCAGGAGCTGGCAGCCGGTCTGGCGGCCAGTGGGCTCACCGTCGTAAGCGGCCTGGCGCGGGGCATCGACTCTCTGGCTCACCAGGGGGCTCTGGAAGCGGGAGGTCGTACCATCGCGGTCCTGGGATCGGGGATCGATCGGATCTACCCACCCGAGCACCGGGCTCTGGCCCGTCGGATCGAAGCGTCTGGCGCCGTTGTCACCGAGTACCCGCCCGGCACGGCACCCGAAGCCAGTCACTTCCCACGGCGCAACCGAATCATCAGCGGGATGTCCCTCGGCACTGTGGTGATCGAGGCGGGCGATCGAAGCGGCGCGCTCATCACCGCGGACTACGCCTTGGAGCAGGGGCGCGAGGTTTTCGCGGTACCGGGGAGCGTGCGCAGCCCCAAGAGCCGGGGCACCAACCGGCTCATCCAAGAGGGAGGTGCCAAGCTGACCGTTGGGCTTTCCGACATTCTGGAGGAGCTCAACCTGGAATTGGTGGAGGCGGACGCAGGGCCGACGCGACTTCCGCCGCGGAACGCGGCGGAAGAGGCCATTCTGAGTGAAGTTTCGGAGGAACCGGTCCACGTGGACGAGATCGGGCGCGCGACTGGGCTGAGCATTGAGGAGGTCTCAAGCGCCCTCGCCCTGATGGAGCTGAAAGGTATGGTTCGCCAGGTGGGAGGGATGCACTACGTAGTTGCGGGTGAGCCCCTGCCGGCCTACCGGGTGGAGTAGACCCACGTGTCGGATCCGTTGTTCGGTGTGATCCTCGCAGGTGGCGTCGGTACTCGGCTCTGGCCGCAGAGCCGGAGACGCACTCCCAAGCAGCTGTTGGACCTTCTGTCCGGCAAGACGATGCTGCGTGAGACCTTTGAGAGACTTGAGCCGCTCTTCCCCGTGGAACGGCTGGCGGTCATCACGGGCCAGGGATACGTCGACCTGGTCCAGCGGGAACTGCCCGAGCTTGCGACGGAGTCGATACTGTTGGAGCCTGACGGTCGGGGCTCAGCGCCTGCTATCGGGCTCGCCGCCGCGGTCTTGGAGCGGCGAGCGCCGCACGCGGTGATGGTGTGTCTTCCGGCTGATCACGTGGTGCGCAAGCCCGAGGAGTTCCGAGAAGCGATCCGCCGGGCCGCCGAGGTGGCGCAGAGAGGGTACCTCGTAACTCTTGGGATCGTGCCTGATCGGGTCGAAACCGGCTACGGCTACATCCAACGAGGCGGGGCTCTGGACCCCGCGAACGGAGCTCCCGTGTTCCGCGTCGCTCGATTCGCCGAAAAGCCGGGAGAGGTGGAGGCTCGCCGCTTCGTGGCATCCGGCGAATACTACTGGAACAGTGGGATGTTCATCTGGAGAGTCGGCCGCATACTCGAGGAGATCCGGCGGTGGATGCCAGGGCTAGGCCAGGTGCTATCGGAGGTGGGAGAGGCCGCGGAGGCGGGCGCTCTAGGGGAGACCCTTCCCAGGGTCTGGCCCGCCGTTGAACCGGAGACGATCGACTATGGGGTGATGGAAAAGGCAGACCGGGTGGCGGTCCTGCCCGTAGACATGGGCTGGTCCGATCTTGGCTCCTGGGCCAGCCTGCTAGAACTTCAGCCGTCGGACGAAGCTGGAAATGTTGTCCGAGGCGATCATACGGGCATCGACACGCGCGGCTCCCTGATCTACGGATCGTCCAGGTTGGTAGCCACGGCCGGAGTTTCCGATCTCATCATTGTCGACACCGAGGATGCGCTGCTCGTCTGTCCAGTTGATCGGGCCCAGGACGTCAAGTCCCTGGTTGAGGCTCTGGGCGAGTCCGGCCGAGAGGATGTTCTGTGAAGCGCGTCGCTGGATTGGGCGATCCTGCGCCGCCGGAGGCCGCGTGACAGCGGGACCCGAAGCCTATTGTCTGCGCTGCGGCGCGCATCGCGCCATGGAGCGTTCCGAAGCGGTGCGGACCAGGACCGGCCGATCCGCCGTGCGAGGGCGTTGTCCTGTCTGCGGGGGTGGGCTGTTTCGACTCTCTCCGGGGCCGGGTTCGCCGCGCGACCCAGGAGAGGCTCGACGCCGGCGAGCTCGTCGTCGCAGGAAGGGAGCCGGTCGCAAGGGCAGTCCCAAGCGGGACGGACGGCTGGTGATTGTGGAGTCCCCGGCCAAGGCCAGCACTCTCAGCCGGTACCTCGACTCCACCCACCGGGTCGTTGCCTCCGTAGGACACGTTCGAGACCTTCTGCGTTCTAGATTGGCGGTGGATGTGGAAGAGGACTTTGCCCCCACCTATCGCATCCCGAATGAGAAGAGGCCCATAGTGAAGGAGCTGCGCAAAGCGGCCGAATCCGCGTCCGAGGTGTACCTCGCGACCGACCCGGACCGTGAGGGCGAGGCGATCGCCTGGCATCTGGTGGAGGCGCTGGGTCTTCACGACTTGCCCGTCCATCGGGTTGTGTTCCACGAGATCACGCCCGAGGCCGTGGCCGAGGCATTTGCCCACCCCCATGCCATCGACCGGCGTTTGGTCGATGCACAGCAGGCCCGCCGGATCATGGATCGACTGGTGGGGTTTCAGGTCAGTCCCCTCCTTTGGCGCAAGATCCAGAACCGCCTCTCTGCAGGCCGGGTTCAATCGGTCGCTCTTCGGCTCGTGGTGGAGCGCGAGAGACAGATCGAGGCCTTCGAGCCTGAGGAGTACTGGACGCTAGAAGCCGAGCTCGCGAGGCTGACGGGAGACGTGTTCCGCGCCGAGCTAAGGCGCAAGGATGGCCGAGAGATCTCGCTGGCCAACGCGGCCGAGGCCCACGAAGTCGCTCGGGCGCTAGAGGTGGGCCGGTATCGGGTGGAGCGCGTCCGCCGCACGGTCCGTCGTAGGCGCCCGCCCCCGCCCTTCATCACGAGCACCCTCCAGCAGGAAGCCTCGTGGCGGCTGCGATTCGCCCCGAGGCGAACGATGCAGATCGCGCAGAGCCTGTACGAGGGAGTAGAACTGGGAGAAGAAGGCACCGTAGGCCTCATCACCTATATGCGGACCGATTCCGTGCGTACCAGCCCGGCCGCACAGGCCGAGGCGCGTAGCTACGTCCAGAAGGAGTACGGGGAGCGCTTCGTTCCTCCTGATCCTCCTACACACAAGAGCAGGGCCAGGCGCGCCCAAGATGCGCACGAGGCGATTCGACCCACCTCGGTCCTGCGCACCCCAAAGGCGATTGGCCGCCATCTCTCGCGTCCCCAGCGTCGCTTGTACGAATTGATATGGCGCCGCTTCTTGGCCAGCCAGATGACGGCTGCGGAGCGGGAGGTAACGCAAGCGGACATCGCCGCCACGGTCCCGATCCCGCCGGAAGATGGCGGCACCGTGCGTCCGACCTACTGGCTCCGGGCCCGCGGGTCGGCCCTCCTCTTCCCGGGCTTTCTAGAAGTGATGCCCGATCGCGACGACAAGAAACGAGAACCGCAACTCCCCCCTCTGGAACAGGGCGAGGCCCTGGAGTTGGTCGGGCTCCTGCCCGAGCAGCACTTCACCCAGCCTCCCCGTCGCTTCAGCGAGGCAGCATTGATTCGAACACTGGAGGAGGAGGGAATCGGCCGTCCCAGCACCTACGCGCCGATCGTGGCCACGCTGCTGAACCGCTACTACGTTGAGCGTCGCGATCGGAGCCTGCGACCCACCGAACTGGGTACCGCTGTGAATGACCTGGTGGTCGAACACTTCCCCGATGTGTTTGAGGTCGGGTTCACCGCGCGGATGGAGGAGGAGCTGGACCGGATCGCGTCCGGTGAGCTGAACTGGGTGGACGTGGTCCGCGACTTCTATGAACCCTTCAGTGTCGACCTGGCCCGAGCAGAGGCAGAGATGAAGGAGGTCGACCTCGATCGACCCATCGGAGAGCTGTGTCCGGAATCCGGCCACCCCTTGGTACTGAAGTTCGGACGTTTCGGGAGGTTCGTCGCGTGCAGCAACTTTCCTGAGTGCCGCTATACGCGCTCCTACTCGGAGAAGATAGGGGTGGTCTGCCCGCAGGATGGCGGGGAATTGGTCGCGCGCCGCACCCGCAAGGGCCGACGCTTCTACGGATGTGCCAACTATCCGCGCTGCGACTTTGCCAGCTGGAAGCGACCCCTGCCGGCCCCCTGTCCCAATTGTGGCGGGCTGCTGGTGGCAGAGGCAGGCGACAAAGCCGGTTGCCTATCGTGCGGCACGCGGTTTGAGGTCGAGGAGGTGAAGGAGCCCGCTCGGGCGGAGGCCAGGGGATGGGACTGAAGGATCCCATTGACGGCTACGTTCGCTACCTGCGGGGAGAGAGAAACGCGTCCGCCTTCACCGTCCGCAACTATCGTAGCGAGATCGAGCAGTTCGCCGACTTTGTGAGGGCACAGGGGATTGGATCGTACGGGAAGGTGACCCCGCGGCTTCTCAGCCGCTACGTTGCCTGGCTCCTGGCGGAGGGATACCAACGATCGAGCATCGCGAGACGGATCTACGAGCTCCGAGCGTTCTTCCGCTTTCTCACACGGGAGGGGATTGTAGAGCAGAGTCCGATGGGCAAGGATGCACCAGCAGTCCCCAGGGCCCCTCGCCGCCTGCCTCGGTTCCTGGAGCCGGCGGAAGTCCAGGCCCTTCTCACGGCGCCTGACCTGCAGTCACCGCTGGGGATGCGAAACCGGACCATAGCTGAGATGCTGTACGCTGGGGGCCTGAGGGTATCGGAGCTGGTCGGGATCGACAGGGGCGATATTGACTGGGGGAGAGGCGAGCTAAGGGTCCTGGGCAAGGGGGGAAGGGAGAGAATCGTGATTCTGGGCCAGCCGGCGCTGGAAGCCCTGGATCGGTACTTGCGCGAAGGTCGGCCGCTGCTGGCGAGAGGACAGACTCCCGCCCTGTTCCTGAACTATCGCGGGGGCCGACTGACTGCTCGCGGCGTCCAGACTGTGCTCGACCGCACCGCAAAGGCGGCGGGTCTACTGAAGCGGGTTACCCCCCACCTGCTGAGGCACACCTTCGCCACCCACCTGTTAGGAGGCGGGGCGGATCTCCGGGTCGTCCAGGAACTGCTGGGCCATGCCGACCTCTCCACGACCCAGGTCTACACCCACGTGACGCGGCGTCAGGCGAGGGAGGTGTACATGCGATCCCATCCCCTGGCAGCCGAGAGCGAAGAGGTCTAGCGTGGTGGCCAGACTGGAGGCAGTTCGGAAGCACCTCGATGAGAACGGGTTCGATGCCGTTCTGGTCTCGCAGCCGGAAAACCGTTTGTACCTGAGCGGCTTCACGGGCACTGCGGGTGTCCTGGTAGTCTCGGCCGACGAGGCCGTTCTCGCGACTGATTCTCGGTACTACATCCAGGTCGAGGAGGAGGCTCCCAACTTCCAGCTCGAGCGGGTCGGCTACGATCTTCACGCTGGGTTGGTGCCGGTCCTGAAGAGAATGGGAGCCACGCGGGTCGGATTCGAAGAAGAGCACGTGACGGTTGGTGAGAGGGCTCGACTCGAAGGGGCATTCGCACCTGCAGATGTCACCCTGGTGCCGATGGGCCGTTTCGTGGATCAGTTGCGCGCGGTGAAAGAGCCGGAGGAGATCGATGCGATCCGCCGAGCGGTGCGGATCACCGACGAGGCCTACGCCCGCACGCTGGAAGGGCTCCGGGCGGGAATGAGCGAGGACCAGCTCGCATGGGAGATCAGGTCGCGTTTGCATGACCTCGGCGTTGACGAGTTGGCGTTCGAGACCATCGTTGCGGCTGGAGAAAACTCGGCCAAGCCACACTATCGGGCGGGCAGTGCGCAGATAGTGACGGGGGAGCCCCTCATGATCGACATGGGGGCACGGGTGGACGGGTACTGCGGCGATCTCACGCGCACGGTTGTACTCGACGAGGCCGCTCAGGATCGGTTCGGAGAGATCCACGCGGTGGTGTTGGAGGCGCAACGGATGGCCCTGGGCGCGATTCGGCCGGGGATTTCAGGAGGCGAGGTGGACCAGGTCGCTCGCCAAGTCATCGAGAGCGCAGGGCATGGCGAGGCGTTCGCGCACGGCCTAGGTCACGGCGTAGGTCTCGCGGTCCACGAAGCGCCGCGGCTACGCCAGGGGTCGGAGGATGTATTGGAGCCGGGGATGGTGTTCACTGTGGAGCCCGGGATCTACGTGGCCGGCTGGGGAGGCGTCCGAATGGAGGACATGGTTGTTGTGACGGAGACGGGGGTGGAGGTGCTGACCGCCTCCTCTCGGGATCCGATTCCCAGGAGCTGAGCCGCCGGAGGCGGGGGAGGCCAGAATGGACCAGCTTTCGGCTTTGACCACCGGCATCGATCGGCGGCTAGCGCTTGCGGTCGGTGCAGCCTTCGGGATCGGGCTGATCGTAGGTTGGCTCGCAATCGGGTGGTGGCTGTGGCCAGTGACCTACTATGACACCGATCCCCCGGACTTGCGCCGGAACCATCAGGAGGCCTACCTGGCGATGGTAGCCGACTCATACCAGCTTACCGATGATGCCGCCCTTGCCGAGGCCCGGCTCCAAGGATTCGATGCCGGCGAGGTAGAGGAGATCCTCGCCGAGATGATTCTCCGCCACGAGGCGGCTGGAGATCTTCCCGCCGCGCAGCGGCTCCGTGAGCTTGCCGCGACCTTCGGACTAACAGTGCCGGAGCCCGGATCTGAAATGGAGACATCCCGGCCGGATGTCGAGCCCGGCGAGACGGAGACGGCCGGTGTCAGCGGTGCCCCGCTGCTGCGAACGGTCCTCACCGTCGGGGGGGTCTTCGTGTTGGTGGGGGCCGCGGTGGCCGGGGTGGGAGTCGGCCTATCGCGCTGGCAGGGGCGGCGCCAGGCGCCACCCCAGCGCCGGCTGGAGGAGGTGCTTGCGCCTCCCCGACTGCGCTGGGAGGAGGCTCCCGAGGGCTCCCTAGGTCACTTTGAGACAACCTACCGATATGGCGACGACGGATACGACACGTCGTTCAACATCGAGACGCCCGCGGGAGAGTTCTACGGTGCGTGCGGAATCGGGTTCTCAGAGGTCATTGCCGAGGGACCCGACAAGATTACCGCCTTTGAGATCTGGCTCTTCGACCGCACGGATCCTCAGAATGTCCAGACGGTGACGGCCGTGCTGATGAGCGAGCACGCCTACTACGACGAGGCCCTCCGGGAGAAGATGAAGGATCGCGGCGAGGCCGTTCTGGCCGAGTCCGGAAGAGAGATCATGGTCTCGGGAAGCGGGCTCGTGCTGACCGCGCGGGTTTCTGAGTTCGAGTACGGACAGCCGACCGGGGTTCCGCGAAACAGCTACTTCGAACGGCTCACGAC
>CAYGBX010000013.1:0-51429 GCA_964348195.1 uncultured Anaerolineales bacterium
GCTGACCCGCCGCCCGCTGGCCAGAACGTGATCGAGTCCGCCGTAGCCGATATCGTAGGCCCATCCGTCTCCGCCCACGATCCAGACGCTCTTCTCGACCAGCCCGTCTGCGACTGACAGCAGGTCCCGAGTCAATGGATCGTCCGAACTCGCCAGCCTCGTCCGCAACTCTGATACACGGGCGCGCTGATCCTGGATACCCGCCTCGTCCCGCTGATCGGCGCTCAGGATAGTGTCGGTCAGGTCGCCCCCGATCACAGAGCGCAGCCGGCCGACCAGCTCACGGGCGAGCTGGGACTGTTTGTCCAGCGCTAGCCGCATGCCGAGGCCGAACTCAGCATTGTCCTCAAACAGGGAATTGCTCCAGGCCGGCCCGCGTCCCTCCCGATTGAAGGTCCAAGGGGTCGTGGGCAGGTTGCCACCGAAGATGCTGGAGCAGCCCGTGGCGTTGGCCACCAGCAGCCGGTCCCCGTAGAGCTGGGTCAGCAGCTTCAGGTAGGGCGCCTCGCCGCACCCGGCGCATGCCCCGGAGAACTCGAACAGGGGTTGGAGCAGCTGGACGTTCTTCACGCTGTTGAAGCGGAGACCGTCGTGGCGAGGAACCTCGGGCAGTCCCAGAAAGAAGTCCCACTCGGCCCTGCCCCGGTCCCGCAGGGGCGCCTGGCGAGCGAGGTTGAGGGCTTTTCGCCCGGCCTGTGCCTTGTCCTCCACAGGACAGACCTCCACACACAGGTTGCACCCTGTGCAATCCTCGACCGAGACCTGGAGGACGTACTTCATCTCCGCAAGGCCCCGCCACCGCGCCTCGCTGTACACGAGGGACGGCGGGGCGCCCGTGAGCTGAGTCTCCTCCACCAGCTTGGCCCGGATGACGGCATGGGGACACACCAGCACGCACTTCCCGCACTGGATGCACAGATCTGGCTCCCAGACCGGAACTTCCAGAGCGATGTTTCGCTTCTCCCACCGGGTCGTGCCACTGGGATAGGTCCCATCTGCAGGGAGAGCGCCCACCGGCAAGTCGTCGCCCTCTCCCACGATCATGGGAACGGTCACAGCACGCACGAACTCTGGCGCCTCCTCAGGGACAACGGAGGAGCGCCCGATAGGGCTGGTGGCGCGCTCCGGCACGGTCACCCTATGCAGGTGGTCGAGCGCGGCGTCCACGGCAGCGAAGTTCTGCCGCACGACTTTCTCGCCTTGTTTGCTGTAGGTTTTCTTGATGGACGTTTTGATCTGGGCGATGGCGCGCTCTGTGGGCAGCACCCCGCTCAGCGCAAAGAAGCAGGCCTGCATGATGGTGTTGATGCGGACCCCCAGGCCGAACTCCCTAGCAATCCGATAGGCGTCGATCGCGTGGAGCTCGAGCCTCCTGCGGATGATCTCCTCTTGAGTAGGCCGGGGAAGACGACGCCACAGCTTCTCCGCGGGGCCGGGGGCGTTCAGAAGGAAGGTGGCCCCATCCTGGGCCACGCCGAGAACATCGTATCGCTCAAGAAAGCCGAACTGGTGCACCGCAACGAAGTTGGCCCGTCGGATGAGGTAGGGTCTCCTGATGGGACGCGGCCCGAACCGCAGGTGGGAGATGGTCCGAGCTCCCGCCTTCCGGGAGTCAAAGACGAAGTACCCCTGAGCGTGCTGCGCGGTTTCCTCTCCGATGATCTTGATGGAATTCTTGTTGGCGCTCACAGTGCCATCCGCACCGAGTCCCCAGAACACGGCTCGAACCTCGTCTCCGGGCTCAATGTCGAATTCTGCGTCATATTCGAGACTGGTGTGGGTCAGGTCGTCCCGGATCCCGACGGTGAAGTGGTTCTTGGGCTTCCGCTCGAGCATTTCGTCGAGAATCCCCTTCACCATGGGTGGTGTGAACTCTTTGGAAGAGAGTCCGTAGCGGCCACCCAACACAAGCGGCGCCTTCTCCAGGGGTCCGGGGACGGCCGCCATTCCCTCGCTCACGGCCGTCACCACGTCTTGGTACAGGGGCTCCCCGGCGCTGCCCGGCTCCTTGGTGCGGTCCAGGGCCGCAAGAACCCGAGCGGTGGGCGGGACGGCAGCCAAGAAATCCGATGCAGAGAAGGGACGGAACAGGCGGACCTTGACAAGCCCCACCTTCTCGTCACGGGAGACCAGATGGGCGACCGTCTCCTCGGCCGTCTCTGCCGCCGAGCCCATCATCACCAGAACCCGCTCTGCGTCAGGGCCGCCGACATAGTCGAAGAGGCGGTACCGCCGTCCGAGGAGGGAGGCAAACCGGTCCATCACCTTCTGGACGATCCCGGGCGTCGCCAGGTAGAAGGGATTGACGCGCTCTCGCGATTGGAAGAAGACGTCCGGGTTCTGGGCCGTCCCGCGGACGAACGGCCGATCGGGAGAGAGCGCCCGCTCGCGGTGAGCCCGTACCAGATCGTCGTCGATCATCGCTCGCAGGTCGTCCTCTGTCAGAACCTCGATCTTGCTGATCTCGTGAGAGGTGCGGAAACCGTCGAAAACGTGGAGGAACGGAACGCGGGCCTCGAGGGTGCTTGCCTGCGCGATCAGGGCCAGGTCCATGACTTCCTGAACAGAGTTTGACAACAGCATTCCCCAGCCGGTTCCCCGGGCCGCCATCACGTCACTGTGGTCCCCGAAGATGGAGAGTGCCTGCGCCGCCACGGCGCGTGCCGCGATGTGAAACACCGTGCTCGTCAACTCCCCGGCGATCTTGTACATATTGGGGATCATCAACAGAAGACCCTGGCTGGCGGTGAACGTGGTGCTGAGGGACCCTGCCTGCAGAGCGCCGTGTACAGTCCCCGCGGCGCCTCCCTCGGACTGCATCTGTACAACCAGCGGAACGGTGCCCCAGATGTTGGCCCTCCCCTGGGCGCTCCACTCGTCGGCCAATTCCCCCATGGGGGACGCGGGGGTGATGGGGTAGATGGCGATGACCTCATTGGTCTTGTGCGCCACGTAGGCTGCGGCTTCATTGCCGTCGATGGTCGTCATGCGCCGCTTCATTGCTTCCCGTCGCCGAACGCGAAGGCACCCCTCCCCTCACGCGCCCGCCGCAGAAGAGGACGCGCGGATATCTTAGGGCAGGTGGCCCCATCTCTAGTCTATCAGGACTAGGTCCTAATCAGGTCTTAGCCGGGTCAGATTTCGGTTCGAACTACGGCTGGAGTACACGCTGTCAGGCCCGCACGTTCCGAGGGAACGGGCGTTCAAGGACAGGCCGAGCGTGTGCGACAGCGAGGCCTGCCCCCATTCGTCGCCGGTTTGCCCTTCTCGCAGCGGCGGCCATAAAGGCGAGCCGCTGCGCTGCGCGGGGAGGCCACACGGCACGCTGCAGAGGCGGCAAGATCGACTAGCCAGCGATTCCCTTCATAAGGGCCCCGATGCCGTAGGCGACGGCCGCCGCCAATCCTCCTACGACCAGCATCTCCACCCCGCTCCGTACGGGGCTGAGTCGAGTCGCGACGACCTTGGCGGCTCCCAGTCCGAAGAGGCCGACCCCGGTCAGGATGACTGATGCTGGGAAGGCCGCTTCGACCGGAATCGGCCGAAACAGTCCCACAAAGAAGGCAGCAAGCGGCACCGAGCCCAGTGCCACGAAGGCGATCAGCGTCGCGAGCCCAATGAAGAGGGGATTCCGATTCTCCTCCAGCATCCCCAGCTCCTCGACCATCATGGATCGGATCCAGCGCTGAGAATCCTTGGCTTTGATATCCACCAACCGCAGGGCGTCGTCCTCCGGGTAGCCCTGTGCGCGGTATATCTCGTACAGCTCGGCCCGCTCTGCCTCGGGGAAGTGCTCCACCTCCCAGGCCTCTCGCTCCCACTCTCGATCGTAGTACTCCCCTTCGCTTCTGGCAGAGAGGTAGGCGCCCGTTGCCATGGCAAACCCGTCGGCAAGGAGGTTAGCCAGCCCTAGAATGAGCACGACCGAAGCACCGAGCTGGGCCCCGGCGACGCCGCTGACGACGGCGAAGGTCGTGATGATTCCGTCCAGTCCACCGTACACTATCTCTCCGATGTACTGACTCCCCACACCGGCGTGGTCCTCAGGGGGCGCCGCAATGCGATCCGGTTGGTGCGCCCGGGCGGCAGCGTCGGTATCCCGCCGGGCGAAAGCCTCCCGGGCCTCGTCAAGACGTCGTGTAAGGCTCATGTTCCCCCCACCAATTCGTCAAGAGGCCTCCCCGCTCGGCTGCGAGGCCTCGGTCTTCAGCGTCTCGGAAGTGGACTCTGCCCACGACCTGATGACGTCCCAGTCCCGAAGATCACCCACCGGGGCCTTGACGCCCCGGACGATCAACCTCTCTCCTCCGGCCATTTGTGATAAGTGTCACGAAAACTCTACAACATGCAAGTTGCATTCGGGTCACAGAGCACTCCGGACCTGAACAGGTCGGCATTCACCACAGCGAGAGCGCCGCTGCCCATCGCCGCGGCGCCCTCCCCGCCTGTTCGGTCCGAACTAGTCCTCCGGCTGCTGGGACTCGCCGGGAACGGAGCGTACGAGCAGCAGAGGGGAGCGGGTACGCTGCAACACCTTGTCCGCCACACTCCCATAGACCCAGCGGACGACTCCGGAACGGCCGTGGGTGCTCATCACGACCATGTCGGCCTTGTGGGAAGCCTCGGTGTCGGCTATCACTTCGCCCGGGTGGCCCTCGTCCACGAACGTGGCAACCTTCAGCCCTGCCGCCTTCAGATCGCGCTGCACGCCTTCGACGTACCGCTTGGCGGCTGTGTGACGGCGGGCATAGACCTCGTCGGCCGATCCCCAACCGGTGTAGAGGGCCGCTGCCTCGGCGTCGCTGAGCGGTGCGATGGCCCGAACCAGGAGGATCTCTGCTCCCGTCTGTTCCGCGATGGCCTGGGCCGGCACCAGCGCCTGCGCGGCGAGTTCAGAACCGTCCAGGGGCACGAGGATCCTCTGGACCGTCCACTCTGCGGGGACTTCGGTCGTCTCCCGTACCAAGAAGATGGGCTGCGACGCGCTGCGTATGACGCGATCGGCGACGCTCCCGAAGGCCCATCTCCCCAGTCCTGACCGGCCGTGGGTGGTCATTCCGATCAGATCCGCCCCGTGCATGTCTGCTGAGCGGACGATCGCCGTGGCCACCTCTCCCCCCGAGACTTCGAGGTGAGTCCGGACCCCCAGCTCGCGCCACTCTCCACGCACCTCATCCAGGTAGCTCTCGGCCTCTTCCCACCTGAGCGCTTCGTCCATGCCTCCCAGGGAGGCGAATGCCTCCGGCGAGACGGAGTAGCTCAAGGGCTCCACCACGTGCAGGAGGATCAATTCCGTCTCCCCAGGCACGATCAGCGGACGCAGCTGTGCCTGGACCCGCTCTGCGAAGGGCGAGCCGTCAAGGGGAATCAGAACCCTCTTGTACATCGTCCTCCCTCCTCTTGATCCGGCCGGCTAGTCGCGCGGCTCCGATGGCTCGGGCGCCTCCGACTCGGGCAAGGCCTCCGCCAGAAGCCGGAAGATGTCGGACTCGGTGATGATCCCCACCAGCCGCCCGCTGTCCACTACCGGCAGGCCTCCTATCTTGTGCTCGAGCATGATGGCAGCCGCCTCTCGCACGGGGGTATCGGGATTGACCGTGAAGGGATGGACGGTCATGAACCCTCCGACCTCCATCTCGGCCGCCAAGATGTGGAGGTCCCACATGGACAGGCTGGCTCCCTCCTTGGGCTTGGCCTCGCGGATGTCGCCGAGGGTAACGATTCCCAAAAGCCGGCCTTCGCTGTCCACCACGGGGAGTCGGCGGATCCCGTTTAGTTTCATGAGTTGGTAGGCCGTGGGAAGGGTGGTCGTCGGATCCACCGTCATCGGGTCTGGCGACATCCAGTCCCGCACTGTCCAACCCTTCAAGGTCTGCCTCCGTGGCCCGACCAGGCTGCTGTCCCATCCCGGGCTCTCTGAGCCCAGGCACCCTTGGTCTCACGGCTCGCCGATATCCCTGCTATCAGGATAGCTGATCTAGGTCCAAAGCCGGTCCTAGGGAGGTGCGAAACCGGTCCAAACCGCTGCGGCATCAGTCGGAGACAGACTGCGGCCCCAGGCCAGAGGCGACGGGGCAGTCGGCGGTCACCACAGACCGGGAAGCAGTCGAAACCGGACCTCCTGAGCGTACTCGGGGTACCCGTCCAGCTCCCGATGCAGCATCCGGTCCTCAAAACGGGTGCGAAGAACGATCAAGAGGGACGCGACGAATCCGGGGATCAAAGCCCAGAGCGAACCCAGGAGCAGAGGGACGCCCACGGACTGGCCGATTGCCCCCAGGTACCCCGGGTGCCGGACGAAGCGATAAGGGCCGGAGCTCCAAACGATCTGGCCTCGATCTTCCTGGATACGCGAGCCGCTCTCAAAGTAGGGATTGGCGGCCAGAGCCCAGCTGAACACAGACAGACCCCCTAGGAACAGCGCGCCCCCAAAGAGGTGGAGCTCTGGATTCAGCTCGCCGGTCCACTGGAACCGCATGTTCAGGCCTGCCGCGCTAGGGATCAAGAGGAAGTATATGTCAGCGCGAAGAGACCACCGATCACCCTGTCCCAGGCTGGGATTCGACCAAGACTGGCGCGGGCGGCGACGGACTCAGGACGGTAGCGCAGCAACACGGCGGCGTTGATCAGGATCACCGTCAGATACAGTCCGATGAGGGCCCAGGCCCATACCCCGTCGATTCGGGCTGAGGAGACAAAGAGAGTCGCCGCCAGCAGGGCAATGCTCACGAACACCTGCGCTCCCCGCCTGGCGACGCCGGCCCTCACGCTCGGATCCCAGTCTCGACGACTTCTGGATGCGTTCACATTCTCACAGAAGCGACGGATCCCCTCCGCGAGGCGATTCGTCGGCCTCAGTTGCGCCGGTGCTCTGTTCCTCCTCTGCGACCCGGCCCACTGCCCATGACGCCAGGAAGAGGAGTCCTGGTGATGCTGCGAGGAAGAAACCCGGTCCCCCCGGAAAACGCATGTCCAACACAAACAGGGTCAGATAGAAGGCCACCAGACTTGCGATAGTCAGCAGTCCACCGGCCAGCTCGATTCGCCAGGCGAGAACCATTCCCGCAACCACTCCGACTGGGAAGAAGAGCATCGCCACGATGTCGCGAATTGTGAAGCGGTCCGCAGCATGAGGGAAAAGGATCTCTCCAGGACGCTGACGATACTTGCGATCCCGGCGATCACCCTAAGGAACCTGTGGAGGCTGCGCATCCCATCTCCAACGTTCATCGAATCCTCACATCCTGAATGGCCTTCCCAGTCGCCCCTGGGACCTGACGCCACCCATCATGCCCGGTGCCGCGGTGGCCCAGAGTCAGAGGCAGGCGAGGGCTCCCGGCGCTAGCGCCGAATTACCCGCGGTGGCGGAAGTTCAGACTGTTGCGCCAGGCAGATCGCGCTCCGGCACCCCACGGGGAGGAAACTACTCCTGAAGAGTGCCCCGCATCTCCTCGTACTCGGCCTTGGAGATCTCACCCGCGGCGTACCTGCGCTGGAGGATCTCAAGCGGGGACTCGCATGGTCCAGCCGGTCGTTGTCTGGGACCTGAGAGCGACCGCACAGCGAGCACGATCAGTGCGATCAGCCCACCCCAGAACACCAGCATCATCAACCCACCGAAGATCATCCACACCCAGCCGAATTCGAGCCCCCACCACCACATGGTGCCCTCCTACCCTCGAGCCTGTGAGCCTACCGCATCTGTCGTCAGCGCAAGAGCATTGCTGCGCCTGCGACCATCCCTACCGCCAACATCGGCGCGAATGCGGCGACCGCGGCTCTTCGCAGCTGGGCCGAACCCATGGCGGCAGCGATCGTCCCTTTCACGGCAGTATTGACAAGGAGAGCCAGAACGATGGCTGCTGCCGCTACGCCCGATTCGATCTCCCCGGACGCGGCCAAGCTCGCCGAGCTGAGGGTGATGGCGTCCACGTCCGTCAGTCCGGTCAGAAACGCGGTCAGATACACCCCCGCGCTGCCGAAGAAGACGTTGGCGGCCTTCACCGCTAGCAGCACGGCCGCAAACATCAGCGCGAATCCCACCGGGACGGTGAGCCTCAGAGGGTTGGCCACCTCTACACCACGCTCCGCGTTCTCCCTTCCCGCGCCTGCCCGGCGCCACATCCAAACGACCGCCCCGATTCCCGTCGTCAACATCAGCGCGACGGGCAGGACTATGGCAGGGAGGAGCGATGCGTTGACCACCAATACCTCGACCAGAACGCGTGGAAACATGACACAGGAAGCCAGCAGGATGCCCACGCCGTAGAAGCTGGAGAAGGCTGAGGCTTGTCGGCTCCTGGCGGTGAAGCTCAGAGTGACTGCCGTGCTGCTGACCAGCCCGCCCAAGAGCCCGCCGATTCCGATTCCCCTCTCGGCTCCCAGCACCTTCATCAGGACGTACCCGACGAAGCTGATTCCCGACACGAAGACGACCAGTAGCCAGATCTCGAAGGGATTGAGGACCTGGAAGGGTCCGAATGCTCGGTTGGGAAGGAGTGGCAACACCACAGCGGCGATCAAGGCGAACTCCAGGGTGGCTCGGAGGTCGGTCGCAGCCATAGTTCGGGCCATCGCGTGCAGAGGTCGCTTCAAGGCCAGGACCAGCGCCGTAACCACGCCCAGGGCCCCGGCCAGCTCGGGAAAGCCCCAGACCACCATGGCCCCCAACAACGGCACCAACAGTCCCACCACTTCGGTCGTTATCCCCTCCTCCTCACCCCGGGAGACGGCTCCGAAGTGGCTGGCACCTACCAGAAGGACCAGACCCAAGTACGGGGCCGCGAACAGAATGATTCCGTGCTGCTCGGCCAGGTAGGCGGCGAGGGCACCGAGCAGTGCGATCAGAGAAAACGTGCGGATCCCGGCGAACTCAGGATCCCCCGACCGCTGCTGCACGAACTCCCGCTCGAGGCCTATCAGGGCGCCGATCAGTAGGGCCGCGCCGAAGCGCCACCAGGGCTCCAGGTCCAGTAGGATCTCCGTCATGCCACCTTCTGTGTGCCGCTCTTCCTCACAACCTAGAACAGCCAGTTGGGCCGCCCGCTGTGACACCACATCCGTGTCGAGTCCGAGAGGTCACCAGCACGGCTTCGCTGCGAACGTCTCCCGCCGCCGGGAAGCCGACCTCACCGCCGGGTGGGGCTCCCCCTACTGGAGTGTATCAGGCGCAAGTCCTAATCCGGTCCAAATCCGGTCTGGTTTTCGTTCCAATGGCGAGTCGCTGCGCAGCGGAGTGGCTTGGCAGAGCGTCTATCCTCCCAAACGGGCCGGGCCCCGCGGATCCAATCGGATACCAGAGATTCCAGGGAGAGCCGGCCAGCCCGATCTGGAAGGGAGGTCTCGAGTCAGGAGCGCCGTGGTGCCCCGCAGTTGGCGCAGTACCGGTCCGAGGGCTCGAAGTGGTGTCCGCAGTTGTGACAGTAGCGGGCCGAGGCTTCTCGCGGAGATCGCCTCCTCTCCAAAACGGGGGGGAGACGGCGGCCGGTGCGAAGCCACAGAGCCGAGACCAGCGCCAGCCCCCCGGCGGCGATCGCTCCGATCGCAACCAGACGCAGGTCCGGTCCCCCTCCGCTGCTCGGCGTTGGAGCGGGGGCGGCAACAGCGGCGCGGGGAGGCGCGGAGAGGCCGGGGGCCAACCGGATGTAGCGGACCTCCTGACGAATCATGTCGCCGCTCTCCACGCTGCCGAGACGCCTGCTGAGGTAGGTGAGACCCCCGAATCCCAATCGCGGCTCCCCAAGTGCAGGATCCCCCGACAGGGACGTGGCCTGCGCGGGCTGCTGGACCTCGAGCCGCGCCTCGGCCACTGAGGCACCGGGCGCAGGTATCACCACGGAGATGAATGTCTCGTCGCCGGGCTGAACGGCATCAAGATAGTACTCCACCTGGAAGCCAGCCGCGGGCAACTGGACGGTCAATGCCATCCCACCGTCCGAGCGGTCAACCTCCCACTCGGCATTGGTCAGAGGACCATCCTCTCCGAGGTAGGCGACCGCGTTCAAGTCCGCTCCCGCCGGCAGAGGCAGCACCAGGATTCCCGCTTCCTCCTCCAAACTGCCGGCCAAGATGACCAGAACCCGAGGGTCATCGTACTCCGGCCAGAGGGAGATCTCGAGGACGCTGATCGGTGTTCCTGACTGGGCGATGGTGGTGCCCACTCCGGCGAGCCACATGCCGAAGGCGGCCGCGACGGCGAGCGTGAGGATCCCCGATGCTCCTCGCAATAGGACCAAATCAAGACCTTCCTAGGACCAGATTCTCACCTTCGATTGCTATAGTACCAGAGAGGTTTGGACCTGGACACGGCCCGGCCTCGCTGGCATCATAGCCCGAGTCGTGCCCCGGGCACGAGCGAACACGCAGCAGGAGGTGCGCAGTTAGGCTGACCACCCCATCGCGATTTACCACCGGTCTGGCCATGATTCTCGCGCTTGTAGCCATGGCGCTGCTTGCGAGTGGCTGCGCCCCCGGCGCCGGTGCATCAAGAGCCCGCGAGATCGAACTGGCTCCCATCAGCAGCCTGCCCCCGGAGCTCGCGGGAGTAGCCCCACGGATTCAGGAGGCCTACCGGTTCGCCCTGGCCAATCGGGAGATACTGCGCCAGATCCCCTGCTACTGCGGATGTGGGCAGGTCGGCCACGCGAGCAACTTGGATTGCTATGTCCAACAGGTGAACCCCGACGGCTCCGTGGTCTTTGACCGACACTCCTTGTTTTGAAGCATTTGCATCGACATCACGCGTGACGTGATGAGGCTTTACGGACAGGGCCAATCCCTGGTGCAGATCCGGGCCTTCATCGACCGCACCTACAGCCGATACGCACCCCCCACCGACACGGATCCCATAACATAGGAGATCCAAACCCACAGGCGGACCACCGGTTCAGCACGAGATGAAAGGGTCACCAGCCTAGATCGAGTCAGGCTCCGAGAGACAATCGCCGGCGGAAGATCGTGACCCAGCTTGACCGAGGACAGACACCGGGGACTCCCCTCGTAAGCCGTCGATCCTTCCTGCGGTACGCGCTGGGCTTCTCCTTCCTGGCCACCTTGGCCGGAGTCCTGACCCCCATCATCGGCTATCTCTGGCCACCGGCCAGGGGAGCTAGGACAGGGGACCGACGAGTCCTGGTCGGGACCGTTGACGAACTGCCGCCCGGCCAGGCCAAGGTGGTGCCCGTTGGGGACGAGCCTGTAATCGTCGTCCATCCCCCGCAGGGCCTGCGAGCCTACTCGGCCGTCTGCACGCACCTGGGCTGCATCGTACATTGGGATCAGCAGCGCCAGTTCATCCTCTGCCCCTGTCACGACGGACGGTTCAACCCGGTGACCGGCGCGGTCATTTCCGGCCCTCCTCCGGCACCGCTGCCTCCGGTGCGACTCTCTCAGGAGGGGGACAACATCTACGTGGGGGAGGCGTGATGCAGCGGGTCACGGCTTGGCCCCGCAGCATCAGAGAGTGGTTCGACGAGCGCATTGATCTGGACCCTCTGGTCCACGCCCTCCTGGACGTCGAGATCCCCCGGGGCGTGAGGACCTACTATCTGGGAGGCCTCACTTTCTTCTTCTTTTTCGTACAGACCGTCACCGGCATCCTCCTGGTCATCTACTACCAGCCCAGCCCCCAAGGGGCATACGACAGTGTGTTGTTCATCATGAACGAGGTGCGCTTCGGCTGGCTCATCCGGAGCGTCCATTTCTGGGGCGCCCACCTGATGATCATCACCGCTGTGCTGCACCTTCTGAGAATCTTTCTCCAGGGATCCTACAAGCCGCCACGGGAGCTGACCTGGGTGGTTGGCGTGCTCCTGCTTCTGATCAGCTTGGCCTTCGGATTGACCGGCTATCTCCTGCCTTGGGACCAGCGAGCCTTCTGGGCAACGACGGTAACCACCGAAATCGCTGGAGCCTTCCCCCTGGTGGGCGAATGGGCGCTCGAGTTTCTCCGAGGGGGATCGCAGGTGGCCAATCTGACCTTGAGCCGCTTCTTTGGCACCCACGTCCTCGTGCTTCCGGCCGCTCTGCTTGGCTTGCTCTTCATACACCTCCTCCTCGTTCACGAGCAGGGCCTGGCCAGGCCCTGGTGGGTCCGACGGGAGCCGGCAGGCGACGACACGGGGGCCAAGAGGCCCAAGAGGCTGCTGCCGTTCTTCCCCAACTACCTTGTGGACGAGGTCATCGCCTGGTATTTCGGACTTGGAGTTCTGATCGTGCTGGCCTCGCTCTTCCCAGCGGGCCTTGAGGAACAGGCGGATCCCTTCCAAACGCCAGGCGACGTGAAGCCGGAATGGTATTTCTTGTTCCTGTACCAAGGCCTGAAGATCGTCCCCCGGATCATAGGGGTCACCGCACCCGTCCTGGGGGTCCTGCTTCTATTGGCGGTTCCCTTCCTGGATCGGAGCCCCGAAAACCATCCGCGTAGGCGCATCTTGGCGCTGGGAGTGGGGATCGCGGCGCTGGCAGGCATCTTGGGCCTGAGCGCGTGGGGATGGATCAGTTGACTGACCACGACGGCGCTGAGCGTGCCTTTGGAGGGCGGTTTCCGCGCCGGATCGCGGTCGTCATGGCCCTGGTGATGGCGGCGGCCCTGCCGCCTCTTGTGGCCCTCGCACAGCCGCCCATACCACACTCTCTTGAGGGCCGAGAGGAATGTCTGGCCTGTCACGAGACGGGAGTGGCTGGGGCCCCCCAGGTCCCCTCCAGCCACACGGGACGGCCCAACGAGGTGTGCCAGGCGTGCCACCAGCCGCTGGTGGCCCAACCCAGCCCGGTTCCCACCTCGACCCCGCCGCTGGTCCCGACACCGATTCAGTTCCCCCAAGCACCGGGAGAGAATTTCTGCTTAGAATGCCACCGGGGTCTCGGCGGCATGCACGAAGCCATCACCCTCGCTTGGGAGACCAGCATCCATGCCCAGCGCGGCGTGGGCTGTGCCGACTGTCACGGGGGAGATCCAGGTGCGGCCGACATCGGCGAGTCCATGTCGCTAGAGGCCGGCTTCATCGGCACTCCTGCCAAGGACGAGATCCCGGCGCTCTGTGCCTCGTGCCATGCCAACGTCGACGCCATGCGACAGTACGACCTGCCCACCGACCAGTACGCCAAGTACCTGGAGAGCATCCACGGTCTGAGGTTGGCCGGGGGAGACCCCAACGTCGCCACCTGCTACGACTGTCACGACGGCCACGGCACGCTGGAGACGAATGATCCCTCAGCAGACGTGTATCCGAGCAACGTGCCGGGTCTGTGTGCGAGCTGTCACGCCGATCAGGACCTGATGCGTCCCTACGGTGTCCCCACCAACCAATATGAGCTGTACATGCACAGCGTCCACGGCGTGGCTCTGCTCCAAGAGCAAGACCTCCGCGCCCCAAGCTGCGCCACCTGTCACGGGACCCACGGCGCGGCGCCGCCCGGGTTCGCAGAAGTCGCCAACGTTTGCGGGAGCTGCCACGGGGCGACTCAGGACTACTACCTTCGGAGCCAGCACGCGGGAGGTAGCGCCGGCGCGCCAAAGTGCGTCACCTGCCATGGCCGCTACGATGTGTTGGAGCCCACAAGAGACATGTTCCTGGGGACGGAGGTCCGGAATTGCGGACAGTGCCACGATTCTGGGTCCGAGGCTGGTCAGGTAGTCCAGGCTCTGTACGACAGGCTGACGTCGGCGGCGGCGAGCTTCGAGTCAGCTGAGGACGCGATCGGCCGCGCTGCTCGGATCGGGATGATCACTGCCCCCCAGAGGGCCAGATTGCAGGAGGCGAGGACCCATCTCATCACGGCTGAGGCAGCGCAACACGCCACCCAACTGGCGCTTGTGGAGGAACAGACCGACCAGGCGATTTCGATCAGCGAGGAGGTCCAACAGACCGCGGAGGGAGCCATTAGAGACAGCGTGGTTCGACGCCAGGCCATGGTAGTGGCCGTTGCAGCGATCGGACTGGTGGTGGCGGCTCTGTATGTCGTAAAGCGGCAGCTGGACCGACAGCTGGAGTGACAGAGAGAGGATGAACCCAGACTGCCCTCTCGGGCGGGTCGGGCCCCTGCCTGCTGGACTAGTTGTCGGGCCCCCCCGCCAGGATCCAGCGAAGGATCACATCCTGCTCTTCAGGGCTGAACCGTCGCGGGTCGTCGGTGTGGGTCGTCTGCTGCTTCTGAAGCACTAGGCTGCCGTCTGGGTCCCCGCCCACCACGGCCGGTCCACTAGCGCCTCCCTCCATTAGGTCCCCGTAGCTGGCCAGGCTGAGCCCGGCGACGGTTCCATGGCAGGCGGTGCACTTCCTCTGGAAGATGGGGAGGATGTCGCCGGCGAAGCTTGGGACCGGGACCGCGGCCGTAGGAGCAGCCTCAGCCGTCTCCGTCGGTGCCGGTACAGGGGTCGGCGATGGCCCGCCCACCCCACGCCAGGACCGGATAAACCGGACAATCTCGGTGATCTCTTCCCGACTCAGAGGGCCCCCCGATTGCCTATCATAGGCGGGCATGCCCTTCTCGGGATTGCCTTTGGCAATGGCCTCTATGATGTCGTCGTCAGAGCGGCTGCTCAGGTAGGCCGCAGTGTTGATGGCCGCGGTGGTTTCACCGGGCTGAGCCGGATTGGGCCCTCCTTCACCCTCGGCCCCATGACATCGGGAGCAGATGCCCTCGTAGATGCTCTTCCCGGTGAGACTCACCGGCGGGTGTGGCAGCTCACCGGGTGGGATCTGGGCGTGGCATGTTTCACACGTGACATCCGTGACTTGCGGCTTGGTGTGGCAGCCAAAGCAGGTGGCCATATCGGCCGATCTGGCCTCGAGCAGATCGTGCGCCTGTTTCTCGTGACACGTGGTACACTTCAGCCCCAGTTGGATGTGGGCCGCATGAGGCATGTTGACCGGGTCAGCGATCACGATCGGCGGCTCTGTGTGACACTTCAGGCACTGCAGGTTGGTGAGCTCTTCCACAACAGGGTTCTGCCGCCCGATTACATACCTGGCTACGCGGGACAGCCCCTCCAACTTGGCAGCAACATAGCCAACACCACCCGACTCCGCGTGGCATCCAAGGCAATTGACCGCTTTGTGGGCCCCGGTCTGCCATGAGTCATACCGCTCCGTCATCTCATGGCAGCTTCTGCAGAAACCTGGCCGGGAGGTGTATGCAGCGGTGCCTGCTGTGGCCAGCAGGAACAGAACTACGCCGCCGACCACGACAAGGAAGATACCTCTTCTGGTCATCGTCGGTCCCTGGAAACGTTGCACAGCTTCTGTGTATCCACTCTATCATCCCAGAGTCAAAACCAGGTCTGAATCCGGTTCCAGTCCGGTCCTTTTCGGGCGTCCTCTTGAAATACAGAGCGCTCGACCCCTCGAGGACCTGCACGCCGGGGCTGGCACGCAGAATCAAACAGGGCTGCCATCACGGCAGCCCTGTCTGTCAGACCGAGCGGAGTTGAGCTTGGGCTACTCCTCTAGCGCCGCCAAACTTGCTTCCAGCAAGGCGAGGGTGTAGTCGGCATTATGCACACCCCAACTCTGGTCTTCATGGGCAACATAGAGCCAGTTCCAAAGAGCGATCCCAATATTCTCGGGGGCTTCGGTCACAGTCGGGTGACCGTCCGGGGAGTTTTCACTGAGCACACCCAGAGCAACCAGCTTGTCGCCCAACTCATCCGTCAAGGCTCGGACTTGGGTCTGGACGCCGTTGATGTCGAAATCCTCGACATCCCCATGGCAGGCTTGGCAACGATCAACCGATGGCTCAAAGGAGTGGTTGCGACCATCGCCCATGTGACAGCCGACGCAGGTATCTTCCACCATGTTGTAGTGTGCGCTGGGGCTGCCCTCGACCGAGCCTCCTTCGCCGAGCAGCATCGTGCTCTGCGGGCCGTGGTGCGGACCCCAGTGCTCCGAGATACCTGAAATCACGCCATCCTCGGCGGGTGAGAGGTCGCGGCGCCCTTGGTGGCAGTTGACGCACAGGTTGCCCAATCCGCCGTCGTAGGTTGCGCCTTCAACGGCGAATAGATCAACCGGATCGGTCGTCTCCAGAGCAAAGTCGGCGCGGGTAAACGTGGTGTGGATCTGGTGGCAGGCGCGGCAGTCCTGGCGGGTTGGATCTGGAACCGCGCTCTCAACGTCGTTCGGGTCGAGCCCCGCGGCAATTCGCTCGCTGAAGGTTGCCCCGGAGTGGCAGGCTGCGCAGGGGAGCCGCGTACCAAAGCGTGCGAACACTTCGCCGCTCCCATGCAGCGATTCGGCCCACGCGAAGCGCTTCCCGCTGATCAGCGTGGTGTCGTTGTGGCACTCCTCACAGGTGAGGTCGGCCATGGTGCCAGCGGGCCCTGCGGGACCGGGCTCGCCCTGCGGGCCCGGCGGACCCTGCTCTCCAGGCTCGCCGGCTGCTCCAGCACAGCCTACCAGGAGAAGGACGACGCCCAGAAGGGCCAGATAGATCAAGAGTCTCTTCCTATGCATACACACGTCCTCCTTCTCAGCACCGCCGCGCGAATGAATTCAGGGTCAAGTCTAGCAGTCCAAGGTCAAAATCAGGTCCAAATCCGGTCCTACTTCAGTCCAAGTTTGTCGGCAGTGCCATAAGGAAAGCCCGGCGCACTGGTTTGCTGAGGATATCACCGGATTTTGACCTGCCTTTGACCGCGGTTTGACCCACGCCTGCTAGAATGGGAACAACGCACCGTGAAAGGCCCAAGGTTCTACGATAGTTTGCGCTTCAAGGTCACCGTTGGTGTCGCTGCGCCGGTGCTCATCATCATGGCCTTCTTCTCCTACCTACAGTACTCGCGCCACCGGGACGTGCTCATGGACAATCTGGTGCTGGCCGCGGCCAACGCGAGCGAGGTAATCGAGCATAGCCTTCAGCATGCCATGCTGACCCAGGACTTCGCCGAGATCCAGCAGATCATGGAGGGAATCGAAGGCCACGAGGGGATCATCAACCTGTTCCTGCTCAACAAGGCGGGCGAGATCCGGATCGCTCCTAGATCGGAGATGGTCGGGGTCACTCTGGACCAGGGCGATCCCACCTGCCAGGCCTGCCACCGAATGGAACCGCAGAATCGCAAGCAGAGCATCGTGCTCACCGTCGCCTCAGGCGAGCGGCTGTTTCGCAACATGAACCCCATCGAGAACCGCCCTCCGTGCTATGGGTGCCATACGGCAGAGGATCGCATCAACGGGGTCCTCATAACCGACTTCTCCATGGCCGACATTGACAGGCACCTGGCGCAAGATCTGCGGGAGAGCCTGCTCCTTTCGGCGGCGGCTATCGCGACCACCATTCTGGTAGTCAACGTCATGATGAGTCGCGTCGTGATCTCCCGGCTGCAGCGGTTCTTGGAGACGATCAGGCTCTTCGGTCGAGGCGACCTCACGCAGCGGGCAATGCTCATCGGCGGCGACGAGATCAGCCAGATTGCCGATTCGTTCAACCGCATGGCCGACGGCTTGCAGGAGAAGGACCAAGAGAACGTCCGCCTCTACCAGGAGCTACAGCGCAAAGAGGCCCTCAGAGGTCACCTGCTCAGCAAGCTGATCTCAGCGCAAGAAGAAGAGCGCAGGCGCGTCGCGCGGGAACTGCACGACGAGTTCGCCCAAACCCTGACCGCCTTCGTGATGAGCATGGAGGCTGCAGAGGAATCTGAGGGGCTCGCCGACGAATCGACAGCCGAGATCCTGCGCCGGACCCGTGCTCTGGCAAGCCGTACGCTGGAGCAGACCCGTCGCCTGATCCTCGACCTGCGTCCCATTGCCCTCGATGATCTGGGCCTGATCTCTGCCATCCGCTGGTACGCCGAAAGACACCTAGAGGTGCAGGGGGTGGCCGTGGAGGTAAAGGTTGAGGGAGACGGACGTCGGCTGCCCCCCGAGGTCGAAGCCCCCCTCTTCCGGATCGTCCAGGAATCGATCAGCAACGTGGCGAGGCACGCGGACGCTCAGCGGGTTGAAATCACCCTTGCCTTCAAGGACGGTGCGGTATCTGTGATAGTCCAGGACGACGGCCGAGGATTCGACCCCGCGACCATCGTGACCTCAGCCGGCACCACGGAGGGTCTGGGGATACTGGGGATGCAGGAGCGGGCCGCCCTCCTAGGAGGCAGTCTCACGATAGACTCGAAGCCGGGAGATGGGACGAGGCTGTTCGTGGATGTACCCGTAGACGATGTCGATGAGGCGGGCGAGGCGTGACAATGGGCAAGATACGGGTTCTCGTGGCGGATGATCACACCATTGTGCGAGAGGGGGTACGGCTGTTGCTGGAGGCCCAACCGGACATCGACGTGGTGGGCGAGGCCGCCGACGGTCAGCAAGCAGTGAGATTGGCTGTCCAGCTTAGGCCCGATGTGGTCATCATGGACATTGGGATGCCCAAGCTGAGCGGGCTGGAGGCAACGCGTTATATCAAACAGCAGTGCCCGGAGGCGGAAGTGTTGGCCCTTACGATGCACGACAGCGACGAGTACTTCTTTCAGATCCTGCACGCGGGGGCTCTGGGCTACGTGCTCAAGGGCGCCAGCGCCTCCGATCTCGTAGCCGCCGTGCGTGCTGCCAACCAAGGTGATGTCTTCCTGTACCCTTCGGTGGCCAAGAAACTGGTGGGCGACTACCTACGGCGCGTGGGCACCGGAGAGGAGTCCGGTAGCTACGATGGCCTGACCCCCAGGGAGCGCGAGGTGCTCCAGCTCCTGGCTGAGGGGTACACCAGTCAAGCCATCGCAGACAAGCTGGTGATCAGCACGAGCACGGTGCAGACCCATCGCTCAAACATAATGCGAAAACTCAACCTGCAGAACCGCACCGAGCTGATCAAGTACGCCATCCGGCGAGGATTGATTGACATGAATAGCTGACTGCACCACCCAGATTGCGCAAAACATCACAAACGGCGCCACCGGAAGATGGCGCCTTCTCTGCGTCAAGATCACAGTCTGCACGATAGATATCGCGAGGGGTATCTGATAGATAGAGATAGTCAAGTCTCACCGGACCGGCGGGTGGCACATGAGAGGTGTCAGCGTAGAAGTGAAGGAGTTGCGTGTCTTTGTCGTCGGAACCCATCGGCTCTTTTGCGAGGCGGTGGGAGTGATCCTCCAGAGAGAGGGGGTCCACCTGGTCGACACACAGACCGAACGCCAGGCCGCACTGGCGAGGATTGCGGCTACGCAGCCCGATGTGATTCTTGTCGAAGAAGGCGAGGGGGCACTGGATCTCATCGCCGATCTAACCCGCCTCGCTCAGACCAACCCCGGTACACGACTAATCAGCCTCAGCTTCGAGAACAACCAGATGAGCATCTTCCACCGTCAGCAGAGGACGGTGGGCACCACGAAGGACCTCATCGAGGCTATCACGGGACCGTAGACAAGACGACGGGGGAAGATCGATGGCCATCACCGCGGGGGCACGCCCCGGCAACGCATGATGACCGGCGCGCCAGCCAGGCACATCGCACTCGCATCGGCCGCGCTGCTGTCCATGGGCATAGTTCTGCACCGCTCTCCGGCGCCGGCGGCCTATGCCGACACGCCCACCGAAAGCAGCTGCCCTGAGTGTCACCGGGGGCTGGGCGGTATCCAGCGCCAGATCGTTGGAGAGTGGGAAAGAAGCGTACACGCCGTGCGAGAGATTGGATGTTCCAACTGCCATGGTGGTGACCCCACGAAGGACGATGCCGCCAGCGCCATGGCCCTGGCGGCTGGATTCCTGGGCACTCCTCCACGAACGGCGATCCCCGATCGGTGCGGCTCGTGCCACTCGGATCCGGACCACATGAGGGTCTACGAGCTACCCACAGACCAACTGCAGCAGTACCGCGAGGAAAGCATGCATGGGCAACGCCTCGGTGAGGGGGACGAGCAGGTGGCCACCTGCTACGACTGCCACGGGGGTCACGAGATCAAGGAGGTGAACGATCCGGCCTCGTCGGTCTATCCCGTCAACCTGCCTGGGACCTGCGCCCGCTGCCATGCCGACCCGGAACGGATGGGGCCCTATGGCATTCCCACCGACCAGTACACACTGTTCAAAGCCAGCGTCCACGGCGTGGCGCTTCTCGAAAACCATGATCTCCGAGCGCCGACCTGCGCCACCTGCCACAGCGATCACGGCGCGTCGCTGCCGGGGCACAGTGAGGTGGTGGAGGTCTGTGGAGAACAATGCCACCCCAGCGTCCGGGATGCCTACCTGCTCGGGGCGCATAGTGTTGGAGCCGTCACCGACGCCTCCACTGCACCTCGCTGCACCACCTGCCACGGGCGGTACGATGTGCAGCCAGCCACGGAAGCCCTCTTCGTGGGAGACGAGCCGGGTAACTGCGGCACCTGCCACGGCCCGGGAGACCCCTATCAGCCGACCGTCCAAAGGATCTACGAAGAACTGCTCGCGGCTGCAAAGCTCATAGAGGAGACCGAGGCGGCCATCGAGCGGGCCCGGGCGACGGGGATGCCAGTGGAGGAGCAGACTGTGAAGCTGGCCACAGCCAGGACATGGCAGATGGAGGCCAGGGTACTTCAACACGCCCTGGAATCGGAGGCGCTCGCCGCGAAGACGGGTCAGGTCCGGTCGCTCGCTGGTGAGGTCGTGGATTCTCTAGAGAAGGCACCGGGGATGGGCAGCCTAGAGCGCCAACTGATGATAGGCGGTGTCGGTGGCATCACGGTTGCCGGTCTGGTGGTCCTCGGCGCTCTCTGGATCCGAGGGGGAAGGGGAAGACTGTGACGAAGGTCCGCCGCTTCGTGCTTGGAGTGCGGCCTCGGTCACCCTGTGTTCGCAGGCAGCCGCATCGCCCGGGAGCGGATGACAACTGGTCCCATCACTAGGAGCGGAAGAGTGGCTTCACAGAAGAGACTGTCTCGACGCCGGTTCCTGAAGCTAGGTACCGCGGCAGGTGCCGCAGCGGCGGCAGCTACCGCCCTGGGAAGCCAGGTGCTAGGGACCCTCGGTCGAGCCGTCACCGGTGCCGCCACCAGGGCGGGCCGGCTCTGGCCCGCCTTCGCTGCCGACGCAGAGACATTCGGTCAGCTCATTGGTCCCGACGGACAGCCGATGGAGGCCGGGGCGCCTTCCCCCGCGCCTGCCCCCGGCTCCGAGCCTCGCCGTTGGGTCATGGTGATTGACCTGGCGCGCTGCGACGGCTGTGGGCTGTGTACTGAGGCCTGCAACGCCATGCACCTGGTCCCACCCCCTCAGGAGTGGATCACGGTGTTGCGCATGCAGGAGAACGAGGTCGCCGGCCCCTACTGGTTCCCCAAGCCCTGTTTCCAGTGCGACAACTCGCCGTGCACCAAGATCTGTCCAGTGGGAGCGACGTATAAGCGCGAGGATGGGGTGGTGATGCTGGATCAGGAGCGCTGCATCGGGTGTCGCTACTGCGTGGCTGCTTGCCCCTACTCCTCACGCTTCTTCAACTGGGCTGAGCCGCCGCACAACCTGGACAACATGGACCGGCCCTATGACATCGAAATGAACGTGCCGCATCGCAAGGGGGTGGCCGAGAAGTGTCTGTTCTGCCCATCCCTGCTGCGGCAGGGCCAGCTCCCGGCCTGCGCCGCCATCTGCACCATGGGGGCCATCTACGTTGGCGACGAACTGGAGGACGCAGTCACAAACGCCCAGGGCGAGACCGTGTCTTTCTCAGATCTGGTGCGAGAGAACGGGGGCTACCGCTACCTGGAAGAGCTGGGCACCGAGCCCAGGGTCTACTACCTGCCGCCGCGAGGGCATCGATATCCACTGCCGCCCCGCCCCGATGAAGGGTAGCCCCCATACTCGGCGGGCCGAACGGTAGGGAAGAACCTATGGACGGGCACACCGCCCCGGACGCGCGGGAGGATCGGCTCCTGCGAACATTGACGCACAGCGGTCTCGGATTCTATGCACTGCTGGCGGTCCTCGTGGCCGTCCTGGGCTGGGGCGGGTACGCCTACTTCAGGCAGCTTCGCGAGGGGCTGGTGGTCACCGGCATGCGTGACTACATCGCGTGGGGCATGTACATCACGAACTTCGTCTTCTTCATCGGAATCAGCCACGCGGGCACGCTGATCTCGGCCATACTGCGGGTCACCGGGGCCGAGTGGCGCCGGCCCATCACCCGCATGGCGGAAGCGATCACCGTATTTGCTCTGTTGGTGGGCGCTCCCATGATTCTCATCGACATGGGCCGGCCGGATCGCATTCTGCACATCCTGCAGCACGGGCGGATTCAGTCGCCCATTCTCTGGGATGTCATCGCGATCACCACCTACCTCACGGGAAGCCTTCTCTACCTCTATGTCCCCATGATTCCGGATCTCGCCTTGCTGCGGGATCGCTTCAGTGGTTGGCGAGGACTCCTGTACCGGGTCCTGTCCCTCGGCTGGCGAGGCTCGGCTGAGCAGCGGGAGCGACTGGAGCGCGGGGTTGCCATCATGGCCGTCCTGATCATTCCCATCGCCGTCTCGGTGCACACCGTCGTCTCCTGGATCTTCGGCATGACGGTGAGGCCGGGCTGGCACAGCACGATCTTCGGTCCCTACTTCGTGATAGGCGCCATCTTCTCGGGCATCGCTTCGATCCTCATCGCGATGGCCCTGTTCCGCCGCGCCTTCCGCCTGGAGGCCTACATCACCCCCCACCATTTCCGGAATCTGGGGTTGCTCCTCCTGGCTTTGGACCTGATCTATGTCTACTTCACGTTGAGCGAGTACCTCACAGGGTTCTACATTGGCAAACACGCCGAAGCCAGTGTCCTCGCCTCGTTGTTCTCGGGCAGGTTTGCGCTGCTCTTCTGGGCCACCGTGATCGTGGGGTTCCTCCTTCCCGCGGTCATGCTGACTGTGCCGCCCTTGCTGCCGGAACGGCGAGCGGTGGTGCCTCGCCCCTTGGGCCGGGTGCTCCGGCCTGCCCTGGCGGGAGTGGTTCTGATTGCCGCCCTTGGGCTGTCCGTGGGCCAATGGGATGTGGCAGCCACGGTTTGGGGGACGAACCTTGGCTGGGAACGCATCGGCTGGGCGCTTCTGGCCGCGATTCCGTTGCTGTTCGTGATCGCCCTACCAGAACTGAAGGCGCACCCCGTGGCCACCACCGTCGCCGCGGCGGTGTTGGTCAACGTCGCCATGTGGACGAAACGCTACATCATCGTGGTGCCGTCGCTGGAGAACCCCCTCGTCCCCATTCCACCCTACACCCCCAGCGAATGGGCGCTCTACACGCCCACCTGGGTGGAATGGTCCATCACGGCGGGCGCCTTCTCCGCCTTCGTGCTGCTCTACGTACTTTTCGCCAAGGTCTTCCCCATCGTTTCGATCTGGGAGACCCGGGAGGAGCACGAGATGGAGGAGAAGGTCCGGCGCCCGATGCAGCAGCCAGAGGCGGTGCGATGAGGCTACTACTGAAGGTGCTCCTGTCCGTCACCATCCTCCTCAGCGGCCTCGGCCGTCTGAGCGTGGCACCGACCGCCGCCGGTACCGCAAACACCGAGGACGGGGTGGCCCTGTATGCCGACTACTGTGCCGGCTGCCACGGGGCCGAGGGCCAGGGCGGGTACGGTCCAGCCCTCACCGATCTCAAAGATCGCCCCGACGCAGAGCTCTACGAGGTCATCGCCCAGGGTGTCGGCAGTATGCCGGGACTCGGAGAGAGGCTTGACGAGGCCCAGATCGGATCCCTCATCTTCTTCCTCAGGGAGCTGTCCGAACCCGCGTCAGTGCAAGCAGAAGCCGAGGGAGCCACCCGAGCCGCCTCCGAGACCGATCCTGCCGCGGTCAGCCTCGAACTGACCCTAGGAGCCGACGCGGTCGTGACTGCCGAGATTCACCTCCGTACGGCAGGCGGCGATCCGATTGCCAATGCCCCCGTCATCCTGTACCGGCAGACTGCCATGGGAGGTGAGATCCCCGTCGCCGAGGCGACCACTGACGCCGCAGGCACAGCCACCCTCCAGCTCACTGCCGTTCGGGGCCAATCCCTGTCCCTCGCGGCTGCCTATGCCGGAGGCGACCGGTGGGGGCCCGCCGTAGCTGAGGGCAACGTGACGATACCGGGTAGCGCTGCGCTACCCCCCGTGGTGTCCGGCTTGACCAGTCCCACACCACCTCTGGACGTGGTCGTCATCCTGCTCGTCGTGGTCGGCGGCGTCTGGACAGTGTACGGCTACGTCGTCTACCAGCTGTTCCAGATCGCGCGGCAACGACCCGGGGACCAACCCCCTCTGGCCCAATCCTAGCAGCCAGGCCAGACCCTCCTGCCACGGCCGACGTGCCCCCGACTCCCCGGTGGGAATGTCACAGAGCCGGGCCGGCTAGAGAAGCGGCCCCCACCACTGGCAACGCTCCTCGCTGGCGGTAGCGGCAGGGGTGGATTCGACAAAGGAAGCCGTGTTCCTCCCTGAAAGGCTTTCAGCGCCGGAGTGCCAGGATGTGATGTTGAGGCGCAGGAGGGCGGCTTCGCTAGGACCCTAGGCTGCCTATGAAGGTCAGCACCTGCCAGATCTGCTCGAGAGGGAGCGTCTCCTTCCAGCCTGGCATGGCTCCCCGACCCTCGGAGACGATGCAGAGGTATTCGCCGCTGTTGCTGCGCAGTGCGGACTGGGCCTCGTCCCCAGTCATATCGGGCGTTCCGGGAAGTGCGCCCGACCCATCGCCGCCATGGCAGACGGCGCACGCGTCTGCATAGACTGCATCGCCAGCGGCAATCGCCGTCTCATCGTCCCAGTCAAAGGGGTTGGACTCGGCAAGATAGTCGGAGTCGCATCCTGTCTCGTCGGCAGCCCGGGTCGGCGTGGGAGCCGCGGCGACGACGCCATCCAGAGCGGGATCGTAGGAGAAGGTGCGAAGGTAGTCGATGACCGACCAGCGTTCATCCTGAGAGAGGCGCCCCTGCCAGGCAGGCATGGATCCTCTTCCCTGGGTGACGGTCAGGTAGAAGTCTCGGGGGGCGCGGGCGTCCACCAGGCGAAGGTCCGTAAAGTCCGCTGCGCCAAGCACGGCACCGGTGCCGTCGGTCCCGTGACAAGCCACACAGTTTGCCTCAAAGACCTGCTGGCCTAGGGTGAGCGCCTCGTCTCCGGTGGAGAAGCGCCACACGTAGAACAGCACGTCCCAGCGCTCGTCCGACGTCAGCAACTCCCGGAAGGAGGGCATCTGGCCTCGGCCTTCGGTCACAGCCTGATAGAAGGAAGCCGGCGTCTCGCCGCGCATGTAGTCTAGGTCGTTGAAGTTTCGCGCCCCCGCGACAACTCCCTCCCCGTCCGTGCCGTGACACTGGGCACATCCGGCATCGTAGATCGGTTGGCCCAGGGCGGCGGAGGGCAGCCGCGCCGGATAGCTTAGGATGGCAAACGCCGGTGTGGGTGTCTCCCCCAGAGGTCCGGGCGGGGGAGTGGCTGGCGCAAGCGTGGGTATGGCTGTGGGTCCCGTGGGCAGAGTCCTCGGCCCTACGCAGGCCGCCAGCAAAAGGGCCAGGACCAGAAGGGGTATCAGAGGACGAGTGGTCATGCAGCGTACCTCCTTATCTGGCCGGGAGGGTGCGGACGTAGTTTATAACGTCCCACCGCTCGCGCGGAGTCAGGTTTTCGGAAAGCGAAGGCATCTGGCCGAAGCCCCGAGTTATGGCCAAATAGACGGAGCCGTCAAACTCCGCTGTGATTACCGGGCTGGTCAAGTTCTCGGGAGTACGGTCAAAGTGGCCGGACAAGGGCCCGTCACCATGTCCCTGCTCGCCGTGACAGAGCTGACAGTGGACGGAGTAGAGGATGGCGCCCCGCTGCAGAGAAATCTCGTCGCCCGGTACCGGGTTGTCCGGAAACTCCTCGGGGATTACGGAGAGGCCCTGCACCGGAACGGCGCCATCGGGCGGCAGCAGCCGAGGACCTTCCTGATGGCCGACTGAGACCTGATCTGCCATGTCTGTGGGAATCGGGATCTTGATGAACTCGAAGGTGAACAGTATGCCCACGAAGAACGGAGCGAGGATCAGCCCAATGATGAGCAAGCCGCGTTGCAGGCGGGGGCTCACAGGGCCACCCTCTCCGGCTCGCCCACGTGATGAGCATCATGGGCCTCCAGGATCTGGCGCACCCCTGCCTCCAAAGAACTCGGGAACTCCAGCAGCAGGGCCAGGTGGCCGTGTGTGACGAGCTTGTGGTAGGGAGCAGGCCCGTAGCGGGGGAATTCCATCTCCCACAGGACGCCCAGGAAGGTTGAGACAATCGTGGCCATCATCGTGAACACGTAGGTGATGATCGCAGCCGGGGGAAAGCCGACAGGAGGATGCCCCCCGATATCTAGGCGGTACAGGTGCGGCGTGATGACCGATAGGAACAGGCCGAACAGCAGCCCACTGGCCGCCCCACCCAGCACGATGTAGGGGAGGGTCAACCACTCCCGGTGCCGCCCAAGCGCACCTTCCGGATAGGGCACATCGGTAATGACCACCATCTTGTCGGCAGGGACACCCAGCCCGTGGAGCTCGTCGACCGCATCGGCAGTCTTGATGCCATCCCGGAAGAGGGCGAGCAGAGAGCGCGTGTCATCCATTGGCTATTCGATCTCCGCTGCAGTCGGCACCAACAGACGCCCGATCCGTCGCAGGGTGTAGCGCAGACGCCCCTCCTTGATCTCCCAGACTGGGACGTAGGGCACTACGCGCGAGAACAGAGTATAGAGAAGCGCGAATCCAGCGAATGTCATCGCCACGATGCTGAGCTCCACCCAGGTCGGGGTGTAGGTTCCCCAGTCGAAGGGCAGGTAGGCACGCTGCAGGCTCCCGGCCACGATGAGCAAGCGCTCAGTGTACATCCCCACGTTGACCAGCAACGTCGCAACCAAGAGCAAGGCCGGGGTGGTCCGTACCCTTCTGAAAACCAGCATCCCGATCGGGATTAGGTTGGCCGCCATCTGCAGATAGAAGAGCGGTGCCAGGCTTCCGCTGATCTCCTCATGAATCAGCTCGCGGGTGACGGGCTCGTTCCCATACCACTCTACCAGGAACCCAGCAAACCAGAAGTAGAACCAAGCCATGCCCGCGATCATCACCAGCCTGCCCAGAGAGTTGAAGTGCTCCGCGCGCAGGAACTCCTGCAGTCGCATGCCCCGGCGCACGATCACCAAGATGCTGGCCAGAGCCGCGAGGCCGGAGTAGACAGCGCCGATGACGAAGTATGGTGCGAAGATCGTGCTGTGCCAGCGCGGCTGGATGGTCACTGCGAAGTCCCAAGAGACGATGGAGTGGACAGACAGGAAGATTGGGATGATGGCGATTGAAAAGATGAGCATGGCTCGGTTCAGCTTGTGCCACTCACTTTCCGTGCCCCGCCATCCAAGCGCCATCGCCCGGTAGAGCCTATAGCGCCATCCGGTCGTGTGGTCGCGCGCCATGGCCAGGTCGGGGCTCAGTGCTAGATAGAGGTAGAGCGAGGACCCGATCAGGTAGGTGAAGATGGCGACCATGTCCCACATCAGAGGAGACTGGAAGTTGGGCCACATGAAGCGGTTGTTAGGGTAGGGGATCATCCAGTAGAACTTCCACACTCGACCCAAGTGGATGAGGGGATAGAGAAAGGCCATCATCAGCGAGAAGACGGTCATGGCTTCAGCGCCACGGGTGATGGGCCGACGCCAGTCGGCCCTGAGCAGGCGCAGCACTGCCGAGATCATCACCCCGGCGTGGCTGATACCCACCCAGAAGACGAAAGTGGCGATGAATATGCCCCAATACACGGGTCGGTTTATCCCGGCCGTTCCCATGCCCCAGAAGATGAGGTATCCCCAGGCGAACAGGCCCCAGGCGAAAATCGCCCCCAGGACGATCACTAGCACCCAGAAGCCGCATCCGGTCTGAATCATCGGTTGCAGCACCGCCTGGTTGATCTCCTCGTCTTCGCGCGGCGCCAAGAGTAGCCGCTCTTCAAACTCCGACGAGGATCCGCGGACCGGCCGATTTGACCGAGGGGCGGCGCCGGGCGGGGCCTCAGACATTGGTCTCGCCTCCCTTGAGGTAGATGACGGCCGGATCCGTGCCCAGTTCCTCCAACAGCCAGAAGGCTCGTGGGCTCCGCGCCAGTTCGCTCACGAGGCTGTCTGGATCGTTGAGGTCGCCGAATATGAGGGCGCCGGGGGGGCAGGTTTGGACGCAAGCCGGCTGGATCTCACCTTCGGCCGGATCGCGTCCCTCTGCGCGAGCGTCGATCTCGACGCGACGGATCCTCTGGATGCAGAAGGTGCATTTCTCCATCACACCTCGTGAGCGAACCGTCACATCCGGGTTGAGCTGCTCCGCAAGGGGCTCGGGGAACTCGGGCCGGAACCAGTCGAAGGTGCGCACTTCGTACGGGCAGTTGTTTGCACAGTACCGCGTACCGATGCAGCGGTTGTAGATCTGCGCGTTCAGGCCCTCAGGACTGTGGTAGGTGGCAAACACCGGACAGACGGGTTCGCACGGAGCGGACGTGCATTGCTGGCACATGATCGGCATGAAGCGCGCCCTAACATGCGGGTACTCGCCTTCCCAGTAGCGCTCGATCCGGATCCAGTGCATCCAGCGGCCTCGAGAGGCTTCCTCCTCGCCGACAACCGGTACATTGTTCTCGGCGTGGCATGCGACCACGCACGCATGGCAGCCTGTACAGCGGTCCAGATCCACCACCATGGCCCACCGGGGGCCCTCCTCAGCGGAGTGTGTCACGCCCCGCGCCCTCTAGACTCTCCAGTCGCGCCAACACCTGCGACCGCCCGGTCGGTTCTATACTCACCCGGGTGGCGCCCCATGCCAGCGCTCCGCTGTCCGGATCCGTGGCCGGGGCCACCAGCCTCAGGGGATTGGATCCCCTGGTCTCAGCAAAGCGGCCGTAGTCCGTGTGTCCCTGGCCCACGGGGATGGCCACGACGTCGGGCCGGATGCCGGGGAAGACAACCACCGGCGCTTCCAGCTCCCCATGCCGCGACGCCACCCGCACCACGTCCCCGTCTTCAACACCCAGCGACTCAGCGGTTTCCGGATTCAATTCGACCCACGTCCCCCAGCTCGCGGTCGTCATGGGGTCTGGCGTCTCCTGCAGCCAGGGTAGGTTGGCACCCCGGCCATCGCTCAGCGTGCCCGAGGAGTATGGGTACAAATGGAAGGGATAGGTATCGGGCTCACCGACAAACTCCGGGCCAACCACCGGCAGAGGCTGCTGCACTATCTCGGTCAGTTCTGGTTCCCGCCGAATTTCCTTCTCCGACCACCACCCGCCGTACTGGCGCCACCGCGCCCATAGTCCGGCCACAGTTCGGGCGTCGTAGGCTCCCAGGCTGGACCCGTAAAGCTCGGCCGCGGCTTCCTGAAGGAACGCAACCTCATCCGACCACGGCAGGGCCTCGGCAGCGGCGCCCCCGAGGGCTGCGGCCAGTCCAAGCACAACATCGGCCGTGGCGCGCGTGTCATAGAGAGGCCGCACCACAGGCTGCTGGCTGCTCACTACAGGCCGGTCAGCACCCGGCGAGGGCACCTCGTATCCCCATGACTCCAGATACGTTCGATCGGGCAGAACAAGATCCGACCAGACGGCAGTCTCGTCAACGAACGGGCTGAAGGAGATGACGAACGGAACATTCGCCAAGGCCTCCTTGAATCCCGCGGACGCGGGCAGCTCAAAGACTGGGTTGGCACCGTGGATCAACAGAAGCTCAACCTCGCCATTCTTCATCCGGTCAATCAGGGCGAGCACGTCCCCGAACGATCCCGGCCGGCCGATTAGGCGAAAAGTGGCGGAGGGGCCCTGCTGCGAAAGGAAGACTCCACCGACACGTCCGAACTGGGCCACCAATCGATTGAGGGCCAGTACCGCCAGCATGCTGGCCAACCCGTTTTGATGACCGGAGAGATAGCCTCCTGGTATGGCCACGGCGTGGTCGGCGTCGGCGAAGACGCGAGCAAGGCGGCGCAGCGTCTCCACCGAGACCTCGCTGGCGGCGGCCATCTCGCTCACATCTACGTTCTGGTAGAGCACCGCGTGAGGGCGATGGCTGCCAACGTGCCCGAGTCTCTCCTCCACGATGATCCGGCCGATCGCCAGGGCTACGTAGCCCTCGGCGCCCGGCTTGACAGGGATCCATTCATCGGCCGAAGCGGCAGTCGTCGAGAGACGCGGCTCAAACTGAACGAAGAAGGCCCTCCCGCCGAACTGCCCTTGCCTCATCCTCCCGTAGGCGTGGCTCTGCGACACTGGGGACATCCAAGTCTCCAGGAAGTTGGCTCCGAATGAGAAGACGGCATCGGCTCTGGCCAGGTCGAACACGGGTAGTTCCGGCTCCCCGAAGAACCTCTGAGAGACCTCGTGGGCAAGCCCGCGCCCCTCCAGGGCCGAGTGCAGGTCGAACATCACCGGACGCGGTGCCCCGATCGCCTCGAGGAAGCGAGACGTCAGGAGATACAGGTGATCGGGCATCAACCCACCGAGGAAGGCCAACCGATCGGGGCTGTCCAGCGTCGCTATCTTGTCGGACAGGAGCTCCAAAGCCTCAGGCCAGTAGAGAGGTTCAAACTGCCGAGAGCCTCGGCCGCCGCTTTGGCGCACGGCGTTCCCTAGCCGGTCAGGATTGTAGAGAGCCTGCAGCCCGGCATGGCCGCGGGCGCACAGCTTCCCCTGGTTGACCGGATGCAGGGGATTGCCCTCGATCTTCTTCGCGCGGCCATTGATCACCCGCACCAAGATCCCACAGCCCGCTGCACACTGGCGACAGGTGGAGGCGTACCAAGTGGCTCTGCCGGGCAGGACCTCTTCCGGCGGACGCACGAACGGCTCCAGAGGGATGTGACGCACCGCGGGAGCCAAGCCGGTGGCGGCAGTAGCCGCGGCGGTGAGCTTGAGAAAGTCTCGGCGAGAGAGCTTTTGCGTCATTCCCTCTCCGACCCTACTTGTGACATGTCAGGCAATCCGCTAGACGGGCGACCTGGTGCTGGGGCTGCTTCAGATGGCAATCCAGACACCAGCCCATGTCCATCTTCACCGCCGGCTGGGTGAGAGCCATGCTGCCCACGTCCCCATGACACGTTTCGCAGCTCTCACCAGCGCGCAGGTGCGGCTGATGGCTGAAATAGACGAAGTCCGGCTGGCGGTTGACCGGAGTCCAGAGGATTGGCTCCTCGCGCTCCCAGTAGCCGGCCACCTCCTGGACGGCGCTGCTCTCGGTGGCGATCACCTGGTGGCAGTCCATGCACTTCTGCACCGAGGGGATACCAGCTACCTCGGAGCGCAGGGCGTTGGGGTGACAGAAAAGGCACTCCACACCGGCTTCGACGTGTGTCTCGTGGCTGAACGCGATCGGCTGCTCCGGCGCCGCCAGGACCTGCATGCGGGACAGGACGACGCCGACCGCCGACCACGCAGCCACAATGAAAAGCAGAATGACCGGAATCCAGCCGAAGGGTGGCCCTCGCCGTCCCTGGGGCTCAGCCTGTTGATTCATCTCGTCCCGGTGTCTCGCTGGCGTGGCCCGGCGAGACGATCGAATCGGCGGCCCGAGCGAGAGGGTCGCCTAGGCGGCCAGTCACGGCACAGAACCGAGAAGGCGTCGGTACTCGATGCGGCCCGATTCCGCATCTTCGCATGACTTTAGCAACCACTCTACCAGCGCCAGGTCAGAATCCGGTCCAAAACTGGTCCTAATCTGGGTACTTTCTCAGGTCCGATTCGGACCCACCCAAGAGAAAGGGTCGGAACCTGCGGGCTCCGACCCTTTTCCGGATCCTCGTGTCCGCAAGACCGGGATCACAGCCCTTCCACAGGGACTGCGCTCAGGGTCACTCCGTGGGCAAGGTCTGGGAGTAGGCCAGGACGTCAATCACATCCTGCATGCTCCAGCCTGCGTCGATGGCAGAGGGCATGGCTGTGCCAGGCTGGCCAGCCCGCACCTTGTGGATGAACTCCCAAGGATTGTCCACCGCGATGTTCCCCACATACTCGGGCTCCGCAGGATCGTGGAAGTTGATGGCCCGCCCGTCCTCACCGTGGCAAGCAGCGCAGCTGGCGGCAAACAACTCCTCCCCGTTGGCCAGGTCGCCGCCTATAGCAGCCTTGTCAGCGTCGATGAAGGCCGACATGTCCACCAACCCTTCCCTGAGAAAGGCAACCAGGTCGGCAATGTCGTCATCGCTCATGACAGAGAAGTCGTGGTCGGAATCCACCTCACCAGTGAGCTGCGCCACCAACTGGTCGGAAGTCTTGTCCTGAGCCTCAAACACACCAGGGAAGCCCGTGAAGTGGGAGCCAGAACCGTAGGCGCCGTCCGCACCCATGTAGTCCCAGCCGTGGCACTCCTTGCAGCGCCAAGTGTCAGTCCCTGAACGGGTGTTGGTGGTCTGACGAGCCCAAATCGGCATGTCGCCCGTCGGCTCGTCCAGCTCCGCCACCCTCCACCACCTGTCATACAGCAGGCCGCCCCGCGAGACGGAACCTGCTACGGCCGGCTCCGTGGGCAAGGTCTGGGAGTAGGCCAGGACGTCAATCACATCCTGCATGCTCCAGCCTGCGTCGATGGCAGAGGGCATGGCTGTGCCAGGCTGGCCAGCCCGCACCTTGTGGATGAACTCCCAAGGATTGTCCACCGCGATGTTCCCCACATACTCGGGCTCCGCAGGATCGTGGAAGTTGATGGCCCGCCCGTCCTCACCGTGGCAAGCAGCGCAGCTGGCGGCAAACAACTCCTCCCCGTTGGCCAGGTCGCCGCCTATAGCAGCCTTGTCAGCGTCGATGAAGGCCGACATGTCCACCAACCCTTCCCTGAGAAAGGCAACCAGGTCGGCAATGTCGTCATCGCTCATGACAGAGAAGTCGTGGTCGGAATCCACCTCACCAGTGAGCTGCGCCACCAACTGGTCGGAAGTCTTGTCCTGAGCCTCAAACACACCAGGGAAGCCCGTGAAGTGGGAGCCAGAACCGTAGGCGCCGTCCGCACCCATGTAGTCCCAGCCGTGGCACTCCTTGCAGCGCCAAGTGTCAGTCCCTGAACGGGTGTTGGTGGTCTGACGAGCCCAAATCGGCATGTCGCCCGTCGGCTCGTCCAGCTCCGCCACCCTCCACCACCTGTCATACAGCAGACCGCCCCGCGAGACGGAGCCCGCTGGCGGGGCGACGGGCGGCTGCTCAGGCGGTGGGGCGGCAGGGGGAGTCTCGGCCGGAGTCGGCGTGCCACATCCCGCGACAACCAGTGAAAACACGACCACCGTGAGAGCGAACCACGGGAGCTTGGCGCTCATAGTTCCCTCCTGAAGATATGTGAAAGCAACATCACACAGACGGACATGCACTCGGAAGGCCGTCTTCTCCGATTCTACCGCGAGGTAGGTCGGGGTCTATCGCCCACCTGGGGTGAGATTTCTCGAGGCGTGGGGTGATTTCGGCGTATCAGGGACGGAGCAGCCCACGGCGCAGAGCGTAGTCCACCAGAGCAGCGCGATCATGGAGATCCAGCTTCTGGTAGACGTGAAGTCGATGGGTCTTCACCGTGTTGATGCTGAGGGTCAGCCTCTCGGCAATCTCACTGTTGGTGAACCCCTTGGCGATGAGGGTCAGGATCTCCCGTTCTCGTGGAGTCAGAAGATCGTCCAAGGATGGCTCAGAGTTGCGATCGAGATAGTCAACCACCAGCCGACCTGCAAGCTTGGGAGACAGATAGACACCACCGCCATCCACCACACGGATGGCAGTGAGCAACTCTGCGCTGGGAGCACCCTTGAGGACATAGCCTGACGCACCAGCGCGTAGAGCCTCGAAGAAGAATGTGTCTTCCTCATGCATGGTCAGGATCAGGACCCTGACCTCTGGCAGGTCAGCCACAATGGTGCGGGTCGCTTCCAAGCCCGTCATGTCTGGCATGGTGATGTCGAGAAGGGCTACGTCGGGACGATGGCGGCGAACCATTCCCAGAGCCTCGCTGCCGGTCCCGGCCTGGGCGACGACTTTCAGATCGGGCTCGTCTTCCAGCAGGGCAGACAGTCCGTCGCGGACCACAGCGTGGTCGTCGGCAATGACCAGTTGGGTCTGTCTGCTACGGGTTCCCACGCGCTTCCTCCGGGCTCCGCTCCTTCTGGGGAACTGGGACCGTCACCCGAACAATGGTACCCCGGCCGAGAGCGGTTTCCACCGTGGTCTCGCCACCCGCTAGCGAGGCCCGTTCCTGCATGCCAGCGAGTCCCAGTCTCCCCCAGGGATCGGCATCGGATGTCATGGCAGAGGAGTCGAAGCCCCGACCGTTGTCGACAAGTGTCATGGTCACTTTCCCGTCTGTGTGCACCAGCTCGATCCTAAGCCGACTGGCTCCGCTGTGCCGGGCGACGTTGCTCATGGCCTCCTGGGCGATGCGGAAGAGGATGGTCTCGATCTCAGCCGGCAAGCGTTGCTCCAGGCCGTCGGCCTCGATCGTCACCGCCATGTCCAAAGGGCGCAGAGTGTGATCGGCCACCCAGCTCAGGGCTGGCACCAGGCCCAACTGGTCCAACACGCCCGGTCGCAAGTCTGTGATCACCCGGCGCAGGTCCGCCAACGCCCGTTCGGTCAGCTCCCGCGTTCCTCTGAGCCGTTCCTCAACCCCAGCGTCATCGGCTGGAAGGATACGAGACATGCGATCCAGGCCCAGTTGCACGGCGGTCAGCGTCTGGCCGATCTCATCGTGGAGTTCGCGAGACAGGCGGGCCCTCTCTTCCTCCTGTCCTGCGATGGCCCGGCGGAGAAGTTGCTGGATGAGCGCCTGCTGCTGCCGGAGTTCCTCCGTCCGCTCCGCAATGCGGGCCTCCAGCGTTTCGTTCCATTCTGATAGCTCTTGGATGTTGGCCAAGAGCAGTTGCCGCATGCGTTCCAGCGCGGCCGCCATCTCTCCAATCTCACCGCCCTCCGGCGCGTGAAGCGGTGTGTCCAGGTCCTGGTCAGCGATCCTCTTGGCAGCTTCCTTGAGACGTTCCACCGGCTGCACCATCAATCGGGTACCGAGCAGTGTCGCGACCCATGTCCCAGCCAGAGCGACAACGCCCAGCAAGGCCAGTCCCATGCGCAGACGGTACACGCCAGCGAAGGTTTCGTCCTCGTCACCCCCCACAGCCACGCCCCATGGAGCCATGCGAAGCGGGGCAAAGGCCATTACGTGAGGGTGTCCCTCCGCCTCATCCGGCAGGTCCAACTCGAAGGGCACCGTGTCCACGACCGCCTCTCCCTCGACCATCGCCTGGCGGTAGAAGCTGAAATGTTCGCCCGGCGACAGAAAGGGCAGTCCGAACGTGGATCCCAGGGTCTGACCGCGCTCGTCCACGAGGATGGCATGGCCCGTGCGCCCGAATTGCGCCGCCTGCTGGAGAGGCGCCATAGCCGCCTGCCCGGTCAGGTCTATCAGACCGCTCAACAATCCCAAGAACCGCGTGCCTTCGTAGATGGGGACGGTGACGGCCGCCACCGGATGATCGCTGAGCGGGTCAGGAAAGGGAGCCGAGATGGTGACTTCGCGGCGCTCCAGTGCCTGCGCCACATGCGGCAGGCTCGAAAGATCCGCTCCCGAAGGGTGGAGGCCTGGCGGGTAGGACAGTATCACGCCGCCCGTCGTGTCCAGGAATGTGATCCCGGGAGCGAAGGTGCCGACCCGACCGTAGGAGTGGGCGAGCATGTGAAGCTCGTCACCGAGGTCTCGGTCCGAAGGATCGAAGTCCGCGAAGCGTTTCGCCTGCTCCAGCTCAGAAACGGCCTGCTGTAGAAGGCTGTCCAACTGACCGGCAGCCATCTGTGCGATGACCAGCCGTTCCTCCAAGATGCGTTCCGTGCCATCCCGGACGGCTTGCTCACCTAGCGCGGAAAGGGCGACGAAGAGGGTCAGCAGCCCCAAGGTCATGGGCAGCGCGAGCCGGGGCCAGAGACCGAGTCCCCGTGCCCACTGCCTCAGTACTGTCAAGGGCATCTCCTAGGACGGCCTCCGCGCGACCTTCGCATCAAGAAGCGCGGCATTCTCTCAGTCCGCTCGAACATCCAGACACAGGCGGGTAGACCTCATAATAGCGGGAACATCATACCAGGCTGAAGCGTTCTCGACCTGGTCAGGGCTGAAGGATCAACTTGGCGCCCCGCTGCGCGGGGGCGGGGCAGGCGGTCCCCGCACTGACTCCTTCGAGATCGCCGGCCCCCGGCTCGGTGCGCGTCGGGACGACTACCTGCTACCCGCGAACGCGCGTCGGCCCAGGCGGAACGCTGAGGTGGCTACGAGCTAGTCGATGAGGACCGGCCAAGCTCCTGTCTCGGCGACGAGGAGGCCGCTTCGGTCGTGGACTCCTGCTCGCTCGGAGAGACAGTAGGAAGTGTGAAGTAGAAGGTGGAACCCGCCTTGAGGCGGCTCTCCGCCCAGATCCTTCCGCCGTGGGCCTCCACCAACTGCCGTGCGAGATAGAGTCCCAGCCCGTGCCCGTACGTTTCCTTGGCGTCGCTGGAGTCCACGCGGTGGAACTTGTCGAAGATCCGGTCCAGATCCCTGGCGGGAATGCCTACGCCCGGATCAGAGACGGACAGCACCTGATCCTCACCGCGTCGTGAGACGTCGATGAGGATCGTCCCTCCCTGGGGCGAGAACTTGACTGCGTTGTCCAAGAGATAGGACAGGATCTCCTCGACCCGATCGCGATCGGCCCACACAGAGGCCGCGTCATTGTCGAGCCGGACGCGGAACCGATGGTTCGCCGTCTCGCTCTCAAAAACCGCCGCCACCCTAGATAGCAGCGGACCTATCTCGACCTGGGTGGGACGCAGGACCAGTCGTCCGGCTTGAATGCGCGAGATCCTCAGCACATCTTCCACCAGGTCCACCAGGCGTTGGCTCTGCTGCTCGATGATGCCTAGCATCTCCTTGGTGGTAGGTGGATCTGGCTCGGACCCGGGTGGAATCAGAATCTCCAGCGCTCCCTGAATGTTCGTGAGCGGAGCGCGGAGCTCGTGTGAGATCATGGACATGAAGTTGCTCTTGAGTTGGTCCGCCTCCCTGAGCTCCTCATTGGCCCGGACCAGCTCCTGGGTCCGGGCCTCGACCTCGGCCTCGAGCTGCTGATTGAGCTCTCGAATCTGGGCGTCGACCTGCTCACGGTGTACCAGACTGTTCGCGATCCATGTAAGGGTCCACCAGGTCACCATGGGGCCAACCAGTCCATATACAAGGAGATCCGGTGCGATGACCCGCGGCGATCCCAAAGAGCCCGAGACCGCGTTCTGGAAGACCTCGTAGACCAGCACGAACAGAAAGATGGCGAGAGGCAAGATCCAGCGAAGGGCGCGGACGGATCCGGGAAGATCCTCGAGAAAGCCTCTCAGCCCCGCAGCCCCTCGAGACCGAAGTTCCAGGGGCGGGCCCACAATGCACTCAGCGTATCACAAGGCGGTCCAAACCAGGTCCCGACTAGGTCCTAGTTTGGTCAAAACGGGATCACGCCAAGGTGGGAGGCCGGGGAGCAGGCTCAAGTTTGAGGACGGTCGCGTCCGCGGCCGACAAGGTCTGATTCGAGGCTACTCTGAGTCTGTGTGAGCCTGCCCAGGCGCCAAGGGGAGGGTGAAGCTGAACCGAGAACCCTCTCCGGGCTTGCTTTCGGCCCAGATGCGGCCACCCTGCGCCTCGATCAGCTTGCGGGCGATGTACAGTCCCAGTCCCTGCCCCTGCCCGCTTCGTGCCCCGTCATCATCAGCCCGGTGGAATCGCTCGAAGATTCTCTCCAGCTCGTCGTGAGGGATCCCTACCCCTTCGTCCGTCACGGACACGACAGCGTCTTGGCCCCTGCTGAAGACCTCTATGCGGATCTCCTTGCCATCAGGCGAGAACTTGACCGCGTTGTCCAAGAGGTTGCCCACCACCTCGTCCAGCCTGTCCGGATCCGCCCAGACTCGAGGCAGGGGCTTCTTGGAAGGAAGTCGGAACCTGTGGTCTCGGGCACGGACCTCTAGTTCCTGGACCGCCGACTCCAGATGAGACTCCAGCGCCAGCGCTCGCGGTTCCATGGGAAGCTGACCCGCTTCGATACGCGTGACCTGCAGCACACCCTGAACCATTCGAGTGAGCCGACGAATCTGCTGATCCATCACTCGGACGAGCTCGTCTGCGGGACCGTCCTTCACGGAACCCTGCCGGTCCTGAAGGAGCTCGAGGGCACCCTGAATGTTCGTCAAGGGCGCGCGCAGATCGTGCGATACCAGCGAGACAAACTCGTCCTTCAGGCGGTCCAGCTCCATCAGCTTCTCATTCGCCCGCCTCAACTTCCTGAGCGTGGCCTCCTTGGCTTCTGTTTCTTCGTCGATGCGCTGGTGCAACTTTGCCCTTTCAATGGCAATTGCGGCGTGCGCAGCGAGGAGTTCCACCAGGTGCTGATCGCGCTGCGAAAACTCGACCGCTCTGCGCCGCTTCGTCAGGTAGAGATTCCCAACGATGTGCCCGGCGGACCTGATCGGCACCCCGAGAAAGCGCCGCATGTCGGGGTGGCCTGAGGGGAATCCCGCGGATTGAGGATGCTCCCTCAGATCGGCCAACCGCAGGGGTCGTCCCTCGCGAAGCAGCGATCCGAGGAGGCCCCGGCCCAAGGGCAGATCGCCGACCGCCTCCAGCTCCTCATCGGAGATTCCCGAGAAATGAAACTGGCCCAGGGCGCCGCCTGTCCCCGGCACTCCCAGGGCCGCGTAGTGGGCATCGACTAGTTCGCGTGCGAGGTCAACGATGCTCTGGAGGAGCGTCTCGAGCGACACCTCGGACGCAAGCGCCAGCGTCGCCTTGTTGAGGGCCTCCATCTGGCGTTGGAGCTCCCTCGCCCTCGCCTCGGCGCTCCCCTTCTTGGGGCCCCGCCGAGCCCCTTCCCCCTCCGATCCCACTCCGTCCCTATTCTAGCAGAGTCCGGCCCTCGCCGTCGAAGGGCGGCCGAGAGGCCGTGCCTTCCTCTTGCCTGCCCCGGCGAGATCGCCCAGTTCGGCGTGTGGGGTATAATAGAAGCGGCTTGCCCGGAGCCTATCATCTGGCTCTGGTGGGACGAGTCACGGCGCGAGTCGCCCCGTGGAGCTACAGGGCCCCACGTTGCGATGCCGCCCGTTGAGCCGTCAGGGAGGAAAGGACCCAACTCTAGTGGCCAGGGTCGTCAAGAAGCGGCGTAGGAAGATCACGAAGCACAAGCTGAAGAAGCGACTGAAGCGCGACCGCCACAAGAAGAAGAAGCGGTAGGGGTCGCGGCAAACGGCGCCGCGGAAGGATCGCGGCTACCCCCGCCGTGGCAGGGCCGCTGGCAAACGCTCCAGTGTGTCACGCGGAACCCGCGGCGACACCGATGCTGCCGTGAGCGTGACGAGCCGCTCCCGTTGAGAACTGGGAGGCGCCCATGGGCGCCTCCCGTCATTATTGAGCCTTCGCCCGGGGGTTTCCTCGCGACGGGGGTGGAGCGATCCGTGACGCCAGGCATCGCGCCTCCTGGAGGTCTTCAGGAGTGTTGATGTTGAAGAAGGACTCAGCGCCGGGATCGAACCGCTCGATCTCCTCCCGGTCCACAAACCGAACGTTCAGCCCGGCGAGGGCAGTTGCGATGCGCCTCTCGCCCGCCTCCAGCGCGGCCCGCCAAGGTTCCAGACAGCGCTTTCGGTAGACAGCCCGGAAGGGCTCGGCGAACTCGGCCGACTTGATTCTGGGGACCACTGCATCGTGATCGGCCGATATGGCAACCATGTGCCGAAGCAGCGGCCGGTTGAGAAAGGGCATGTCGCAGGCGAGGACCAGGCAGCGGTCGTGCGTGGCATGGTGGACCGCCGAGTACAGTCCCCCCAAGGCGCCAGCGCCTGGCAGGACGTCAGAGTGCAGTTGCAGGCCAAACCTCTCGTAGGCCTCGGGTCGATTGGTGATGATCAGGGTCTCCGACCCGAAGCCTGCGATCTGATCCAGGACGTATTCCAGCAAGGTGCGACCCAGGAAGTCCACGAGGGCCTTGTCCCGACCCATCCGGCGGGAGGCGCCTCCTGCCTGGATCACGATGCTCAGCGGGTCCCTATCCACTCGATCCGTGGTCAGCCAAGCGGTCGAGTCCAGATTCTTGGTCGGGGCGATGCCTGAGGCCAGGACCGGCTAGGATCGGTCGCGCGCGGGACCAAGCACAGTGTAGTAGGCCTCGCCCGCGCAGGCGCGGCAGAGGACCGCTCCGTCTCGGCGGATCCCGCGCTCGTTGATGATCTCTTCGCCGCAGGAAGCGCAGTTGACGCGGATACCGGGCCGACTCAGGACCTCCCTGAGGGGCGATCGGAGCTCGACTCGCCGCACATCCAGAAGCTCGTCATCCGGCATGATCCGGTATGCTCTGAGCTGGGCGTAGTACCGCCGCTTCTCCTCCGGAGCGTACTCCTTCGCCCGGTCCCTCACGTCGAGACCCGGAGAGACCCGCACTGCCTCGCCCGTCTTCACGTCAATGAAGGTGGCGGCCACCTTGCCGTAGTCCTCCACCCGAAGCCTTCGATGGCCAACCGTGCAGCCAGTCGTCACCTCCACCGCGTCGGCAAAGCATCCGTCCGTTTCCACAATCGCCAACAGTCGTTTGTCCTCGCGAGGAATCTCCAGGTCAAGGCTCGCGGCTCCCGCTGCGGCTATGCGAACACCCAGCACCTGGCGCGGGCAGAGATGCTTGTGCCGGGCCCTAGTGGCCTCCAGGGCATCCTCAAGCACGCTCATGGCCACCCCAATGAGGGTTCCCTATCTGCAGCCACAGTCGCGCCTCGTGCCGCCGCTACCCACGCACTCTTGCGCAAGGGGCCCTACGACTCGTGACTCTCGATCGCGGCCTTCGCCCAGGTAAGCGCAGCCATCATCGTCGGGTGGCCCAAGGTGGTCACGCCCAGAAGGATCGCGTGCTCGATCTCTTCTGCAGAGGCTCCAGCGTCGAGAGCGCGGTGGGTGTGGGAGTGGACAGCGCTCTCTGAGTGAACGGCGGCTGCCATGCCCAACTTGATGAGCTCTCGCAGCTTCGGCTCGAGAGGACCAGATTCCGCAGCAGCAGCGCCGAGGCTTTCGTAGGCAGACGCCAGCTCCGCACGATCGCGTTTCAACTCCTGGAAAGGCTTCGGCAGCTTGCCCATGTGCGCACCCTCACAACGAGCCAGGCCTACCGTTCAGACTCGCCATGTTAGCACTGCTCCTCCGCAGCCGCCACTCGCGACGAATTCGACTTGATGTCAATGAAAAGGGGGATCCTGCAGGCCGGATCCCCCGTGTTGTCCTGCGCTGAATCGGATCAGTCGTGATGGTGCCCCACGCCCAACATCTCCATCATGTGATCCTCCACGCGATGGATCTCGCCTGCGGCGAGCTCGTCGAGGAGCTCCTGGAGCGTGACCTGCCCGTCCTCGTCCTGGCTGACCTCCAGAGCGTGCTCAACGTGGTGGATGGCGTCGCTCACGTCGTCTACGGCCAGCGAGTCAAGAGCAAGCTGCAGGTGGAGCTGCACCGGCGTCAACTCTCCCTGCTCCTCCAGGAGGTCCTCAATCGCGTGCTCGACGTCGTGGAGGTTGCCTGCTTCCAGATCGGCCAGGAGCGCTTCGAAGTGCTCTCGCCCCTCCTGGTCGGCAATATCCAGGACGTGCTGCAGATGGTGGATAGCATCCGGCTGGTTGTCGCTCTTCAGGGCTCGGAAGGCCAGCAGCAGGTGAGCCGTCTCCGGTCCTGTCGCCTCGAACTCGCCGTGCATGTGTCCGGCCGTCGGAGGGCCAAGGCCCACAATGTAGGCGGAGATCTTCTCCAGGTCCTCGTTGCTCACTTGCTCCTCAGAGAAGGCGGGCATAGCGCCTCGCGGATTCCTGACCTGGGCGAACACTTGCTCGCGGGTGTGGCCCGCGAGGGCCGGTCCGACGCCCCCCTCGGCATTGTCCCCATGACAGGCGACGCAACCTGCCGCTACATACAGATCGTGTCCCTCGTCGGCAGCCGGCTCCCCGACCGACGTGGGGGTCGGCGGCTCCGGAGTGGCCGTGGGGCCAGGGGCAGCCCCCGTACCACAACTGGCAAGAAGGGTGATGGTCACCAGTCCAAGGCAGATCCCTGTCGCCCGTGTCATGCTGCGGCTCCTTCCATATGACAGATCAGACACCAAGCATAGCGAAGCTGCGTGTGGAGGCAAGGGCCGGATCTGATGTTCGCGCGGCCGGGCTCAGCCCAAGGTCACATCGAGATAGAGCATCACGACGACCCCGAGCATCAGCCCAGCCGTCGCCAGCCGCTCGTGGCCCTTGCGGTGGGTCTCGGGGATGATCTCGTCGCTGATCACGTACAGCATGGCGCCCGCGGCGAATCCCATAGCGTAGGGAAGCAGGGGCTGGGCCATATGCACTGCCCAGGCACCGAAAACCGCGAGGGGGATCTCCACCAATCCGGCGCGCACCCCCACCGTACTGGCGTAGAAGTAGGTTCCCAGGCCGACGTTGAGCGCGGCGACGGAAACCGCCAGCCCCTCTGGGATGTTCTGGATCCCTATCGCCAACATGAGCTTGATCGCGTTGACCAGGTCTCCGGAGCCGAACCCGACGCCGACGGCAAGTCCCTCGGGGGCGTTGTGCAACGTGATGGCGAGAATGAAAAGCCAGACCGCCCGGATCCTCCCTGGCTCTTGACCTTCGTGTCCCATCACGGCGTGGAAGTGAGGCACCAAGTGGTCGGCGACGTCGATCAAGGCCACCCCCAGCAGTATTCCCAGCAACACCGGGACGATACCGCCGCTCTCGATGCCAGGAAGGATGAGGCTAGTGAAACTGGCGGTGAGCATAACTCCCGCCGCCGCACCTAATGCTGCGTCAAGGAAGCGCTCCGAGGGCCTGCGCCACGCGATCACGATCAGCGCGCCCGCCATGTTGAGGATCGTGATGACCAGTCCCCCGAGCAGCCCGAGCGACACAGGACCTAGCTGGGACAGTGCGTCTACGAGAGCGCTCACTTCACTCGCTGTGTGATCTTGGCCATTCGGACAGTGGCCGACCTTGCTCTGCTCCGCACCTCGGGTAAATAGGAACCCGGCGGATGGCTAGCTCCCTGCCAGCCGCCGGGTTCTCCGTATCTAATGAAGGGAACCAATAGTCCTACCGCTCCTGCTTCCTTTCTATTCTCCGGGTCGTGGAGCGGGCGGCGAGTACAGTGATTCATCATGCTCCCCGCTCACCAGGAGGAGGCCCATCGCGCCCCTGCTCATGCGATAGAGAGCGTGGTCGGCCAGCACGTAGTTCCCCGGAACATCAAGCTCAAACTCAAAGGCGGCCATCGATCCGGCGGGTACGTGGTAGGTCTCCTGGTTGGCCAGGAACGTCTCGGGCGAACCGGAATACACCTTGTCGAAGATCTCGCCGAAGATGTGCAGGTTGGATCCCAGGTTGGGGCCCCCTGCACCAAAGAAGAGGCGAACGGTTTCTCCGACCTCGGCCTCCAACCGGAAGAGCTGGTTCAGCGCCGAGGCGTGGCCATTGAAGGTGAACAGCTCGGGCTGCTCAGCGAAGGCCTTCGTCTGGCTGAACTCTTGATGTCCCTGATCACCGAACGAGCCGCGCGTGTACCACTCCCCTTGCATGATGAAGTACTCGCGGTCCACCGGAGTGAGCCCGCCTCTCGGCTCAACCAGGATAGCCCCGTACATCCCCTGGGCGACGTGGTGCCAGGGCTGGGAGAGCGCACAGTGGTACATGTAGGCGCCAGGGTGGGTGGCCTTGAAGGTAAAGGTCTTGGTCTCCCCGGGCTCCACACTGGTAACGGCTCCCCCGCCCGCCGGTCCATTGACCGCCTGCAGATCGATGTTGTGCGCAATGAGACTCTCAGGAGGATTCACCAACGTCACCTCAACTGTGTCGCCCTCCATCACTCGGATAAACGGGCCCGGCACCGTGCCATCATAGGTCCAGAAGACATACGAGGTGCCATCAGCAAGCTCAGCAGTGACTTCCCTTGAGATGAGGGTCACTTGGACCGTGGCGGGCTCGGTTCGCGTGATCGGCGGCGGGATGTCAGCCGGGTCCTTGGCCACGTTGGGCACGTCCAAGGGACGCATGCCTGCTCCGGCGGCGGCCGTCTGCGTGAGTTGCAGAACCCCCTCTGGAGTGGGCGTGGGGGGCGTGCAGGCCAGAGGGGTGAGGATCGCGAACGCTATCGCGATGGCACCAGTCGTCTTCATATAGCCGTTCCTCCTCGCTAGTGGCTTCCCTACGTACCCCCCATTCTACCACTAGACCGGCTCTGAGGGCCCAGCCTCGGACTGGCTGCCTTCCGGCTCCATGCTTCCCTCGAGCAGATTCAAAAAGCACCGGAGGAGATCTGACTCGGTGATGATGCCCACCAGGGCGTCATCCTCGACGACTGGGATTCCCCCGATCCGATGCTCGAGCATGAGACGGGCCGCGCTGGCCAGCGCGGTCTCAGGCGACACCGTGAGAATCTCTCGGGACATGATCTCGCCGACGGTCACGTGGTCCAACAGGTAGTGCTCGTCCAGCGGACCATGGGGGATCCTTGGGAGACCCGAAGCCACTCTCAGATCCCGCTCAGTCACGATGCCGACCATCCGGCCCCGCTCCACCACCGGCAGCCGGCGAAAGCCCCCCGACTTCATGAGCTCAATGGCGGTGCGTAGCGACTGGCCAGGAGTGGCCGTAACGGGAGATGCCGTCATCCAGTCCCGCACTCGGATCTGCCCGGGAGTCACGCCCAGAGTGCTCGAACCGACGAGGCTGCTTTGCGATCCCATCGGAGGAAGGCGATCGACGCGATGGCGCCGCTCTTCGCTCCGAAGCATAACAGACCGAGGTCGTAATCCGGTCCTATTTCGGTACTGCTTTGGTCCAAGGCGACCGGCCGGCGAAATCCGAGCGGGTCTCAACTGCGCTGACCGCCGTATCTTGACACTGGTTCTGAGCCTACCTAGAATCTGGGCCGCTCTGCCGCCAGAGAGGTGTGGCGGGGCAGCCCGATCGGGGGTCGTCTAATGGTAGGACAGCGGACTTTGGATCCGCTAATCCAGGTTCGAGTCCTGGCCCCCGAGCCTTAAGGATGGGTCCAAGGCACGGATAGGCGGGGCACCGGGGCCTATGGCAGTCTGGAAAGGGGCACCCGCGGTTCCCAAAGGCGCGCACTGTGAACGGTCAGGTACTGGTCCTCAACGCTACCTACGAGCCTCTGAACGTCGTATCCCTTCAGAGGGCCGTGGTCCTGCTCCTCAAGGAGAAGGCAGAGGTCTTGGAGGCGGCCGCGGCGCTCATCCGGTCGGAGCGGCTGGCCCTCGAGGTTCCGCTCGTGATCCGGCTCGTGTATTTCGTACGGGTCCCGCGCCGCATGCCTCTCCCCCTGACACGGCGCTCACTCATGTCCCGCGACCACTTCACCTGCCAGTACTGCGGCGCCCAGCCCAGCAAGGTGCAACTCACGCTGGACCACGTCAACCCTCGGTCGCGCGGGGGTAGAACGGATTGGAACAACGTGGTTACAGCCTGCATCCCGTGCAACCAGAGGAAGGGCGATCGCACTCCGCAGGAAGCAGGGATGCGACTCTTGGCAATCCCGGAGAAGCCTCGGTACGCCGCCCTGGTGCTGTTGGGCCGGGCCGGACACCACGACACCTGGCGCAAGTACATCCCCTAGCCCCTTCCGCACGCGACGCTGGACCACCGTCCCAAGCAGATCTTTTCTCCATCCCGCTCTCTTCCGGACGCGGCTCTTGCAGCGAGCACGCTTCTTGACACTCGCCTGATAGAGCGCTATAATACTTAAGTAGTTTCAAAAGCATCGAAATTCCGTCGATGGGCTCAGGACTCCAAACAGTGGCAGGAATGATGTCAGGGTCGGATATCACACCAGCCGAGGCTGTGCAGGTCTTCAAGGCGCTGGCAGATCCTACGCGCTATCAGATGGTCCGGATGCTCCTGAACTGTGCCGATGGTGAGATGGGGTGTGGTGAGTTCGATCGGGCCTTCGATCTGAGCAAGCCGGCGATGTCCCACCACTACCGCGTACTGGAAAACGCCGGTTTGGTCACATCCCGCAAGGCAGGCCAGAGGGTGTACTATCGCCTGGCCCACGACGGTCTGGACCGCATCCTCCCTGGATTCGCCGTCGCCCATCGATAGGCGCCACAAGCTTCCCGTCAAGCATGTAACAAACGTTACATATCCGGCCCGCGACTCGGGCTAAGATTGGCCTGACCAAGAGACAGGAGGAAACAAGAATGGCTGCCAAGCCCATCAAGGTTACACAGGACGACTTCCAGGAGAAGGTGATGGAGTCTCCGGTCCCGGTGGTCGTTGACTTCTGGGCCGAGTGGTGCGGACCGTGCCACATGATCGCCCCCGTCGTGGAGCAGCTCTCAGAGGAGTACGACGGCCAGGTGACGTTCGCCAAGCTGAACGTCGACGAGAACCCTGAGATCGCCATGCGGTACCAGGTGCATGGGATCCCCACTCTCATCGCCTTTCAGAACGGGCAGGAGGCGACGCGCGTCACGGGCGCCCTTCCCAAGCCTCATCTCGTGAGGGCCCTGGCGCCGGTCATCCCACAGTCCGCGAACTGAGCGCTCCCGTCGGCGCTTCTCCCGCCCGGCCGCTTTGCACCTTGGGCGCTCGGGAAAGGGAACTCTCGCCGGCGGGGGTTCGTCTATTCGGACCGCCCCCACCCCGCACTGTTGTCGCCCAGCCCACCTCTTGACCCCAGGGCTCCAGCCCAGTATAGTTTTTATGATGGCCATGAATGAAACTCCGCCCCAGATCCATAGGCTAAGTGGCCCACGTATCTCCGGTCGGGGAGAGACGGTCAAGGTAGGGTCAGCGCACGGCGGAAAGGATTCCAAGGCCGACATGGCGCGACCGGGCAGGATGACGAGGAAGAAGAGGAAGAGGACACGGTCCGGGCCCGACGGTCGGCTCACCTCCGAGCGTTCTCCAAACGATCTGGTCGGCCTCTATCTGGGAGAGGTTGGGCACATCCCCCTGCTCACACCCGAGGAGGAAGTCTCCCTCTCCCGGCTCTGGCAGAACGCCCGCAGAGCGGAGGACCAGCTCAAGCTCGAAGTCGATGACAAGACCCGTGCCTCACTCGAGAGGGACGTGAGGGAGGGACACCAAGCCCGTGACCAACTGATCAAGGCCAACTCGCGCCTGGTGGTCAGCATGGCCCGCCGCTACCTGGGCAGGGGCGTGCCGCTGGCCGACCTGATCCAGGAAGGCAACCTAGGCTTGATGAAGGCGGTGGATCGCTACGATCCAGACCGCGGGTTCCGGTTCAGCACCTACGCGATCTGGTGGATCCGACAGTCCGTGGCCCGTGCCATTTCTGATCAGGGCCGGACCATCCGACTTCCGGCTCATCTTGTGGAGAATCTGGGCAAGATCGAAAAGGCCACTCGGCGGCTCACCCAGGAGCTCGGCCGCGAGCCAACCCAGAAGGAGCTGGCCGAAGAGATGGGGCTAGAGGACGACCGCGTATCCGATATCCTGCAGATGGCGGGAGAGCCCGTCTCTCTCGAGGCGCCGGTGGGCAGCGAGGACACCAGCCTCTTGGGAGAATTCATCGAAGATCTGGACGCCGCCCATCCCCCTGCCATAGCCTCGGAGTCGCTGTTGGGAGAGCAGGTCGAGGAGGCTCTGGCATCCCTGAGCGAACGGGAGGCCCGAGTTCTTCGGCTTCGGTTCGGTTTGGAAGGCGGTCGCCCGCACACTCTGGAGCAGGTCGGGGAGAAACTAGGGCTCACCCGCGAGAGGATCCGCCAGATCCAGACCCAGGCCCTGCGCCGGCTGCGCCATCCGCGGCGGAGCAAGCCGCTCCGGGAGTTCCTTAACTAGAAGCGGACGCCACTCACCCGAGAACCCCGATCTGAGCGATCGGGGTCATTTTCTGCTCCTCATTCACATGGCGATCGGCTCAATGCGCAGTCGCTCCTTGTCGCGGCGGAGTCTCCCCAGCGGGATCTCGGGGTCGTGCTCGAAGATCAGAATCGCATCGGAGCTGAGCGCCCAGCGCTGCATCAGTCTCTTGGTCTCCAAGGTGACGAGGGGCTCGACGTCGTAGGCGGGGATCCAGGCCAACCGCTCGAAGTGGACCGCCCAAGGCGACAGGTCCGCCAGAAAGATGGCGGACTCTCCTTCCGACTCGATAATCACCGATTGGTGGTGGCGTGTGTGGCCCGCTGTCACACGACAGTGAACCTCCCCAGTCACCGCCGCATTGCCATCCAGGAACCGGACGCGGTCGCCAATGGGCTCGAAGTTCTCAGCGAGATAAGTGGTCCGGGTGCGCTCATTGGGCCGGCTGGCCTCCTCCCATTCCCCCCTCTGGACCCAGTACTCTGCCAGGGGGAAGGCGGGCACCAGTCGGTCTCCCTCGTAGAGGGTATTTCCCCCACAGTGGTCGCTGTGAAGGTGGGTGTTGACCACAATGTCGATGTCCTCCGGGGTCACGCCAATGGCATCCAACGATTCAGGAAGCCCGCCGTCCCGCTCCAGGTTGTAGATCTCAGTCTGCCGCTCCCGTAGCTTGCCTCCAAGGCCCGTGTCCACAAGAATCCTCCTTCCCTCCGACTCGAGGTAGAGGCAGTTCAGAGCCAGACGCACGCGATTGTGCTTGTCTGGGCGCGCCACTTTCTCCCAAAGAGCCTTAGGGACGAGCCCGAAGTGGCCGCCAGCGTCCAGCCAGAAGGTGCCGTCGGAAACGATCTCCGCCCGGACCGCGCCGATCTTCACCCGGGTGCTAGCCGGCTCCGGACAGGGCCTGGGCCACGTGCTGTGGAGAAAAGAACTCCGAGATGTCTGTGGCTCCGTTGTAGAGGCCAAGCCACGCTCGAGAAAGCTCCGGATCGGCGGCGACCGCTTGGTTGAAGGCCTTTCGCACAGGCCGGGGTGGAAGGATCTCGTCCCGTCGATAGATCAGGGTCTGCATGTCGACCAGCTGCCGATCGCGCTCCCACTGGTACTCCCAGAGAGCGACCTCCTCAGGGACCTCGTCCCGCCAGGCCTTGTCCAGTCCTCGCGCGAGGAGCTTGGCCGTGAGCAAAGCGTTTGTGATCCCCTGGGCCGGCTCCGGATCCAGATGGTGGCAGGCGTCCCCTACCAACGCCCAGCCTCCTCCGTACGATTCGCTGAACCATCCCTCTAGCTGAGCCGTCCCGTAGAGCGGTCCCTCTCGGACGGCCGATCCGATAAAATCTGCTGCTCGATCGTCCTCCCGGAAGAACCGATCGAAGTTGGCCTCGTGGTCCCTCTTGAACGCCACGAACTCTTTCACCGGGAACTCCACCGCCAGCACGGTCAGTCCAGCATCGGCGGGAAGGATGAAGAACTCTCGGGTCGGCCGGGCGAGGACCCGCGCCATGGGCGGATCCGGTAGGGGCACGTCCCGGTAGTAGCCAAAATACATGGCGCGCTGAGAAGGGTCCTCATCGTACCTTCTGGCCTCTACCTGGGAAGCTACAAAGGAGTTGCGTCCGTCGGCTCCAATGACGATGCGAGCCTCCTCCGCAACTCTTTCTGTCTGGGGAGAGCGCCCCCGGATCCCCGCTATTCTGCCATCGTCCTGCAGCAATTCCTCGACCCGGAACCCTTCCCTGACCTCGACCAGGGGCTCCTTCCCCGCCGCGTCGATCAGAATCTTGTCGAGGACTTCACGGCGTAGACATCGCGCCGCGCGATGGCCGTCCACTGAGGGGAACTGACCCTGTATGGTGCGGATCGGGGTTTCTATGGCGTGATGGAGGAGGGCCGGAGCGCTGGTGGCCTCGATGGCCTCCAGCACCCCTAACTCGTCGAACAACACGTGAGCCCGGGCCCAAAACAGGTGGCTGGACAGGGTGAACGACGGGAAGGTGTCCTTGTCTACCAGGAGGACACGGTATCCAAACCTGGCCAAATAGATAGCGGTCGCCGATCCGGCGACCCGAGCTCCCACGACGATGGCATCGTACACGAGCCGCTCCTGACCTAGCCCCGAGAACCCGCCCTTTCGCCGTCTCCTGTCGAGGAGGCAGTCTGGGCCGCGGCCGCCCGGTCCTCTCGGAGGTGGCAGTGCTTGTACTTCTTCCCGCTGCCGCACCAGCAGGGATCGTTCCGTCCCAGTTTGTCCCCCACCGTCACAGGCGTCCCGGCGGGGGCAGAGGCTCCAGTCACCACTCGTGCGCGAGGATGGACGGCCTGCATCGGACGGCGGGCGGGCTGGGAGATAACCTCCGCATGGAAGACCCCGCGCACTACCTCGCTCTGAATGTTTCCCGTCAGCTGGTCAAACATCCCGTGGGCTTCGCGCTTGAATTCCACCAGAGGATCGCGCTGGCCGTAGGCGCGAAGTCCGACTCCCGTTCGAAGCTCGTCCAGCGCCGTGAGATGGCGCACCCACAGCCCGTCAACCATCTGCAGCATGACGGCCTTCTCCAGACGGCGCGTGAGTTCCTCTCCGAGCCGGCTCTCCTTGTCTCCGTAGAAGCCGTCCGCCAGCTCCAGCAGATCCTCTTCGATCTCGGCGGCGGCCAATCCCTGCCACCGTTCGGCCGAGAAATCGTCAGGCAGAGGGAGGAGAGCTCGGGTGGCGTTCCCCAATCCCTCGAGGTCCCACTCTTCGGGCTCGCCAAGGGTGAACAGGGCTGCGGTGCCGGACAGCTCGTCCTCAACCATGTTCCACACCGACTCGCTGAGGTCCTCCTGCTCCAGGACCTGGCGCCTCTGCTCGTAGATCACCTCGCGCTGTTTGTTGATGACGTCGTCGTACTCCAGGAGGTGCTTCCGCAGGTCGAAGTTGTACCCCTCGACGCGGACCTGCGCGCTCTCGATCGACTTGGTGACCAGGTCGTGCTCGATAGGGACATCCTCTTCCAGTCCCAACCGGTCCATTAGCCCCGAGACGGTCTGCCCCCCGAAGCGGCGCATCAGGTCGTCCTCAAGGGAAACGTAGAAGCGGGAAGAGCCGGGATCCCCCTGCCGCCCGGAGCGGCCACGGAGCTGATTGTCAATTCGACGGGCTTCGTGGCGCTCCGTTCCAAGAACGTGAAGGCCGCCCGCCTCCAAGACGCGCTTCTCATCCTCCTTCGCGGCATGACGGGCTTTGGCCAGCGCTTCGCTCCAGGTCTTCTCGTCGACGTCTACCAGGTCCACGCCATCCCGCCGGAGGGATTCTCGAGCCAGCCCCTCTGGGTCGCCTCCCAACTTGATGTCCACGCCGCGCCCCGCCATGTTGGTGGCGATAGTCACTGAGCCCGGACGCCCCGCCTGGACGATGATCCCCGCCTCCTTCTCGTGCTGCTTGGCGTTCAACACCTGGTGGGGGATGCCTCGCCTCTTGAGCATCTCAGAGAGAAGCTCCGACTTTTCGATGGAGACGGTTCCCACCAGGACGGGCCGGTCTGCCTCGTGGAGCTCAGCGATCTCGTCCACGGCGGCTCGGTACTTTGCCCGCTCGGTCTTGTAGATCAGATCGGTGTGATCTTCCCGGACCATAGGCTCGTGGGTGGGGAT
>CAYGBX010000013.1:51439-57065 GCA_964348195.1 uncultured Anaerolineales bacterium
GAAGAAGTTCTGGAAGGTGATGGTGGCCAAAGTGAGCGACTCGCGCTGGATCCGAACCCCTTCCTTGGCCTCAATCGCCTGGTGGAGCCCCTCACTGTAGCGGCGCCCGTGCATGAGCCGGCCGGTGAATTCGTCCACGATGATCACCTGGCCGTCCTTGACGATGTAGTCCCGATCTCGTCGGAAGAGCACGTCGGCCTTGAGAGCTTGCTCCAGGTAGGGGGTCAACTGGTAGTGCTCCGGTGAATAGAGGTTGTCGATCCCAAGCCAGGCCTCGATCTTCCCCACTCCCTCGTCAGTGAGAGTCACCACGCGGGCCTTCTCATCCACTCCGTAGTCCACTTCGGCCTTGAGCCGTGGCACCAGGCGAGCGAAGGTCTGGTAGTGTTCAAGGACCTCCTCAGCGGGGCCCGAGATGATCAATGGGGTGCGGGATTCATCGATCAGGATGTTGTCTACCTCATCGACGATCACGTAGTGGAACCCGCGCTGAACAAGGCTGCCCAGGTCCGTTGCCAGGTTGTCCCGCAGGTAATCGAACCCGAACTCATTGTTGGTCCCATAGGTGATGTCAGCTGCGTAAGCCTCCGAACGAGAGACGGGCCGCAGGTTGAGGTAACGGTCGTCGGAGGCTTGGTGGTCGGGATCGTAGAGGAAGGAGGCCATCTGGGGATCTGCCGCCAGCGACTGAATCACCCCCACGGATAGCCCCAACAGATGGAAGATGGGTCCCATCCACTGGGTGTCGCGCTTGGCCAGGTAGTCGTTGACGGTGACGAGGTGAGCGCCCTGACCCTCGAGGGCGTTGAGGTAGAGGGGCAAAGTGGCGACCAGGGTCTTCCCCTCCCCGGTCTTCATCTCGGCTACCCGGCCCTCGTGCAGGACGAGTCCCCCAAGAAGTTGGACGTCGAAGTGCCGCATGCCAGTCGTCCGGACGCTGGCCTCGCGCACGACCGCGAACGCCTCAGGCAGGAGTCCATCCAGGGTCTCGCCAGCGTGGATCCGGCCCAGAAACTCTTGGGTCTTGTCGCGTAGCTGGGTGTCGGTAAGTTGCTGAATCTCGGGCTCCCACTCGTTGATGCGGTCTACGATGGGCTGGAGCCGCTTGATCTCGCGCTCGTGGGGATCCCCCACGACCCGATTCAGAACGCCCTTCAGCATAGGATTGCTCAGATCGGAGTCGATCTAGGCGGGATTATAGCACAGCGACCGGTGCCCTCTTGGTCGAGGAGGTCGGCCTCTGGGGAGAAGCGCTAGGTCCGGGTCCAGGAAGAGGATCTACGTCCGGTGCTTGGCCCGCCGACCGAGCCGTGCCTCTTGCCGGACCTGGGCCTCAGCCATGCGCAGCCTTTCCTCCTCCGTTTGAGGGGCCAGCTTCGGGACTGGGCAGGGCCTGCCGTCGTCGTCGAGGGCCACGTACACCGCCGTGGCCGTGTTGGTCCGGGTCCGCTCCCCGGTTCTCACATTCTCAGCCTCAACCTGGACCTCCACCTCCATGGAGCTCGTACCGACCCAGGTCACCTCGGCGGTCAGCGTGAGGAGATCGCCCACATAGACCGGAGAAAGAAACGTCACCGAGTCAAGGACCACGGTGACCACGCTGCGGCGGGAGTGCTTGGTGGCAGCCATGGCGGCGGCTTCGTCCACCAGCTTCACTATCGCGCCGCCGTGAACGTTTCCCCGCGGGTTGGCGTCGGTGGGAAGCATCACCTGGCCGAGCGTGATCCGTGATGCGCTGGGAGGCTTGGCAGGGCCTGCGCTGCTTCGCTCCAGCCTATCCTGGGAGCTAGAGGTCACTGCTCGGCCTCCTGTCCACTCCTCGAATCACCAGCTTGGCTGGCGCGTCCGTGTCCTCTCGCATGGGAGCGGAGAGGGCGCCACGCCCCCGACTACTCGCCAAACATCTCCCCCACTGAGACGCCGAGGTGGATCCTGCGGATGACCTCCCCCAAGAGCTCCCCCACCGAGAGGACTGTCATATTGTCCAGACGCTTCTCGGATGGGATGGAAACCGTGTTGGTCACCACCACCTCTTTGAGACCCATCCCCTTGAGGTTCTGGGCCGCCGGGTCGGAGAGCACAGCGTGGGTGGCGCAGGCGTAGATGTCTTTCGCCCCCTCCCTGCGCAGCAGGGTGACCGCTTCCATGAGGGTGCCCGCGGTATCGATCTCATCGTCGAAGATGATGGCGTTCTTGCCCTTCGCATCACCGATTAGGTTGAACACCTCGGCTGAGGACCCGCCCTCCGTGCTGGCGCGCCGCTTCTCCACGATAGCCCAGGGAAGGTCAAGCCTCTGGGCGAAGTTTCGAACCTTCTTGGAAGCCCCTAGGTCGGGCGCCACGGCCACGGCGTCGGGAACCGCCTTCTCAATGAAGTAGTCGCTGAGCATGTGGAAGGCGGTCACGTCGTCTACAGGGATCGTGAAGAAACCCTGGATCTGGCCGACGTGGAGGTCGATGGTCAGAAACCGATCGGCCCCCGCCGTGGTGATCATGTCGGCGATCAGTCGTGCGGTGATGGGCACCCGTGGTTCGTCCTTCTTGTCGGTCCGGCCGTATGCGTAGTAGGGAACCACCGCCGTGATCCGTCCCGCGGAGTCCCGCCGGAGGGTGTCCATGAAGATGAGGAGCTCCATGATGTTCTTGTTGACCGGAGAGGTGGTGGGTTGGATCAGGAACACGTCTTGGGAACGCACGCTCTCCTGAAGGCGAACGAAGATGTTCTCATTGGGAAACTGAAAGACATCCGCCTGGCGGAGAGGAACTTCGAGATAGTCGGCGATCTCTCTTGCCAGACTCGGGTTAGCCGTGCCTGAGAACAGGGCGATGTCCCCATACATCCGGACGCTGCCACGATGGTTCCTGATGGCTGCCATCTTCGCCCCCTCCTCCTAGCGCTTCGCGGTCGCCTCGCTCGGCTCGGCGGCCGGCCCTGTCGAGAGCGCCTCACGGAACTCACGGGCGACGATGCCCATCCGAAGCTCCGTGCGATACCGACCGGCCCCAACTCGAACTGTCCGCTCCACGCCTTCGTGCCGGAACCCACACTTCTCGTAGCAGCGAATGGCCCGCGGGTTGTCGTCGAACACCGTCAGAGAGATCCTCCCCAGCCCCATCTCGTCGAACGCGAACCCCAGCAACGCCCGCACGGCATCCGTGCCGAGGCCTCGGTCCCAGTACCGTCTCTCCCCGATGACTATGCCCAGCTCCGCCTGACGGCGTCCCCAATCCAGATTGTGAAGTCCGATACTCCCGATCACCGCGCCGCTGAGAGCCTCGATCGCGAAGACGTGGTTGGCCTCATCGGCAGCTACCTTTTCCACCCACCGGCGCTCGTCAGCCTCCGTCCGGGGAAACGATGTGCGCCCCAGGTGATGGGACACCTCCGGATCTCGGAGCCACTCCGCAAAGAGCCGGACGTCGTCGCTGCGCAGCGGCCTGAGTCGCACCTTGCTGCCGACGATCAATCTGGATCCTCCAGTTGGCCCAGGAGCCGCTCCACCGCCGAGTGGGGGTCGAGGTCGCGGCCCGCAACCGCATCGATCACGACCCGCCAGCGGCCGTTCTCGATGGCACTCAGGTAGCGGTCCACAAGGGCCTCCCGCAGGAGCCGTCGAACCTCGTCCTCGCTGTTCCGTCGAACGCGACGCTCCCATTCGCCGGTCTCGGTGAGATAGCGACGGTGCGCCTCTAGGGTCTCCAGGAGGTCTTCCACGCCCTGCCCCGTCGTGGCAACGGTGAGCATGACCGGCACACGCCAACCCGTCTCAGACTCGTGATCCTCCGTCTCCCGGTCTCCACCGAAGGGACGGCCGCCTGAACCAGGCTCGGGGAGCATCCTCCGCAGCGTCGCGGCGGCAAGCTCGGCGCCGTCGCGATCGGCCTTGTTGACTACCACAAGATCCGCCACCTCGAGAAGCCCTGCCTTGATAGCCTGGATCTCGTCTCCCAGATCCGGTGCCTCAACCACCACCGTGGAATGGGCGGCGGTGGCGATTTCGACCTCGGACTGGCCGGCGCCGGCCGTCTCCACCAGGATCACATGCTGCCCGAAGGCGTCCAGGATCTTCACAGCGTCCGCGGTGGCGAGGGCTAGTCCCCCCATCTGGCCCCGGGTGGCCATGCTTCGGATGAACACTCCGGGATCGGCGGTGAGCTCCTGCATACGAACCCGGTCCCCGAGCACGGCCCCCCCGGACAGGGGGCTTGTGGGATCCACCGCCACGATCCCCACCCGGCGATCGCGGTCGCGATAGGCTCCCGCGAGCCCCAGGAGCAGAGTGCTCTTGCCGCTCCCAGGCGGCCCTGTGATGCCGATCACATGCGCCCGACCGGTGTGGGAGTACACCGCCGCCACGGCCTCCCTGGCCCCCGGCCCCCCATCCTCTACCAGCGAAAGCAGGCGCGCCGCAGCGCGCCGATCGCCTTCCAGGAGCCGGTCCACCCAGTCCGTGGTCACACAGCCTCCACCTGCTCGCGGAGGAACCGGATGATCTCCTGGGTGGAAGTTCCTGGGCCGAAGACCCCTCGGATCCCCATCTTCTTGAGCGCCGGGATGTCCTCGTCGGGGATAATGCCGCCGCAGAAGACAAGCGCTTCCACGCCCATCTCCTCGAGGGTCCGCATGATGCGGGGAAAGATCTCCAGGTGCGCGCCGGAGAGGATGCTGAGTCCGATCAGATCGACGTCTTCCTGGAGGGCGGCCTCGGCGATCATCTCCGGCGTTTGGCGGAGTCCGGTGTAGATCACCTCGTAGCCAGCATCGCGCAGAGCCCGAGCCACGACCTTGGCCCCGCGGTCGTGGCCGTCCAGCCCCGGCTTGGCGATCAGGATACGGATCGGCTTGGCCAGGTGGATTCCCCCTCCCGCGGCGAGGCGCCATTATACACGAGTCGGCGTCCGGCTGAGAAGACCCCTTCCCCAGCGTATCGGCAGCTCTCGGCACTCGGCCCTCGGCTCTCTCCCTATCGCTACGAGCCATAGCTAGAAGCCATGGCTGAGTGCCTGGCCCGCTCTCGGGCCTCAGCTCTCTAGCTATCGCTAGGAACTCACGCTGCGGCTCGGATGCGCCTCCAGGGCTGCTCCGCTAGGCTTGGCAGCCGGGGCAGAAGTGTGTTGAGCGACCGCCCAGAACGATCCGCTCGATGGGGGTGCCGCAGCGCGGACAGGCCTCGCCGGTTCTTCGAAAGACCAGGAAGTTCTCCTGGTGGCTGCCCTCGCCACCGTCCGGACGGCGGTAGAAGTCCACACTCGATCCGGCGTCCTTCAGACCGCGCCGCAAGGCGCGTCGGATGCCCCGATGCAGCCGTACGATCTCAGCCGGTCGTAGCGAGTCGGCCCTGCGATCCGGGCGGATCCGCGCCGCGAAGAGGGCTTCGTCTGCGTAGATGTTGCCCACTCCGGCCACGAAGCTCTGATTCAGCAGCAGCGGCTTCAGCACCCCTCTCCGACGCTCGAGGAGCTCCGCCAGGTGACGGGCACTGAACCGGTCCTCCAATGGCTCCGGCCCAAGCCGGCCCACGATGCTCTCTGGGTCCTCCACCAGATAGATCCGGCCGAATTTTCGCGGGTCTACGAACCAGAGCCCCCGGGAACCCTCGAGGCCGAGGGCAACGCGGATCCAAGC
>CAYGBX010000014.1:0-56094 GCA_964348195.1 uncultured Anaerolineales bacterium
CCGCTCCGCCCATCGACTTCACGGCCGACCTCAAGGCAATCCAGGGGGTACCGCTCGCGAAGCGGGGCCGCATCCCTGGACCCACCGAAAACCCTCGCCTCAGCGAGGTGGAGTTCTGATAGGTTCTCACCGCCGATACCGGACAGAATGTCTATACAGATTGGCACCATGTTTGCGGCCTCCGCTCGACCTAGAATATAATGGACACTCCACTCCCCGCGACCGATGCCCAAGCGAACGTACCAGCCCAAGAAGCGAAAACGAAAGCGGAGCCACGGGTTTCGCCACCGGATGAGCACCAAGGCCGGGCGGAACGTCCTCTCGAGACGCCGGCTCAAAGGGCGCAAGCGGTTGACGCCCGCGTGAAGCGCCGCTTTCGACTGAGCGACGATCGCGACTTTCGGAGGGTGAGGCGGGAAGGACAGACTTGGACCGGCCCGTTGCTCGTGCTTCGCGTGGCTGACAACGGGCGGGATCACAGCCGGTTTGGCTTCTCCGTCAACAAGAAAGTCGGCAAGGCCGCCGCTCGAAACCGTGCCAAGAGACTCATGAGGGAATCTATCAGGCATCGCGTGTCTGATATCTCGCGGGGCGCTGACGTTGTGTTGACAGCCCGCCCGGGCATCCAAGATTCCGACCTTGGAGAGGTCGACAAGGCGGTGGCCCAACTGTTGGTTCAGGCCGGCCTCTTGGAAGGATCTTCCTAGGAGAGCGACTATGGCACGATCGGCCCTCCTGACGTTGATCCGCCTCTACCAGCGGTTCGTCTCTCCGGCTCTGCCCCCTTCCTGCCGGTTCTACCCGACCTGCTCACACTACGCCTACGAGGCCATCACTACGCACGGGGCCATGAGAGGCGGATGGCTGGCACTCCGAAGGCTGTCCCGCTGTCACCCCCTTCATCCCGGCGGCTACGACCCGGTTCCCTGAGGCCATGTCCAGACACGCGCTTCTGACCCTCCTGGGGGCGGCCTGCCTGGCCGCCGCCTGTACAGGCCAAGGCGCGACCGGTTGGTCGAGCCCCGTCGTGATGGACGGTGTCGCCTACTTCGGCGCCCCCGGAGGCTCCATCCACGCTCTGAACGCCGAAGGCCGGGCACAGTGGACCGTCCCTCCTCCAGAGGGAGAGTCTCGAAGCATCTACTCCGCTCCGGTGGTGACGCCTGATCTTGTTCTGTTCGCTACCTTCGCAGGACAAGTGCTCGCGCTGGACAGCGAAACCGGCGCCGTCGCCTGGGAGATCCCCGTGGGTGCTTCCGTCCTCACTGATCCAGTCGCAGGCCCTGACGGCGCCTATGTGGCCACCTCGGACGGAGAGCTCTTCGCGGTTGATCTGCAACGCGGAACGCTTCTATGGAGGTTCGCCGCGGAGGGCCCCTTCTGGGCCGGGCCGGCTCTGTCCCAGGGAGTCCTCTACGTCGGTTCGCTCGACCGAAAGGTGTACGCCCTTCAAGCCGACACGGGTAGCCTGGTGTGGGAAGTGTCCGTGGACTCGGGCATCTCGGGCCCACCCTTCGTAGGACAGGATGCGGTCTTCCTCGGAGGGTTGGACGGGAAGGTCTACGCTCTGGATCTGGCATCGGGCGATCTTCAGTGGACCTTTGCCACGGGCAATTGGGTGATGTCCCGCCCGCTCGTGGTGGACGACACCGTCTATGTAGGATCCCTCGACCACAGTGTCTACGCGCTGGATGCGCGCACCGGAGACGAACTCTGGCGTTACGAAGCGGGAGGAATGGTCCGAGGGAGCCCCGCGCACTGGGAGGACACCATATTCGTGACCTCAGCCGATGGCACCGCTCATGGCATCGACGGTTCCACCGGCCAGGGTGTCTGGACCCACAACGCAGGATCACAGATTCTGGCCGCCCCCGCCATCCTCTCCGATCAGGTGATCGTGAGCGCCTACAATCTTGCTGTGACTGCCCTTGACCCACATACCGGCGCCGTGCGCTGGAACTTCCAGGCAGGCGGAGGATCCTGATCCCCATGTCGGAGCTCTGGAACCTGCTCATCTTCGACCCCATGGTCAACCTCCTCATTCTTCTCTACTCCGTCCTGGGGAACAATTTCGTCCTGGCCATTGTGGGACTTACGGTGGTGATCCGCCTCCTCTCCCACCCTCTGACCGCCCGCCAGTACCGGTCTCTGAGGGCCCAACAGGAGCTTCAGCCCAGGATCCAGGCTCTCCAGAAGAAGTACGCCGGCAACCGCGAGAAACTCACCCAGGAGACCATGCGGCTGTATCAGGAGCACGGCGTCAATCCCCTGAGCGGATGCTTGCCCCTCATCATCCAGATGCCGGTTTGGATCGGGCTGTATCAAGCCATCCTGCAGGTCCTGGGCGGCACGCCTGAGCAACTGATCAGCCTGTCCCAGCACGTCTATGCCCCGCTGGCCACCACCGTCCAACAGTCGCTCCCCTTCCAGAGCCAGTTCCTGTGGCTGGACCTTATCAAGCCCGATCCCATATTCGTCCTCCCCGTGCTCGTGATCATCATCTTCTGGTTTCAGCAGAGACTGACCAGCATGCCGTCACCCGATCCACAGCAAGCGTCGATGGCCCGATCCATGCAGGTCATGATGCCGTTGATGTTCGGCTGGTTCACTCTCAACGTCCCCTCCGGGCTGGCCGTCTACTGGGTTGTATCAGGCCTCGTCGGTGTCGTGACCCAGTTGCAGGCTACCGGCGACTGGGACAAGGTCCCCCAGCGCTTGCTGGGCAGGACACCTTCGGCGCAGCCGCAGCCGCAGAGCCCTCCTGCCTCCCAGCAGAAGGTGGCGAGCGTGAGCGATGGCGGAAGAAGCTCCCGACGAAAGAGAAGAAGAAGAAAGAAGAAGCGTTGAGACCACCGGGCGCACGGTGGATGAGGCCATCGAGCATGCGCTCGAGGATCTCAACGCCACGCGTGACCAGGTAGAGGTCCAGGTCCTCACCGAGGGGAGCCGGGGCATGCTTGGCTTCGTCCTCGAACTGGCCGAGGTGCGCGTCACGGTGGTCCGACCTCAGGCCGAGCCTGAGCCACCCCTCGATCCGGACCAGCAGGCCGCCGCCGATGCGGCCCAGGAAATACTTGAGAAGCTCCTGGTGGGTATGGGGCTCCCGGCCCGGGTGATCCGCCGCCCGCCCCGCGATCCCGACGATCCCGTCATCCTGGACGTCAAGGGGCAGGACTTGGGGATTCTCATCGGTCGCCGCGGGGAGACCTTGAGGGCCCTACAGTACCTGACCCGTATCATGACCACTCGTCAGTTGGGGCGATACAGTCAGATTGTGGTCGATGTGGACGGTTACAAGGCGCGAAGGGAGCGTTCCCTCAGCCAGCTTGCACGTCGCATGGCCGACCGTGCCATCCGGGACGGGCGTTCCGTCCCTCTGGAGCCCATGCCTCCCCATGAGCGGCGGATCGTTCACGTCTCGCTCCGAGATGACGACCGGGTCACTACGCGCAGCAGCGGCGAAGGCGGCGATCGCAAGGTCGTCATCTACCCGCAGTAGCCTCGCCGGCGGCGAGGCCGACGAGGCACGCGCCCGGCTCCCTCCCCGGACCCCAGAGTTCGTGGCCATAGGCCACGTTGCCCTCGATCTGACCGACCACACCTGGATCCTGGGCGGTGCGGTTGCCTATGCAGCCTCCACAGCCCGCAACCTCGGACGACGCGCCGCAGTGGTCACGAGTGCAGAAGAGGGCCTTGATCTCGAAGCCCGCCTCGTTGGAATCGAGATAGAAGCTTCCCCCGCCCCCGCCACCACCACCTTCCGCAACACCTATAGTCAGGAGGGGCGAATCCAGTGGCTCCTCAACCGCGCTGCCTCCATCCAGCCGGCGGATGTGCCCGATGCCTGGGGCCAAGCACCGATCGCCCTCCTCGCACCGATCGCCAGCGAGGTCTCAGAGGACCTCGCCGATCTCTTCCCTGAGTCGCTGCTCGGGATCAGCCTCCAGGGATGGCTCCGTCGCTGGGACGACGCTGGTCGCGTGGCTGCGGCACCCTGGGAACCAACTGAGCGCTTCCTGCAGCGCGCGGATGCTCTCATCCTCAGCGAAGAGGATCTCATCGGCATCCGGGAGCGGATGATGCCAGTGCTTGAGGCGGCCCGCCTTACCGTGCTCACGCAGGCCCACAGAGGAGCGATGCTTCTTCTCTCGGGGGAATCGATCCAGATCCCCGCTCCCGCTGTCCCGGAGGTCGACCCCACCGGGGCCGGAGACGTCTTCGCCGCCGCCTTCCTGATCCGGCTTGCGGAGACCCACGATCCCACGCAAGCGGTCAGCTACGCCAACCGTGCCGCGGCCCTGTCCGTCCGAGGCCCGGGATTGACTGCCATTCCCTCGCGGGAAGAGGTTGAAGGCCAGACAGCCTTCTAGTACCATGCCCCCGTTCCCCCACGCATGGCCCACATCGTCGCTCTGGCCAATCAAAAAGGCGGGGTCGGAAAGACCACGACCGCCGTCAACGTCGGCGCATACCTGGCGTCCTGGGGCGTGCGCGTCCTCTTGGTGGACATGGACCCTCAGGCGAACGCCACCAGCAGCCTGGGCGTTGACAAGCGTTCGGTCCACCCTTCCGTCTACCACGTCCTGATCGACAGCCTGCCCCTCAGCGGCGCGATCTTCCTCACTCAGCGCCTGCACCTCGACCTTGCGCCCGCCACGCCTGCCCTCGCCGGAGCCCAGGTGGAGCTGGTTGGGCTTCCGGACCGGGATGTGAGGCTCCGCCACGCCCTGGGTCCGAGCGCCAGCGCCTATGACGTCGTCCTCGTCGACTCCCCACCCAGCCTGGGTCTGCTGACCGTAAACGCTCTAGCCGCCGCGCAGTATGTCCTCGTGCCGGTGCAGGCCGAGTATCTGGCGCTGGAGGGATTGGGCCACCTTCTGGAGACCATCGAGCGGATCCGACGCAGCCTGAACCCCGAGCTTCAGCTGCTGGGACTCGCGATGACAATGCATGACTCGCGCACCAACCTTGCCCGCGACGTTGTGGCAGAGGTTCGCCACCACTTCGGAGAACAGGTGTTCGCAACCGTGATTCCCCGGAGCGTCCGACTCAGCGAAGCGCCCAGCTACGGCGAGGCGATCCCGGCATATGCCCCCCGGTCCCAGGGTGCGATCGCCTACCGTGCCCTCACGCGCGAGATCACCACCCGCCTGGGCCTGGTTGCCGAGGCCGCCACACCGTTGGCCGTAGGACTATCCGTGCCACGCCCCGATCCCAGGCGCCCCGTAGGGCCCTGACTAAGGAAGGAGGCCACCATGGCATCCCAGCGACGCGGCTTGGGCAGAGGGCTGGAGGCTCTCATCCCCGCCCCTGAGCCTGAATCGGGGGTCCGCGAGGTGCCGGTCGGCCTCATCCGGCCCAATCCCAGCCAGCCTCGAAACCGGATCCCTCCCGACGGGCTCGAAGACCTCGCAGCCTCTATCCGGACCCACGGGGTCGTGCAGCCACTCCTAGCCCGTCGGGATGGCGAGGAATACATCCTCGTCGCCGGGGAGCGCCGCTGGCGCGCCGCGCAGATGGCTGGACTCGCCACCGTTCCGGTCCTCGTGCGCGACACTTCCCCGGATGCTCAGCTGGCCATCAGCATGGTGGAAAACCTGCAGCGGGAGGACCTGAACCCATTGGAGGCAGCTCAGGGGTACCGGGAGCTGGCCGATCGCTTCGGGATGACCCAGCAGCAGATCGCAGAGCAGGTGGGGAAGAGCCGTGCCGCCGTGGCCAACGCACTTCGCCTGCTACGCCTTCCACCATCGGTTCTTCAGGCCCTACTAGGGGAGGAGATCCGGGAGGGTCACGCTCGTGCCTTGCTGGCGCTTCCAGATGGCGCAGCCCAGGAACGCGCGCTGCGGAAGGTGGTGAGACGAGGGCTGAGTGTGCGACAGACTGAAGCTCTCGTACGGGGAGAGACTGAAGGTCGAGCGGGTCGACGCCCGAGACGGTCTCCACTTCCTCCCCAGTACCAAGCTCTCCAAGAGGGTTTCCAGCGTGCCCTCGGGACCAAAGTGCTCCTCCGGCATGGCCCAAAGGGCGGCCGGGTGGTGATTCACTACTACTCTGATGAAGAGCTTCAGGCGATCTACGATGCCATCGTTGGACATCGCGCCCCCGACCGGGGAGGTGGCTAGGGGAGTGTTTCACGTGAAACATTTCTCGGGACCAGACTCGACACCCGCCTGCCCGGCGCGGCCAGATGAGTCCCGGTAGCTGTGGCAAGCCGTCACGCTGAGGCTCGCCGGGTCTCCGGTCCCCATGAGAGTCGCGACGGCGGCCCCATCATCGACTACGAGACCAGCGACTACGCAGAGCGATTCTGGCCCGGTCGCGAGTACGAGGATGCCGTCGAGAGGCTAGCGATGAAGAAGCTCCTACCCTCCTCCGGCGAAGTCCTCGCTGATGTGGGGGCAGGCCACGGCCGACTCGCCGATCTATACGGCAGATTCCGCACCGTCCTCCTCGTCGACCCCGCTCGTTCTGTGCTGGAGAAGTCAGCCGCAACCTGGGGAGACGATCCCCGGTTCGTCTTTGCCCGTGCGGACCTCTCTCAACTCCCCATGCACGACTCCTCCTGCGACGCTATCGTCACCGTGCGCGTTCTTCACCACATCCCCAATCTCCGCGCTGCCTTCCAGGAGATCCATCGTGTGCTCCGCCCAGGCGGCGCCTACGTGCTCGAGTTCGCCAACAAGCGGAATCTCAAGGAGATTCTCAGGGCGGCGATAGGACGCTCCACGCGCCGACCCTTTTCCCGCGCCCCCACAGAAGCGCTACCCCTGCACTTCACCTTCCATCCAGCCTATGTGGACGACGCTCTGAGGGAAGCAGACTTCCGTGTCGATCGAGCCCTGGCCGTCTCCGCCTTCCGGATCCCCCTGCTCAAGAGGTGGGTCCCAGCTCCCCTCCTGGCGAGGATAGATGGCTGGATCCAGGAAGTGGGGGCACCCCTCAAGCTCACCCCCAGCGTGTTTCTCCGTGCTCTCGCCGACAAGTCGATCCCGGCCGTCGAGCCCACGGGGCTGTTCGCCTGTCCCGACGACGGGACCCCCTTGCGGAACCTCGGCCCCGGTCTCGCCTGCCCGACCTGCGGGCGCAGCTGGGAACCCCAGGGAGGCATCTACGACTTCACGCCATCCCAATGATCTCGCCAAGGGGATTCCTCTTGTTCGATCGGCCCGGCTACGGTATACTTCGCCGGCTCCCGCAAGGGACGCCATCCCCCCACACCGGCCTGCGGCCGGTCGCTCTGAGGAGGTCTGAGAGGTGAAGCTTTCCGTCCTTCAGGAGAATCTGTCCAAGGGCCTCGCGATCGTGGGCCGTGCGGTCAGCGCCCGCAGCGTTCTGCCCGTGCTGCAGAACGTTCTCTTGGCTACCGATCAGGGTCAGTTGAAGCTCTCGGCCACCGATCTCTCCACCAGCATCACTTGCTGGATAGGTGCCAAGATCGAAGAAGAGGGTGCGGCGACGGTTCCCGCCCGGCTCCTGGGGGAGTTCGTGAACAGCCTGCCTGCAGAGCAGATTGACGTCGAGCTGGTCACACGAACCCAGACCCTCCACCTAGTGTGTGGTAGGACCGAGGCGAACATCAAGAGCATCGACGCCCAGGAGTTCCCGATCATCCCCACGGCCGACGAAGCAGAGCGACTATCGATCGATGCCGCGACATTTCGCCAAATGATCTCCCAGGTCACCTTTGCAGCCGCCACCGACGAAAGCCGACCAATTCTCACCGGTGCCCTGGCCGACTTCCAGGACGACAAACTGACGATGGCCGCCGCGGATGGATTTCGGCTCTCCGTGCGCTCGACGCTGCTCGACGAGGCGGTCCCCACTGGCATGGGGATCATTGTTCCTGCCCGGGCGCTTCAGGAGCTCGGCCGTGTGGCTGCGGGCCTTGAGGAAAGTGTAGAGGTCATCCTGCCTGCCAAGGGCAACCAGATCCTGTTTCGGCTTGAGAGCCCCGACCTCGGAGGTGCCATCGAGCTGGTGTCCCAGCTCATCGAAGGCAATTTCCCGGACTACAATCAGATCATACCGACCACCCACAGCAGCCGGACCGTAGTCGGAACCCTCGAGTTCCTGCAGGCAGCACGAATCGCCCTGCTATTCGCGCGGGACGCCGCCAACATCGTTCGGATCAAGATCACGCCGTCCTCAGATGGCCCGGGGAACCTCATTGTCGCGGCCACTGCAGCGGAGGTGGGCGACGACGTCAGTCAGGTCGATGCCACGGTCGAAGGTGACGAGATCGAGATCGCCTTCAACGGCAGATACCTGATCGATGTCTTGGGCGCGGTGGAGACCCCGCAGATCGCCCTCGAAACCTCTTCCCCTTCCAGTCCGGGAGTCTTCCGACCTGTTGATGACGAGGACTTCGTCCACGTCATCATGCCCATGCACATCAGCCAGTGAAACATCTGGCGTGAATCAGCCAGGAGACAAGCTGGCCAAGATCAGCCAGGGAAACATCTGGCGTGAATCAGCCAGGAGCTAGCCTGGCCAGACTAGCCACGAGGCAAGAGGGCCCACATCAGCCAAGGGCCACGCTGGCCTCGATCAGCCAAAAGAAGCCGCCTCGATCTATCCTCAGGGTTCTCACGCCTCCCTAGCATGCCCGGTCCTGCCGAACTCCTCCCGTCGAGACGCGTCGTTGCGTCTCTCAACGGGCAATCACCTTGTCGCAGATTGTTGACACTGTATGCGCCTCACCAGGCTTAGCCTCACGCGCTTCCGAAACTACGAGCGTCTGGATCTCGAACTCGGACCCGGCGTTCTTCTCCTCCAGGGGAGAAATGCTCAGGGAAAGACCAACCTTCTCGAAGCGATCCACTTCCTAGCCACCGGCACATCCTCGCGCGCCGACACCGATCGAGAACTGGTTTCTTGGATGCACGAACCGGCAGGCTCCCCGGTTGCTGCTCGGCTCGAGGCAGAGCTCAGCGGGAGCGAAGCTGAGAGTGTCGATGTTGCCATGATTCAGGAAGGACCAAACGCTGGCCTTCGAAAGATCGTGTGGATCAACGGTGCAAAGCGCGCATGGCGCGAGTTTCCCGGCCACGTTCGGGCCGTGCTCTTCATGCCACAGGACGTCGATCTCGTGGCCGGGCCGCCCGCCGGCCGCCGCCGGTACCTTGACGGGGCGCTTAGCCAGCTCGATGGATCCTACGCGCGCGACATCGCCGCCTACTACCGCGCTTTGCGCCAGCGCAACTACCTTCTCAAGCGGCTGCGCGACCGAGGGACCGACGATCGCCAGCTTGATGTCTGGGACGACCGGCTAGCTGGTCCCGGCGCCGCCCTCGTGGCCCGCCGCTGGGAGGCTACCCAGGCTTGGGACGCGCAGGCAAAACCTCTTCATCTGGCGCTCACTCAGAAGACTGAAGAGTTCAGGCTGCGCTACTCGTCAGTGCTCGCCGCCGTCTCGCGGGATTGGAACAGTCCTCCGCCAGAGGCAGAGCCTCATGAATTCCGACGGGTTCTTCGGGACCGGCGCAGCGGGGACATTCAGCGCGGGGCCACGTCGGTCGGACCCCATCGCGACGATCTGCGCTTCCTGGTGGGGCCTCCATCCGGGAGATCAGACCCCATCGACCTCACCGTCTTTGGGTCCCGGGGACAACAAAGAACCGCTGCGCTCGCCCTCAAGCTAGCCGAAGCGGAGCATCTTCGTTCGGCCCGAAAGACCGAGCCGATCCTCCTCCTCGACGATGTCATGTCCGAGTTGGACCCCGAGCGCCGCCGATCCCTCTTGAACATAGTAGAGGGATGGGAGCAAGTGATCGTCACCGCTACGGAATTGAGCCCCTTCCCAGACCGCTTCCTGGAGCAAAGCACTCTCCTGCAGGTGGAGCAGGGGTCGATCCAGGCTATCCCTCCGCACGGAGGGCTATAGGGGCCGCTTCCGCGGGATTCCTGGCCGACGCGGGTACCGGGCCGGGGAAGCGGCGACCTTCACGACACGCACAAGGTGCCGAGCCTCACGGACTCCGGGAAGGTGGACGGCCCGGATGCCCACTACCTCTCCTCCCAGCAGCTCCAGCGCCGACGCAGAACTTGCCACGTCCGCCTCTGCCTCTGCCCCGCGCTGGGCGACGAACACACCGCCTACCCGTACCAGTGGCAGAACGTACTCCAAGAGAACTTGCAGCGGACCCACGGCTCGGGCCAAGCCAACATCGTAGCGCTCGCGGTAGTCGGGATGCTGGCCTGCCTCCTCTGCCCGGGCGCGGATCACCTCTACCTGAGACAGCCCCAGGGCCTCCACCACCGCCTCCAGGAACTGGCTCCTCTTGGCAGTTGCCTCGAGGAGACCCACCTCGAGCCCGGGGACCGCGATCTTGAGCGGGATCCCAGGAAGGCCCGCTCCGGTGCCTACGTCGATCAGCCGCGTCCCATCAGGTAGCGGATCCAGGGCCAAGAGGCACGAGAGGGAGTCCAGGAAGTGCAGCACTTCGATCTCTGCAGGCTCGGTGATCCGGGTAAGATTGAGCCGTTGGTTCCACGTCAGCAGCCAGTCGCGGTATTCGGCAAAAGCGCTCAGTTGAGCCGAATCCAGCGCAATGTTCCAACTGCGCGCTTCCTGTCTAAGAAGCTCCACGCTTGGCCCCCCCAAACAAAGAGACGAGGCGCTGGGGCCTCGTCTCCACCTCCGGTTCGCTCTCCTCTACTTGGCGGCCTTTCCCGTCTTGACCTTGATGGTCTTCGGCTTGACCTCCTCGGCCTTAGGGAGAGTCAACGTTAGCATGCCGTTCTCGAAGTCTGCCTCCGCCTTGTCGGCGAGGATCCCGCCCGGAAGCGCTACTGAGCGCGAAAAGCTTCCATAGCGGCGCTCGCGGCGCAGGTACCTCTCGCCCTTGACCTCCTCATCGGCCTCGGTCTCGCCAGCGATAGTCAGGGTGTCTCCCTGGATGGTGATGTCGATATCGTCAGGATCCACCCCGGGCACCGCCGTCTTCACCACCACGGCCTCGTCGGTCTCGTAGACATCGAGGGCCAGGGTTCCCGCCAGGGACGGCAACAGCCAGCCCCCTCTCGGTCGCACCCAAGACTCCTCGAACAGGCGATTCATGGCGTCTCGCAGGGAAACCAAATCCTCGAATGGCTCCCAACGCTTGAGGCTCATCTGATCTATCTCCTCCTTACGATGTCCTGGCCTTTCCGTCATCGGAGATCGGCTGCTCGGTTCCCGACTCGCCCTCCTCTCCTTCCATCTCCAGGATCACCTCGATCCCGGCCAGATTCACACCCCGCGCACGGAGCTCAGCGATGCGGCGCGCGCGATCCAGGTCGGCGTTCGAGTACAGCCGTAGCCTCCCGTCGGTACGCGCAGGCGTCAGGAGTCCCGCGCGCTCGAAGCTGCGCAGTTGAGCGGGTGTCACCGCCGCCAACCGCGCTGCCACACTGATCACATACCGAGGAAGGTTTCGCTCCTCCAACGATTCAGCCTCCTTATCAGGCTGCATTATAGCATATCTATCTCAACCTGTCAAGATCTCTCACAGACTAGAGATACTTTTTTGACAGGCTAAGGCTAATATGATATAACTTAGGCAGCATGGAGCCGGTCTCTCGGTGACAATGGACTACAAAGATTACTACCGCATTCTAGGGGTCGAGCGCAATGCCGATCCCGGCGAGATCAAGCGTGCCTACCGCAGGTTGGCACGCCGCCACCACCCGGACGTCAACCCCGGCGACGCCCAGGCCCAGGAGCGCTTCAAAGAGATCAACGAGGCCTATGAGGTTCTCTCCGACCCGGAGAAGCGATCCAAATTCGATCAGTTCGGGTCCCAGTGGCGTCAATGGGAGCGGGGCGGAGGCGACCCCTCTCAATTCTGGCAGCAGTGGTTCGGCGGTCAGTCCCCTGGGGCCCGCGTCCGCGTCGAGTACCGGGACCTCGGGGACATGTTCGGCGGTGGGGCCCAGAGTCCCTTTTCTGAGTTCTTCAACGCTCTCTTCGGCGGCATGGCAGGGACCGCGGGCCAGCCCTTTCGGACACGTCGGGCACCTCGACCCCTTCGCCCGGATGAAGAGCAACAGGTGGAGGTCACCCTGGAAGAGGCCTACCGGGGCGCCACTCGCCGCGTTTCCCGGGCCGGCCGCCGTCTGGAGGTGAAGATCCCCCCGGGCGTGGCCACAGGTTCGCGCGTGCGGATGCGCGACCAGGGCACCCCAACAATCGAAGGCGGGCCACCGGGAGACCTCTACCTGCGCGTTCGCGTCCTGCCCGATCCCCGATTCGAGCGGAAGGGCGACGACCTGTACACCGAGGTGAAAGTGGATCTCTACACAGCCGTCCTGGGCGGGGAGGTGGAGGTGCCCACCCTGACAGGCCCAGTGCTCTTGACGATACCAGCCGAGACCTCCAGCGGACGATCGTTTCGTCTAAAGGGCAAGGGCATGCCACGTCTCAAGGATCCAACGCAGCACGGGAATCTCTACGCTCGCGTGGAGATTGAGATTCCAACCGATCTCAGCCCAGAAGAGAAAGAGCTGTTCCGCCGGCTGTCCCGCCTGAAGAGCGAGAAGTAGAGGATGGCCAAGATCAAGGTTCCTATCAAGCACGGGCCCGAAGCCGGGCCCCGGCCGGCACCGGACGAGCCATGCTACGTCATCAGTGTCGCGGCACAGATCGTAGGGCTTCATCCCCAGACCCTGCGCCAATACGACCGTGCGGGACTGGTCGTGGCCTACCGCGCTCCTGGCAACCGGAGGATGTACACGCCGCGCGATATCCGGCGGTTGCAACGCATTGTGCGCCTGACGGAGGATCTCGGAATCAACCTTGCTGGCGTCGAGGTCATCCTGAACATGCGTGCCCAGATCAAGCGAATGCAGCGAGAGATGGACGAAATCGAAGACCGCTTCGCGTCCCGGTCCGGGGCAGCACCGCCGCGGGAGCGGTCATGAAGGAGGCCCGCCGCAAGGTAGGACCAACGGTCCCCTTGAAACAGGCGCTCCTCCTGCCTAGACTATGGGTCGAGCAGCCCTCGCCCATTCAAATGAGGTGTTCCCACCATGATGCAATTTGACAAGTTCACCGAGCGAGCCCAAGACGCCCTGGCCCGGTCTCAGGAGATCCTTCAGCGGTACAAGCACAGCCAGCTGGACGCGGAGCATCTTCTCCTGGCGCTCCTCGAGCAGCCGGAGGGCGTGATTCCCCAGGTCCTGGCCAAGATGGACATCGACGTGGACGCGGTGCGCGAGCGGCTGGACAAGGCCCTCTCGATCAGCACCCAGATCCCCTTTCCGGGACCCGGTGCCCAAGCCCAGATCTACGTCACCCCCCGCGTCAAGAAGATCATGGACGCCGCCGAGTCTGAGGCCAAGCGGATGGAAGATGATTACGTCTCCACCGAGCACATTTTCTTGGCCATCGCCGGCGAGGCAGGCGGCGCGGCTGGCTCAATCCTCCGGGACCAGGGAATCGTCAAGGAGAAGGCCTACGAGGCGATAGAAGAAGTGCGGGGCGGTCAGCGTGTGACCGACCCGCAGGCTGAGACTCGGTACCGCATTCTCGAAAAGTTCGGCCGCGACCTCACACTGTTCGCCCGAGAAGGAAAGCTAGACCCAGTGATCGGCCGCGAAAACGAGATCGCTCGGGTCATGCGTGTCCTGGCCCGTAGAACCAAGAACAACCCAGTTCTGATTGGCGATCCCGGCGTTGGCAAGACGGCCATCGCCGAGGGCCTGGCCCAGCGGATCGCCTCGGGAGACGTGCCAGAGAATCTGATCGGCCGGCGCATTGTCGAGCTCGACCTGGGTGCCATGGTAGCGGGCTCCCGGTTCCGCGGCGAGTTCGAGGAGCGGTTGAAGGCAGCCCTAGAAGAGGTGAGCCGAGCCAAGGGACACATCATCCTGTTCATCGACGAGCTCCACAACGTCGTAGGAGCCGGGGCAGCCCAGGGCGCAATCGATGCCTCCAACCTCATGAAGCCCGCCCTCGCTCGCGGCGAACTGCAGACCATCGGTGCCACCACGCTCGATGACTATCGAAACCATATCGAGCGGGACGGGGCTCTGGAGCGCCGCTTCGCGCCGATCTATGTCGAGGAGCCTACCGAAGAGGAGACCCTCGAGATGCTTCGCGGTCTGCGAAAGCGGTACCAGGACCACCATGGTGTGACGATCACCGACGAAGCCCTAGAGGCCGCGGTAAAGCTGTCCCATCGCTACGTCACTGAGCGGTACCTTCCGGACAAGGCCGTGGATCTTATCGACGAGGCCGCCGCCAAGCTACGCATCGATATGTTCGGGCTCCCCGACGATTTAAAGGAGAAGAAGGCGCGCCTCCAGGAGCTCACGGCCGAAGAGGAGACCGCTTGGCAGAATCGGGATTATGAGGCCGCAGCCCAGCACAAGAGCGACCGGCTGAGATTGGACGAGGAGTACCAGGGGGAACTCAACGCCTGGAAAAAGGAACAGGGCCTTGACGACCTGGTGGACGCTGAGGACGTCGCCGAGATCGTCGGCGCCTGGACCGGGATCCCTGTCAGCAAGATGCTGGAGACCGAGGCCGAGAAGCTTCTTGATATGGAGGTCCGAATCCACCAACGGATCGTCGGCCAGGAGAAGGCCGTGTCCGCCGTCGCCGACGCGCTGCGACGCTCCCGCTCCGGCCTCAAGGATCCACGACGTCCCATCGGCTCCTTCATCTTCCTGGGGCCGACCGGGGTTGGAAAGACCGAGTTGGCCAAGGCTCTCGCTGAGTTCCTCTTCGACGATGAGGAGGCCTTGGTCCGGGTGGACATGAGCGAATACCAGGAGCGCCACACGGTTTCCCGCCTGGTTGGGGCGCCACCCGGATACATTGGCTATGGCGAAGGCGGGCAGTTGACAGAGGCCGTCCGGCGACGCCCATACCAGGTGGTCCTTTTCGACGAAATCGAAAAGGCCCACGCCGAGGTGTGGAACGCATTGCTGCAAATCCTGGACGAGGGCCGGCTCACCGATGGTCAAGGCCACACGGTCAACTTCCGCAACACCGTAGCAATCATGACCTCCAATGTGGGCACCAAGTACGCCCACAGCGGCGGGGCCCTAGGGTTTCAGATTGGCGAGCGGGACGACGAGCAGGCCGAGATGGAATCCGAGATGCACGAGGAGCTGAAGCGGACCTTCCGCCCCGAGTTCCTCAATCGGGTGGACGAGGTGATCATCTTCCACGCCCTCACACCCGAACACATCGAGAAGATCGTCGACCTGCAGGTGGCTGAGATCGCGGGCCGGCTGGCAGAGAAGGGTGTCACGATGGAGCTCGCCGATCCCGCCCGCAAATTCCTCGCCGAAACGGGTTTCGATCCCGCCTTCGGGGCCCGCCCCCTTCGGCGCACCCTCCAGCGGCTGGTGGAGAGCCCCCTGTCCAAGCAGCTGCTCAAGGGAGAGCTCAAGGAAGGCGACCACGTGGTGGTGAATCTGGACGAGGAAGAGAAGGCCATCGCCTTCCAGGTTGCAGAGAAGGTGCCGGCCTGAGACGAAGGTCCCTGCGAGCCATCCTCCGGAGTGATCCACCTTGATCCAGGGCGTCGAGATCAAAGAGCTGGCCGCCCACGCCGATGAGCGCCGGGTCTTTCGCGAGATCATCCGCACCACCGACGGATTCTTTGGCGAGGGGTTCGGCCAACTCAGCTACGCCCGCATCAATCCCGGCGTGGCCGTCGCTTGGCACGTCCATAGGACCCAAGTGGACTGGTGGTACGTTCCCCTGGGAACACTGAGGGTTGCCTTGCACGACTCACGCGAAGACTCTCCCACAGCCGGTCGAATTGATGAACTCATCCTAGGCCCCGACTATGGCCACCGGGTGGTGAAGATCCCCGCCGGGGTGGCCCATGGCTACAAGGCCATCGGGGGCGTGACGCATCTCTTCTACGTGACGTCGGCCCCGTACGATCCCGAAGAGGAGGGGAGAATCCCCCACGACGACTCCGACATCGGGTACGACTGGACCGCCGAGCCCGCGATCAAGTAGTGAGATCCAGTAGCAACGTAGGCGATCCCTGCATGCCGCAGGCCCCGGGTTCGCCCGGGGCCTTCTTGGTCTCAGTTACCGGAGGTCCTGGCTCCCGTCCGGCGCCTATTCTCGCGCCCGACGGCTGTCTTCTCGCTTGTGCAGTTCCTTCGCCACGTCCTCCTCGTACCGGATCACCTCAAGCACCCGCGCCTTGTCGCGCACCAGGGGAGGCACCACCATCTGGGCCTCTCCCTCAGCGTCCGCCTCTATGACGGCCCATCCGTTGTGCTCGCCGGACTTGCACCCCCAGTCGAAATGCATCAGGTATCCCATAGCGCGGACCTGCTCCTGCAGTGCCAGACACTCTCCCTCTGAGTGTGGGGTCTCGATCATGTATCTCTTGGTCATCTGCTCCGCGTCTCCTCCACGACCTAGATCAACTGGCTCGCTCCCATTCTCCAGCAATGGGGCCCAATTCTAGGTAACCTAGCCTACATCGGCCAGAAAGCAAGCTGGCTCACATTGCTCAGAAGCTGGCCTCGGAGGATTCATGGGCTAGGATAGCAGGCTCGCTTCAGTGCGCTCGATCTTTCACTCCTGGATCGCGGCCAGCGCCACCGAGATCTGCGCCGCCACCCGGGCGTTGTTCCTCAGAAGGGCCGCGTTCGCACGCCGGGTGGCTCCTTCCGTCAGGTCATCCAATCTCCCCAACAGATAGGGGGTGAGCTCGGGCCCCGTGATTCCGGCCTCGTCTGCGTCAGACTGTGCCCTCTCCTGGGCGACCTCCAGAGTTTCCCCGGTCACTGCATCCTCTGATGGCACAGGAACGCAGATCAGTGCCCCCCCATCCAGCCCCAATCTCTCTCGAGCCCGCCATCCTTCTGCCGCCGCCTCCGCCCCGTCTACCACATCTGTAGTTCCAAACCCACTTTCCCTCACGATAAACCCGGGCATGCTCGCGGTGCCGTATCCGATTACAGGTATCGCCAGGGATTCCAGCATCTCGAGCGTGGTGCCCACATCCAGGATCGACTTCACACCCGAACACACCACCATCACCCTGTAGCGCGCGAGGGTCAGCAGATCAGCCGACACGTCCCACGATCTCCCTCTGTGCACGCCTCCAATTCCCCCAGTACACATCACTTCGATTCCAACAACGCTGGCCAGATATGCGGTAGCGGATACCGTGGTGCCTCCATGCGGTCCCCGCGATCCGCCCAATCCCAACTCTCTCAGCCCGACCTTTCTCGCGGCTTCTCCAGGGTCCGCCAGCCGCTCGATCTGGTCCGGCTCCAGTCCAATCCGCGGCACTCCGTCGAGCACGCCGATTGCAGCTGGAACCGCCCCTTCTGACGAGACGATTTCATGGATCGCCGCCATCGTCTCCAGGTTATCCGGGAACCGCAGGCCATGGGTGAGAAAGGCGGTCTCCACAGCAACAACGGCCCTCTGTCCTCCCAATGCCCCTGCAACCGCGGGCGCGATCTCAGTGCCCGGCAGGCTCACCGTCAGATTCCTCGCATGGCCCTACGCAATCTTTCCGGACTCAAATCGGAGGCAACCGGTCCCGTCTCCTCCAAAGACAGTGTGGCACAGGCGATCCCCGCTCGCACGGCCTCCTCGACTGACATGCCTGTCACGAGCCCATAGACAAGCCCCGCGGTCAGTGCGTCCCCAGCGCCGGTCGCGTCGCGCACCGACGCTTCCGCGGCCGGTAGGTGCTCAGAGGCACCTTCTCGCGTCGCGAAGCAGACTCCCTCTGGGCCCAGAGTGACCACGCCGAGACCGACGCCGGCGCCCACGAGCCCGCTGGCGGCAGCAATCCCATCCACGATCTCCGACACCGGACCTGCCATGCGCAGCAACGTGGCCGCCTCGTCACCATTCGCGGTGACTACCGCCAGATAGGACAGCCGATCGCGCAACCGAGGAGCTAGCACAACCGATATAGGAACGGCGCACACAGCAACATCGGCCTCGCCAGCCAACTCCAGGACTCTGTCCAGAGCGTCGGGTTGCAGATTGGCATCAACCACCACCATCTCTGCTTCGGCGATCGCCTCGCGGCTCTCCTCAAGCGTCTCCGGCCCCAGTCGCCTCACGATCCGCATGTCGTCGATCGAGACCGTCATCGCCCCATCCGAGCCCAACACGGCCAGATAGGAGGCAGTGCGCTCACCCTGGAGAATTCGGACCGCCGAAAGGTCCACGCCGGCAGCCGATGTCACCTCAAGCAGCCAGCGACCCGCCTCATCGTCGCCGACCGCCGAGATGAGCCGGGTCGGAACGCCGAGCCGCCCCAGTCCCTCCGCCACATTTCGAGCCACGCCCCCTGCGGACCTCCGGATGGTGCCCGGGTTCGAGGTGCGAGGAATCAGTTCGCCAAGGGCGCGCCCCTTGTCGTCAACGCTCATCGCGCCGATCACCACTACCCCGCTACCCGCCGTGTCCCCTCTGCTTCGAATGCTACGCCCCCCTCAGAAAGAAGAGGCCGCCATGCGCGCGACCCCTGTGAACCGGCGACGACTCGAACCCTATCAGACGTACCGCTGGCGGACCTTGGCGCTGACGAAGTCTAGTGTGGCCACTACAATTGCGATGGCAATCATCATCACGCTCGCCTGCCGGTACCGGAGGAGGTTGATGTTCTGCTGTAGCACGAACCCGATTCCCCCGCCGCCACCGAAGCCGATGATGGTCGACATACGGACATTTATGTCCCAACGGTAGATGGTGAAGGCGATGTAGGGCGGAATGATCTGGGGGATCACCCCGTATACGATCGTCTGTAGCCGGTTGGCCCCCGTGGCCGTGACGGCCTCGATGGGACCCGGCAGGATGCTCTCCGCCTGCTCGGAGTAGAGCTTCCCAAGGGCCGCCACCGAGTGGAGGGTGAGCGCCAGCACCCCGGCGAACGGTCCGATCCCCACCCACACCGCGAAGACCACCACCATAATGAGGGGCTCGATGGCGCGCAGGAAGTTCAAGGTGCTCCGAGTCGCGTAGTAGACGGAGAGGCCGATCTCGATCTCTCGGTCCGGATTCAGCGGCAAGGAGGCGAGCCCAGCGATGGCTGCTCCGGCTGCAGCAGGCATCCAGAGATAGGTCCGCGGGTCCTCCAGTTCGTAAAGCCACCCAATCCCCGCTCCAGCTAGCCCAAGCGCGGTCGCACCGGCCGTGGCAGCGATCCCAACAAGCGAGGCCTTCCTGACCGCCATCGGCAAGGCCCCAAGCGTCCTCGAGTACGTCCGCGTAGCCACCGAGCTCAACACTACCGCCCCGACAACGGCCCCCACCGCCGGGAGCAAGAGCCCCAGGCCATCCGCCAGAACGAACAGGAAGTTGCCGAGGAATCCGAACGCCCCCAAGGAGACCTGAAGCCGGGCCCCGATCTCTTTGGCGAGTCCTGCGACCAGTGCAAGGGCGAAGAAGAGCACACCGAAGGCGAGCGCTGCTGCCGCCACCTGGCCATATCGGGCCAGTCTCCCGTTCGCCGCACCGCCCGCCTGCGTCGCCGCACGCACTCCCAGCCACACAACCACCGGGCTCGCGGCCAGTGCCCCTATGCCAGCCAGTTGGCCTCCCAGGCTCACCCCCGTCCCCTGTATCGCGCCTGCGACCAGGAACCCCAGCCAAGCACCGATGGGAAGGGCAACCACCGCTGTCACTAGGCCCCCGATGGGCGAGGCCACCTGGCGCATCAGGTTTCCCGCCGCCAGGAAGCTCACCGGGACGGCCAGCATCGTGCCAAAGGTGGTTGCAAGAAGGGCTAGAAATACCGTCTCGACAATCTTGTCCCATGTGACGAGCGTGGTCTCAGACGGTCGAGGCGCCCCCACGTTCCAGCGGGCCTCCGCCTCAAGATGATACGGCTCATCGGATCCTTCAGCGCTCGGAATCGCAACCTGCTGGACCAGGTCGCCGTCGCCGTCCGTCCTGATCAGCTCCAGAGGACGTCGGTTCCCGGCGGGTGTAACCCAACGGATGGAGCCCCCTGTGTTCGGCCGGAACCCGAATCCCTCGACCGTAATAAGGTCCCCCGGCTCCCCGCAGGCCGCCGAAAGCCGGATCGCCGGCCCTCCCATTGCCTCCACGATGGGCGGTTCCGCGTCCGTGCACGGGACGAAGATCGCAGCCGTCGCCGCCTGGGTCTCCCGGTCCCACTCCACCAGGTCGGGACGCGCTAGGCCTCGGATGATCCGGACCAGCTGCTCCTGTCGCTTCGGCTTCTGGGGCTCCTCCAGATCGATCTGGGTCACCTGGAAGCCGTAGGCGTAGACCACCAGGATGCCCACGATCAGGAGAATCCGGCCCACCAACCCCCGCACCCGCGTCTATCCTTTCAGTGTGTCCCTGATTCGTAGAACAAGAGAGGCCCCAGGATCCCGTGTCTAGCCTATCCGCTCCGCCTCCTGGCCGTAGATGTTCTTAAACCGCTCATCGTCTATCTCATGAGGAAGGCCATCGAATACAACCCGCCCTTCATTCAGCGCGATGGCTCGATCGGCGTACCGCTGCACCAGGTCAAGGAAGTGCAGGCTGCAGACCACGGTGATGCCGACCTCTTTGTTCAGCTGCTCCAGGTACTGCATGATGCTGTGCGCCAGGACCGGGTCGAGGCTTGCCACAGGCTCGTCGGCCAACATCATGTCGGGATCTTGCATCAGGGCTCTGGCCACCCCCACCCGCTGCTGCTGACCGCCGGAGAGTTCGTCGGCCCTTTGGCGAGCCTTGTCGGCCAGCCCGACCCTCTCCAGCCGATCCATGGCCCGGGCCCGCTCCTCCGCCGGAAAGCGGTTGATCAGGCTCAGCGCCGGGTTCACATACCCTAGCCGGCCGGTGAGGACGTTGGTCATCACCGAAACCCGGTTCACCAGATTGAATTGCTGAAAGATCATCCCGATCCGTCGCCGGATGCGTCGAAGCTCCGCCTGCGACGCGGCCGTGATGTCCACCCCGTCCCAGACGATCCGGCCGGAGGTGGGCTCCACCAGCCGGTTGATGCAGCGGAGCAAAGTGGACTTGCCTGCGCCGCTCAGCCCAATGACCACCAGGAACTGACCGTCGGGGACTTCAAAGCTCACGTCGTCCAGCGCCAGGACGTCACCGTCGTAGATCTTCGTGAGGTGCTCAATCTTCAGCACGGCCGTCCTCTTCGCCCACTATAGCGCCGCGGGGCCGGGGCTGACAAGAGTAACCAGAGGGGGCGGTACCTCGCCGCCCCCTCTGATTCGAAGTGACAACCGCTTGCGGCTAACCGAGGATGTCCTCGTCCGTGTAACCAAGCACCTCGATCAAGTTCCGAACGGGGTCATAGAAGGAGTCCTGGACTGGCTCCAATCCGGTCCACTCGTAGTGGTTCGGATTGCCAATCGACTCGTCCCATCGCGGGTCGTCCACGAACGCGAGCAGGGCCTCTACGATCTGGGACTGGAGGCCAACCGGGAACTCTGGCCCGAAGCTCAGGGTGTCGTTCGGGATCTGCTGGCTGAGCGCCAGGATCCGCAGCCTGTCCACCACGTCGGGTGCCGTCTCTCGCACAGAGGCGCGGGCATCCCTGATTTGGAAGTCCCCTACGTACAGTCGTCCGTCGTCCTCGTTGATATAGGAGCCGAGGGCCTCCACATCGAAGGGCTCCGGGTCGTCTCCGAAGTTCCAAGCCCCCGACGGCATCCCCGGCGGGCTGAAGAAGTTCGTGGAGAAATCCACCTCTCCGTTGTAGAGCGCCAGAACAGCCGCCCCGTGACCGCCCGCCTCGACGATCTCCCCCGGTTCGATCCCCGCGTTGGCAAACATGACCGATGGATACAGATAGCCCGAGGTCGATCCGAGGTCCGGCACGGCCCACTTCTTGCCGGCCAGGTCCTCGAACGTCTCGATGTCGCTGTCCCGTGCCACCAGGAACTGCGTCGTGTACCAGGACAGCCCAAACCGCACCGCGGCCATGGAGACTGTCACGCCGCATCGGTTGCTGGCCAGGACGTAGCCAAGCGCCGGGATGAAGCCCATGGTGTCGCCCGGCGAGGCGCACATGGACTCAATCGTGGCGGCGTAGGATGTCGGAACGCTCACTTCGAACTCAAGTCCAGTAGCCTCCGTCAGAAACTGGTCCATGATCTCGCCACCGGACACGAGCACACCAACGTCCACAGAGGGGACGAACAGCACCTGTATCGGCCTCTCCGCCGAACCCAGTTCCGGTCCGGCCGGAGCCGGAACCTCCACGATCCGCTCGGGGCCGGGCACCTCCACCTCGATCACCTCCGGGGTGGGCGTCCCGCACCCGGCCGCCACCAGGGCCACCAGGATGGCCACACCAGCCAACCACAGAGCACGCTTGCTCATGTCTTGCCTTTCCTCCCTAGCATCTCGCTATCTCCCTTCCTCCCACCTGATCCGCCCCGTGGTCTCCCCCCACCTCCTTTCTTGCTCTGTCTCGATGAAGTTCTCACTTGCCGCCACGCCTGCTGCTTCGTTCGCCGCCATCTTACATCACCGAAGACTCCCCAACAAACCGTCCACGATCTTTGACCTCCGCTTTCCCACAACCGTATAATGCCCCGCCCACTCCGCGACTCACGGGAGGCTTCTATGTCCCCTCGGACCTCATCCCCCGCCCGCTGGCGATTCGAGACACTTGCGATCCATGTCGGATCTGACCCGGACCCGGCCACCGGCGCCGTCATCCCGCCCATCTACCAGGCCGCCACCTACGCGCAGGAATCCCCTGGCCACCACAAGGGGTACGAGTACTCTCGGACCGCAAACCCCACCCGCAGCGCCCTCGAGGCCTGCTTGGCCTCCCTCGAGCGAGGGGACCATGGCCTGGCCTTCGCATCCGGGATGGCGGCGATCACGACGACTCTGTACCTCCTCGAGCCCGGCGATCACGTCCTCGCTGGATCGGACGCCTACGGTGGCACGTTCCGGCTATTCCAGCAGGTCCTCGCCCGCTACGGCCTGGCGTTCTCCTTTGCAGATCTCTCCGAAATCGAGGCCCTGCAGGCAGCGGTCCGGCCAGAGACCAAGCTGGTGTGGGTCGAGACCCCGACCAACCCCCTTCTGAGAATTGTGGGCCTGGAGGCCGCTGCCGAAGTCTCCCACGCCGCTGGCGCCCTTCTGGCCGTCGACAACACCTTTGCCACCCCGTATCTCCAGCGACCGCTCGAGCTCGGGGCCGATCTGGTAGTGCACAGCACCACGAAGTATCTCGGCGGTCACAGTGATGTGGTGGGGGGCGCGGTCATCACCTCCGATGAGGCCATCGCTGAGAACCTTCGGTTCCATCAGAACGCGGCGGGAATGGTGCCCGGCCCCTTCGATTGTTGGCTGGTCCTGCGGGGCGTGAAGACCCTGGCTATCCGCATGCAGGCCCACCAAAGGAACGCTGAGCTCATCGCCGACTTCCTGATCGGTCACCCGCGGGTCGCCACGGTCCACTATCCGGGCCTTGCCCACCATCCCGGTCACGACATCGCTGAGCGGCAGATGCAGGGGTTCGGCGGAATGCTTTCCTTTGAGATGGAAGGCACCGGCGACGATGCCCGCCGGGTCGCCACTCGGACGAAGGTGTTCAGCTTGGCGGAAAGCCTGGGCGGAGTCGAGTCCCTCATCGAGCATCCGTCCAGCATGACCCACGCCACTTTGGCCGGTTCTCCCATGGCCGTTCCGGAGAACCTCCTCCGGCTTTCGCCTGGAATCGAACATCCGGACGACCTCCTCGAGGATCTCGATCGGGCCCTCTCCTCCGCCTGATCCACAGCGATTAGTATGAGTATCGGTATCCCCTCTATCTCTAAACAACTGGATATCAATCTCAATAAGGGTGTGGATGAGTGGATAGGTCACGCTGATGGGCTCGGAAGCGCCGCCGATCAGTTCGGTCCCTGTGGACAGGTGTCGATGGGGGGTTTGTGGGAAAGAGGCCCGTGGGGGGGAGCGCCTCTGGCACTGCGCATCTCTCCCCGCCCAATCCCCCAACGATTGATGACGCGGCGGGAGTTTTCCACCGTCTGGATAGTGTTAGCCACAGACCCCCGGCGAGTCAGGGGACAGGCGGGTGGAGCCTGGCGCGGATGCGAACGAGGTCGTGCTGAAGAGACGGGTCCTCGGACAGAGTCGAGCGGATTCGGTTGTGACCGTACAGGACGGTGGAGTGATCTCGACCCCCCAAGATGGAGCCGATGGCGGCCAGGGAGGCACCGGCCTCCTCTCTGGCGAGGTACATCGCCACTTGGCGGGGGCGGACCACTGTCTTGCTCCGTGTCGGCCCTTGCAGGTCATCGACGGCGAGCTCGTAGAAGTCGGCGACCGCTTGAAGCACGGCCGCAAGCGTTGGAGGCGCGGCTTCCGCAGTGAATGCAGCAAGGGCCTCGCGTGCCAGCGATTCGTCGACATCACGATCAAGCGCCCGGGCATGAGCGACGACTCGGTTCAGCCACCCCTCCAGCTCTCGCACGGTTCCGCGGGCCCGGCCGGCCAGGTACAGGAGCACCTCATCAGAGATCGGGAGGCCGCGCTGGGCTGCTTTGGCGCGGAGGATCGCCAGTCGCGTCTCGATGTCAGGATGCTCCAGGCCCACGACGAGACCCCATTCAAACCGAGAGCGAAGCCGGCCATCGAGACCAGGGATCTTCTGTGGCGGCAGGCTGCTGGAAAGGGTGATCTGTCGGCCGCGGCGGTGGAGGGCGTTGAAAGCGTGAAGGAACGCCTCCTGCGTGCTCTCCTTTCCGGCCATGAACTGGACGTCGTCTACGAGCAAGAGATCTGCATCGCGGTACTTGGCTCGGAACGCTGGAGCCTGACGGCGCCGGATGGCCTCGACGAGATCGTTGGTGAAGGTCTCTGCCGGCGCGTAGACGACTCTGCTGCCGCGCGCGTGGAGGACATGACCCAGCGCGTGCAGGAGGTGGGTCTTCCCCAGCCCCACATCTCCGCAGACGAGGAGGGGGTTGTAGATGCGGCCCGGCCGTTCGGCGACGGCTAGGAAGGCTGCGTGGGCGAGCCGATTGGCGTCGCCCACCACAAACTGCTCGAAGGAGTAGTCGGGATGGAGACCAGGAGAGACGGCCTTATCTCGAATAGAACCCTTGGGCGACTCGGCGCTCGGGAGGAGTCGATTCTCGTGCGAAATGGGCCGGGTCGGAGTGCGAACGACGAAGCGCACCTCGACGGTCCGGCCGACAATCCCGGCAAGAGTGCGCTTGATGACTCCTAGGAGCCGATGCTGGAACCATTGCTGGGCATAGGCACTCGACACTGCGACGACGAGAGTCCCGTCCTCGTAGGACAGGCCCCGGCTATCCTTGACCCATGTGTCGTAGCTAGCCCGGGTCATCTGCAGTTGCAGATCCCCCTGGGCGGCCCGCCAAACCTGTCGTGCGTCCATAGCCACCCGCGGGTCCGTCGTGGCCAAGAGCAGGGCAACTCCACATGCCGGAGCTCAGCCCGTGGGAGAGAGCCCCGAGGACCTCAGTCGGTCTCTTCGCTTGTGCAAGGGGTGCAGGGAATCCTGCAAGAGGCGAGATGGAGGCTGCTGGACGCCGGGCCGGTCGAAGGCGAGTTGTTCATGGGGCCCGGCTTCGCTGAAGTCTCGTCCCGATGTGGACTCCCCAACCGTGGAATCGGGGACGAGACCTTGGGACCGCAGGCCTTACTCAGCGCCGAGCCCATTCTATCAGAGGGGCAGATCGCTGACAATAACTGGAGACCTTAAAACCAGGACAGAGAGATCAGATTTAAGGAAGAGAGCATCAATGCAGACGGATGGGGACTGAGAGGTCCACGTGAGTCGGCTGGCCGCGCTGGCAGTGCTCCTCGTGATCGCGCTGGCGGCGACTGGGACCGTCCGGTATTTGGGCGAGAAGGCGCTGGTCGGCGACGTGAGGGATGCCGTATCGGGAGCGCCGGTGGCGTCCGCGCAGGTGATCGTGGGGGATCGCGTCGAGCTGGCCGACCCGGATGGACGCTACCAGGTGTCGGTGTCCCCTGGCCTACATCTGGTCCGCGCTTCGGCCGACGGGTACCGGCCCGCCGAGTGGGAACTGGCCATCGAAGGCATCTGGAACAAGACCTTCCCTCTCGACATCGTGCTCCATCCCACCCGGCTGGAGCTGCGCCTGATCGATGTGGACACCGGAGCACCGGTGACGCAAGCCACCGTCCAGAACGGAGAGCGTCTCGCGGAGATCGGTCCGGAAGGGGAGTTCGTCCTCTGGCGGCTCTCGGAGGGGAGCCGCGTCTCCATCGAGGCCGAGGGATACCTTCCCACCGACATTGCGTTCTCTGAGGAGGGGCCTCTCGAAGTGGGGCTCTTGAGTGGTCAGATCACGATCCGGGTGGCTGACGGCGTGACCGGGACGCCTGTGGCCGGAGCGCGCGTCTTGGCGGGGAACGAGACCGCGACTGAGATGGAGCCGGGCATCTACGAGCTTGCCCGGCCTGCGATGGGCGAGCCCATCTTGATCGAAGGGGCCGGCTACGAGGAAGCGGAGCTGGCGTACGGCGGAGGCTCGCCCGTGGTTGTTTCCTTGTTTCCCCGGGAAACGGTCATCATGGTCCGCGATGGCTTCACTGGGGCCCCCGTGCCGTGGGCCAGAGTGGCCTGGCAGGACTCGACCTTGGCGGTGGACGGCAACGGATACCTCCTGGTGCGGGGGATCGGCATCGGGGATGCGGTGACGGTGGAGGCGACCGGGTACCGGCCACTTGGTACCACGTTTGGAGGGGAGACCCCCTGGACCGTCTCCCTTCGTCCGGACGGCGGTGCCGGGGGCTCGGTTGTCGAAGCGTCTACTGGGAATCCTGTAGCAGGTGCCCGAGTCTACTCCCGGGGCCAGATGGTTGAGACGGATGCCGCGGGGCGCTACTTGGTGGAAGGGCTGTCGGAAGGAGATGGTATCATCGTGCTGGCCCCGGGATATCGCCGGGCAGAGGGAACCGCGTTCGAGCAGGGGCTCGACTTCCAGCTCGAGCCACTGATGGCGCGAGGCCTCTACATCAATCTCGCCATCCTGGGCCGGCCGGCCCAGTTCTATGGGCTTCTGGATCTCGCAGCACGGACCGACCTGAACGCGGTCGTAGTGGATGTGAAGGGAGACGGCGGGCTCCTGGCATGGCCCAGCCGCGTCCCGCTTGCGCGGGAGCTCGGGGCCACTGCAGGAGGTCTCCTCGATCTGGGAGAGGTGGTTCAGGCAGCCCATAGTCGCGGGTTGTACGTGATCGCGCGCCATGTGGTGTTCAAGGATCCCGTCCTGGCAGCTGCGCGGCCGGACCTGGTGGTTCGGCTGGTGGCGACGGGGGAGCCCTTCGCAGACTACGGGGGCGGGTGGTGGGTGGATCCTTTCTCTGAGGAGGTGTGGGAGTACAACATAGCACTCGCCGAGGAGGTGGCAGGGTACGGATTCGATGAGATCCAGGTGGACTACATTCGCTTCCCGTCGAACGGCATCAGAGCCGCGGAGCTGGAGTATTCTCGATTGAGTATCCCGGAGAACCGCGTGGAGGCTATCGAAGGGTTCATGGCTCGGCTGCGGCAGCGCTTGGCCAGGCAACCGGTCTTTCTCTCCGCCGACATATTCGGACTGACCCCCTGGGTTACGCACGACATGGGGATCGGACAGAAGGTGGAGAACGTGGCTCCTCGCGTCGACTACATCTCTCCGATGCTGTATCCCTCCACCTACGGGCCCGGGAATCTGGGCTACGAGAATCCCTCCCTATATCCCTATGAGGTGGTGTACCGAAGCATTCTGGAAGCCAGAAAGCGGACGGAGACCCTGATTCGCCCCTGGCTCCAGCAGTACTCCTTGGGCGAAGGCTACGGGCTGGCTGAATACCAGGCGCAGCGCGAGGCGGCAGAGGCTGCCGCCTCCGACGGATGGCTGTTCTGGAACGCCCGGGGAGTCTACGAGGAGGAATTGTTCGCCCCCCCTCCCTGAATGTGAATTGAACCGGGCGCGGCCTCTTTGCTAGAATTCTTGCGATGGAATTGGCCGAACTGATCCGCGATGTCCCGGACTTCCCCGTTGAAGGGATCCTCTTCAAGGACATCACCACACTGATCCGGGACCCGCTAGCCTTCCAGGAGGCCGTGGACCTCATCGTGGATCGCTACGTGGGGATGGATGTTGAGGTGGTTGCCTCGATCGAGGCTCGAGGGCTCATCTTCGGCGCTCCGGTGGCCTACGCTCTGGGGGCCGGCTTCGTGCCCGTCCGAAAGCCCGGGAAGCTCCCTGCGGACAAGATCAGCGAGGAGTACACCTTGGAGTACGGGACCAACGTGCTTGAGGTTCATGAGGATGCTATCGATCCTGAACAGCGCGTCCTGATCATCGACGACCTCCTTGCGACTGGGGGCACAGCGCTTGCCACCGTGCGGCTGATGGAGCGACTCGGGGCCGAGGTGGTGGGGATCGCCTTTCTGATCGAGCTGACCTTTCTGGGCGGGATCGAGAAACTGAAGGGATACGACGTCTTCTCCTTGATGCGCTTCGACGCTTGACAGGCAGCGCCGACCCGGAAGAAGACTCGGCCCCGGCATATGCCGGGGCCCTGCGGTTGTCTGGTGGGCGACGGCCGTCCCGGAGGTTACGGCCGTTCCGCTAGCGACGCCCCCTTCCAAGGCGGCGGCCGTCCCGCAGGCTACTCCCGCCGCCCAGGCGGTGGCGGTCGGGAAGGCTACGGATCCCCGCGCAAGCGGGGTCCGTACTGTCTCTCATAATACGCCTGATACCCGGCATCTTCGCGAAGAGGCCGCCACCAGGCATCGTTCTCCTGGTACCAGCGGACCGTCTTCTCTAGCCCTTCACGGAAGCTATGGCGGCCGGTCCAGCCCAGGGCCCGGAGCTTGGTGGTGTCCAGCGCGTAGCGACGATCATGGCCCGGTCGGTCTTCTACCTGTTGGATCAGGTCGTGGGATGCTCCGAGGAGGTCCAGGATGCCGGTGGCCAGATCAAGGTTTCGGGTCTCGATACCGCTCCCCACGTTGTACACCTCACCGTCCGTTCCATGGTGCAACACCGCGTCGATCCCCTCACAGTGATCCAGGACGTACTGATAGTCTCTGACCTGTTGCCCGTCTCCATAGAGTGGAAGGGGGAGCCCGTCCAAGGCGTTCGTGATGAACAGTGGCACGACCTTTTCGGGGTACTGGTAGGGGCCGATGCTGTTGGCGCCGCGGGTCACCACCACAGGTGCGCCGTAGGTGCGAAAATGGGCCGCGCACAGGAGGTCCCCTGCGGCCTTGCTGGCAGAGTAGGGACTCGAGGGGCGGAGGGGATCGGTTTCCAGCGATCGGCCATCCGCCACATCGCCGTACACCTCGTCGGTTGAGACATGGAGCAATCGCTCCAGCCCGAGTCCCCGGGTGACCTCCAGCAGCACGTGCACTCCGTAGACGTCGGTTTGAATGAACGATCCCGGCTCTAGGATGCTTCTGTCCACATGGGTCTCGGCGGCGAAGTTCACGATGGCGTCGATCCCATGTTCCCGTACGGCCGCTTCGACCTGGGACTGCTTCGCGATGTCACCCTTGACAAAGCGGAAACGGGGATTCGAATCTAGATCGGCCAGGGTTTCCCGATGGCCAGCATAAGTGAGTCGGTCGAACACGGTGACCCGGTAATCCTCATAGCGACCGAGGACGTACCGAGCGAAGTTGGACCCGATGAACCCGGCGCCTCCCGCGACGAGAAGGCTACGCAATGACCCCTCTTACAGCCGAGTGCCCCGCCGCTGGTAGGCGTCCTGGCGCATCTCGCGGATCTCCTGGAGGGTCAAGAGGTACGTCTCGGCGCGTCGGGACGCAGCGCCCGATGGCCTTGCCTGGAGGATGACGCCCTCCTCCGTCTCGATGAGGCGTATGTGTGTGAACCTTTGATTGTCGATGTAGAGTCCTATGGTGCGAAGGATGTCCTGGTAGTCGCTCTTTCGCAGCCCTCGGGAGAGAGCCATGGTCTCCTCCCCTGACTAGGAGCGGGCCAACTCGCGTAGCTGGTCGTTGGTCAGCGTGCGGGTGCGCAGCGCCACCCCGAAGCCCGCCTTGGTGTCTATCAGCGCGTTTCCCTGAACCACCACCCCGCCCTCGACCTCCAGGATGCAGAGATCCTGCAGCTTCTCCCGATCGGAAAACCGGGATAGGCCCCGGAACATCTCTTCGCGGGAAAGCGGCTTGGCCATCATACCCTCCTAAAGAAGCCCCACCTGGCTGTTGTCCCCCAGCGTCATTTTGTAGGCGAGGGGCTTAACCGCCGATCGGGAGATGCGACATCGACGGCCGATCACGCTCTCTTCGATGCGGACCGGGACATCGACGATCTGGGTCTCTTCCATCACGATGCTGTGCTCGATCTCGCTGTTCTCCATCAAGACATGATGGTAGATGGACGTGTACGGACCGATGTAGGAGTTCTCGATCACGGTGTCCTCTCCGATGCAGGCCGGCCCGCGTACGACGCTGTTCTTCACCTGAGCCCCGCGCTCCACGGAAACCTTGCCGTTGATCTGGGATCTCTCGTCGACGGCCCCCTCGATCTGGGTCTCAAGGGTCTCGAGGACCAAGCGGTTGGCCTCCAACAGATCCTCCCGCTTGCCGGTGTCGATCCACCAGCCCTCGTGGACGTGGGCGTGCACCCGGTATTCGGCATCGAGCAGGTGCTGGATGGCGTCGGTGATCTCGAGTTCTCCTCGCCAGGAGGGCTCGATGGCGTCGACCGCATCGAAGACGTGGTCGTCGAACATATAGATCCCCACCAGGGCAAGGTCGCTGGGCGGATGCTCGGGCTTCTCCAGCAGTCGGACCAGCCGGCCGTTGTCGAGCTCCGCTACGCCGTACCGTTCGGGATGCGACACGCGCTTTAGGACCACCTGACAGTTCCAATCCGATTCCTGGAAGCGGCGGACCAGCGCCGAGATGCCCCCCTCGATCAGGTTGTCTCCCAAGAAGGTAACGAAGGGCTGGTCAGCAACGAACGGCTGCGAGATCTTCACGGCGTGGGCCAACCCCAGGGGGTCCTCTTGGGGGATGTAGGTGATCTGGGCCCCCCAGCGAGATCCGTCACCGACCGCCTCCTGGATCTCCGCCGCGGTGTCGCCTACTACGATGCCGAGATCGGTGATGCCGGCCTCCAGAAAGGCGTCGATCACCCGGAACAGGATGGGCCGATTGGCCACGGGGACCATCTGTTTGGCGCTGGTGTAGGTGATGGGGTAGAGGCGGGTTCCTTTCCCGCCCGAAAGGATCAGCCCCTTCATGACGGTGGCAGAGGAATCAGGTTGGAGTCGCGTAGTAGGGCCCCACCGTTGTGTCGAGGGCAGCGTTGGTCAGCACCGACCCCACAACGCGGGCGTTCACTTTCTGGAGGAGGGCCACGGCCCGTTCGGCGTGATCACGCTTGGTAGAGCCTGCCCGAATCACCAGAAGTACACCGTCCAGCTTGGCAGCGAGAACGGCAGCATCGGTGACCACGATCACGGGGGGCGCGTCGAAGAGAACCATGTCGGCCTGCCCGGCCAAGGACCGGATCACCTCTTCCATCTTCTGTGATCCGAGAAGCTCCGCGGGGTTGGGGGGCAGGGGGCTAGAGGGGAGGAGCTTCAGCCGCGGGACAGATGTGTCTTGGAGCGGGGGATCGGCAAGGGGGGCCTCATCGAGGAGCAGGCTTGTCACTCCAGGCTCCATCGGAGCACCGAAGATTTCGTGCTGGGAAGGACGGCGCAGGTCGCAATCGGCCACAATGACCTCTTTGTCTGCCTGCGCCAAGGTCACCGCTAGGTTGGCAAGGGTCGTGGATTTCCCCTCCTCGGAGCTGGAGGAGGTTACAAGCATCGTGGTGAGAGGCTGCTCCAGGCTGGTGAACTCGAGGTTGGTGCGGAGGCTGCGGTACGCCTCGCTCACAGGCGATCGAGGGTGGGACAAGGTGACCAGCCCCTCAGGCGGTTCCGGAGTCATGGCGAGGGTCCTCGGGAAGCGATTATATCACCCGGGCCGAGTTCGCGGCCAGCGGCGACCCGACTCGGGGTTGGGGGAGGAGGGGATGGATCCGAGAACCGGGACAGAGAGCCGTCTTTCCGCGTCCTGGGTTGATCTCAGAACGCCGGCTTCGAAGTACTCCATGCCAAGCACCAAGAGCCCTCCCAGGACCGCACCCAGAAGTCCCGCCGCGGGAGCCAAGATTCGGGCTCGGGGCCAGTGCAGCCAGAAGCGACGCGCCGGCTCCAGAACGCTGATCCGGACCCGATCCCGCGGATCGATGTCGACGATGGCCTGGGCATGATAGGCCACGTAGTCCTGTGCCAAGAGGTTCGCCGCCTGGACGGCCTGGTCACCATCAGGGAGACCCACCTCCACCCTGATGAGAAAATCTTCGGGGATAGGGAACACCTCCACCTCCTCAAGGAAACGCTCCGTAGTGAGGGGGAGGCCTAGGCCGCTGATAACCGTCTGTGCCCGATCAGTGGTCTGAATCTGATTGGCGAACTGGTTCAGGAGCTGTTCGGCGGCGAGAATCATCCCGGCCTCAAACCGGGCTGGCTCCGCCTGGAGGATCACGCCGGAGCGGTAGGTAGCAGGAGCGACCTTGGCGAAGGCGAAGGCCGCGACGGCAGCAGCCAACCCGATCAGCAACGGGATCCACCCCCGCTGCAGGAGAATCCGGGCATAGGCAGATAGCTCCATCAGTGCCTCCTTCGCCGCATCGACAACCGCGGTCACGCGGGCCCGCTGTGCTCCCTCGGCGATCGGGTCTCCGGGGATGGTGCCAAGCACGGCTGCTCCGATCGCACCGGCCGCCTCAGGCGTCCGGAGCCTCCCTCGACTCAGTTGCTCAGATGCGAAGACGAGAATTCCTCCCAGGGCAAGGCCTAGGACGGCCCCGGCTCCGGCCAAGGTGGGGAGCTGAGGCCACTGTAGCGTTGCTGCCGGTGCCAATTCCAGGATGCGGATGTCCACGCGGTCGCGCCGGTCCAGTTCCAGGCTCCGAGACGCGTGGGAAACGACGTACTCCTCCGCGAGGGTGTTGGCCAGGTCCCGAGCGGCGACGGGGTCCGGATGGTCAACGTCAATCTGGATGAGGAACTGGTCTTTGAGAGAGGCCACCGTCACCGCGTCCTCCAACCTCTCGGGAGGGACATCGAGCTCAAGCCGGTCGATGGCGCTGAGGAGTCGCTCCGTCGTGTCCACCTGGAGCGCGAACTGCCTTAACATCTTCTCAGCAGCCTGGGTGAGCCCCCAGTCGATTCTGGCCGGGGAAACCTGGAGCACGGCGGAGGCGCGGTACACCTCCGTTTGAGTCAGGCCCACCGCTATGGCAAGGGCGAAGGCCACCAGTGCGGAAGCCAGCAGCAACCAGGCGTTTCTGCGGAGCAGGTGAAGGGAGCGCGTGGATTCCATCAGGGGGGATTCCGCCGCCACGGCCGCCAGGATCCTCGACCGCGGCCTGGGAGCCGTCCCAGGAGGGGGATTCCCAAGGATTCGGCGTCCCGCGGAGTGCGAATCGAGGTATCGACGTAGTCCAGAAGGAAAGCGAGTCCCAGACCTCCCACAACCCCAAGGGCTAGCCGAATGGGAAGATCAAGTCGCTCCCGCAGCGACGGCGGCACGGGAGTGACGACGGCGGGATCGATCACCGTGACCAGGGCGCCGCGCGCCCCGAGCTGGGTAAAGTAGCGGGCATTCTCCTCCTCGAGCGTTCTCTGCGTGGCTTGGGCAATCGCCACGGCCTCGTCACGATCGGGGCAGGAGATGGTCACAGTCAGGATCCGGTGCAGTCGGGTGACTGCGAATCCCTGGATGGCGCAGCGCTGTACCTCTACCTCGTGATCGGCCAGGCGGGCAGCCACATCCTGCGCGAAAGCCTGGCTCTTCACCACCTCGGCGAAGTCGTCGACAATGAACTCGGATGCCAGCTCGAAGCTGTACAGCTCGTCTCCGGTCAGAGGTCCTTCCGGCGGCGTGACCCCGACCATGAAGCGCAGCGAGCCCTGGTAGCCCTCGGTCGGTGGCACCCGAACGATCAGCCAGCTGATGAGCGCCACTCCGGGGACGAGGAGCACTATCCAGGCTCGGCGAACGATGATCTCCCAGTAGCGGAGGAGCTCCATCTGTCAGTCGTCCCCGGCGCGGCCCTGGTGCTTCGTCCATTGTGCTTCCACAAAGGAGGCGAATCGTTCCTGGAAAGCCTGCTTGCCGAACCCCAGGGCGTGATTGCGAATGGTGTCGGGCTTCAAGCGGATCCGCTCCAACCGCTCCACCGCCTCTAGGAGAGATTCAGGCGTCTGCTGCGAAAACAGCGTCCCCGTCACACCCTCAACCACTGTCTCCAGGGCCCCGCCCCCAGCGTAGGCAATAACCGGGGTGCCAGCCGCCTGCGCTTCGAGCGGCACCACGCCGAAGTCCTCCTCCCCGGGCAGAATGAGGGCCTTAGCGCGGGCCATGTAGCGGGAGACCTGGCCATTGGAGAGGTGGCCCAAGAAGCGCACGTTGTCCGGGGCCGCAGCCTGGAGCTGACCTCTGGCACGGCCGTCGCCGATCACCACCAAGGGCCGGGCTAGGCGACGGAAGGCCTCGATGGCAAGGTCCAGTCTCTTGTAGGGGACCAGTCGGGAGACAATAAGATAGAAATCCTGCTTGGATTCCTCGACGCGGAACCGGTCCACGTCTACCGGCGGGTGGATCACCGGGGCGTCTCTCTCGTAGAAGCGGGCAATTCGCGCACGGACGGTGTCGGAGATGGCAACGAAAAGGTCGACCCTGTCGGCCGCACGGCGATCCCAGTTCTGAAGGATAGCTATGAGGGGCAGGAGAAGAATGCGCACTAGTGGAGAGACGGCTTCCCGCTGGACATACCCCTGATAATCCCATACGTAGCGAGTGGGGGTGAGACAGTAGCAGATGTGCAAGGCCTCGGGCCCCGTGTGGACCCCGTGACAGAACCCGCTCTTGTTGGAGATGACCAGGTCGTAGCCGGAGAGGTTCATCCTTGCGAACGCGAGGGCGTACAGGGGGAGGTACGGCTGGTGACGCCGGTGGATTGCCGGCAGGCGGTCCATCCAGGAAGGACGGATGTCCCAGGATTTCCAGGCTGAGGGCACGGCATCAGGATCGTAGATCGAGGTGTAGACAGGGGCATTCGGGAAGAGCCCGTGCAGGACATCGAGGACCTGCTCCGCGCCTCCCCATTGGTTGAGCCAGTCGTGAACGATCGCGACCTTCATGCAGGTCCCCTCGCCGGAGTCGCCGCATTGGTCACGGACGATGGCATTCGCGGCGTTCGGCGGCTCGCCACTCTAGCACCGGCTCTCAGTTTCATCAAACCGCAGGTTCCCACCTTCTGCGCAGATCCGGAAGGGAGCCTCTCTCCGATCCGTCCGTGGGGGGCGTTGCTGCGAGGCATGGAGACTGCTACGGTGTCGGCTGACTTTCGGGCAGCGGGAGGAGGTCCGTGCCATCGAAGAGTCGTGTGCAGGCAGTTCTGGAACGTCACAGGAAGGCGCTCCTGGACAAGACCCACGTGGTGGGGGTGGGGATCGGCCATAAGGTGACGGCGGGGCGGGCAACGGGTCCTCTCTGCTTGGTCGTCATGGTCACCGAGAAGGTGCCGCCAGAGCAGCTCTCATCTCAGGATCGCGTGCCTGCCGAGATCGAGGGGATCCCCACCGACGTCGTGGCGGTGGGCCAAGTGCGGGCCCAGGCTGCGTAGGGCCAAGTGCGGGCCCAGACTGCGTGGGGCCAAGCGCGCGCCCAGACTTCATAAGGGAGGAGGCTTGGTGGTCACGGAGGAGCGAGAGATCATAGGAGTCAAGGAGAGGCTGAAAGACAGCCTTCTCTCCAAGGCCAACGTGGTGGGTGTGGGAGTTGGGTATAAGTTCCGGCGCGGTCTCCGCACGGAGTCCGTCTGCCTGGTTGCGCTGGTGAGGGTGAAGCGGCCTCGGGATCAACTGGCAGAGAGAGACGTGGTCCCGTCACTTGTGGAGGGGATTGCCACCGATGTGATTGAGGTGGGCGAGCTCCGCCCGCTGCAGGCGCCTACCGATCGCTGGCGCCCCGCGCCCGGTGGGGTCAGCGTGGGACACCCCTCGATCACCGCGGGGACGCTGGCCACAGTGGTGAGAGACCGCCAGTCCGGTCGTCGAATGATCTTGTCCAACAATCATGTCCTAGCCGACACCAATCGTGGCGCGCGGGGAGACGAGATTCTGCAGCCCGGACGGGCGGACGGGGGGCGACCGGGGCGCGATGGGATCGCCCGCTTGGAGCGATTCGTCCCCATCTCCTTCAGCCTGGACACTGCCACCTGTCCCGTGGCTCAGGGTGTGGCAGGGATTGGTACCGCCATTGCCCGAATCATAGGCTCCAAGCACCAGCTGGTGGCTATCCAGGTGGACGAGGACGCGACCAATGAGGTGGATGCGGCGGTGGCTGCCCCGCTTGCCGACGATCTCGTGAGCGATGAGGTCCGCGAAATCGGGGTGGTCTTGGGATTGGGGACTCGCGATCCTGAGCTGGGACTATCCGTTCTCAAGAGCGGTCGGAGCACCGGCCCGACGGCGGGCGAGATAACCGTTCTCAGCGCCACGGTGGACGTGAACTACGGCACCTCTCCGTTGGAGGATCAGATCGCCCGCTACGAGGACCAGATCGTGACCACCGAGATGTCGGAGCCGGGAGACTCGGGGTCGCTTCTAGTCGATGCTGGGAATCACCGGGCTGTGGGGCTCCTGTTCGCCGGGTCGGAGCGGGTCACCCTCCACAATCCGATTGCACGGGTGCTGGCGGTGCTCGACGTGGAGATCTAGGAAAGCAGATCTCGGTCGCCCATGGTGGAGATATGAGCGGGCGCTATGAGAACCGGATCGTGGCGATTTGGTGCGGGCCGAGCGTCAAAGTGACCGCCCTCCCTCCCTCCTGGGGCAGCGTCTCTGGAACCTCGTCCTCGTCGAGAGGGACCCGAACCGCTTTCTGAAAAGGAAGCCTGGTGCGCAGTCGCGCCGGGACCTCCTCTCCGTCCAGGTTGAACAGTCGGACGATGAGCCCGTCACCTGTGACCGGCGGCTTGACGGCGCTGACGGCCACACATCTGGGGCGAACCTCCAGTAGGCTGGCGTCAGCGGGGAGGGAGCCCGGGGTAGGAGTCACCGGCTGGGCCTCCAGCGGAGAGAGGTAGGCCTGTGCCCTTCGGTAGGCTTCCTGCCAGTCCCCTGCCGAAGGCAAGAGGGCGCACTCGAAGCGATGGTTCCCGAGGCACTGGGCTCCCGGGACGGCCAGCTCAGGACCTGCATGTCCTCGGCGGGTGGAGAGGTCATCCCGCGAAAGCCAGCCGACGCAGCGGAGGAGGGTGATCGCCGCCTCGGCCCCGTGCGGTCCGGGCAGGACCTCTGCCTCGGGCAGGCCTCTGACGGCCACAGCCAGCCCCGAGCGATCGTTGCCTAGCCAAAGGAAGGAGTGGAGGGGCACGGCAGGCGATGGCTGCTCCACCCAGTCATCGGCAGCGGGACCGGGCGAGGCCGGGGGTGAGCCCACCCAGAAGGGCCCGTCCACTCGGGCGGACTGGGCCGAGAACGGGGTCGGGAAGTGGACCCGCAGCCGATGATCCCGGGCGCGATTGCCCACCTCGGTCTCGATCTCGACGCGAGGGAGGCCTTGAACTAGAGACACGCGGCTGGTGACGGGCACTTCCACCTCTTCGCTGCTCCGGGCGGCTCGGTCTTGACTGAGGGCAGCCGGCAGGCGGTACAGGGATCGGATCTCCAGGGTCCAGCGGACCGGTCCAGTCTCTTTGATCTCGAACTGCGGAGGCTCGATGGGCCCATCGACCGGACGGTCCTGCTCTGGAGGGCAGTAGGTGTAGGTATCTCCTCGATCCCCTCCATCGACGAAGCGATTCAGATCGGGATATGCCATGCCGGTGTCTTTGTCGATGACCTCCAGCGTTCCGGTGTCCTGGTCCACCTGGACACGTAGGAGATCGTTCTCCAGCTCAGGTACAGGATACTCGCTTGGGGTGTGTCCATGGGCGGCGGGTCCGCGGCGCTTGCTAGGCCCTGGCCTAAGCCAATACGTGCGGTAGCCGTGGCTGGGCAGCTCCGCTGCCTGAAACAGGAGGCGGGCTGCCCCGTCCTTTCCCGGCGCAGCAGATCTTGGGCGGCTCACGTCGTGGTCTCTCTGAGTGGGGACGTGGCGGCCGTCAGCATCCAGCAGTTCGATCCCATCGGCGGGACCGCGTCCGGTCACAGTGACGCGGACCAGGTCCGTGCGCGGATGAGCCAGCGGATTGAGGACCACCACAGCCAGCCTGGCTCCATCGATGCTGACCGGAGGCGTCGTGTTGATGTTGCCCACCAGGGCAGCGGCGGCTTCCAACCGGGCGGTCTCGGCCTTCGACTCGCTGGCGGAGAACCGTCGCTCCACATCTTCGTACACCGCATCGATGCTGCAGCCACAGATGCTGTCGTGCGCGTGGTTCTGCAGGAGTTCCTGCCAAGCGTGCTGGAGGAGCCGACGCCAGCGGTCGTGGGGCGTCCTTTCCTCGTCACGGATCGCGAGAAGTGACGCCCATGCGACCATGGGTTCGGCATGTCTCTCCAGCAGCACCTGGCAGGTGTGATTCCGCTGCTTGACAGGCATCCGAGTAGAGAGGACCCCGGGGAGGAGATGGTGGCGCTTGGGGTTGCGGAGCGCACCGCGGACAATGGGGAGGGACTCCATGTCCACCTCGCCACGGACCGCGGCGGCATAGTTGCTGAGACTGGAGTGAATGATCGGGTCCCTCAGGCGCGACCGCACGCGGGATAGAGCGCGGGGCAACCCCGGCCGGGGCATCATGTGGTCCGTGCCATGTAGAAGCAGGAGGTGCGAGGAAGCGGCGTGGGGGGCGAGGCTGTCGCGGCCAGCCTCCAGGTCTTCCAGGAGACCGTTGGGGTCATATCGCATTCGAGCGGCGTTGTCGTAACCATCTCGCAGGTAGAGAAGCAGGACGCGGCTTCCGTCAGGGGCCTCCCAGACTAGCTCCAGCGGCTCGTCGGCCAGGCCCCGACGGAGGACTGCGGTCTCCATGCCGAAGCCCTGGAGGATCTGGGGAAGCTGAGCCACATGTCCGAAGCTGTCCGGTGTGTAGCCTAGAGCCATGACTCCGCCGAACTCTGATGCCAGCCGCCTGCCCATTATCAGGTTCCGGATAAGAGATTCTCCGCTGACCAGGAATTCGTCGGGGAGGACGTACCAGGGACCCACGTGGAGCCTGCCTGCACGGATATGGCCTTCCAGATCAGGCCGGCGCTTGGGTCGAATCTCGAGGTAGTCTTCGAGGACAACGGCCTGGCCGTCCAGTGTAAAGGAACCGAACCTGGGTTCTTGGTCCAGGATCTCGAGGAGAGAGTCCACGAGCGCCACGAGCCGCGACCGATAGACCTGGAATGGCTCGTACCATTCGCGGTCCCAGTGGGTGTGGGAGACTAGGTGCAGCGTGTAGGGGTCGGCCACAGGCAGCCACCTCGGGGGGCGGTTCTGGGCACTATATCGCCGTAGGGTTGCGACGCTACGAAATGACTGGCTCCGGGCCACTGGAAAAGGTGGGCCGGCGAGGCTGAGATGAGACGGAACGGCCACGGCTGCCGGGGTAAGGGTGGGGGCCTGCAAGGTAGGCCTTGGCCGCGTAGTGTAGGTCAGTCTCTTGGTGCGACGACAGGCCCGCGAGCCCCCCCTCGGTCGCGATCCCGAGGCTGTACCGAATGCCCACAGTGGTTCAGCCGAGCTGGGAGCCCGAAGCGCAGCGAAGTGCTCTAGAGATCGGTCATGGAGCGGCCGCTCGCTCTGGGGCCCATCTAGAAGCGGTACCAGGCTCCCTCACTCCTGTGCAGGGCAATGAGGACACAAACGCTGGCGGCGAAGAACCCGAAAGTGAGAACCAGAGCGATCCACCCCACGGCGCGATGGAGCGACTTCTCTCGTATCACGACCCAGCCCGAGAATAGGAGGAGCCCGACGTACACGTCGATGAGGGAGACAATGCCCCACGGCATGGAGAGGACAGTGCCTCGCTCGGCAGCGATGTCTCCTGCCGCGAAGCCGTAGGCGAGGGCGATGCCCATGATGAGGGAACCTGCCGCTGCGAGAGCCTTCGCGCCAGTCATGGAGTCTCTCCTTGGCCCGCCGCTACGCTCGGCACTGCACTTGTCCCGATCTTCTCCCAGGGAGGAGCCGCCTCGAAGTCCGTTGACATCATGCCCTGAATAGCTGGCTCGCTCCAATAGGTCGACCTCACATCTCGGCGGTCGCCTGTCACCCTCTCTTCCGGGTGGGCCAGGGGAAGAATGCGCTCGTCGTGGCGGTGTACTCTTCGTAGCCGGGCTTCGTCTCCTTCAGCGAGGCCTCGAGCATGCTTACTCCCGAGACGCGGAGCAGCAGGATAGTCATCAGCAGTGGACTGAAGACGGTTGCCCATCCACTAGGAACCGCGGCCGCCAAGAGAAAGTATGCCCACCACTGAGTCGCTTCGCCGAAGTAGTTGGGATGTCGGGAGTAGCGCCACAGGCCCCTGTCCAGCAGCTTCCCGCGGTTGGCAGGATCAGCTTTGAACCGAGCTAGCTGCCAATCGGCCACCGCCTCAAAGGAGAACCCGATCGCCCATAGGGGGATCGCTAGTAGATCCAGGATGGTGAGGGTCGCTGGCACCGGGCTCATCTGGGCCACCAGGAGCGGGGTGGAGAGGATCCACATCAGGGAGCCCTGAATCAGAAAGACCTTGAAGAAGCTCAACCACCACCAGCGGGCACCGGCTTCCCGTCGCCATTTCTGGTATCGGAAATCCTCGGCCTTGCCCCAGTTTCTTCGGAGGATGTACAGGCCCAACCTTATCCCCCAGACCGTGACAAGACCGCCCATGAGCCACTTGCGGGCCGGAAAGCCGGCGGGAGTAAGCGCGAAGTACACCCAGGTTGTTAGGACGAAGCCAGGGCCCCAGAACACGTCCACTATGCTGGAATCCCTCAGGATGAGGCTCAGGATCCAGAGGGCCGTCATCAGTCCCAGGATGACAAGGCCCGCGGCAAAGTAGGCTTCGAGAAAGCTCACCAAGCCTCGGTCAGGCCTTTACCCTGAGACTCGTTTATGGAGCGGTGGCTGAGACGCAGGCGAAGCCGACGGCTCCTGGCCCTACGTGCGCTCCGATGACAGGAGTGATATCGACCGAAGGTATCTCTCCCTCGGGAAGGAGATGCTTGGCCTGTTGGCGCAGGGCCTCGGCGGCATCTGGCGCATGGGTGTGCACAAGGGAAACCCTGTCGAGAGGGGCCTGAGCGGCGAGGAGACGGAGCAGGCGCTCGAGGGCGTGTCTTCGCGTTCGGGTTCTCTCAGAGGCAGGTTGGCCATCGTGCATCTTGAGGATGGGTCTGATCCTTAGGAGACTGCCCAGGCCGACCATGAAGCGGTTCATTCGGCCGCTGCGCCGCAGGAACTCAAGCGTGTCCAGCGCGGCGAACACGTGGGTCCGGGCAATCTGATCCTCCATCAGGGCGGTGATTTCGTCGAGACTATGTCCCTGCGCAGCGGCTCGGGCAGCGGCCTCGACAAGGAACCCGGTTCCCATGCTGAGCTGTCTCGAATCGAAGACGGTAACTGGAACCGCCTCCGTATTCTGGGCAGCAACCCGGGCGATATCCAGCGTGGCGCTGAGGCTTGGGGAGATGTGGATGGATAGGATTTCAGAGGCTCCCTGATCAGCAAGTTCTTCGTAGGCCTGACGAAACCTCTCGGGCCCCGGAGCAGCGGTGGTGGGAAGGGGGTCGGCATCGGGCAGTCGCCGGTAGAACTCCTCTCGGGACAACTCCAAACCGTCCAGGTACCCTCGATCGTCCAAGTTGATGAACAGGGGGATCACCGTGATTCCGTGCTCCCTCACCGTGGGCTCAGGGAGATCGCAGGTGCTGTCCGTGACAACTCGGATACTCATCGGTCTTCCTTCCTACCTTCGTAGAAAGCCCTCGTCGCGCCGCTGTTCCGTACGGGCCGCGGGAGCGTACCATCCATTCAAGGAATTGTCAAGGTCTTGCAAATGTTTTATCCATAATTCGTGGTGGCTGTCTGACGTCTGAGGGGCAAAGACCGTGAACCGTATGGCCCTCTCCGCCAGGGCTGAGATGCTCGAGCCGGGGGTTACGGCCCGGCGGGCAAGGTCTCAGGCTATGATCCATACTAGAGGATCAGGACCACTCCAAAAGCTACCTCGACCACAAGGCTGAGGGTGTTCGATCGAACCACGGAGTCATCCACGACCATGGAGACTGCGCGCGCAAGCGCGACTCCTAGATATGCGATGCCCAGAACCTGATAGGCCGCGGCTGCATTGAGGATCAGCGGAGCGAGCCCGAGAGCGACAAACAGCGCGCCAAGCACGGCTCGAATCTCGGTGATTCCCCGGCCGCCTTGAGGTGTCAGGCCAGTGAATCCAACAACCGCGCGTGGACGCACCAGCGAAACGAGTCCCGCGGCGATAGTCCCCAGCAAGGCAATGAGTCTAAGACTCTGAAGAAACATGAGGCTGCGCACCTCCTCTAATTGTCCTAGGGCCCACACGGCAGCTCTTCCTCAGCACATCGGTCAGAACCCCCTCCGTTGTCCTGTCCACGGCGGCTCGGCTCCTTGCTGGAACTCATCGACGCCGGGCCCTCCCAGGCGCCGAAGTCTCCAAGATCCGTATAGGTAGCTGATGATCAGGAGCGCAGCCGTGGCTGGCCATCCTGCGACCACATTTGTGAAGGCCAGCAAGAGTGTAGCTTGGCTGCGAAAGAGGGCTATCTGAAGAACTAGGCGAGCTCCGAAGTACGCCGTCCACATGAGAGTAACTTCGTTGTAGGCAGGGAGGACCTTGGGGTGCCAGTACCAGCCCAAGGGCCATCTCCGCGCCACATAACTCGTCCAGGCCACAAGGGGTCGACCAACAAGGATGCTCCCTGTACAGAGCGCCACCGTCGAAAGGCCGGTGAACATCCCGGGAAGGAAGTACGCCTCTGCCCTGCCCAGCCACGCAACCAGAAAGGCAGCGATGATCACACCACCCAGCCCTCCAAAGGCTGAAGCCACTGATTGGCTCCTTCTCAGGCGGACCACAGCAAGAAGCAGCCCAAGCCCCACGGCGACCAGGATCGCATAGTTGATACCGAACACGGCATTGACCACCAGGAACAGTACCGGTGGTAGCAGGGCATCGGTGACGCGGCTGCGCCCCAGAACCAGAGTCTGGAATTCCTCTACGATCTCTCGAATCTTGGATGCGAACATGGCCAAATCCAGAATAGGCGGACGGGTGTTCAAGACCGTGCAGACGCCGGCTCGCATCTGCGACCGGCCTCAGGCCTTGAGCGGCCCAAGACGGAGAGCGGCGCGCGGCTCTGCGCTGCGTGGGCAGCTGCTCTGTGCATTATATTACCGTAAGATATCCGCGCTACGCTTAGGCTAGATCGAGGTCCAAGGGCGATGGGAGTTCGGCGAGGATTCGGAATCTGGGCGGCCACCACGCTCCTCGTGGTGGTGGCGGCGGCCTGCAGCCCTGCGGCAACAGGGCTTGGGCCTGAGCCCGCAGCGGACGCCGGGGCGGAAGATGCCCTTCCTCAGCCCGCGGAGCCTGGGTCGCCGCCGGAACCGCAGTCCGAGGTTGCTCCAGACGAAGATCTGGCCCCCGAGTCGGGTCCCATCTGGGCGGCCATCCCCCTCACCGATGTCCGAAGCGGCGAGACTTTCGCCCTGTCCGACTTCGCCGGTCGGGTGGTGGTGGTGGAGACGATGGCTGCGTGGTGTCCTCTCTGTCTGGATCAGGCGCGGGAGATCCGACAGGCGCAGCTTCGTTTTGGGGACGAGGTCGCGTTCGTGTCTCTGGACATAGACCCCAACGAGAGCGGTGACCTGCTGCGGGAGCACGCGGCGCGGAACGGGCTGGGTTGGCGGTGGGCGGTGGCGCCGCGCGAGCTGGCCCGGGCGCTGGCCGATGCCTTCGGTGTGGCCATCCTCAATCCCCCCTCCACCCCGATTGTGATCTTGGACCGCGGACAAGAACCCCACCTGCTCCGTTTCGGGATCAAGCCCGCCTCTGAGCTAATTCAGGAGATCGAGGCATACCTGGCCTGAGTCCAGGCGAGCTGGTCACTGCCTTCAGTGTAGGGCTGCTCGCCACCACCAACCCCTGTTTTCTCCCCCTCTATCCGGGTTTTCTGGCGTATCTGAGTGCCACCAGCCGAACCTCCCGGGGAAGGTCCTTGCTGGGGGGGCTGGTGCTCATGGGAGTCCTCTCCATGATGCTCCTGCTAGGCGGCATCATAGCTGCCCTCGAGGTATCAGTGGGGAGCACCCTGGCCGCGGTGGTTCCCCTGGCGAACCTGGCCGTCGCGGGGTTGGGGCTGCTCTTGCTGACGGGACGCAATCCCTTCGCTCGACTGCCCGGGATCAGAGTCCCGGCGCTGCGAAACCCCTACGCCAACGCCTACGCCTATGGGCTGTTGTACGGACCCATCGCCTTGCCCTGCGCGGGGCCGCTGGTGGTCAGCGTCTTCGCCCTGTCTCTCACCCCCGGGCAGTTCGTGGACAGTCTGACATTCTTCCTCATCTTCGGACTGGGGATGGGGATGCCCCTGTTCGTTCTCTCCTTCTTGGCTCGGGCCCGGCAGGACGCGCTGACCCGCTGGTTCGCCCGTCGTCACGTGTGGGTCAATCGGGTGGCGGGGGCGCTGCTGATCGCCGTGGGCGGGTGGGCCTTCTGGAACAACCTGGAGTTCCTTCGGCTATACCTCTCCCTGTGAGGGGAGAGGCTGCTCCTCTCCTTCTGACCAGGGGAGTCAGCATCTCCCCCTGCTAGCGGGGACGCTGGCCCGTCGCTCCTCGGGCGTGCTAACATGGTGACACCTGGCGGAACCAGCCAGGAGGCCAACTGGCGGAACCAGCCAGGGGGATGGCTGGCGAGGCAAGCCACGGGGAGGAGGACCGGTGGCCACCACCTTGGAGACCCTCCTCGACGAGCGCACCCGCCCGGGAGAGCTCTTCGAGCGGCTCGGGGACCGCAAACTTCGGTGCTTCGCATGCGGACACCGGTGTGTGATCTTCGAGGGCCAACGGGGGATCTGCAAGATCCGTTTCAACCGCGAGGGGACCCTCCACGTACCCCACGGGTACGTGGCATCCCTTCAGGCAGATCCCACGGAGAAGAAGCCCTTCTTCCACGTGCTCCCCGGATCTCTGACCCTGACCTTCGGGATGCTGGGGTGCGACTATCATTGTCCCTACTGCCAGAATTGGCTCACGTCCCAAACGTTGAGAGACTCGGAGGCTGGGGTGGCACCCATGGATCTCTCCGCGGAAGACATGGTGGCCGTCGCACGGCGGCACGGCGCTCAGGTGGTAGGGAGTTCCTACAACGAGCCCTTGATCACCGCTGAGTGGGCGGTGGATGTCTTCCGCATCGCCCGGGAGGAGGGACTCCGGACCGTCTTCGTCTCCAACGGCAACGCCACACGCGAGGCCCTTCGATTCTTGAGGCGATGGACCGACGGCTACAAGGTGGACCTGAAATCGATGCACCAGGAGAGCTACAGACAGTTGGGCGGGGTGCTCTCCCATGTCCTCGACACCATCGGCTGGGTCCATGAGCTGGGGTTCTGGGAGGAGATCGTCACTCTGGTAGTCCCGGGGTTCAACGACTCGGACGAGGAGCTTCGGGAAGCAGCCGAGTTTCTGGTCTCGGTTTCGCCCGAGATCCCGTGGCATGTCACCGCCTTTCACAAGGACTACAAGATGACCGAACCCGACAACACCCCCGCCCGGATCCTGCTTCGGGCCGCCGAGATCGGGACGGCGGCTGGGCTCCACTACGTCTACGCCGGAAACCTTCCCGGGCAGGCCGGCCGATGGGAGAACACCTACTGTCCCGACTGTGGGGCGCTTCTCATCGAGAGGTTCGGGTACCAGATCCTTCGGGACAGGCTCTCGGGCTCTGGGATCTGCCCTGTGTGCGACCGAAGCATCCCCGGCATCTGGAGCTGATTCCGCTCTCGGCTCCCCGTTCTAGAGCGAAGTGGAGTCCAAGGAAGGCGGGCATTGTCCTGACACCTTTGATGTGATAAGGTCGGCAATCCTCTGGGGGGAGAGAGATGGCGGACCTGACCGGCCTGCCGGATGGGGTTCGGGAGGAGGCGACCCTCGACCGCGTGGCCGAGCGGTTTGTCCACCGGTACGAGAGCTATGGACCCAAGCGGAAGAACCGCAGCCGGTATTTGGAGCTGCGACCCGGCCATGCGGTCAGGAGGATCCTCATCAAGGGGATCCAATACATCATCACACCCGATGAGAACGACGAGGTTGTCGTCTGGGAGAACCGATCGCTATTGGTCGATGGTCCTAGGATCCAAGCGATCCTGGGGCCGGATCAGGTGGAGGAGGTCAACCTCAACGAGGTAGATCTCGTCTACGATGCCCAGATCCGAGGAGGCCTGGTGGTGACGCCAGGCTTCGTCAATTCCCATGCCCATCCTCCCATGTACCTGCTCCGCTCCTCGACCGCGCTGGATAGGGAGGAGGGACCGATCGAAGAGGTGCTGCGGCGGATGATGCACCTGGAGCGGATGATGACGCCGGAGGAGGCCTTCCTCTCAGCGGTGGGGGACCTCTCCGAGCAGCAGAAGATGGGCACCACCACAGTGCTCTCCCACTATCACCTTCCGGGGCTTACCGCGCGTGCCGCGAATGTCGTGGGGGAGCGGCTGGTGGACGCCATCAGCCTCGCCAGCGCGACCCGGCCGGATGCCGGACCGGCCTTGGCCGAGTCTTTCCTCGAAACGGCCCCCGACGATAGTCTGGTCACGCCTGCTCTGGCGCTGCATTCCGCCCACGAGACCCCGACTGATACCGCGCGCGAGGCCGCCCGGCTCCAGGGCGAGGGAGGGTTGCTTCTGACAGCCCACTGCGCCGAGTCGGAGGGCGAAGTGGAGGCCTGCCTTCAGGCGCACGGGGTGGGACCCATCGAATTCTTCGACCGGCACGGGCTGCTCGGGGAGAGACTTCTCCTGTCCCACGCGGTCCACCTGAGCGAAGAGCAGATCGACCAGATCGCGCAGCACAGGGTGGGAGTGGTGCACCTGCCCACATCGAACAAGATCCACCGCTCGGGCGATTTCAGGTACGAATTGTTTCACGGTCACGGGGCGATCGACAGGGTGGCGTTGGGGACCGACTCGGTCATCAGCAAGAACCGGCTGGGGTTGCTCACCGAGGCGCTGCAGGCGCGGACCATGCACCAGCATACGGGCCGAGTGCGGTACGATGATCTCTTCCGGATGGTCACCTCGAACGGTGCGCGCGTGCTGGGACTCCGAGACGTTGGACGGGTCCTTCCCGGCTACCGAGCCGACCTGGCGATCTGGAAGCTGCGTGACAGAGGGTTCCTCCCCTACGACGAGAGAGAGCCCAGGACCCTGATCGGAAACATGATCACCCACGGCGGACGGACGGTGCGCGATCTCATGGTCAATGGGGAGTTCATCATCGTGAATCGGGTGCACGCTTTGCTGAACGAGTCCAAGCTCCTCACCCAGCTCCAGACGAGCCACATGGCACTGCGCGAGCGGGTGGCCGAGGAGGTGGTGACGGCTGGCTAGGTTCTGGGGCGAAGGGCTGAGCTTCGACGACGTCTTTCTCGTCCCTGGGCGGTCGGGGATCCTGGCCACTGAGGCCGACCTGTCATGTGAGCTGGGGAAGGGAATCTTCCTCCGGACGCCGATCCTCTCCGCCGCGATGGACACTGTGACTGAGGCCGACATGGCCATCGCTCTTGCGGGGCTGGGGGGACTGGGAGTGATCCACCGCAATCTGGACGAGGAGGAGCAGGCCGATCAGGTGGCTCGCACCAAGGCGGCCGCGGTGGACGAGGCGGATGGAGAGGCGGCCGTCGACCGGCAGGGACGGCTTCTGGTCGGGGCCGCCGTGGGCGTCGGTCCGGAAGGGATGGGCCGCGCGGAGGCGCTTGTGGAGGCTGGGGCTGATGTCCTGGTTATCGACACGGCCCATGGCCACGCCGAGCGGGTTCTGGAGACGACAGCAGCGATTTCAGATCGCTACCCGCAGGTGCTCGTGGTGAGTGGAAACGTCGCCACCGCGCAAGCTGCGGAGGACGTGATCGCGGCCGGGTCCGATGTGGTGAAGGTCGGCGTGGGGCCGGGCGCGGTCTGCACCACCCGAGACGTGGCGGGGGTGGGGATGCCCCAGATCACGGCCATTGAGCAGGCGCATTCGGTAGCTGACCCTAGAGGGATTCCCGTGATCGCCGACGGGGGCATGAAGAGCTCGGGAGATATGGTCAAGGCTTTGGCAGCAGGTGCGACGGCGCTCATGATGGGGAGCCCCCTGGCGGGAACCAGCGAGGCCCCGGGCGAGGTGATCCGTCACGATGGCCGGCGCTACAAGGTGTACCGAGGGATGGGTTCTTCCGAGGCAACCACCGCGCGGCTTCGGGACCGATATGCTCAGGACAGCGGGACAGCCGGCGGGAAGCTCGTGGCCGAGGGCTGGGCCGGGTGGGCGCCCTTTCGGGGCCCTGTCAGGGGTGTGGTGGAGCCTCTTCTTGCAGGAATTCGCTCTGGGATGGGGTATGTCGGCGCGCCGAGCATCTCCGAACTTCATAGGAAGGCGCGGTTTGTCCGGATCACTCCCGCCGGTCGTCGGGAGAGCCGACCCGGTGACATCTTGGACTCTGCTGAGGAGACGGAATGACCCCCAGATCCGGTCCAGTCGAACTGGCCTATGACGATGTGGGTCAAGGAGATCCGATACTTCTGGTCCACGGATTTCCTCTGGACCGAGGGATCTGGCGGCCCCAGATCGAGGCTCTGAGGGACAGCTACCGGTTGATCGTGCCCGATCTGCGAGGGCACGGTGAGACGGTGGCCCCCGAGGGTGTCCACGAGATGGCGGAGATGGCGGCCGACCTGCGCGGACTCCTGGATCGCTTGGAGATCGAGACCGCAGTGGTGGGCGGACACTCCATGGGGGGGTACGTGGCCTTCTCCTTCTTCAGAGCCTGGCCGGAGCGGGTTCGAGCTCTGATCTTGGTGGATACCCGTGCCGAGCCGGACAATGAGCGCGGCCGCAGAGGCCGGGCCGAGATGATCCGGCTGGCGCAGGAGCGAGGGGCTGCGGCGGTGGCCAGGGAGATGCTTCCCAGGCTCCTCTCGGAGGAGACCCTGGAGGGCCGGGCAGAGCTCGCCGAGGAAGTCAACGACATGATGGTCTCGACGTCAGTCCCGGGGTTGGTGGGCGCTCTCCAGGGGATGGCGGATCGGCCGGACTCTGTCCCTCTTCTCAAGGAGATCGCAGTTCCGACCCTGATTCTGGTCGGAGAGAGGGACGTCCTGACACCTCTCCCGTACGCCGACCGAATGCACGCCGATATCCCTCACAGCCGCCTGGAGGTGATCCCCGGGGCGGGCCATCTCCCGTCCCTAGAAGCTCCGGAAGCGGTCAACCAGGCGATCCGCCTGTTCGTCGAACAGCTCCAGTCATAGTGCCAGCTCCCGCCCCTAATGTGCCCCGTCGCCTGTCGGCGGGTTGGCGCTCATGGCGCTGTCTCTCTCCCCTGCGCGGGGCCGCCGGTGGCTGGAGTGCTTTCGAGGGAGATTCGCCGCTCGTGACAAAAGTGCCCCGCTCAGGACACAGAACCGCCACTCAGGACAAAACTGCCCCGCTCATGACGGAGAGCGGCCGTTCGCAACTCGCCTCCTCCAGACGGCTCCGGTGCAGTGGCTGTTCTGTCGCAGCAGCGAAGGACAGGGGCGCTGCTCATTGACGAGGTTTGCTAGAATCATCGTTTTGATGACAGAGCGACGAGGTAGGGAATGGAGATCCTAGGCGTTGCGATCGACCTCGCGGTGGTGCTGGGGGCGGCTTTCGTCTTCGGGCTGCGGGTGGTCGATGTCACACTGGGAACGGTGCGATTGGTCATGACCGTGCGGGGGCAGAGGCTCGCTGCGGGCATCATGGGCTTCTTCGAGGTCACGATCTTTCTGATCGCTATCAGCCAGGTGTTGGCCCAGATCGGAAACTGGGTGAACATCGTGGCCTATGCCGGAGGGTTTGCCACCGGCACGATCGTGGGCATCACTTTGGAGGAGCGGCTGGCGCTGGGCACCTCGGTGGTCCGGGTGATCTCAACGCGGAAGGGACGGGAGGTCGGGAAAGGGTTGCGGGAGTCGGGATACGGGGTCACGGAGCTGTTGGGGGTGGGCGGGCGGCGGCGGGTCCGCATTGCCAATGTCGTGGCTCGGCGTCGCGAGGTTCCGAGGATCATCCGCACGGTCGAGGCGATCGACCCCGAAGCCTTTATCACGGTGGAGGGTGCCCGAGCCGTCTATCGCGGCTGGCGCACGGTGAAGTAGTCCGCGGGGCTGAGGCCACGGCTCCGCTTGTCCGTCTACGAAATGGTCTTGGGGGCAAAGCCCAGACGGTGGTATAGTCTGTCACCCTGTTCTGAAGAGCTGATGCCGGAGCAAGCATGGTGAGCGAAAACCCTGATCTGGATGATCTGGAGAGGAAGGTCGCCGACTCGAAGGAGATCTTGGAGGAGGCCATCGAGCGGTGGCAACCCCACATCGGGATGGCCTGCAGCTGGGGTAAGGACTCGACCATCCTGGCCCATCTCATTCGAGAGATCTATGGTGAGATCCCCGTTCCGGCCCTCTTCACCGACACGCTCCGCAAGTTTCCAGAGACATATTCGTTTCGGGATCGTCTGGTGGAAGAATGGGGAATGGACGTGGTCACGGTGACACCGGATCACATCCTTGAACCGTGTCCCGCCGATGAATGCAGGATGTGGAAAGTGGCCGCGGCCCGCGAGACCCCTGCAGAGTTGGGATGGAAGGCGATCATCGTGGGCATCCGTCACGACGAACACGATGCCCGGTCCGGGGAAGTCCCCTTCAGCCCTCGGGAGGACGGCGTGACGCGGGTCCATCCTATCCTCGATTGGACCGAAGCGGACATCTGGGCCTACATCCGGGCCAACGACATACCCTACAACCCTCTCTACGACCAGGGATACCGCAGCATCGGGTGCCAGGCCTGCACCATCCCAACCGCCACTGGCCTCGAGCGGTCCGGCCGGGCCCAGGAGAAAGAGGAGATCATGGACCGTCTCCGCGGTTGGGGCTACTGGTAGCGCTACCTCGTCCAACGGCCGCGGGTCCCCAGCACCGTTGTCCTCGTTTCAATTCCGCTTGGGTGCAGTCCAGTGAGGGCTGAGGAGAAGCAGAAGCTGGTTGTCGTGGGGTTGGACGGGACCCCGCACAGCCTGATCACCGAGCTGGTGGACCGGGGGGAGCTCCCCAACATCGCACAGCTCTTCAGGACCGGATCCGTCTGTAGGATGCACTCCTCTCGTCCCGAGGTCTCGTCGGTGGCCTGGTCGTGCTTCATGACCGGTCAGAATCCTGGCAAGCATGGCATCTACGGCTTTGTGGATCGGGTGCCTGGCTCTTATGACATCACTGTTCTCAACTCAGCATCCATGCGCAGCCTGACGCTCTGGGAGGTGCTGAGCCGACGAGGGTGTCGGGTCCTGGTCATGAACGTCCCCGTCACCTATCCTCCCCGGCCCGTGAATGGCATTCTAGTCTCCGGGTTCTTGTCTCCCACTCTGCAGAAGGCCACCTATCCGGCGGAGGTCGCCTCGCGGCTCGAGGCTCTAGGATATGTGATCGATGTGGATCCGTGGCGGGCACGAGAGGCGCTCGAAAACTTAGTCCCTGACCTGGAGGTCGCTCTGGATCGGAGGTTCGGGGCCTTCCTCGAACTGTGGCAAGAGATCTCACCCGATTTTGCCATCCTTCAGGTGATGGAGACCGACCGGCTCCAACACTTCTTGTGGGAGCACTATGAGAGGAGGGACGAGGAATACGCACCGCGCTTCCTGGAGTTCTATCAGCGGATTGATGCGGCCGTGGGCAATCTCGTGCAGGAGTTGGGCGAGGGGGTTCGGTACATCCTGCTCTCCGACCACGGGTTCTGCACGCTGGAGAAGGAGGTCTACGTCAACCATTGGCTGGTGGAGGCAGGATGGCTGAAGTTCAAGAAGCATCCGGCCGAATCGCTGGCAGACATCGATGAGAGTTCGCGGGCCTACGCCCTGGATCCGGCCCGGATATACCTCCATCTGAGGGGTCGGGAGCCCCGCGGTAGCGTTGAGCCTGGTCCTGAGGCGGAGCGGGTCCGGAAGGAACTGGTCGAGGCTCTCTCGGACATGAAAGATCCAGAGACAGCGGAGCCTTTGTTGAATGTCGTCCTGAGAGGGGAAGAGATCTACCACGGACCAGCCCTGGACGGGGCCCCCGATCTTCTCCTCATGCCCCGCCGAGGCTTTGATCTCAAAGGCTCCGTCAAGAAGGGTGTCCTGATGGACAAGGGTCCGTTGGTGGGGATGCACACCTTCGATGATGCCTTCATCTTCATCCAAGGGCACGAGATCTCCAAGGAGGTGGCCGAGATCACGGACGCCATGCCCACCGTTCTGGACCTGATGGGGGTTCCCGTCCCCGAAGATCTGGACGGGGTGAGCCTCCTCGACGGCCGGAGGTAGCGGGAACAGGTCGCCGCTCCTCGACAATAGACCGCCTGTTTACCATATATACTGTCACTGGACCGCGTCAGCCGCCGCTTGCACCCGCATCGTTGACCCCGGGATAGTGAACCGAGACCACACTCGGGAATGGAGGGAGAGATCGCATCCACCGCTTTGGTGACGGGGGTGGCTGGCTTTCTTGGATCTCACCTGGCGGCGCTCTTGCTTGACCAAGGGCTTCGCGTGACCGGCGTCGATCGATTCACACCCTACTACCCGAGAGAGGTCAAGGAGGCCAACCTGGCCGGCGCGCGCGCGCACGGTCGATTCCAGTTCGTTGAGGCAGACTTGACAGAGGCGGACCTACCGGATCTGCTGAGGGGGAAGGAATACGTCTTTCACTTGGCTGCCCAGCCCGGCGTTCGAGGCAGTTGGGGAGAGTCTTTCGATGTGTACCTCCGTAGCAACATACTCGCGACTCAGCGTCTTTTGGAGGCCGCCAAGAAATCCACCCTCCAGCTCTTCGTTCACTCATCGTCGTCGTCGATCTATGGTGAAGCTGAGCGATTCCCGACTCCTGAGACTACGCGGCCTCGCCCCGTATCTCCGTACGGCGTGACGAAACTGGCCGCAGAGCACCTATGTCGCCTCTACTGGAACAGCTTCCAGGTGCCTGTAGTGATCTTGCGCTACTTCACCGTCTACGGTCCTCGTCAGCGCCCTGATATGGCGTTCCATCGCTTCATCAGGGCTTGGCTTGGGGGGAAGGAGATCGAGGTGTATGGGGACGGCGAGCAGACTCGGGACTTTACCTTCGTGGACGATGCGGTGGAGGCGAACGTTCTAGCGATCCGGCACGCGAAGCCAGGCGCCGTCTACAATATCGGCGGCGGATCACGGGTCACCGTGAACCATGTCCTCGACCTCATCGGGCAGATCCTTGGTGGGAGGGGCGAGGTCCGCTTCGAGAAGGCGCGGCCGGGCGATGCACGTCATACCGCGGCGGAGATCGGAAAGGCCAGAGAAGAGATCCACTACCAGCCGCGCGTCCCCTTGGAGGAGGGGCTGCGGCGCCAGATCGACTGGCACCGCCGCATGGCCAAGATCTAGGGCGTCGTGGCGATGGGAGGCAATGCAGCTTTCCGAGTCATGGGCCTGGTGACAGGCCCATCTTCGTTCTCTGGTGCACAAGACCTGCTGTTTGCAGTGAGTGCGGGCGACCCAGTCCCCGACCTATCTAGAGTGAGTCAACTCGGGGTCGCCGGCAAGTACGATGTGGATGCACGCCTGGGCTCCCATGACGGAATAGGAGTTTAGCGGTGTATCTCAAGCGGCCGAAAACGCGCGGACCAGGATCTTCCTCTGGCTCTTTCAGCTACCTCCGTCAGGGCGTAAGCGGCTAGAAGAATGAGAAACGGCTCTACGGGATACCTGAATCGGTAGTAGCTCACATGGGTGATGTAGTATGAAAGAGGGTAGGAGAGAAACAGGGACAGTACCAGAAACATTTCTCGCCGATACTTCTGAGCTAGCAGCACCCCTATCACTGCGAGAATAAGGACAGATCCATAGCTGGCTCCTCTCACACTGTCGTACGCTGTCTCCTTGTACGGATTCACAAGACTCCAGAAGGCATAGAGTCGCCTGAGCGTTAGTCTCAGGAACGTCTCAGGACGTTCTCTCATGAAGGACATGGCTTTGCGAAGCATCAATCTGTCCTCGTCGACTTCATCCAGCCTCTGCATCTGCTGGATCTCTTCTGCGGAAAACAGTCCGTTGATCTCCTCCGAAGAAGACAGACCTCTGGCGTACTGGATAACCCCATTGCCATATGGGTTGTTGCCAAAGAGCAGGTTTCTGCCCAGGGGAGACTTGATGAGTACAAGTTCGCCAAACACGGCGTAGTTCCTAATTGTCCAGGGCAGAATGCACAGGACAGAAGCTAGTCCCATGACTATGGCAGGCTTGACAGCAGAGAATCGTGGAGCAGGGCTGTAGACAAAGAGCCAAACGTAGGCCAAGACGAAGAAAGGGATAACCGTCGGCTGAACAAGAGCGGCAAATCCCATCAAGAACCCACACGTCACCGCAGCGCCATACCCTAGATTCTCCCGGAGCTTCAGCAGATAGTGGGTGATCAGGCCCAGTAGGATGACGACCAACGTAACGGGGCCGATCCGCATGATGGAGAAGAAGACCGATGGCGGATAGAAAGCCAAGCCCAGGGCTGCGAAGAGCCCCACTTTCTGGTTGAACATCTTTGTGCCGAGGCCGTAGAAGATCACACACGAGGCGGCTGCCATGAGCAACTGGGCGGTTTCTATGACTATGGCCGAGCCCAAGGTGTAGACGCCGAACACGCGGAAGATAAGGGCCATGAAGAACACATATGCTGGAGGCATCATGGCGGAAGGCCTAGGAACGTCGGAGTATGGTGAGCTGAATCCCTGCCCCAGGGCCACCCATCTGGCCATGCGTCCATACTCGAATCCATATTCCCATTCTGAGCGAAAGGCATAGCTCTGTAGGATGAGCATCAAGGAAAGACGAACTGCTACGGCCGCCACGAAGATCAAGGCGAGTGTCTTTCTTGGGTCTTTCGGAATCTGCACGATCAGGGCCCTCTGCAATGGATTCGCCTCAGTCCGGGCGAAAACACCGTGGTTCCGTTCAGTGATGAGAATGCTCATATCGAATGAGGGACCTCTCGCGAGGCCCCTCTGCGCTTCCTATCTCTAGGACTAGATTGCCGCAGTTCGAGGGGGCTTGCGATTCCCTGGTTCTGACGGGACCGAGCCATCATGGGTTCAGCACCGGCAGGCGATTTGTCTGGGGTCGCGGGGCTGGAGCTCGCTGCCCGCCGATTCGAAACTACTCGAGTTCCTCGAATAGCCGATCTTGCATCAGCCGATGGCTGGGAATCGGCTCAGCCACCACGATCCTCCGCTGAAGATGGCGCTGCGCCTCGGGGTCCCAGTTGGTGCAGGTGATCAAGGTTAGGATGTGTTGGTCCGTGGGCTGGACAACCTCGACATCGGTGGGCTCCACGATCCGCTGGTAGAGGACTTGGTACTCTCGCGTCTCTGTGCCATTGAGCAGAATGATCCGCGCCCCCGGCTCGAGCTTGAAGAGTCGGCGGAACGGACCGTCGGCTCCGCCCCACTGGATGATGTGGCCGGCCAGGACCAGATTCCCCGAACCGATGCTCCCCGTTCCTTCAAGATAGGCGACCTCCGCTCCGACGTTTCGCATCTCCCATGTTCCCTCCCCTAGAGGGACGGAGAGGACCGGTGCATGGAGGTTGAGCTCAGGGATGCTCAGACCCGTGGGTAACGTGACTGCAGAAAGCGTGGCAGGCCGGATGGTCTGGCGAATGGATTCCCCGGGAGCAGAAACAGGAGGGTCGTCGGGCACTGTCGCCAAACGGAGGTTTGGACCGGGGCCAGCAAACCCCCGGCCCAAGTACGTCACTTCGTCGGAGACGCTCGACTCGAACTCCTGCCCCCGGGCGGGCCGTGACTCTGGCGCGGCCGCCTCACGGGTTTTTGGGGGGGATGACGCCGA
>CAYGBX010000015.1:0-5712 GCA_964348195.1 uncultured Anaerolineales bacterium
CAGCTCCACCATTCCACCTCGGCACGGCCGGTGTTTTTATCACCTCCATCATCATAAAAATGATAACCGACGGCCGGGAAGATTGTCAAAGGAGTTCGACCTCGACCTTCCCGTCCCGGATCCGGACCGGGTACGCCGGAACGGGCTCCGTCGCAGGAAAGGAGATCACCTCGCCCGTCCGGACGTCGAACCGGGCTCCGTGGCGCGGACAAACGATGGCCTGGTCGCGGAGCTCTCCCTCGGCCAGCGGGCCCCCATCGTGCGTGCAGATATCGGCGATGGCAAAGAACTCTCCTCCCACGTTGAAGAGGGCCACAAACGTCCCGTCGACCTCGTAGACACCGCGCTCGCCCGGGGCGATCTCTGAGGTGTCGGCCACCCTCATCCACCCCATTCGTCCTCCTCGCCCGGCCACCCTTTCAGGCCGTAGGCGCCGGCCTTGAGCGCCTTGAGCGGGAGAAGCGCGCACTTGATACGAACCGGCCCAAGCGGGATAGAGACCAGGTCGAGCATCTCCTCCTTCCCGAACTCCTTGAGTTCCTCCAAGCTCTTGCCCTGGATCGCCTCGGTCAGCATCGAGGCCGAGGCGAGGCTGATGGCGCATCCCTCCCCGTCGAACCGCACGTCCTTGACGCGGCCTTCTTCCACAGAGATGTCGATCCGCACCACGTCCCCGCAGAGTGGATTGGAGTCACGGTAGGAGATATCCGGCTGTTCAAGCCGGCCCTTGTTCCGCGGATTGTGGTAGTGGTCGAGGACGTTTTCGCGGTAGAGATCATCCATCGGAGGCCCCGCTCAGAGGGCGAAGATCCCTTCCGCCTTCTCCAGCGCACTCGCGAGTCGGTCCACCTCTTCGCGCGTGTTGTAGAGGTAGAAGCTGGCGCGCGCGGTCGCCGCCAGACCATACCGCTCGTGGAGTGGCATCGCACAGTGGTGGCCGGCGCGGATAGCGATTCCCTCTCCGTCCAGGATGGTTGCGAGATCGTGGGGATGGACATCTCCCAGCGTGAAGGCGACCACGCCTCCTCTCTCCCCCGCGGGAGGGCCGAGGATCCGCAAGCCTTCCACCTGGGAGAGTCGGTCCATGGCGTACGAGGTCAATTCCTCCTCCCGACGCCGGACGCTCTCCATTCCGAGGGCGGACAAATAGTCGACCGCCGCTCCGAGCCCGATCGCCTGGGCGACAGCCGGAGTGCCCGCCTCGAACTTCCACGGGATTTCGTTCCACCGGGCACCATCCTTGGTGACCTCAAGGATCATCTCGCCGCCCGCCAAGAACGGATCCATCCCTTCGAGGATCTCTCGCTTGACGTACAGCGCTCCGATGCCGGTGGGGCCCAGCATCTTGTGTCCAGAGATGGCGAGGAAATCACACCCCCAGGCCTGGACATCCACGGGAAGATGCGACACGGCCTGGGCGCCGTCGACCAGGACCGGAATGCCACGAGCGTGGGCCGTCTCGATGATCTCCTCCAGAGGGGGGATCGTACCCAAGACGTTGGACATCCCACTGATCGCCAGCAGCCGAGTCCGCTCGCTGAGGAGGCCGTCCAGGTGCTCCCGATCCAGTCGGCCTTTGTCGTCAACGCGAGCGTAGCGAACGCTCGCCCTCTTCTCCCTGGCCAGCTGCTGCCACGGGACAAGATTCGAGTGATGCTCCATCTCGGTCACAACGATCTCGTCGCCTTCGCTCACATTGGCGCGGCCCCATGAGTAGGCAACCAGGTTGACGGCCTCGGTGGCGTTGCGGACGAACACCACCTCGCGCGGGCTGGGTGCGTTGACAAAGCGGGCGACCTTCTTTCGGGCCGATTCGTAGGCCTCGGTCGCCTCTTCGCTCACCCGATAGATCCCCCGGTGCACGTTGGCCGTGTACTCGCGGTAGTAGCGATCGAGGGCCTCCACGACGCTGCGCGGCTTCAGACTGGTTGCCGCGTTGTCGAGATACACGAGGGAGTGCTCGCCTACCCGGCGCTCCAACATTGGGAAGTCTCGACGTACCGCGTTCACATCGAAGGGCTCGGAAGTTGTCAGCTGCGACACGGTTCTCTCGGAACTCAATTCATCGGCCATCAGCTGCCCTCCCTCTGCCGCGGGAGGCGTCCAGCGGGTTCAAGTCGGGAGCTTGGCATGGATAGTCTCTCGGATACGGTCCCGTATCCCCACGATGGGAACCCTCTCGATCGCTGACTCCAAGAATCCCTCCACGATCAGTCGCTGCGCAGCGCGGAGGGGCAGCCCGCGCGCCATGGCGTAGAAGAGCTCCTCCTCGTCGATCTGGCTGACGGTTGCGCCGTGCGTGCAGCGAACATCGTTCGCCTCGATCTCCAGCGTGGGGATGGAGTCGGCCCGCGCTTGGTCGCTCAGCAGCAGGTTCCTGTCGGCCTGATAGGCGTCTGTCCGCTGGGCACCCGGGGCTACTTTGATCAACCCCTGGAAGACAGACCGGGCCTGCTCCTGAAGCACCCCTTTGAAGAGAAGATCGCTCGTGGTCTGTTCTGCTAGGTGATGCTGGACGGTATGGTACGCGAAGTGCTGTCTCCCTGACGGGAGGCTCACGGACTGAAGCTGGGCGCTGGATCCAGTCCCTTCTAGGAGAACTTCCAGCCTGGTGCGGCTCAGCTGACCTCCCAGCGTCGATTCGCTCCAATTGATCCGGGCATCCCGACCCACAAGTGCCCGCTGGGTGGCGAAGTGCCACATTGGCCCGCTCCACTCCTGGAGGTTGACGAGCTCAACGGACGCGCCATCCCCGACGAAGATCTCGGTGGCAGCGCTGCTCAGAGAAGGCGCAGCGAAGGTCGGCGAGCGCGACTCGACGATCAGTGACACCTTCGACCCCGGGTCCGCGACCACCAGGACGTGACCGAAGTGGGCCGCCCCGGCGACATCCGCCCAATGGACGATTCGCAGCGGCGCCTCAACTTCGACATTGCTAGGCACGTGGAGAAGGGTGCCTGCATTCCAGAAGGCGGAGTGCAGCGCCTCGAACTTGCCATCAGCGGGCGTGACACAGCGCGTGAGGAGGTGGTCCCGCACCAGTCGGGGGTGTTCGAGGAGCGCACTGGCCAGGTCGGCGAACACAACCCCCTGGGACGCCCATTCGGGATCCAGCCGCGATCCTGCGGATCCACCATTGTTGTGCAACACAAGCCCACCGGTCATCTCCAGGGGTGGGACCACTTGCGCGGGCGGATCCTCAACCGTCCACCCCGACTGAGACGGAGGCGCGAAGGCGGCGAAGCCGTCGAGCTTGAGAGCCCGGATATCGGTACGCCGCCACGCCTCATCGGCCGCTCGCGGCATCGGCGTCTCCTGATAGATCCGCCAGGCGTCGCGCCGCCGATCGGTGAGCCAGTCCGGCTCCTCCCGCAGCGCCGAAAGCGCCTCAACGGACTCCAGGGGGAACCCTCTCGACTCCACCAGGAGCCGCAGCGCGTCCTTTTCGGCAATCCTGGCCATCTCGCCCTGAGATTCTCCCCCAACGACTCCCTTGGGAAGGGTCACTCGATCTTCACGTAGTTCTCGTACACGCCGTCGAGAAGGGTCCACGCCGCGTCGAGGGAGCGATCCACCGCGGCCGAGACCAGCTCCTCCTGCTGAGGAGATCGAACGTGCTGCTCCAAGACTTGTCGCTGCTGGCCCGCGTGCTCGACATCTACCTCGGCATGAACCGTGAAGTAGCGCAGTGCCTCAGGTTCCGTCAGACCGTAGTGCTGGCGCAGCCCCTCGGCCTTTCGTATCGCCACCTCAGGGACCTGGGATTCGTATGCCCACAGGGCAGCTGTTCCCTCCTGAAAGGAGCCGTCCCGGGCAATCTGGCCTACCGCGTTGATCGCCCATTCCGTCTGCGCCAACGTGGGAGCACCATCGATCTCCTCGCGGGCCAGCCCTAGCTCCTCGGCGAAGCGGAGCCAGAGTTCGTTGTGGGGGGCGTCCGGTCGCTCCTCCTCGGCCAGGTTGTCCAGCAACACGCGCCGGACCTCAGGATCCGGACAGTTGCTGTGCACGGCGCTCACGAAGCGGGGAAACATCTCCACCCACTTGTAGTACTCCCGGGCGTATCCCCGTAGGGCCTCGCGGGACAGCGTACCAGCCGTCCATGTCTCGTAGAAAGGGTGGGTGAGCACACTTCGCTCGCGCACCGCGTCTTCCAGTCTTCGCATGAAGCTACCGTCATTCACGGCGGTTCCTCCTTCCGCACTAGAAGGGCGAGGCCTCGCCGTACTACGTCCGGCGCGCTCCTCGCCCCTCGCTCCTCTGACACGCCCGCGGTCTAGCCGACCGAGCCCTCCAGCTGTAGCTGGATCAACCGGTTCATCTCGACCGCGTACTCCATGGGCAGTTCCTTGACTATCGGCTCGACGAAGCCGCTCACTATCATGTTCGCCGCTTCGCCCTCCGTCAACCCACGGCTCATGAGATAGAAGAGCTGCTCATCTCCGACCTTGCTGACAGTGGCCTCGTGGCCGATGCTCACATTGTCCTCGTCAATCTCAATGTACGGGTAGGTGTCGGAGCGGGAGTCCTCGTCCAGGATCAGCGCGTCGCAGACCACGTTGGACTTGGAGCGTGTGGCCCCCTTGCCGACCTTCAGCAGGCCCCGATAGGAAGCTCTCCCGCCGCCCTTGCTGATGGACTTGGAGGTGATCACCGAAGAGGTTTCCGGGGCCACGTGGACCGCCTTTCCCCCGGCGTCTTGGTGCTGACCCTCCCCGGCGAAGGCGATGGACAGCACCTCACCGTGGGCCTTTGGCCCCATCAGATAGACGCTGGGGTACTTCATGGTGACCTTGGAGCCCAAGTTGCCGTCCACCCACTCCATAGTGGCCTCGTCGTAGGCAGCCGCCCGCTTGGTGACCAGGTTGTAGGTGTTGTGCGACCAGTTCTGAATGGTTGTGTAGCGCACTCGAGCGCCGGGCTTGACGAAGATCTCCACCACCGCGCTGTGGAGAGAGTCCGTGACATAGGTGGGTGCGGTGCATCCTTCCACGTAGTGCACGTACGATCCTTCCTCGGCGATGATGAGGGTCCGCTCGAACTGGCCCATGTTCTCCGCGTTGATGCGGAAGTAGGCCTGCAGAGGCAGGTCCACGTGGACCCCCTCGGGGACGTAGACGAAGGAGCCTCCGCTCCACACCGCGCTATTGAGGGCCGCGAACTTGTTGTCCTCGGGCGGGATCAACGTGCCGAGGTACTCCTGCACCATCTCTGGTTGCTCCCTGAGCCCTGAATCCATGTCTAGAAAGATGACACCCTGCTTCTCGAGTCGCTCGAGCAGGTTGTGGTAGACGACTTCCGATTCATATTGAGCGCCCACCCCGGCCAGAAACTTCCGCTCCGCCTCAGGGATGCCAAGCTTGTCGAACGTGTTCTTGATGTCCTCAGGAACATCGTCCCACGTGCGGCTCTGCTTCTCGGTGGGCTTCAGGTAGTAGTAGATGTCCGAGAAGTCGATGTCGGTTAGGTCCGCACCCCACATAGGCAACGGCTTCTGCTCAAAGACCCCCAGCGAGCGAAGACGGAACTCCCGCATCCACTCCGGCTCGGACTTGTGCCAAGAGATCTGCTCCACGATGTCTCGATCCAGGCCTCTCCGAGCCTTGAAGACGAACTGCTCGGGGTCCCGGAAGCCGTACTTGTAGTCCCGTTCGGCCAGGTCCCGGAGCGTCTTGTTCGCGGCGGTCGGCACCTTCCCTCCTTCGCTTCGCG
>CAYGBX010000015.1:5722-18317 GCA_964348195.1 uncultured Anaerolineales bacterium
TGGCTCGCGCCATCGACGCCTTCCTAGTGGCCGCAGCCGCAACCCGATGCGTGGGAATCCTTCAGGGTGAAGCCCTGCTGCATCAAATCCTCGACGTAGTCCAGCTCGGCCCCTTCCACTAGCGGCGCGCTCTGCGCATCCACCAGGATCATGACTCCCTGGACATCCACCGCTCGATCTCCCTCTCGGACCTGGTCGTCCAGACCCATGCCGTAGTGCGCCTTGCCGCAGCCGCACTGGCCCCGCACGAACACGCGCAGGGCCAAATCCTCCACCTCTCTCTCGGCGGACACCTCCGCGATCAGGCTCTGCAGCTTGGTGCTTGCCTTCTCGGTGACTTGGATCATTCCGATGTCCCCCCTTCACTCGCGCCGAGCTCGGTCCGCACCCAATCGTACCCCTTCTCCTCCAGGGCCTCCGCCAGCTCGACTCCCCCCGACTTGACGATCCGCCCATCCACGAGGACATGGACGAAGTGGGGCGTGACGTAGTTGAGGATCCGCTGGTAGTGGGTGATGAGCAGCGCTCCCATCTGCGGCCCCACCAGAGCGTTGACTCCATTCGCCACGATCTTCAGCGCGTCGATATCGAGCCCCGAGTCCGTCTCATCCAGGATCGCGATCTCCGGCTCCAGCACCGCCATCTGAAGAATCTCGGCTCGCTTCTTCTCACCCCCGGAGAAACCGTCGTTCAGGTACCTACGAGAGAAATTCTTCTCCATCTTGAGCAGGGCCAGCTTCTCCTCCAGCTTCTTTCGAAACTCGGCCACGGGAACCGACCCCTGATCCCCGTTGGCGTGCACTGCGGTGTGGGCACGGCGAAGGAAATTGGCGACGCTCACCCCAGGAATAGCAACCGGATACTGAAACGCCAGGAACAAACCCAGCTCTGCCCGCTCGTTTGGCTTCAGATCCAGGAGATCCTGACCACGAAATCGGACCTCACCCTGCGTCACCTCATACTTGGGGTGACCCATGAGGGCATAGGCCAGGGTGCTCTTTCCCGAGCCGTTCGGTCCCATCAACGCGTGAATCTCTCCCCGGCGAACAGAGAGATCCACGCCCTTCAGGATCTCCTTGTCCTCGACCCGGACTCGGAGCCCCTTGATCTCCAGCTCTGCCCTTGTCTTTGCCATCTACACAGCGCAGGAAATTTGATGATCCAGATGATAATAATCAGCCTGAGTATACCGCCGACTCTGAGAGGGTGTCAAGAATCGGGGCGGCTCCGCCGACTTCAGAGAAAAGGCCGAGGATCTATCATGAAGACCCAATCCTACCGAGCAGGGCGTCAAAGCGAGCATCGTCGCGGAGGATGTCAAAGCGAAGCTCGAACTTTCACCAGACCAGCCAGCTCGATCCGCTCCGTCGGCGCCTTCTCCAATTCGAGAGCCGCCCCGGCGGCCTCCACAGCACATCCGAAGGCCGCGAAGATCCCATCTCCAGAGGTCTTGACGATCTCCCCGCCGTGGTCCTTGACTGCTGGCCCGACTGCTTCCTGAAACTCGAACCGAAGGTCCAGCCCGCCCGACTCGTCCTCGTCCCTCAGGAGACTGAACCCCACCATGTCCACAAACAGAATGGCAGCCAGCCGTCGGATTGGTGATCCCCGTTCCTCAGCCACGGCTCACCGTCGACATATTCCGGGGATGATAAGGACCGGGCCCCGTGCGACCCGGGACCCCTGTGAGCTGCCCTGGGGCGGGACGTCCTGACGATCCTAACATTGGGCTTGACCGAGATGGGTATACTTTAGTGTACGTGCCATGGAGGGCATTGGAAGCTCAGCCAGATCGCTGACCGCGCTGTCGTTGCTACGGGTTGTCGGGCGCGGGAGACGGGAACCCTGCCCCACGTGTACGAAATCATGCCCAGATTCGCCGGACATGGGCGTCTCGCGTTGGAGGATCCCTAGCTAGCTACGAGGTCGTAAGGAAACAAGCCAACGGCCGCCCACTAATCCGAGCGGCGGTTTCGCACGTCACACCAGGTTGAGGAGAAGAGTATGCCGGCAGGAGAGGTCCAGACGAACGGGCGGAGGATTGCCGTCTACTACGAGCATCCCGAGTGGTTCCAGCCACTGTTCGCCGAGCTAGATCGGCGAGGGATCGCCGCCGACAGATTGCTCGCCCACCAGCATCGGTTCGATCCGACCGAGAGCGAGATCCCCTACACCTTGATCGTCAACCGGATGAGCCCCTCGGCCTACACCCGGGGCCACGGAGGCGCCCTCTCCTACTCGATGCAGTACCTGGCACATCTCAAGGCAATCGGCGCCAACGTGCTCAACGGGTACGAAGCCTATCGCTACGAGTTCTCGAAAGCCAGGCAGATCGGTCTTCTGCACCGTCTCGGCCTGCGTCACCCACGGGCACAGGTGATCAATCACCCGAGTCAGGCGCCGTCGGCCGCGGAGGACCTGGAGTTTCCCGTCCTGGTCAAGCCCAACGTGGGAGGTAGCGGGGCCAGGATCGTGGCGTACGAGCACCCCGCCCAGCTCAAGGAGGCGGCGGAGGCGGAGCAGATAGATCTCGGACCGACGGGAACTGCGCTGGTCCAGGAATACTTGCCGGCCGAGGCGGAAAGCGTCGTTCGCGTGGAGGTCTTGAACGGAGAGTTCCTCTACGCGATCCGCCTGTTTCTTACCCCTGGAGAGTTCAACCTCTGTCCGGCGGACTACTGCGAGGTGCCAGACCCAGGACTCGCGAGCGAAGCCGGACTCGCCGATGGAGTCTCAGGGCGCGGCGCCCTAGTGGAGGGGTACAAGCCGTCGCGGAGAACCATTGAGAACGTGAGACGGATCGCGCGGGCGGCCCATATAGAGGTCGGCGGAGTCGAGTACCTGGTCAACTCCCGGGACGGCCGAGCCTACTACTACGACATCAACGTCCTGTCGAACTTCGTCGCGGATGCGCCCAGCGTCGTGGGGTTCGACCCCTTCCCGCTGCTGGTCGACTACATCGAAACTCGGGCGGGATTGGCCCCGCAGCCAGACGCAGGGCACCGGGGAGCATCACGTTTCTGAGCAGGGCCGGAACGGCCTTGTGGAGCCCATCGAGTCGGGGCCTGCACGGGGGGTCTGTCGGGACCCCGAACCTCATGGCGGGCGTCAGCCGAATCGGCCCGTGACGTAGTCCTCGGTTTCCGACTCGACCGGATTCGTGAAGATCTGATCCCCGGTGCCGTGCTCCACCAGCCTGCCCTGCAGGAAGAAGGCGGCGTGGTCGGAGAGGCGCGCCGCCTGTTGGACGCTGTGCGGAGAGATGATCACGGTGTAGTTGTGCTTCAGAGCCTGCAGTGAGGACTCGACCTTGGCGGTGGAAATGGGATCCAGGCCTGAGGTCGGCTCGTCGAGAACGATCACCTCCGGCTCCAGGGCCAACACGCGCGCCAGGCACAGTCGTTGCTGCTGTCCACCCGATAGACTGGCGGCGGCATCATTGAGCCGGTCCTTCACCTCGTCCCAGAGCGCCGCTTGATCCAGTGTTCGCTCGATGAGTTCATCGCTGCGCAACGTATCGGCCCTACCCTTCAGCCCCGGTCCGTAGAGGAGATTGTCGCGGATCGACATCGGCAGCACGATAGGTTCAGCGAAGACCATTCCGACCCGTCGGCGCAGCTGTATCACATCCACTTCCGGCCCGTAGAGATCCTGGCCGTCCAGCGAGATGGTGCCCTCCATTCGGGTGTTCTCCACCAGGTCGTTCAGGCGGTTGAGAAGCCGGAGCACGGTAGTCTTCCCGCCTCTGGCGGGACCGAAAAGGACATTGATCTCTCGGGCATACAAGTCCAGGGTGATGTTATCAAGGGCCAGGTTCTCCCCATACCAGAAGCTCAGCTCACTGATCGCGATCTTGGTCTTTGGCAGATCGGACATCGAAGCCTGCTACCAGAGGCGCCGGCGACGGTAGTAGCTGCGAATGGTGGTCGCCAGTGCATTCATGGATAGAACGAAGGCCAGGAGAACGAGCGCGGTGCCGAACTGCAGCTGAATGGGCATCCCCGGCACCTGTGTGGAGATCACGAACAAATGATAGGGCAGCGCCATCGTTTGATCGAAGACCGATCCCGGCAGCCGCGGCAGGAAGAAGGCCGCCGCCGTGAAGAGGATGGGAGCCGTCTCTCCGGCAGCCCTCTCCAACCCCAGAATGACCCCGGTCAGTATCCCCGGCAGAGCCTGTGGCACGACCACACGTCGGACCGTCTGCCAGCGGGTGCCACCAAGAGAGATGGACACCACGCGGAAGGATTGGGGGACTGCCCGCAGGGCTTCCTCGCCCGTGCTGATGATTATCGGGAGCGTGAGGATGGCCAGCGTCAGGGACCCGGCCAGGATCGACGTCCCGAATCGGAGAAACAGAACGAACAGTCCGACGCCGAACAGACCGTAGACAATGGATGGCACCCCCGCCAGATTGATAATGGCCACGCGCACTGCCCGCGTGAGCCACGTGTCCCGAGCATACTCGCTCAGGTAGATAGCCGCTCCGACGCCGAGCGGGACCGCGAACAACCCCGTTCCAAGGGTGAGGAGGATCGTGCCCACCATCGCGGGCATGATGCCCCCCTCCTTCATACCCGAGCGCGGGAACTCCACGATGAAGGCGACCGACACTGCGGGCAACCCTTGGACGAGTATGTAGCCCACCACGAGCAGTATGGGGATGACCACTATCGTCGCAGCGATGATCAAGATCGCAAAAGCAAACCGCTGTGAGGTCTGGCGAGCCAGGCGTAGTGACGGGAGGCGGATCACAGAGTTCCCTTCCCCATCACGCGAGCACCCGCCCGACCTGCCTGGTCTGGCGGAAGATCACAGCCGCGGCCACCAGATTGATCAGGAAGGCGATCACAAACAGCACGAGGCCGACGGCGAACAATACGTGAAAGTGGGTACTCCCCTGGGCAACCTCGCCCATCTCAGCAGCAATGGTTGCCGTCATGGTTCGAGCGGGGCGCAGGAATGCACCCGGAGGCACGGGGATGCGCGGCGCGTTTCCCGTGACCATCATCACGGCCATGGTTTCGCCGATGGCCCGCCCGATCCCAAGCATGGTCGCCATCAAGACCCCCGACCGAGCCGCCGGCAGTACCACCCTCCAGATCATCTGCCACCGGGTTGCACCCAGTGCCAGGGCGGCGTCCCGATGGGCTCGCGGAACTGCATCTAGGGCATCCTCCGCAATGCTTATGATGGTAGGCAGAGCCATGTAGGCCAGCATGACCGAACCCGTGAGAACCGTTAGACCCGTAGGTGCCGCGAAGATCTCCCGGATCCAGGGCGCCAAAACGACCATCCCGAGAAACCCGAGGACGACAGAAGGCACGCCAGCCAGGATCTCGATGAAGGGCTTGAGGATTTCCCTTGCCCAACGCGGGACCACTTCCGCCACGAAGATGGCGGTGGCGATTCCAAGTGGTAGAGCGATGGAAGCTGCCCCTACCGTGACGGTCAGCGAGCCCAGCACCAACGGTACGAAACCGAAGTATCCCTCGTTCGGATACCACCGCAGACCGAGGAGAGTCCCGGGATCGACCTCCACAAAGGCCGGCGCCGCCTCCAAAATGAGGAATAGGAAGATCAGTCCCGTCAGCAGGATGGCCGACAGTCCGGCCGCTCGGATCAGCCGCTCCAGAACGACTTCGGCCAAGGTGGAGCGGGCGAGCTGCCTCACGCTAGGCCGTCACGCGCCATAGGTCAGCGACCGGAGAGAAGAGGTCCTGGCCGAAGCCACCGGTACAAATCCAAGCTCAGAAACGATTGACTGTGCATCGGGGCCGAGGATCCACTCCAAATAGGCCTTGATCTGGCCCTCCGGCTCCCCTGCCGTGTAGATGTACAAGGGGCGTGCGATCGGATAACTGCCGGCATTCACGGTGTCGATTCCCGGCAGTACGTAGGGACCCGCCGCAGCCCTACCGACCGCCACCATCTTCTCATGGGGGGTGACATATCCGAGCCCGTCGTACCCCAGCGCGTGGGGGTTCTGCCTCACCTCGGTGCTGATCCCCTGCGAGGAAGGCAACAGCAACGTTTCCGGTGAGAAGAGGGCCGGGGACTCGGTGTCTCCTAGCCGGATGACCTCCTCCAGGAAGAAGACGTGGGTGCCCGAATTGCTCTCGCGGGAGAGCAGCACGACGGGAAGGTCAGGTCCTCCGACCTCGCTCCAATTGACGAGACGTCCCGTGTATAGGTCCGAAATCTGCTGCAGGGTCAGCCGCTCGACCGGGTTGGTCGGATGGACGACCACAGCGATCGCGTCGCCTGCAACCACATGCTCCACAGGGGTGATGCCGTTGGCCTGCGCCGCTTCGAATTCCTGAGGCTTCATCGGGCGGCTCGCATTGGCCATGTCCGCTGTCCCGTTGATCATAGCGGCGATCCCGGTTCCCGATCCGCCACCGGTGACGGCCAGACGTACCCCTGGCTCCACAGTCTGATATTCCTCGGCCCAGGCCAGGGCGAGGTTGATCATGGTATCGGAGCCCTTGATCTGAATCGTCGGTCGTCCGGCAGGCCCCGATCCATCCCCGCCGGGACCGCCCACGCACGCGGAGACAACAAACAGAACTAGGGCGAAGCCGCAGCGTCGCATTGGATCCTGAGTCCGAGAAGGCAAACGGATGGTCCGCGGGGAGAACTGGGCCGTGCGCGCCGGTGTCGGTGCAGTAGCGGTCTCGTCGCTGGGAGGACACTCACAAGTGCTGACCCGCACGATTATATCACCCCCATCTCGAACCGCCAACGAATTGTCGATCCGCCTCGACGCCGGTAGAATGGTCCCGCCAATGGAGAAGATCGAGGTCCGAAACCTCAGCTTCTTTTATCACAAGACCCAAGCCCTGAAGAACGTCGAGTTGGCCATAAAGGACCGATGGGTGACTGCTCTCATCGGTCCGTCCGGCTGCGGAAAGACCACGTTCCTCCGCTGCCTGAACCGGATGAACGATACCATCGCCGGCACCCGGCTGGAGGGCGAGGTGCTTCTGGACGGCGAGAACGTCTACGGAGATGGCGTGGACGTCGTGGAGCTCAGGCGGCGCGTCGGCCTCGTGTTCCAGCGGCCAAACCCCTTTCCGCAGTCAGTCTTCGACAACGTGGCCTTCGGGCCGCGCGTGCTAGACTCCGTCAGACACGGTGAGCTCGATGGCCTCGTCGAGTCCAGTCTTCGCGGGGCGGCGCTGTGGGAGGAGGTGAAAGACGGGCTCCATCGATCCGCACTCTCGCTCTCGCTGGGTCAGCAACAGCGCCTATGCATCGCGCGGGTCCTGGCCACCGCCCCGGAGGTTCTCTTGATGGACGAACCCTGCTCCGCGCTCGATCCCGTGGCGACCTTGAAGATCGAAGATCTGATTCGGTCGCTCCGGGAGCGCTATGCCATCGCCATCGTTACCCACAACATGCAGCAGGCAGCGCGGGTATCGGACACGACGGGTCTGTTCTGGCTAGGTGAATTGGTCGAGTTCGACGATACTGGGACAATCTTCACACGGCCCCGCAAGCAGCGGACCGAGGACTACATCACGGGGAGGCTGGGATAGCAGAATTCGCGTCACCCAGGCGGTCGTCTGCGCCTCAGCACGGCGGCTTGCCCAGGACCTCCCAGTCAGGGATCAGGGGCTGATGGAAGCCCAACCCCGCGGGCGCTTCGATCGCAGGCTGGAGGATCTCGAGCGAGAGATTCTCGCTCTTGGTGACCTCGTCGACCGAGCTGTTTCGCAGTCCGTCGAGGCCCTGAAGGCGCGGGACACCGCTCTCGCTAGCCAGATCATCCAAGGAGACGAGGTCATCAATCAGAAGCGGTTCGACATAGAGGAGATGTGCACGGCTCTGATTGCCACCCAGCAGCCCGCGGCCAAGGACCTCCGCTATCTGGTGTCGGCCATGAACATCATCACCGAGCTCGAGCGAATGGCGGACCACGCGGCCGGCATCGCGACGCTGGTGGTGCGGCTGGGAGACGAGCCCCTCCTCAAGCCCCTGGTGGACATCCCGCGCATGGCGGAACGCACTCGAAAGATGCTGCGCGACTCCCTAGAGGCGTTTCTCACCGGCGACGTAGATGCAGCGGAGCAGGTAGGCGCAGAAGACGACGAGATCGACAGCCTGTACCACCAGGTGTACCGGGAGCTCCTCTCGTTCATGATCGAGGACCCCAGGACCATCTCCCGTGCCACCAACCTCCTATGGGTGGCCCACAATTTGGAGCGAATTGCCGATCGGACCACGAACGTTGCGGAGCGGGCCATCTACCAGGAGACAGGCGTCATGCGTGAGTTTGGGGCCGACACAGGACCCCCTGAGGAACCGGAAGCCCCGGGCGGGTAGAGCTGCGCTCGATTGATGTTCCGATGACAATCCCGGAGGTCGGCGACCTGGCGCCGGACTTCGAGCTGATAGATCAAGCCGGGACCCCGATCCGGCTTTCCGACTTCAGAGGACAGCGGGTCGTTCTCTACTTCTATCCCCGGGCAGACACGCCAGGCTGCACCAAGGAGGCCTGTGCGTTCCGCGATGACTACGATGACTTCCGCGCCCGACACGTGGCCATCCTAGGGGTCAGTCCGGATACGGTGGAGGATCAGGCCAGGTTCGCCACCAAACACTCGCTACCCTTTCGGCTCCTCGCCGATAAGGACCACAGGGTCGGAGAGGCCTACGGGGCCTGGGGCCTGAAGAAATCGTTCGGAAGGGAGTACATGGGGATGAAGCGGATGACCTACCTGATAGATGAGGAAGGAAGGGTCGCCAAAGTCTATCGGAGTGTGAAGCCGGCCGAGCACAGCCAGCAGCTCTTGGCCGTCCTCTGAGAGGATCATGGCCCGTATCTCCTCACAGCCTTGCCGATCCAGAGCTGCAAGGCCTAGTTGGCCACGGTCCGCTGGGCCGCAGTGATGCTCCGAGCCGCACTCATTCAACTCTCACGCAGCCGGCAAGCCAATCGGTGGGTCGTGCGGCTGCCCCCCGCCAGAAGCGTCGCCCGTCGCTTCGTGCCTGGAGAAACGCTGCCGGAGGCGATGGCAGAGGTCGCCAGACTGAACGGGACAGGGGCCCTCGTCACTTTGGACCACCTAGGAGAGCACGTTACGTCCGCAGATGAGGCCGACGCGGCGGCGCAGAAGTATGTCGCGGCTCTTGAAGAAATCGCCCAGCGGGCCCTGAAGAGCACCATCTCTGTGAAGCTCACCCAGCTCGGGCTCGGGATCGATCCTAGGCTCTGCCAGGACCGGGTGACCAGAATCGTCGAGACCGCTCATCGTCTCGGCAACCTCGTCGAGATTGACATGGAAGAGTCCCAATACACCGAGGCCACCCTGGACATCTACTATCATCTGCGCAAGACCTTCGACAACGTCCGCGTCTGCGTGCAGGTCTACCTGTACAGGACGGTGGCGGATCTCGAGAGGCTGTGGTCCCAGGGCGGAAACCTACGGCTCTGCAAGGGCGCCTACAGGGAAGCCCCCGACATCGCGTTCCCCCGAAAGCAGGATGTGGACCGCGCGTTCGTACGAGCCATGGACCAGATCTTCTCACCCGCGGCTCAGTCGACCGGAACCTACATCGCCATAGCGACCCACGACGAACGGCTCATCAATTGGGCCACAGACATGACCGATTCCCGTGGCATCCCCAGAGATGCATATGAGATCCAGATGCTCTACGGCATCCGCACCGAGCTTCAGAGGACGCTTCTGGATCGAGGGTACACGCTAAGGGTCTACCTGCCGTTCGGTACTCAATGGTATCCGTACTTCATGAGGCGAATTGCGGAGCGGCCGGCGAACCTCATTCTGGGCCTGCGCAACCTCCTGCGTCGATGAAGATCGGGCCGGGCCCAATCGCGCTCCCCCGAACTGAGTGGCCTGCGGGCTCTGTGCAATCAGTCTGGCGATGAGGCGCAGCCGTCCCTCACCCCGGGAGGTTGCATCGGTCACCAGCGAAACCGTCGCCGGTCGCTGCGGCGGGTCCCCTTCGAAGGAGCTTCTCTTCGCTGTCGAGCAGTTCAATCGTGAGGAGTTCTGGGAGTGCCATGAGACCCTGGAGAGGCTCTGGCTGGCAGAAACCGAGCCCCTCCGGGTCCTCTACAAGGGCATCCTCCACGTCGGAGTCGGATTGCTGCATCTTGGCAACCAGAACCTGCACGGCGCCGTCACGAAACTCTCATCAGGCATACGGATGATTGAACCGTTCGCTCCGCGCTGTCTTCGGCTGGAGGTAGGCCTCCTGATACGGGAGGCCACCACTCTTCTTGAGGAACTGGAGCAAAGTGCACCAGATGCCCCACAGGAATGGGCGCATTCACCTGTCCCGAAGCTGGTGCTCCATCCGGAGACAGATGCAGCTGCCTGAGCTCCTCGACGACTTTGCTGCCGGCCCCTCGGCGTACTGGTCCCGTCAGCAAGTAGGCTACGCCCGAATAGCAGCCCGACCAGGCTCCCTTCGACTGGCAGTCGACCGGGCAGAGAAGGGCTCTCTATCCGACGCCGAGATCGGAGACTATCAGGGGCGGCCGCGATCGGATCTGCTATGGAATCCACCCTTGCGGTTCGAGACGGAAGCCCGTTTCTCAACTTCTGCTGACCGTCTCGTAGGTACGGCTGGCTTCGGCTTTTGGAACCACCCCTTCCCGGAGGGAAGGGTCGAGGCCGCGCCCAACGCCGTGTGGTTCTTCTTCGCCTCGCCTCCCTCCCGTCTGACCCCGCGGGACGACCTGGTCGGCAGGGGGTGGATGGCTGGGTCCTGGAGCGCCAGCGCCGTTCCGAGTCCGGTTCTCTGGCTGGGGGCCCTCTCCCTGCGTATCCCCGGTATCAGGTGGCTCGCAATGCGGGTAGCGGGCGGCCAGGTGCAAGCCTCAGAGCGGATCTTGGATGCGGACTTGATGCAGTCCCTGCACCGCTACACGCTCCTATGGACAGCAGAGGAGGTCCGCTTTTCAGTCGACGACCAAGAGGTGCACCGGAGCCCGGCGTCGCCTGGTGGCCCTTTGGGGTTTGTGGCCTGGATGGACAACCAGTTCGCGGTCGTCGAGCCGTCCGGAGCCGTGCGATTCGGACACCTTGAGATCAAACGGCGTCAGTGGATGGAACTTACTGAGATCGCCATCCGGCGCCCGGATGGATAGTTGCGACCCCGACGGGGGGCACACACCCAGGGATCGAAGGAGGCGAGTGAGGTGAGGGCAGTTCGATACCACGAGTATGGTGATCCGGAGGTCCTCCGGCCGGAACAGGTACCCGAACCAAAGATCGCGGCCGACGAGGTCCTCGTCCGGGTTCGCGCCTGCGGACTCAACTACCTAGATGTCTGGTGCCGGACAGGGTTCGTGAGGGTTCCGCTCCCTCACACTGGGGGCAGCGAGGTGGCAGGAGAGGTGGCCGAGATCGGTAGCGCGGTGAGCGGGATCGAGATCGGCCAGCAAGTCGCGATCTACCCCTGGATCTTCGACGACACTTGCGAGTACTGCCTGGCGGGCCATCGAACCACCTGCCTCCGCGGCGATGTGTTGGGTCAGATGTCTGAGGGTGGGTACGCGGAATTCGTCAAGGCCCCGGCTCGAAATGTGCTCCCTCTCCCGGACGGCCTAGATTCCCAATCTGCTGCTGCCGTGACCTTGGCCGCGTTGACAGCCTGGCACATGCTCATGGGCGCTGCAAAGATCCAAGCGGGGGAGGACGTGCTGGTCCACGCCGCGGGAAGCGGCGTGGGGTCAGCCGCCATCCAGATCGCCAAGATGGGGGGATGCCGGGTCTTCACAACCGCCTCTACCGACGAGAAGCTAGAGCATGCCGCGAAACTCGGCGCCGACTTCGGCATCAACTACGCGGATTCGGATTTCGCGCAGGAGATCAAGCGGCTCACTGGCAAACGTGGCGTGGACGTGGTCGTGGAGCACGTGGGAGCGGACACCTTTGCCAGTAGTGTGGCAAGTCTGACTCGGAACGGGCGGCTCGTGATCTGCGGCGCCACCACGGGGTCGGATGGCCGGTTCAACCTGCTTCAGCTCTTCGTCAAGCAACTCCGGCTGATTGGAACCTACGGAGGAAGCCGAGGAGAGCTGCGGCAGGTCCTCGCCGCAACTGCCCGCGGCCAGATCCGTCCCGTCATCGATCGCACCTATCCGCTCGAAGAGGCGGCGGCGGCCCACCAGCGTATGGAGGCGCGCGGACAGTTCGGGAAGCTGGTTTTGGAGGTCTAGCGGCGAGATCGCCCCTAGGAAGAACCTGGAACTGGAGGTTGCGAGCTAGAGGAGTAGGTAAGTCTGGGCCGCACCCGTGACGAGGAGAATCAACCGGAGCCGTGCCGCTTCCTGTTCGCTCCGTTGCCAGCGGGAAGCTCCACTCGAAACTCGGTCCCCTTGCCCAGCTGGCTCTCCACGCGGATCTCGCCACCCTGGTCCTTGACAATTCCGTAGCTGATCGCCAGACCGAGTCCTGAACCATCACGCTTTGTCGTGAAAAAAGGCTCGAAGAGCCGGTCCATGTGCTCGGGGTCGATCCCCCTGCCGGTATCCTGGACGGCAACCACCACGTGTTCGTTCTCGCCGAGGGTCCGCACCGTCAGCTCACCGCCGGCCGGCTGCATGGCCTCCTGGGCG
>CAYGBX010000015.1:18327-53859 GCA_964348195.1 uncultured Anaerolineales bacterium
ATCACTAGGTTCAGGAAGACCTGTTCCAGCTGGCCCTTGGGAACCCAGACCTCAGGGAGCTCTTCGTCCAGCTCCCGAACCACGCGCACCCGATTGTCGGTCAGCTCCTTGCCATAGAAGCTCAGCACCTCTTCCAGCAGCGCATTGACCTCCACCCACTGTCGTTCCTCCTGGGGAGGTCGCGAGAAGTCCTGGAGCTGGCGAACAATATTCGCGATACGGTCCACCTGGCGTTCTATCACCTCCACATGATGCCTGTGGGGGGATTCCTCCTTCATCTCTCGGCGCATGATGTAGAGGTAGTTGATGATCCCGGCCAGGGGGTTGTTGATCTCGTGGGCCACCCCCGCGGCCAGCCGACCCGCCGTGGCAAGCTTCTCGGCGTGGATGAGCTGCCCGTGCGTGGATTGGAGCTCCTCGTACGCTGTCTCCAGGTCGGCGAGGAGCTTTGCCTTCTCGTACGCGATCGAGACCTGGTTCGCAAAAGCGGCTACGGCGGGCACATCGGCTTCGGAAATCCCGGGTGAGGCCAAGGTTAGGAAGGCAGCTACTTCGTCACCGACGATCACTGGAGCACTGATGGCCCGCTGCATGGCCAGTCGCGAGACAATCCTTTCGGCAAACTTCTTGGCAGGACCTGGAAGCAACGCCTCCAAGACCTCCGAGCCGTCCTCCCCATAGCTCGCCTCGCCGCTCCCCGCCTTCAAGATCGCGCGGTACACAGGGATCTTGTTTATCTTGGCGCGCATGACCGTCGACTCCAGGCCCGCCGTCTCGAGAATCGAGCGAACCAGCTTCGGCTCAAACCCGAAGTGGGAGAAGGCCACGTCTTTTCCGTCCTCCTGCATCTCGGCCACGACGGAAGCAATACCGGCCTGGCGCAGCTGTTCCACCACCACCGGGAAGATCTGAGTCGGCTCTATCACTCTCTCCACGGCCACCGCCGCGGCGTTGAGGGCGGTCAGGAGCTCCTTCGACCGACGGATCGCTCGCGTCCGATCCTCCACCTGCTCCTCCAAGACCTCTGCGAAGTCCTTTGTCTCGGAGTAGAGCCGGGCGTTCTCGATGGCGATCGCGGCCTGCGGTGCGAGAAGCTCCAGGAGCCACAGATCATCGTCATCAAACGGGCCGCGCTCTCGGTCACCGGTCACGAGGAGCACGCCCCTGACCCGCTCCTGCCATTTGAGAGGGACCGCCAGGACGCCTAGAACCGACTCATCGAAGGGTGCCTTCTCTGATCTTCCCTTCCAAGCCCAGTAGTCGTCGATGGCGAGGGGCTGTCCGCTGAGAGCGACCTTGCCCCCGACCCCTTCTCCCAGGGCCATACGGACGTCCCTGAAAGAATTGAGGCTACCGAGGGCCGCAGCGACATGCAGTTCCTTCCGCTGTGAGTCCAGCAGGCTCACGTCGCCGCCGGATGCGCGCAGGAGCTCAGTGGCCTGACGCAGGGTGGTGTCCAAGACCTCCGACAGGTCAAGCTGGGCCGTGACCTGCAGACCGATCTGGCGCAGCGCTCCGAGTTTGTCACCCTTCAGCCGGGCTTCTTCGTACAGCTGCGCGTTATCGATGGCGATGGCCGCCTGGTCCGCTAGCAGATTCAAGGCCGCAATCTCGTCTTCCGAGAAAGAGTGGGGCTCTCGATAGGCCAGATTAATCGCGCCGAGAACCTTCCCCGCCCCCTTCAAGGGGATCCCAGCGATTGCCCCCAGCTTCCAACGCCTTGCCACGTCATCCTGGAACAAGGGGTGGGCCACAGGGTCATCCACGAAAATAGGATCACCCGACGAGACGACCGTGTGGGTGAGCCCCTCTGGTCGCGGATCGGTCAACTTCCGCTCCTCGACCCCGGGCGCCCAGGCACTGGCGGCAAAGCGCAGCTCTCTACGGAAGCCGTCCCACAAGAAGATGTGAACGTCGGTGGCCTCGGCCAGTTGCAGGGCGTTCCTGGCGACGGAGTCCAGGACCTCTGAGAGGTCTAGAGTCGACTTCAACTGCAGGCTCACCTCTTGGATAGCCCTCAGCTGGGAGAGGCGGTGTCCGCTCTCGTTCACCAGTCGAAGGTTCTCGATTCCGACTGCGAGCTGGTTCAGAAGTGAGCTCAGGAGAGCCTCGTCTTCCAGCGAGAAGGGCTGACCCGAGTGCCCTGACCCAGCCAAGAACACGCCGACCAAGCGGTCGCCGGTGAAGAGCGGTACCAGGAGATCAGCTTCCAGCCTGCGGAGTCTCTCCCGCTCTTCGAGCCACAGGCCACGGAACTGGGGAGCCACCTCGAGGGTCTGCGGCACGAGAGGTCGCCTCTCGCGCCTCAGCCATCGAACGACGGGGTGGTCCGGTCGAAGCGTCAGTTCCGGGGGCTTCCTCCCCTCGCCGATGGCCGCCCGCGTGACGAAGCTCCCCGAGTCGGACCGGAAGAGCAGCGCCGCGACGCGCAAGTGAAAGGCCTCCGCGACCTTCGTCACGATCAGGCGCGCCAACTCATCGGGGACGATAGGGCCGCGAAGCCACTGGCCCAGCTCCTCGAACAGAAGGAGTGTGTCGAATCGCTCCCGGAAGAACCGTCGCTCGATCCAGTGCTGAGCACGGTCTCGCAGAGGGATCGCCAGAACGCCCACTGCCGCTGCGGGCAGCACAGCTAGCAGGACGGGGCGCTGCTGGGCCAGGCTGCCGAACAACGCCGCAGCCGCTACTACGGCGAGCACGTATCCGAGGACCAGACCGCCCGTCGTGAGCCCGTAGACCATTCCCTTTCGGACCACCAATCCAACATCGAAGAGTCGGAACCGGAAGATGGCAAGCGCCACTAGCGCCACGAAGGCCATGTTGGCAATGATTCCGCCGGGGTAGGCCTCGACGCCCACCATGGGTAGCAGATCGAACAGAGCGCCGACGAACAGGACCGACATGGCCAATAGCACGTAGTAGATGCCGTTTCGTTCCGCTGCCGACCGAGCGGTTCGGAGTCCACGGACCAGCCGTAGAGAGCCGAGCAGGTAAAACCCGTAGATGTAGAGAACGGCGAAGGGGAACAGCGGGCCCATCACGGGCGTGTAGGCCCAAGGGCTCCGCTCCATCCTCTCGATCATCAGCGGGGTCCAGACCGTGAGAACAGCCAGCACCAGACCCAGGAAGTAGGCGATAGGGATCATGCCGCGGGGCGGTTTGCCGCGCGCAAAGGCCACGTTGAACTGATAGAAGAGAACCGAGAAGAAGGCCCCCGACATGGCAGCCACCCGATCCCAGAGGAGTGCTGCCTCGGGGGTAGGACTGGTCCGCATCTGGAACACCCCATAGTTCCAGATCAGCATCCCACCCAGAAGAAGGGCGAACAGCCGGTGAATCGGTCGGCGATTCTCCTGTCGTAGAACGACGTAGATGAGGGCCGCGTTGAAGGCCACCGCAGCAAGAGGCGCGATCATGTGGAGCCGGCGGATTAGTTCTGGCAGCGGCATGGACTCTACCTCTTCTTCTCCGGAGTCGTGAGACGCTCAAGGACATCAGGCGGGGGGGAGATGTGTCGCGGCTTCAGGTGGGCCGGATCGGCGCCAGCCGCCTTCTGCTCTTCGCGATAGCGGCGAAACGTTCCGCTGGCGAGCAGACTCACCCGAGCCGGGCTCCATCCCAGCATCTTCTCGACCTGCTCGTAGTCCGGGTCTAGTCGGACCAGGGCGGAGTGGATCTCCGTCGCCGCTTCTTCGGGCTCCACTCTTCCGTCCGCTGGCTCCAAGTAGATCCGGAGCATAGGCGCGTTTCCGTCCGACTCCTTTGCCACGACCCAGTCTACGTACGGGATTCCGCAGCTCTCGATTGCCTCCCAGATGGTCTTCTCCGTGAGCCGGGTGAAGCCCCCTAGGTCAAGGATGTCGTCGGCACGGGAGTGGAATCGCATCTGGGGCAGGTCGATCTGCAGGCGCTCGTTGCGAAGCTCCGTGAACTCCACCAGATCTCCAATCCTGTACCGCACGAAGGCGCCCCCCCGGAAGTTCGTAGCCACGATCTCATAGCGCTCGCCACTTGCGACGTCATCCAACAGAAGAGTCTCAGGATGGTGGTTGGGATCGGCGCGGCTGCGAAGATGCTCCTCCTCGGGAATGAACTCCAGGAAGTTGATGTCCGGCGCGAAGGTCATTCCGTCGTAGTCCCACGTCTGAGTGGCCACAAACCCGAGCTCTGTCGCCCCGTAGATCTCCAGGGCCTGACGCCCCCAGTAGTGGACGATGCGATCCTTCAGAATGCTCGTGTCCATTCCGAGGGCCACAATCCCTTTGGGCCGCCAGAGGTCATTGGGCAGGAGCGGCCGCTTGCCGAGCCTGCTCGCGAGGAGACCCCGGTTCAGCCTGAGAAGGGATCGGGGGTCGCGGGGCAGCTGAGACAGATCGACTCCTCGGGCCTGGCGGGAAAAGCGCTCGCCCACGGCGACAAGTACACTGGAGAGTCCCCAGAACAGATCGATCCCTTCCTGAAGGGCAAGCTTGAATCCCTGCTCGATTCGATCCTGGAAGGACATCGCCTCGGCTTCGTCAAGGGGCGGGAGAAAGCGGAATGGGAATTCCCTTTGCAGCCCGATCGACCAATGGCCCGATGCATAGGGAGGCGGAGCCAGAGTGTAGAGGAACCGGTCCCCTTCCTGCAGAGGAAACTCACCGCGCCGGGTGCAAGCGGAGAAGATCACGCTCGCCATAGGGGAGATGCCCCAGGCTTGGTCCATTCCCTCGCTGACCGGCACCCACTTGTGCGGATACTCCCCCGATCGCCCCGAGGTGCGCATCCAGTGGAGCGTCTTCTGGGGGAGCCCCTCCTCGCGCTTTTGCGCCAGGAACGGACGGTAGTCCTCGTACGTGGTCAGGGGAACTGTGCGCCGAAACTCCTCGACGTTCTTTGGCACCTTGCCCCGCATGAGCGTCTTACCCAATTCGCTCCCAGCCAAGAGATCGATCTGCTCCATCAGGAGTTCACGCTGGATCTCCATGAACTCTTGAAGGCTCAGATCGATGAAGCCGCAGTGCCGTTGCCAGATCTCCTCCACCCTCCCCTGGCGGAAGAGCTCTCTCATGGTGGTCAGAGTTTCACCTCCCCAAGCCAGCACAACCGCTGGCTTCCGCCACCCTTGCCAAAACTGAAACCAGCGGGTTCACGGCATAGCTGAGTCGCCCGGTCCCACGGCGTCGTCGGGACCCCAGGTCCGGGCGACGCGCTGGGTCGTGTCGAACCACAGCAACTCTGAGACTTACGGTCCCACGCCATCGCTGGGACCTGCGGTCCCAGTATAGGCACCGCTGGAAAGGGCCGACAAGAGTACTTAGGTCCTATCCTGTTGAGGCTACATCAGAGGCCTTGACACGAGGTGGAGCGATTGCCAGAATGCGTGCCTTCGTCCAATGCGGCGAGGCTGCGGATCGCGCTCCCGTACACACCCTGGGCGTCTGGCCAGGGTTTGCCGCTTCTCGGGGCCGATGACCAGATCCTCGGAGCCGTGTCCTCGGGGGGCTTCTCCCGACTGGGATACCGCCGCGTAGGAGGGAAGGAGGTGACTCGGGCTCGTTGCCGAGGCGAGGAGCAATAGGCCACAGCTAGACGCAAGGAGGGTGACAGATGGAGCACGAGTGGAAACTGACGGAGCGTCCCTACTCAGATGAGGAAGCCAAGGATCTGCTCAGGGATGTCGTCAGCCCAGAGACGACAGATTGGCACTACAACACCCACCACAAAGGGTACGTGGTGGCCCTGAACACCATCGAAAACGGTCTGGTCGACGCCGACCGCGCCGCCGCCAACGGCAACTACAGCCAGATCGGCGAGCTGAAGAGAAGGTTCACGTGGAATCACGCGGGTGCGCTCCTCCACGATGTCTACTGGGAGGTCCTGGGCGGCGATGGCGACCCAGGAAGCGGCTTGGCGGTGGCTGCCCGGATCGAGAAGGAGTTCGGCTCCCTCGACGCTTGGAAGGCGGACTTCAAGGCCACTGCCATCTCAGCCAAGCTCAGTGGGTGGGCTCTCCTGATCTACGACGCCCTTTGGTCAGGTCGACTCTTCAATGTGCTGGTGGATGAACACGCCTACGGCGCCATCTGGGGCGGAATCCCGCTTGTTGCCTGCGACGTCTTTGAGCACGCATACTATCACAAGGATGGTCCGGGACGCGCCACCTATGTGGACAACTTCCTCAGCCATCTGCACTGGGATCGCATCAACGCCCGGTTCGAGAAGTACGTCTCCTAGCTATCCCGTTGCAGCCCCTGGTTCCACGCAAATAGGCCCCTTTTCGGCGATCAAGGATCTGCCTCGACGTCGACGTCTTCCGCGTCGACACCGTCCGCGCCCGCAGCTATCCTGGGCCATGTCCTTCGGTCCAGCCGGAATGGGCACACCCGGCTAAGGCCGCACGGCCTCGAGGGCAAGCCACTTGGGACACGCGACACGATCGCTGCTATCCTGGGCCATGTCCCTGGGCCCAGCCGGAATGGGCACACCCAGCTAAGGCCGCACGGCCTCGAGGGCAAGCCACTTGGGACACGCGACACGATCGCTGCTATCCTGGGCCATGTCCCTGGGCCCAGCCGGAATGGGCACACCCAGCTAAGGCCGCACGGCCTCGAGGGCAAGCCACTTGGGACACGCGACACGATCGCTGCTATACTCCGTTCCGCCTGGCCGCTCGTGAGAGCGGCCCTGGCCACGCTAACCCATGTCTGACTACGATCTGATCGTCGTGGGAAGCGGCCCAGGGGGCTATGTGGCTGCCATCCGAGCCGCCCAGCTGGGCATTCAGACCGCCGTCATCGAGAGGGATCGGCTGGGGGGAATCTGCCTCAATTGGGGCTGCATCCCCACGAAGGCACTTCTGCGCAACGCGGAGGTAGTCAATCTCCTCCGCCGCGCCGACCAGTGGGGTGTGCACATCGAGGGCCTTTCCATCGACTACCGACCCGCGTACGAGCGCAGCCGCCGAGTGGCCGACCGGCTATCGAAGGGCGTGGCGTTCCTTCTAAAGAAGAACGGTGTGGAGGTCGTGGAGGGGGAGGCGGAACTCATTGCCGCGGACTCGGTCAGGTTGCGCGGCTCGGACGAGTCTCTTTCCGCGGCCCACATCCTGTTGGCCACCGGGTCCAGTCCCGCCCCGCTGCCCGGGATAGAATTCGACGGGGAGCGGATCCTTCACAGCGATCACGCCGTGCTGATGAGGGAGCTCCCAGAGAGGATGGTCATCATCGGTGCTGGCGCCGTGGGAGTGGAGTTCGCCCACGTCTTCCATTCCTACGGATGCCAGGTAGATCTGCTCGAGATGCTACCGAGGGTTCTCCCCTTGGAGGATGAGGAGATATCCAACCTGCTTGGAAAGGTGTTCACCCGGCGAGGAATCCAGGTGCACACTGGTACCAAGGTGGAGGCCGTTGAACTGCGGGACGGACTGGTACACATCTCGGCCACGAGCCCCGATGGCAAGAGGGAACTCGAGGCGGAGAAGGTCCTTGTGGCAATCGGCCGCCGGGGAAACACGGAGAACCTGGGACTGGAGCCCCTCGGCGTGGAGGTAGCACAGCGGTCCGTCAAGGTCGACGACATGCAGCGGACCAGCGTTCCCGGGATCTACGCTATTGGGGATGTAGCTGGGCTCCCTCACCTTGCCCACAAGGCTTCCCACGAAGGGATCGTGTGTGTGGAGGCCATCGCGGGTGAGCAGCCCGAGCCGCTCGACAGATCGGCCATTCCCTCCTGTACCTACTGCCAGCCGCAGGTTGCCTCGATGGGCATGACGGAAGCCGAGGCGCGAGCGTCCGGCCGGGAGGTCCAGGTAGGGCGGTTTCCGTTCCGCGCCAACGGCAAGGCCTTGGCTCTCGGGGACCACGAGGGATTCGTCAAGATCGTGGCCGACGCCGAGTACGGGGATCTTCTAGGGGTCCACATGATTGGACCCGAGGTCACCGAGATCCTTCACGAATTCGCGGTGGGAAAGAGGTTGGAGTCCACTCCCCTGGAGATCGGAACAACGATGCACGCCCACCCCACACTGAGTGAGGCGCTCATGGAGTCGGCGCTGGATGTGCTAGGGCGAGTGATTCACACTTGAGTACGTCCCTGGATCGGACCGAAACGCTCAGGGCAGGAGCTCGCGCGCCAGATTTCACACTCCCCGGAACAATCACCAACCCGGAGCCCGAACGGATCACTGTCCGGCTGACAGAGCACAGGGGAGAGAAGATTCTCCTGCTGTTCTACGTGGCAGCCTTCACGGGCGGGTGAACAGAGCAGATTCCCTCGCTGGAGGCGCGGCTGAGCGAGATCCGGGGCACCGGAACACAGATCCTGGCGGTGAGCACCGATCCCGTGCCATCCGTAGAGACTTGGGCACTCTCGTTGGGAGGCATCTCGTTCCCACTCCTCAGCGACTTCTGGCCCCACGGCCGGGTAGCACGCGAGTACGGCGTGCTGCGGGAGAACGAATCCCGTTTGAACGGCCACAACAATCGCACCGTTGTGCTCATCGATGCAGAAGGGGTGATCCGGATGATCGACTTGCGGCCAGAGCTTGATGTCCACCCGATCGAACCCATCCTAGAAGCGCTGCGCCGCCTGTGAGACAGCAAGGGGAGGAAGCATGACTGCAAAGGAAGCGACGGTGGATGCGACGGTGAGGGCTCGCCATGCCGAACTGGGCCTCACCGACGACGAGGTCGTGGAGATGTACCGTACGATGGTCCTCAGCCGGACCCTCGACGAGCGCATGTGGATCCTCCACCGTCAGGGAAAGGTCGCCTTCCATATCTCGGGAATGGGTCAGGAGGGCCTGCAGGTGGCGGCGGCCAAGGCGATGGACCCTTCCCGGGACTTCCTCCACCCCTACTACCGCGACATGGCGCTGACTCTTTCCTGGGGGATGACCCCCGAGGAGTTGATGCTCGCCCTCTATGCAAAGCAGGGGGATCCCTCCTCGGGTGCCCGCCAGATGCCGGCACACTACGGCCATCGAGAACGGAACATCGTCTCGGGCTCGAGTCCGGTCGCGACTCAGATCCCCCAGGCGGTCGGGATCGCCCTCGCCACGAAGATCCGAGGAGAGGATTCTGTCACACTCGTCTGCTTCGGGGAGGGCGGCTCCAGCAAGGGGGACTTCCACGAGGGTCTGAACTTCGCGGGCGTCCACAAGCTGCCGGTGATCTTCGTCTGCGAGAACAACCAGTACGCAATCTCCGTTCCAATGCGGCTCCAGATGGCCATCGAACGCGTATCCGATCGGGCCGCGGGCTATGGATTCCCGGGGGTTACCGTCGACGGCGACGACGTCCTCGCTGTGTACGAAGAGATGGTCAATGCGGCCACGCGCGCGCGGCGCGGAGACGGGCCGACTCTGGTCGAGGCCATGACGTACCGAATCATTCCTCACTCCTCTGACGACGACGACCGTACCTATCGCGCTGAGGAGGAGGTCGAGGCATGGAAGGAGAAGGACGCGCTGATCCGTTTCAGAGCCTACCTCGAGGAGGTGGGCCTCTTGGACGAGAAGTCCGCCGAGGGCATCAGGGACTGGGCTGGGGAGCAGGTGGACGCGGCCAACAAGACAGCCGAAGAAGCCCCCTACCCCGATCCGAACGAGCTCCTGGGCCACGTCTTCGCCGAGTCGTAGGGGAGAGCAACCATGGCGGAGATGAATCTTCTGGAGGCCATCAAGCAGGCTATCGATGAGGAGATGGCCCGTGACGAGAGGGTCATCATCATGGGCGAGGACATTGGGAAACGTGGAGGGGTCTTCCGGGTTACGGAGGGCCTGATCGAGAAGTACGGGCAGGAAAGGGTGATAGATACGCCCCTTGCCGAGCTCGGAATTGTCGGCGTGGCCATCGGCGCGGCGCTCAATGGACTCCACCCAGTAGCTGAGATCCAGTTCGCCGACTTCATCCACCCTGCCTTCGATCAGATTGTGAGCGAGGCATCCCGGTTGCGGTACCGCTCCAAGGGCACCTGGACCTGCCCCGTGGTGATCCGGTCGCCCTACGGGGGAGGGATCGGGGGTGGCCTCTACCACTCGCAGAGCGTCGAGGCCTTCTATGCGCACGTCCCGGGATTGAAGGTGGTGATCCCCAGCACTCCGTACGATGCCAAGGGACTCCTGAAATCGGCCATCCGGGATCCAGATCCAGTGATGTACTTTGAGCCCAAGAAAGGCTATCGGCTGATCAAGGGCGAGGTCCCAGACGAGGACTACGTGGTCCCCTTGGGTCAGGCCCTCGTCCGCAGGGAAGGATCCGATGTCACAGTTGTCGCCTACGGACTGATGGCCTTCTACGCGGAGCAAGCGGCAGAGTCGCTCGCCAACGAGAAGATCAGCGCCGAGGTCATAGACCTGCGGACCCTGGTTCCGATCGACAGGCAAACCCTTCTGGCCTCGGTTCAGAAGACCGGAAAGGTCCTGATCGTTCATGAGGACAACAAGACAGGGGGCTTCGGCGGGGAGGTGGCGGCGATCATCGCCGAGGAGGCATTTGAGCACTTGGACGGACCCATCAGCCGTCTGGCGGGCCCGGATGTGCCGGCCGTACCGTTCAGCCCCCCGCTCCAGGACAGCTTCATGCCCGACTCCGAGAAGATCGCGGAGGCTATCCGAGAGTTGGCAGCATATTGAGGACATGGGTCAGCGGCTCGCACGCCCTGCGCCGCTGCTACGGAGTAGACAATGGCAGTTGAGATCACGATGCCGCAACTCGGCGAGAGCGTTACCGAGGGAACGGTGGGGACCTGGCTGGTCAAGGAGGGGGAAAAGATCGAGGAGTACCAACCCCTGCTCGAGATCATTACCGACAAGGTGGACACCGAGTTCCCCTCCCCCGCGGCGGGGGTGGTCCTCAGGATCCTCGTGGCGGAGGGTGAGACAGTGGCAGTGGGTACGCTCCTCGCCTACATCGGCGAGCAGGGGGAGGAGGTTCCCGAGACAGCCCCCGCTGAGCCTGCTCGTGCCGAGCCGGTCGCCGCCGCTGCGGCAGCTGCCGCCGCTCCCCGGCCGGCACCGGCCACCTCCGCGCCAGCCCCGACCAGCCGTCGAATCTCCCCCGTGGTGGCACGCATCGCAGCCGAGCACGGAGTAGATCTGGAGCAGGTCTCCGGGACGGGCCGCGGTGGCCGGATCACGAAGAAAGACATTCTGGCCTACGTGGAGCTCATGAAGGAGCCTTGGCGTCCTCGCGAGGTCGAGGCTGGACTGTTCTTCCGCGAGCCGGGCAAGCCTGCGGAGGAGGCAGAAGAACGGCGGGCCCGGGTGCGCCTCCCGTCACCGGCCGAACCTGGAGAAGTGCTGGGGCTCACCCCCATGCGCAAGGCGATCGCGGAGCACATGGTCCGCAGCAAGCAGACCAGCGCACACGTCACTACCGTCTTCCAAGCGGACCTGTCCCGGGTTTACTCTCACCGAGAGACCCTGAAAGACAGATTCCAGCGACAGGAGGGGGTCCCCCTCACCTATACAACCTACTTCGTGGAGGCCTCGGTGGCCGGCCTGAAGGAATTGCCCATCGTAAATGCAACCTTCACCGAGGACGGGATTCTCGTCCATGAGGAGATCAACATCGGAATCGCGGTAGCCCTCGATGATGGACTGATTGTCCCAGTTCTCAAGAACGCGGACGACAAGAGCTTTCGCCGGCTGGCTCGGGAGATCTACGACGTCGCCAACCGGGCCCGCGACAAGCAACTCGTGCCGGACGATGTGGCAGGCGGCACCTTCACCATCACCAATCACGGTGTGGCGGGGAGTCTGCTCGCGACTCCCATCATCAACCAGCCTCAGGCCGCAATCCTCGGGGTAGGCGCCATTGAGAAGCGCCCCCTGGTAGTCGACGATGCCATCGCGATCCGCCCGGCTGCTTACCTGTCGCTGACCTTCGATCACCGTATCTTCGACGGCAGCGTGGCAGACCGATTCCTGGCGGAGATCGTCCACCATCTAGAGCACTACCCTTCCCCCCGCTGAGGTCAAGGCAGTGACGAAGATCCCGCCCGGCCCCCATGTGAGGGCCCGGTGGTAGTAGCCTGCTGCGCAAAGGAGGACGAATGGGCACAGAAGACCGAACGATAGCAGAGCCGTACAAGATCAAAGCGGTCGAGCCTCTACGCGCTACGACGCTTGAGGAACGGGAGAAGGCGATCGCCGACGCTGGCTACAACACTTTCCTCCTGCGGAGCGAGGACGTCTACATAGACCTCCTGACTGATAGCGGCACCAATGCCATGAGCGACGATCAGTGGGCTGGCCTGATGGTGGGCGATGAGGCCTACGCCGGGAGCCGCAACTTCTACGCCCTGGAGAAGGCCGTCCAGGAGGTGTACGGGTTTCGCTATATGGTGCCGACCCATCAGGGTAGGGGCGCAGAGCACCTTACCTCCCAGATTCGCATCAGTCCCGGCCAATACGTCCCTATGAACATGTACTTCACCACCACCCGTGAGCATATCGAGCGCGCGGGTGGCGTCTTCGTGGACGTAATCGTCAAGGAGGCCCACGACCCCTCGAGTGAGTACCCGTTCAAAGGCAACGTGGACCTAGAGAAGCTGGAGCGCCTTATCGATGACGCCGGCACCGACGGGATCGCCTACGTCTCGTTGGCGCCCTGCGTGAACATGGCCGGGGGACAACCCTTCTCCATGCAGAACCTCAAAGCGGTCCACGAGCTCTGCTCGCGCCGCGGAATCAGCATCATCTTCGATGCCACCCGCGCTGTGGAGAACGCCTTCTTCATCCAGGAGCGAGAGCCCGGGTACCAGGATCGCACTGTCAGGGAAATCCTGCTCGAGATGATGTCCTACGGCGAGGGGTGCACCATGAGCGCCAAGAAGGACATCCTCGTCAACATCGGAGGCTTCATCGCCACGAACAATCAGGAGTTCTACGAGAAGGTCCGCGCTCTGGTCGTCGTGTTCGAAGGACTCCACACCTACGGAGGCCTGGCGGGGCGTGACATGGAGGCCATGGCCCGCGGCATCTACGAGATGGTTGAGGACGCTCACATCCGTAGCCGCGTCGCACAGGTGCGTCACCTGGGCGACCGTATCCGAGAAGCAGGCGTCCCGCTCGTGCTTCCCATCGGGGGGCATGCTGTCTTTCTGGATGCCCGCCAGTTCCTACCTCACGTCCCTCAGGAGCAGTTCCCTGCGCAGGCAGTGACAGCCGCCCTGTACTACGACTCCGGCGTCCGCGGTATGGAGCGCGGAATCGTGTCCGCCGGGAGAGACAAGGAGACCGGCGACCACAGATACCCAAAGCTAGAACTGGTTCGGCTGGCCCTGCCGCGACGGGTCTACACGAATCTCCACATGGATGTGGCAGCTGAGTCTGTCATCGCCCTGCACGAGCGAAAGGAGGATCTCCGAGGCCTCACCATGGTGTATGAACCTGCCCAGCTGCGCTTCTTCACCGCTCGCTTTGAGCTGGCCGAGCCCTGGCCTCTCTTCCAACGAGACTAGGATCACAACATCCCGTCCGTTACGCCCTCAGTTCAGCCGGCGGCAATGCTGAGAGCTCCGGAGAGACACGCTTGCCTGCTTCTGAGGATCGTGGGAGGACAGCCACTTTCGTGGAGGTCCGGCCACAGTCGTGGAAGAACAGCCGCGATCGTGGAAGAACAGCCACTATCATGGTAGAGTGCGGCCGTGATCGTGGAAGAGTGACGCCACTCCGGCCCAGGCCCGCGGAACTCGCCGCCGATGCCGTCACCGAAGTTGAGGAGGCGCCATGACTGAGGTCATCGTCCGGACCCAACCCGTGGCTGAGGCCCCGACAAAGCTCCTCGCGCTGGGCATGTTCCAGGGGCAGGGCGAGATTCCGGAGCCTGCCGCCAGCGTAGATCGTGCCGGTGACGGCCTCATCACCGAGCTGCTGGATCGAGAAGACTTCCGAGCCCGGCCCGGCGAGACAGCTCTCCTCTATCCGCCCGACGAATCGGAGGTGCCGGCCCGCAGAATCCTCCTGGTGGGACTTGGTGTCGCCGATGGATTCCACATCGAGACATTGCGGGAGGCATCCGGCAAGGCGGCGAGAGCAGTTCAGGAGCTGGAGGTGGACGTCTTCGCCAACGCCCTCCATCTGGTGCCCTGGCACAAGAAGGATCTGGAGATGGCGGCGCAGGCGACAGTCGAGGCCAGCCTCATGGCGATGTATCAGTATGCCAGCCCAGAGCCAAAGGTGCGCCGCATGGACCTGCTGGCAGAGGACAAGTCGGTCGCGGACGTGGTGCAGCGAGGAGTTGATATCGGCCGAGTGGTGGCTGGCGCCACGAATAGCGCTCGCACCCTGGTCAACCGCCCTGCGAACCTGCTCACGCCAACCAGGTTGGCGGAAGAGGCCCAGGAGACCGCAGAGGTGGCTGGATTTCGCTGCGAGGTGTTGGACCAGGCCACCATGGCGAATCTCGGCATGCGCGCCGTTCTGGGTGTGGCCCAGGGTAGCAGGGAGCCGCCGCGGTTCATCGTTATGGAGCATCGGGGCGGGACAGACACCCAGCCTGTCATCGTGACCGGCAAAGGGGTGACCTTCGACAGCGGAGGAATCAGCCTCAAGGACCGGGTTGGGATGGGTCGCATGAAGTACGACATGGCCGGAGGGGCAGCGGTGCTGGGTGCCATGGCTTGCGCTGCGCAGCTCGAGCTGCCTCTTCGAGTAATCGGACTGGTCCCCTCCACGGAGAACCTTCCCTCCGGGGGCGCCTACCGCCCCGGCGATGTTTTCAAGTCGCTCTCAGGCCAGACCATTGAGATCGTGAGCACCGATGCAGAGGGCCGTCTCCTTCTCGCCGACGCTCTCAGCTACGCGCAGAGGTTCGATCCCAAGGCGATCGTCGACGTAGCAACACTGACCAAGGGCATTCGGGACACGCTCGGGCCCTGGGCGTCCGGAGTCATGGGGAACGATCGCGACCTTGTACGTCAATTGGTCAGCGCCGGCGAGCGAACCGGAGAGCGCGTCTGGGAACTCCCCCTATGGGAAGAGCATGAATCTCTGATCGAGAGCGATGTGGCCGACATGAAGAACAGCGCCATGCTGCTGACGGGGAGCCCGCCAGGCGGCGTCTTCGCCACAGCCATAGCCGGCGGAGTATTCCTCAGAAGATTCGCCGGGGATACCCGATGGGCACACATCGACATTGCAGGGACAGCCTGGGCCTTCGCGCAGACGCGATCCTATCTGGCCAAGGGTGCGACGGGCGTCGGGGTGAGGCTGCTCGCCCAGTTCCTGCGAGACTGGCCAGCCTCCACCTAGGAGGCAGCAGCTGAACAGAAAAGCAGGCCTCGCTGTGTGGCGAGGCCCGCCGCACGTATGCCTGCTATCCAGCCGTCACGCGGGGCCGTTGGAGAGCTCGTAGCTGCAGACGTCGTCTCCGTCGAGCCGATATGCCAGCCTTCTTACCCTCATTCCAGACATATCCCGGATCAGGCAGTGATCCAAGGTGCACACGACCGGATGTCTCATGGCGACGTAGTGATACGGGCACTCCCGCTCGATCAGGACGAAACCCTCTCCGGAAGGCTTCCACTCTGCCCAGAATCCCTCTTCCGAAAGGACGGAGGCCAGTCTTTCGACCCGCTGCGCCAGGGGAACCGACTGCTCCGAGCCTCCCTGGTCGGACACAATTCGATCCGCCATCTGTCGCATGAGCTGGGCCGAGGCCCTGCGATCGGAGTTCGACTCCAGCTCCTCGAGGAGTCGCTCGGCCAGAATGTGATAGGTCTTGGGGAATTGCTCGTGCGCTTCCTCGGTCAGGAGATACACATAGTAGGGACGGCCAGGCCCGCTCCGAACCGTCTCGGCATGGATCAGCCCGCGATCTTTCAGAATGCCAAGGTGGTGCCGGACGGTGACTGGGCTCAGGTCCAGGGCAGCCGCCAGCTGGTCCACGGTGGCCTTTCCGCCCCCCTTCAGTGTATCTAGGATACCCTGACGAGATGCATGCACGAATAGCTTCTCCTGACCGCGACGCAAGGGAATTATATCCGGGGGTTCTCGGCTCCGTCAAATTTGATGATGGCCATCGTAATAACTACCGAATATCTTCCGAAGGCTGAGAACCGTTCCGGGAGTCAGGCCCGAGCTCTCTCCACGGCGACGCCGCGAAGAGAGCTGCGCAGCCAGAGCGCCGAGAGGTGCGAAGGCAGGGGGGCATGTCGATATCGAAAGCCAAAACACAACACGCGGCGACAAGATTCGTGGCGGAGACACCATCCGCGTGGTAGTCCACAATCCCGTGTGATATTATGCAGACCGAATCGCCCGCATCCTTTGGAGGCACCTAAACGGATAGGCTCTTCACACCCGAGGAGGCGAACGCCACGCTCCCCCAGCTGAAACCCCTGATGGGGGAGCTTCTCTCATACCGGGAGCAGATCATCGCCGCGCGCCCGGAACTGGAGGCGGTGCTGAAAAGCGCCGAGTTGAACGGAGGCAGCCAGCGTTCCTCAGAGGTAGCTGAGCTATTTCGCCGCACGGAGCGGTGTGTCCAGCGAATCCACGCCCTCGGATGCGTTCTCAAAGACATCAACCAGGGTCTGGTTGACTTCCCTTCGCGCCGAGAGGGGCGCCAGGTGTTCCTGTGCTGGAAACATGGTGAAGAGCAGGTAGGGTTCTGGCACGATGCTGAATCGGGCTTCGCGGGCCGACAACCCCTCTAGACGAGTCCGTAGGGGCAACCTCCCATACGGCGGAGGCTGACCATGGAAACCCGCAAGGAGAGAGACACCATGGGCACAGTGCAGATCCCTAAGGAGGCGTTGTACGGCGCCCAAACCCAGCGCGCGGTGGAGAACTTCCCCATCAGCGGGCTGCGGCCGTACCCCGCCTTCATCTGGTCGATGGCCGCCATCAAGCGGGCCGCCGCGCAGGTGCACCGCGAACTCGGGCTCCTCGATGCGGATGTAGCCGACGCCATCGATCGGGCCGCCGGGGAGGTGATGGAGGGCGAGTTCCACGAGCACTTCGTGGTGGACCCCTTCCAGGCCGGAGCAGGCACCTCCCACCACATGAACACCAACGAGGTGATCGCCAACCGTGCCAACGAGCTCTTGGGGGAGCCCTTGGGCTCCTACGCAAAGGTCCACCCCAACGACGACGTCAACATGGCCCAGTCCACCAACGACACCATCCCCACCGCCATCCGGCTCGGATGCCTCTGGAGGCTGGAGGAGCTCCTGAGCGCCCTCGCGGGCTTGGCTGCTGCCTTCGAGTCGAAGGCCCAAGAGTTCGATGATGTTGTGAAGTCAGGTCGTACCCACCTCCAGGACGCGGTCCCGATGCGGCTGGGCCAGGAATTCGGCGCCTACGGGCGGGCCCTCCAACGCAACGGGGAGAAGATCCGCCAGGCAGCGGAGGGTCTGCGTCGTCTCGGGATTGGTGGCACAGCCACCGGGACCGGGCTCAATGCCCATCCCGAATACCACGCGCGAATGGTCGCACGGCTCAGAGAGATAACGGGTCTGGAGCTCGACGAGTCGGACAACCTGTTCGAGAGCATGCAGTCCATGGCCGATCCGATTCACTTCAGCGCTGCTCTTCGGACCCTGGCCCAAGATCTCGATAGAATTGCCAATGACCTGCGGCTCCTCGCCTCGGGACCGGCCACGGGTCTGGGCGAGATCATCTTGCCTCCCGTGCAGCCCGGCTCCTCCATCATGCCGGCCAAAGTCAACCCTGTCATGGCAGAGATGCTCAACATGGTCTGCTTCCAGGTCATGGGAAACGATCTCTGCGTCCTTCTCAGTGGACAGGCCGGCCAGCTGGAACTCAACGTCATGATGCCGGTGATCGCCCACAATCTTTTCGGGTCCATGGACATCCTGATCGCCGCCATGACCGCATTTACAGAGCGCTGCGTCGTGGGGATCGTCGCCAACGCCGAGCGCGCGGCGGCTTGGCTAGAGCGCAATGCCATCCTGGTCACAGCCCTGAATCCGGTCATCGGATACGAGAAGGGGGCAGAGGTGGCCAAGGAGGCGATGGCGACAGGGAGGACGATACGGGAGGTGGTTCTGGAGAAGGAGCTGCTGTCCGAGGAGGAAGTGGACCGGCTCCTCGACATCCGCTCAATGACCGAGCCGGGGATGGTGGACGGCTGAGGATTTGAGATGAGCGGTCAAGCCGAGTCGGCGGTGTCGGAAGGGGGGATCGCACCTCTCATCCGGAACTGGAAAGAGGCGTACGACACCTGCAACCTCTCGCCTGAAAAGCGCATGGATCCTGTCTCCAAGTGGCTCATTGTCACCCGGGCCTGCGTCTTCTCGATGACTTTCACCTCCGGAGTCATCGGAGGGCTCCTGGCAGCGGGATCGGCTAGCCCGAATTGGGGCTTTCTGGCCCTCGCCACTTTCGGCCTGCTCCTGGCCCACGCCTCCAACAATATGGTCAACGACTACTTCGACTACAAGGGCGGCTTGGATACGGGCGACTACGCGAGGCTCCAGTACTCGCCGCATCCCATCGCCTCGGGCCTGACCTCCGAGCGGCGGCTGATCGCAGCAATCCTGGGACTCATCGCCGTGGACGGCGCCATCGCACTGTACCTGAGCTGGGCCGTCGGGCCCCTGGTCCTCGTCCTGGCGGTAGCAGGGCTGGCGATCAGCGTCGTCTACGTCGCCGGGCCCTTCCGGCTCAAGTATCTGGGCCTTGGTGAGCTCGGGATATTCCTTGTCTGGGGTCCACTGATGACCGGCGGGACGTACTACGTTGCAGCGGCGTCCCTCCCTCTATGGGTGCTCTGGGCATCCATCCCCTACGGCCTGATGGTCACCACCGTCATCATAGGAAAGCATCTGGACAAGGCCGAACAGGATCGAGAGCGGTCGGTGCGGACGCTACCCGTGGTCGTCGGCGTGGACCAAGCTCTGAGACTGAATCAGGGTCTGATGATCGGCTTCTTCTTGGTGATCATCGGACTTGTGGCCACCGGTATCCTGGGCCCGTGGGTGCTCCTGGTGATGCTGGCCCTCCCGCGGCTTCGTCAGGTGCTGCAGGTCTACTCAGAGCCTATGCCCGAGGAGCCTCCGGAAGGGTATCCCGTGTGGCCTCTGTGGTACGTGTCCGCCGCCTTCGTCATCACCCGCCGCGCGGGCGCCCTGTTCCTGCTCGGTCTCCTATTGAACCTGATCGTTCCTCTTCCCTGGCCGGCGTGAGGCACCGTCTCGGCCCCGGTCTCACCCCCTAGCGGCCAGGCACTCTCCCAGCCGGGCGTCCCGGTCTTGACAAGGCGTCCCCATCTGTGTAGTATTTTAGGCATATCTAAAATCAGATTTGGTCATATGAAATTAGAGGAGCTCAGCGAGGCGGTCCAGGACTACTTGAAGGCCCTGTATCGCCTCCAGGAAGGACGGGGTCGGGTGAGCACCCAGGCGCTTGCCGACGCACTGGGAGTCTCCCCCGCATCTGTGACCCACATGGTCAAGCGGCTGGCCGGGATGGGTCTGGCCGACCATGTGCCCTATCGGGGCGCAATCCTGACAGAGGAGGGAGAGAGGGTCGCTTTGGAGGTGGTCCGTCACCATCGGCTTCTTGAACAGTACCTGGCCAAGGTATTGGGCTTTCCGTGGGATCGGGTCCACGAGGAGGCGGATCGGCTGGAGCATCACGTCTCGGATCAACTGGAGTCTCGCTTGGCCGAGGCGCTGGGGGAGCCGAAGATCGATCCCCATGGCCATCCGATTCCCAGTCCGGAGGGAGATATCGCAGATCTCCCGCGCCTTTCGCTGGCGGACCTGTCGGTTGGTCAGAGCGGCCGAGTGGCCTGGGTGCAGGACGATGACCCTGAAGTCCTCCGCCACATGGAGGAACTGGGGCTGATGCCGGGAAACCGCATCAAGGTGTTGGATCAGGCCCCCCTCGACGGGCCCCTCACCGTCTGCGTGGACGGGCACGAGCGAGTCGTGGGAAGGCGCGTGGCACAGAAGATATTTGTGGTTGAGTCCCCACCGCGGACTCCCAATAGGACCACCGAGGAGGAATAGATGGCAGAGTCAGAGCAGTCCAGAATCAGCCGCCGCGACTTCCTGAAGGTCGGGACGGCGGGCGCTGCCGGTCTGGCCGGAGGAGCGGCGATCCTGCAGCGTGCCGGTGCAGAGGGGGGATCGGTGGAGTGGCTACAGTCCGACCGTCAGCCCCTGTGCGCGATCCCGCTTGATCGGACCGGTCCCGTCCCCACCGTGATGGGAGAGGTGGATCACGAGAAGAACGGGTTTGACCCCTCCGAAATCCTGACTGACTTCGACTACGGCAAGGTGACCACCCTCCCCAGCGGCCAGACTCTGCGCGAGTACGAGTTCGTGGCCATCGAGAAGGAGATCGAGGTCGCGCCCGGCGTTCCCTTTCCCGCCTGGACCTACAACGGCCGTATTCCAGGCCCAACCATCCGCTGCACGGAGGGAGACCGGATTCGCATCCACTTTTCGAACGGCACAACCCATCCCCACACCATCCACTTCCACGGCATCCATCCCTATGAGATGGATGGGGTACCGGGTGCGGGTCCTGGCGACATCGATCCCGGCCAGCGGTTCACATACGAGTTCGACGCAGAACCCTTTGGCCTCCACCTCTACCATTGCCACACTTTCCCGCTGGCGAAGCACATCGCCAAGGGGCTCTATGGCACTTTCATCGTGGACCCCAAACGGGGATGGCCGGCTGCCGACCAGGAGTTCGTCATGGTCCAGAATGGCATCGATGTCGACTTCGACGAGGAGAATGAGATCTACGCCGTCAACACAGTCCCTTTCCACTTCATGGGCAACCCCATCCCCATCAAGGTAGGCGAGAAGGTGCGGATCTTCCTTGTGAACATCCTCGAGTTTGACCCCATCAACTCCTTCCACCTCCACGCCAACTTCTTCCACTACTACCCGACGGGGACCAGTCTCACTCCGACCGAATTCACGGACACCATCATGCAGGCCCAGGCACAACGCGGGATCGTGGAGTTCTCCTACAAGTTCCCCGGCCAGTTTATGTTCCACGCCCACAAGACCGAGTTCGCCGAACTGGGCTGGACCGGGCTCTTCGACGTGACGGAGTAGGGGCGGACCATGGCTGAGACCACAGCGACTAAGGAGGCAGGTGCGGGGGGATTCTCCGTGCGGACGGCAGCGCTGCTCGTCGTTCCTCTGATCCTCCTCGGACTGGTGATCGCCCTGTTTGCCACGACTGGTGCCGGGCTGGACCTGGCGCCCCCCGCGCCGGTCGAGGACCTCACCGTCCAGCGTATCGTCGTGACCGGAGACACCATCGAGCTTCATGTGCACAACAGCGGACCCGAACCTCTTACCGTGGCCCAGATCATCATCAACGATGCCTTCTGGCCGTTCTCCGTAGAACCTAGCCGGACCCTGCCCCGACTGGGAACGGGGTTGATCCGGCTGCCCTATCATGTCGTGGAGGGGGAAGCCTATGGAATCTCCATCCTGACGGAGAACGCGGTGGAGTTCGAGGCGGAGATCCCAGTGGCGTTCGAGTCGCCGACGCCGACCGGCAAGACCCTCCTTAGTTTCACCCTGATTGGCGTGTACGTGGGCATCATCCCCGTGTATCTCGGGATCCTCTGGTTCCCCGCCCTTCGGCAGGTGGGCCGTCGTTGGCTGGTGTTCCTCTTCGCGGTCACCGCAGGGCTGCTCGTGTACTTGGGAATCGACTCGGCGGCCGAAGCCCTGGAAGTGGCTGAGCTCGTCCCCGGCCCGCTCCAGGGAGTCGGCCTTGTGGGACTGGGGATCGTGGTCACCTTCCTTCTTCTAGACGCCATCTCAAGGAGACAGAGCCAAGTGGGCCGGAGCGAGGCCGAGAGGCGACTGACCCTCGCCACCCTGATCGCCACTGGGATCGGGATTCACAACCTAGGCGAAGGACTCGCTATCGGCGCCGCATACACGGTGGGCGAGATCGCTCTCGGCAGCTTCCTGGTGATCGGATTCATCATCCAGAACATCACCGAGGGCATCGGGATCATCGCACCTATCCTGAGAGACAGACCGGGGATCGCAAGGCTAGCCCTCTTGGGCCTTCTGGGGGGCGCACCGGCCGTACTGGGAGCATGGATCGGTGGCTTCACCCCGTCCTTTGAGCTCTCGGCTCTGTTCTTGGCCATCGGGGCTGGGGCTATCTTCCAGGTGACCTACGAGATCGCCAAGCTGATCGGACGACAGACCAAGGGTCGTCCCATTCCCTTCACAGTCTTCGCCGGTGTCACCGCGGGGACGCTCGTCCTGTACTTTACCGGGATCCTCGTGAAGTAGGCGGTCGTGATGCCGACCGGGGACTGGCGTGGAAGAGAGTGAATCCATGAGGCTCGCAGTTGGAGTACTACGCTTCCTGGCTCCCGCGGCGGCAGCCGTGATGGCCGTCTCGTGCGGCACGCCCGTGGCGCCCTTCCCGACCATCACACCGGTCGATCAGAGCGAAGGGGCTGTGAGTCCGGTCATCGCGAACTCTGAATTGGTGGTGGGCACCAACCGATTCCTGTTCGGACTTCTGGACGCCCAGAATCAGATGGTGGACGATGCCGAGGTCGCCCTAACCCTGGTCTATCTCACCGATGATCCTGACGCTCCGGCGGAGGCGAGCCAGGTTGGCGCTCATCCCCTGACTGTGGGCCTCGATGACATCGAGGAGACTCTGAACGAACCAGTTCCTCTACTCTATGTGGCCCAGACCACGTTTTCACGGACGGGCCGGTGGGGAGTGGAAATGCAAATCCAAAGACCCGGCCACGAGGTCAGGATCTCACGCCTCGCCTTTCAAGTTGTTGAAGAGAGCGTGGCTCCGAACGTGGGTGATGCAGCTCCCGCCAGCCACAGCCGGACCTACCTCCGAGGGTATCGAGCTGAGTCAGATCACGTCCGATTTCAACCCTGATCCAGACCTCTACCGGATCACGATTGCCGACGCGCTTGCCTCCGGCAGACCGACGGTGATCTCCTTCTCCACCCCGACATTCTGCACCAGCCGCACTTGTGGGCCCGCCCTGGAGGTAGTCAAGGCTGCCAAGAACCGCTTCGGGGACCAGGCACACTTCGTCCATGTTGAGATCTATCAGGAATTCTCCACCCTTGCTGTAGATCCTGTGGTCTTGGAGTGGCGTCTCCCCAGCGAGCCATGGACCTACGTGGTGGACGCCGAGGGAGTAGTCTCGGCCCGCTTCGAAGGATTGGTTGGGCTATCGGAGTTGGAAGTTGCGATCACGGAGGTTTTGATGTGAGCGTCCGGCACGCTCCCGCATTTGCAGTGGCGCTTGTCGCTGCCTCCCTGATCCTCGGGGGATGCGAATCGGAAGCTCCGAATCCTCCGCCAAGCCCCGAGGCATCTGGGGGCACGGGGAGCCTAGAGGTGCGGGTGAAAGACCACGAGGACGCCATCGATCGATTCCTTTCGCTAGAGGTGACCATCACATCGGTGGCCATCCATCGAGCTCTTGCTGAGCGAGAGGAGGGATGGCGCCAGTTGCCAGCATCTACCACCTCAGTGGACCTCACCGAGCTGGTCGGCGGCCCCTACGAGGTGATCTTTGACGGGGAGATGGAGAGCGGGGCGTACGACGGGATTCGGCTGGGCGTCGACGCGATTAACGGAGTGCTCCTGGATGGGTCGGAAGGTCCGGTTGAGCCGGGCGAGTTCGAGGCGTTTCTTCGGTTCGATCTGTCCGAAGACCAAGAGACTATCGCCCTTCTGGATCTGGTGGTGCTCGATGTGAGCGAGCATGGCACCGTGGGATTTCTCCTGACCCTGATCGGGGCCTCCCTGGTGTGGGAGTAGGTCGTGACTCTGGGGCCCTTGCTCAGCGATCCAATGGTGGGGTCGCCGCTGCCCATGTTCCACACCGAGGAGCCCGGGCTCCCGCTCCAGACAGTCCTTTGGGTGGGCGGCCTTGTGGTCGTCGGCCTCGCCTACGGCTACGGACTCTCGAGGCTGAGGGATTCCGGCCGGTGGCACTCTGTCGGCGCCAGCAGGGCAGCAGCCTTCTACCTGGCACTGCTCGCCTTGGCTCTCACCGAGATCGGACCCGTCGCAACCTTCGCGGACGACTTCTTCTGGGTCCACATGGTGCAGCATCTCTTCTTCTGGATGGCAGGCCCGTTGATTCTCCTCGGGTCACCCCTGTTGGTGGCCGTCCGGTGGGCACGGAGGGAGTGGCTGGAGGGAATTCTGCCACCTTTGGTGGGCAGCGGCCTGGTGCGAAGGGTCTTGCCGAGCAAGACCTATCCTGTTCTCGTCTGGGGCCTCTTTGTGGGGACAGTCACGATCTGGCACCTTCCGCCTCTATACAACGCGACCCTCCAGAACCAGACCATCCACCTCGTCGAGCATGCTTCGTTTCTCGTAACCTCCCTGCTCTTCTGGTCCGTGGTCATCGATCCCCGGCCTTGGCGGTCTCACCTCTCACATCCAGGTCGCCTCCTCTTACTTCCACAACATCTTTCTGGGATGGCTTATCACCTTCTCGGCTGAGCCCTGGTATCCCTTCTATGCAGCCGTCCGCCAAGAGGGGGTTTCGGCGGTTCTCGACCAGAACCTCGGGGGACAGATCATGTGGATCCCTGGCGGAATGATGTACCTGGTGGCGATCATCGTGACCATCAATGCGTGGCTGAACCGGGAGGAGCGTACGGCAACCGCTCAGGAGCGAGCTCGGCGGCCGCGAGGCACGGTTCAAGATCGCCAAGCCGGTGGCTAACCAATCACGACACCCTATTGACATCTGGCCCAAAGCTGGGTAGAATAGTAGTCGTTAGAATACTAACGCCTTAGTTATTATCCTAACCACTGACTGAGCGGTGCCCGAGGAGATGGACGGCGATCCGACCGCGAGACTGATGAAGATCGGGTTCTCGGAGTACGAAGCCAAGGCCTATCTCGCCTTGCTCAGAAGGAGCCCTGTGACTGGCTACGAACTGTCCAAGCTTTCTGCTGTCCCGCGCTCCATGATCTATGAGGTTCTGGGAAAGCTTACCGCTCGCGGAGCGGCAATGACCCTTCGAACGGGCGGATCCACCAAATACGCGCCGATTCCGGTTGAGGAGTTCCTCGATCAACTCCATCGTGAACAAGAGAATCTGCTCTTGGGACTGAAGGAGGAACTGACCCCCCTGACTTCGGCCCCCGACCTTGAGTACGTCTGGAACATCGAGGGCGACGAGAACGTGATGGCCAAGGCCACGGAGATGATCAACAGCGCGGGGGTCCAGATCTACCTCGCCCTCGTGCCGGAGACATTCCCCGCCCTGCAGCCTTCGTTGAATGATGCCGTGGGTCGGGGGGTGAGGACCGTGGTCTACACCACCAGCGAGATCGATCTGCCCGGCGGGCAAGTGGTCGTCGCTCACGTCTCCAAGGAGACGCTGGGGCGAGCCAAAGGGCTGGGGTTGATCCTGGTCGTTGATGGAGAAGAGGTGCTGGTGGGTGAGTGGCCCACTTCGACTGAGGCCAGAGCGTCCTGGACCAGCAGTCCCCTGCTCGTGTTCATCGCCGAACATCACCTGCGCACCGACCTGTATCTGCCTCAGGTCCTCGCCCTCCTGGGTGAGCAGGCTCTGCAGATCATCCAGGAGGAGGATCGAGAGCTGTTCACGCGCGCACTGGAGAGCGAAATCAGTTCGAGCTGAGTCCACCGTTTGCTGGAGGAGGTGAGGATGTCAGAGAGAACCGCCTTGATGGCAGAAGGGCTCGTCAAGTGGTACGGCGACGTGGAGGCCCTGCGCGGGGTCGACCTGGAGGTGCGCCAAGGGGAGATATTCGGATACCTCGGCCCCAACGGCGCCGGGAAGACCACAACCATCCGGTGCCTTCTGGACCTGATACGTCCCAGCGGGGGAACACTGCGGGTGCTAGGCATCGACCCGCAAGCCGACTCCGTGGCGGTGCGGTCCCGGGTGGGGTACCTGCCCGGGGAGCTCCAAATGGACCGCAACATGAAAGTGGAGGAGTCCCTCCGGTATCTAGATGCCCTGCGCGGGAACAGCGTGGATTGGGCTTTCGTCCAGGAGCTTGCCGATCGTCTGGACCTGGATCTGAAGCCCGCCATCAAGAACCTGTCCCACGGAAACAGACAGAAGGTCGGCGTGGTCCAGGCGCTGATGCACCGGCCGGAACTGCTCCTCCTCGACGAGCCTACCCTCGGGCTGGACCCCCTGGTACAGCAGGAGGTCCTCCGTCTGCTCAGGGAGGCCCAAGAGGGGGGAGCCACGGTCTTCTTCTCATCCCACATCATCAGTGAGGTGGAGGCCGTGGCCGGGCGGGTGGGAATCATCCGCGAGGGGCGCATCGTGGAGGTGGCTGAGACCGCTTCCCTCATACAGCGGGCGCTCCACCGGGCCAGCATCCGTTTCAAGGGGGAGGTGGATCCGAAGCCACTTGCCGAGGTGCCCGGGGTTACGTTGCTGTCGGAGGACCACGAGATGGGAGTGACGCTGGAGATCGAGGGAGAGATGGATGGCCTGATCAAGGCGCTGGCATCCTACCCAGTGGTGGATTTCGAGACCCGGCGACCCTCGCTGGAGCAAATCTTCCTGTCCTTCTACGAGAGTGACGAGCTGACCACGGAAGGTGTCTAGTGGATCTGATGGAGCCAGAGGAGGTCCTTTGCCCCGTCAGGGGCAGGGCTTCCGCGCCCTCGGGCGCAGCCCGATGAGTGTCGACCACGAAAGGAGCCATAGGAGATGGTGACTGTACTTCGCTACGGATTGCGTCAATTCCGGGGACAGATGATCGGATGGGGAATCGGTCTGGCTCTGCTGGGGCTTCTGTTGATGTGGTTCTACCCTACCATCGCCGAGCAGCAAGACCTCCTGGAACAGCTCATGGAAGCCTATCCGCCGGAGTTCTTCGCCTTCTTCGGAGGCTTGGCCGACTTCACGACGGCAGAAGGATTCCTCTCGGTGGAGTTGTTCTCCTACCTACCGCTGGTTCTGGGAATCTTCGCCGTGCTTGGTGGGTCGGGGCTCCTGGCAAGCGGGGAGGAGCAGGGTACTCTTGATCTGGTGCTGGCCTATCCCGTGAGTCGCTCGGCGCTGTTCGCCGGCCGCTTCCTCTCCCTCCTGGTAGCCACCGCGGTCATCCTGACCATCTCGTGGCTCGGATTGGCCATCCCCACGCTCTGGATCTCCTTCGAACTGAGCTGGCTGGAGCTGCTGCTCCCCTTCCTGCCCTTGGCCGCCCAGGTCCTGCTCTTCGCATCACTGGCTCTGCTGCTCAGCATGCTGCTCCCCTCGCGCCGAATGGCCGCTATGGCCAGCGGCATCCTGTTGGTGGCGAGCTACTTCATCAGCGGGCTGGCCAACGCCATTCCGGACCTGGAGACGCTGGCACAACTGTCCCCCGTCACCTACTACCAGATTCGAGGCTTCTCCGATGGTCTCAACCTAGAGTGGCTCGCTGGACTCCTCACCGCATCGGTGCTGTTCACCGCAGCGGCTTGGTGGCGCTTCCAGCGACGTGATATTCGCGTCGCAGGGGAAGGTGGCTGGCGACTACCGGTCGTTGGAATCCTGCCCCGGCTGCGGTCGCGCGTGACCCAGATCCGGGTGCCCGCGGCACGGATCGGCTCCGCCCAAGAGTAGCCCCCCTCCTAGCGGTCGAGATTGCCTGGCCCGCCCCGGCTTCCTGGTTCCGGGCGGATCGCGCATGGATGCCGCGTCCCCCAACCAGAAGTCCCATTGACAAGCCACGCTCCGTCGGCTAACATATGAGTCACTGTTCATATGAATGCGGGGCAGTCGGCGGACAACGGCAGTGGCCTGGTCGATCTCGGCACGGCGCGAGATCTAGCCCGTTCGTTCAAGGCCCTCAGCGACCCCACCCGCGTACGAATCATCTCCGCCCTGGCGCAGGGGGAGCGAAGCGTGAACGACCTGGCCCGCCAGGTGGCGATGAGCCAGTCCGCCGTCTCCCATCAATTGCGAACCCTCCGGAAGCTCCGGATGGTCAAGAACCGCCGGGCTGGAAAGCGAATCTACTACTCCCTCGACGATCGCCACATCCATGACCTGTTTCAAGAGGGATTGGAGCACATCGCACACGGGTGAGATGACCGAGGACGGTTCGGAGTCCCGAGCAACACCCACAGGCGGAGGCGAAGCGGGCGCCGCAATTGCCCCCGCGCCGTCGAAGTTGGCGGCACCCGCTGCTCGGAACCACAGGCCGCTGGAGCGCCTCGCCTCGCGAGGCGAAGAGGGCCAGAAGCTCCTTGTGTCCCTCGGCCTGACCGGGGGGTTCGTCCTGATCGAGATTGTCGGCGGCATCCTGACAGGGAGCCTTGCGCTCATCGCCGACGCGGGCCACATGTTCGTGGACTTCGCCGCGCTGTTGGGGAGCTTCCTCGCCCTACGCATCGCCAGGCGGTCTCCCACGGACCGACACACCTTCGGATTGTATCGCGCCGAGATCCTGGCCGCCCTTGCCAACGGAGCGACGCTCATCTTGATCACGCTCTACGTCCTCTACGAGGCTGCCCAGCGGATTCTGGCCCCGGCACCGATCAACAGCCTGGGGATGTTGGCGTTCGCCGCGGCCGGGCTGGCGGTCAACGTTGCGGTGCTCCGCGTGCTACGTGGTGGCGAGAGCCTGAACATCCGTAGCGCCCGACTTCACGTCTTGGGAGACACGCTCTCTTCGGTGGGGCTCATCGTGGGCGGGCTGGTGATCCTGGCGACCGGGCTGACCATCGTGGACCCTCTCCTCAGCGTCGGAATCGCCCTCCTGATCCTATGGAGCGGGTACCGGGTCACCATGGACGCCGTGCATGTCCTGCTCGAGGCCACTCCGGCCGAGATTGACCTGGATCAGTTGGAAAAGACGGTGCAGAAGATCGATGGCGTGCTAAGCCTCCACGATGTCCACCTGTGGAGCGTGACCTCCGGCCTGTACGCTCTGAGCGCGCACCTGCTGATTCAGGACCAGCTGGTCAGCCGAGGAAGCGAGGTTGTGAAGGTCGTGGAGGACACCCTCCGTGAGCAGTTCGGGATCGTCCACACGACCTTGCAGGTCGAGGCCGGCCGTCACCAGGACACAACCTTCCTCTGCTGTCTGGACCTGAATAGCCCGACTGCCTCCAGAGGGGCATAGCCGCCCCGGGCCAACATCGCGGGCGCAGCCTGCACCCGCCCTGTGGAAATCCCCAACCCTCGCTCCTCATGAATCGGCTCGGCTCAGTCCTATCTCCAGCAGGGCGTTGGCCTTTGACAGCGTGTCTGGCGGCCTCCTAGAATCCCGTCCGTCATGACACCCCGCTCCTTTCCCGTCGGCCACACAGTGCCTCCCCACACTGGGTCCCCGCCCACCCGCAAGCCTGCCTGGCTCAAGGTGCGCTGGCCCTCCGGACCGAACTACCTGCGGCTCAAGGAGTTGGTGGGGCGAGAGTCCCTGCACACCGTCTGCGAGGAGGCCCTGTGCCCCAACATCGGTGAATGTTGGGGCGCGGGAACCGCAACCTTGATGATCCTCGGCGACGTCTGCACGCGGGCATGCCGCTTCTGCGCCGTCAAGACTGGAAACCCTCGAGGTGAGGTGGACTACCTGGAGCCATTCCGAGTGGCGGAGACGGTGGCCAGGATGGGGCTCGAGTACGTGGTCATTACCTCGGTGGATCGCGACGATCTACCCGATGGCGGGGCGGGATTGTTCGCCGAAACGGTCTATCAGGTGAAGAAGAGCAACCCGGACACGATCGTGGAGGTCTTGGTCCCCGACTTCCAAGGGGACCTCGACGCCCTCAAGCCGGTGGTGGAGGCGGGTCCGCACGTGCTGGGCCAGAACATCGAGACGGTACGCCGGCTCACGCACGTGGTCCGAGACAAGCGGGCAGCGTATGACCAGACACTGACCGTACTGCAGGCCGCCAAAGAGATGGACTCGCGGATGTACACGAAGAGCGCGATCCTTCTGGGTTTCGGCGAGGACCGCGACGAACTGCTCGAGACCTTCCGCGACCTCAGAAGGGCTCGCGTGGATCTCCTAGCGCTGGGGCAGTATCTGCGCCCCACCAACCAGCGGAAGCACTACCCCCTCGCCGAGTACATCCTGCCGAAAAGGTTTGAGGAGCATCGCCGAGAGGCAGAGGCTTTGGGGTTCCTTTACGTGGCCTCCGGCCCTCTGGTGCGCTCTTCCTACAAGGCTTGGGAGGCGGCCCGGCTGTTCCGGGGTGCGGCCAGGGAGCCGATCCCTGACCTGGCACGAGCCTGAATCGGAATGGGCTCGGTCATCATCGATCTCCACACTCACACCACCGCATCCGACGGAGTCCACGCCCCAGCCCAGCTGGTCCAACTGGCGCAGAAGGCCGGGCTCCAGGTTCTCGGCGTCGCCGACCACGACAGCACCGAGGGGCTGGCCGAGGCGGCGGCTGAGGCTCAGAAGCGGAACATCGAGCTCGTTCCGGGTATTGAGATCAACACCGACCTGCCCCGAGGCGAAGCCCACATTCTGGGATACTACTTCCGACCGGAGGACCCGACCCTTCAGGCACGACTGGCCGAGCTGCGCGACGGCCGCATCCGGCGCGCCACGGCCATGCTCGATCGACTGGCAGATCTAGGCGTACCGGTGCAGTGGGAGTCCGTCCAGGCGCTGGCACGGGGGGGCGTGGTGGGCCGACCCCACGTGGCTCAAGCCCTCGCTGCCGCCGGACACGTGCGAGACAAGGACGAAGCTTTCAAGCGGTACATCCGAAGGGACGGACCGGCCTACGTGTCTCGCGAGGGCATGACGGCGGAGGAGGCGATCGCCCTGATCGTCCAGGCCGGTGGCGTCGCGGCGCTGGCCCATCCCCGGGTCTTCTCGCCCGAAGGCACGCAGCTTGTGGCGCTCGACCTGGAGACTCTCCTGCCCCCGATGGTGGACGCCGGACTAGGTGGGCTCGAGTGTTACTACACTCGGTACCGGAAGGAGACCACCGAGGAGCTGCTCGGCGTCGCCGAGCGCTTCGGTCTGATCGCCGTGGGAGGAAGCGATTTCCACGGAGGTTCCGGATGGCACGCTGCCCTGGGGGAGGTAGAGGTGCCCGTGGCGGTGTTCGAGGGGCTCAGGGCGAAGGCGGGGGCCTAGGAGTCGCCCTCAGTATCTGCCGGGCCTCTCGGCCTCGACGGTCCTACCTGTCGCTCCCGCCCGCGTAGTCCTCTGCAGGCCGTCGGCTGGGCAGGGTGACGCGGAAGCGCGTCCCCCCCGGCACCGAATCCACCTCGATCTGGCCGCCGTGCCGGTGGACGACGATATTGTAGGCTATGTGGAGTCCCAGCCCCGTCCCAGCTCCGGGGGGTTTCGTTGTGAAGAACGGCTCGAAGACGCGCTGACGTATCTCATCCGGAATGCCGGACCCCGTGTCCTCAATCTCGACCACGATGCGGCCGTCCTCGGCGTGGGTCCGCAGCGACAGTTCTCCGCGTCCTCCCATGGCATCGATGGCGTTGTCGATTATGTTCGTCCAGACCTGATTGAGCTCGCTGGCGTATGCCTCAATCGCGGGCAGGTCTTCAGCGTATTCCCGGTCCACCTGAACGCCATCCAGCTTGTGTCGGAGAATGAGCAACGTGTCCTCCAACCCCCGGTGGATATCCACGTCCTTGATCGGCGCCTCGTCAAGGTGCGAGTAGGACCTGATGGCGCCGACGATCCTCGAGATCCGGCCGGACCCGGTCGCCAACTCGTGGACTAGAGACCGGGCGGACCCCCCGACGGCGAGCCAGCGGGCTATCGGCGGAAGCTGCTCCTCGCTGAAAGACTCTGCCAGCGTCCGGAGTTGGTCCGCGCTCCATCCTGACGAGACCAAGGCTGGCGCCAGCCGCCACGCGCCTTCGACGCCCCGATCCTCCAGCCAGTCCTGAACCGACTCTTCAAGATCCCCGCTGGCAATGGGATCCAGATCGGAGGGCGACTCCGCGGGAAGGGCTAGCGAGCGATCGGCCAGGGCCTTCCTCTGGCTTGGGCTCAGATCCAGCGCTCCCAGATCGGCGGTTGCCTCACCCCATTCCTGGAGCACGTCACCCAGCTGTTCGGCCGCGCGGCGAACTGCCGCGGCGGGATTGTTCAACTCGTGCGCAACCCCGGCGGCCAGTTTGCCCAAGGCCGCCATCTTCTCGCTTTGGCGAAGCATAGCCTCCGTGTTCCTCAGCCGCCCAATGACGGTGTGGAGAATAGAGAGCGCAGCCGAGGGGCTCGAGATCAGAACCTGCTCGAACGCGTCCTGCCCGATCCTAAGGAGGCGGCCCTCGGTGGTGGCCCGGACCGACGCGGTTCGGGGCGCCTTCTCCAGGAGCGATATCTCCCCGACAACATCCCCGGCCTCGGAGGAGTTCAGCATCACGTCCTGATCGCCGGCCCGCTTGGTCACCGCCAATTGACCGTCCAGCACCACGAAGAGGGAATCTCCCGGATCGCCTTCCTTCATCAGAAGGTGTCCGGCCTCCACCGAGACCTCCTCCGCCATGGACAGAAGCCGATCGAAGTCGGCGTCCGACAGGCCCTCAAACAGCGGCAGTCGGCGGACCAGATCCCTGCTCACAGGTTCCTCATATACTCCCGGACCATGGCCACCGCGATGCCGCCCTCGCTCGTTGCGCTGGAGACCCGATGCGACGTGCCATGCCGCACGTCCCCCGCAGCGAAGATGCCTGGAACGCTCGTCTCCAGAAGGAAGGGATCACGGTCCAGAGACCAGTCCTTTGGCCGCCGTCCCTCCCGCAGGAGGTCGGGCCCAGTCAAGACGTAGCCCTTGGCATCCGTCTCGACAAGATCGGCCACCAGGCCACTTTGCGGCTTGACGCCGATGAACACAAACATACCGTCTCCGCCGTAGGTCTTTTCCTCCCCGGTGGCGTTGTCTCTTACCACGATCGCCTCGAACCGCTCCTGCCCCTTCACCGCCAACAGCTCCGCGTTCAACAGGAACTCGACCCTGTCGTTCCGGACCATTTCGTCGGCGAGGTGCTGTGCGCAGACCGGCTCCGGGCCACGAATCACAACCGTCACCTTGCGGGCGAACCGGCTGAGATAGAGGGCCCCTTGGGCGGCGGAGTTGGCACCGCCGACCACGAACACGTCCTCCCCCTTGTGGAAGTGCGCTTCGGTGTGAGCTGTCCCATAGTAGACGCCCGCCCCGGTGAGATCGGCGGCTCCCGGCATCTTGAGGGTCTGGAACAGCGCTCCTGTGGCCACGAGGACGGTGTGAGACGAGATTTCAGCTCCGTCGGACAACGTCACAACACGGTAGCCGTCCTGAACCCTCACCCGGGTCGCTTCCTGCGGCATTAGGACTTCGGCCCCCAGTCTCCGTGCCTGCGTCATCGCGCGTCGGGCCAGTTCGGCCCCGGAAATGCCCTTAGGGAATCCCAGATAGTTCTCGATCTTGGGGCTCCTCCCTGCGAGGCCTCCAGGTGCGCGACGCTCAATCATCAAGCACTGGACTCCCTCCGAGCTGGCGAAGACGGCCGCCGCCAGCCCCGCCGGGCCCGCGCCCAGGATGATCAGGTCATAGAAGGGAAGCGCGGCCCGGGTGGGCATCCCCACCCGCTCGGCGATCGCCTCGATTGGGGGCTCCACCAGCGCCGTGCCGTCGGGGAAGAGCACTGTGGGAACCCTCAGGCGTCCCTCTGACACCTCCTCTGCCAAGTCCCTTGCCTTCGCATCCCGATCGACATCCAACCACTGGTAGGGGATCTGATGGCTGGCCAGGAAGTCACGCACCGTGTGCGAGGCGGGAGACCAGATAGTTCCAGCGACCCGGATCCCTTCAAAGGGCATCCGGATGTGGGCACTCCAGTCTTCCAGGAGATCGTCGAGGACTGGGTACAGCTTCTCGTCCGGCGGATCCCAGGGTTTCATGAGGTAGTGATCCAGGCCAGCCTCGTTGATGGCCCCGATAGCCGCGTCAATGTCGGCGTAGGCAGTGAGCAGGGCGCGCTTCGCCTCTGGGAAAAGTCTTCGGGCCTCCAAGAGGAACTCCACGCCCGTCATCTCCGGCATGCGCTGGTCCACCAGAAAGAGAGCTGCTGTCTGGTTGCGGAGCTGGAGTTCCTTAAGCGCGCGGAGCGCTTCCTTGCCCGAAGCGGCCTTCAGGATGCGGTACTCGCGACCGTACTGCGCGCGCAGATCACGATCCACCGCGTTCAGAACGGTGGGTTCGTCGTCCAGCGCCAGGATCACCGGTTTGGCCACAGCCGACTTTTACATGTCGATCCCGCGCGTAGCGGGGATACCCTTCTGGTACGGATGCTTGACCTCTCTCATCTCCGTCACGACATCGGCGGCCGCGATCAGGTCTGGGTGGGCACCCCGGCCGGTGATGAGCAGATGCAGTTCCTCCGGCTTGCTGCTGACCAGCTCCAGGACCTGTTCTATGGGGATGAGCCCACCTTGCACGGCGTAGTTCAGCTCGTCCAGGATGACCAGATCGTACTCCCCACTGACCACCCGTTGCCGGGCCAGCTCAAACCCCTCGATGGCTGCCTCCTCATGCTCCTCCCGCGGAAGTTCGTCGTCGATGATCCCCACAAACCCCTTGCCGACACGGACGAGCTCAACCTCCGGCGCAAGGCGCTTCAGGGACTCAAGTTCGCCGTACCGCCATGAGCCCTTGATGAACTGGATGATCAGGACGCGGAACCCGCGGCCCACCGCTCGGAGGGCGGTCCCCAGGGCGGCCGTCGTCTTTCCCTTGCCGTCCCCCGTGTACACGATGACCAGCCCTCGACCCCCCCGCTTCCTCCTAGCCACCCTGCTCCTTCTCAGCCGAGCGGATCTCAAATCCCCTCGGCCAACGACCCGTCGAGGCGAGTATATCGTTCTGTCAAGGAATCGGCCAACCGGCGCCGCGTTGACAGCCGCGGGCGCCGATGATAGACTCTCCGCCGAGCAGGGAGAGGTACCCACTCCCCTGCCGTCGTCGTTACCACATCAATCGCTCCGCGAGGATGCCATGACCGATCAACCCCTCGAAGGACGCCGTGTCGCCATCTTGGCCGAAGAGCTGTACGAGGACCTTGAGCTCTGGTACCCGTTCTATCGGCTCAAAGAGGCTGGCGCCGACGTATCAATCCTCGGGACAGGGGCTGAGAGCTACAGAAGCAAGCACGGCTACCCCGTCCGACCCGATCTTCCTGTGGAGCAAACCACCATCGACGAGTTTGACGCGGTCGTCGTTCCGGGAGGCTATGCCCCCGATCGGATGCGCCGCAGCAGCGCCATGGTCGAGATGGTTCGAGCGGCCGATCAGCAGGGAAAGGTGGTAGCCGCAATTTGCCACGCACCCTGGCTCCTCATCTCGGCAGGAATCGTCTCCGGTCGGCGCGCCACGTGCTACTTCTCCATCAAGGACGATCTGGTGAATGCCGGCGCAATGTACCTCGACCAGGAGGTGGTGGTGGACGGAAACCTCATAACTTCCCGCCGCCCAGGGGATCTTCCTGCCTTCTGCCGCGCCATCATCTCCGCCCTCAGGATCGAACAGCCCGCGTCGGTAGGCGCGGTCGCGTCCTAGGCCGCAGGACATCTGCTCGACCGTGCAAAAGGAAGGGTCTGAGATGGCCAAAGCTCAGTCAGCGGGGAAG
>CAYGBX010000016.1:0-45210 GCA_964348195.1 uncultured Anaerolineales bacterium
ACCAAGAATGTGCTCTACCGACTGAGCTACGTGGGCGCTTGGCCAAGCGCTGCGACCTCGCTGGCGGCCGCACGCTCGGCCGCCCGGCTCGGCTTGTGGTGGGCGGGGAAGGATTCGAACCTCCGAAGGCGTAAAGCCAGCTGATTTACAGTCAGCCCCGTTTGTCCACTTCGGTACCCGCCCGCGGGCCGGAGCTCAGCTGGGGCCGCATACCCGGCGTAGGGCTCGGTTCGATGCTCACCCCCTTCCGGAAGCTGGCGAGAGGAATTGAACCTCCAACCTGCGGTTTACAAAACCGCTGCTCTACCGTTGAGCTACGCCAGCCTGACGAACGAGAACCCGCCGGCTCCGCACCTCCCTCCGGAGCATTCCGGCGGGCAGCAGGACAATCTGGGGACCGTCCTCTCGAACCTGTCCGCGGACTGGAGCGGAATTATACCTTTGATGCCTGGGTCGGTCAACCGTCCGCCCCCTCATCCGAGGCCTCCGGTTTGGTCCCCACTCGCCAGAGGGTTCCCTGCGGGGTGTCCTCTAGCACGATGCCCTGCTCGGCAAGCTGGGAACGGACAAGGTCGGCCTCGTCCCAGTTCCGCTCAGCCCGCAATCGATCCCTCTCGGCGATCCGCTCCTCAATGTAGCGTCGGGTTTCCTCATCGACCTCGCGAGCTTCCCGGAGTCGCAGGCCCAGGACCTCAGCCAGCTCTCGCAGCGTTTCCTGAGCTGCGGCCACGGTCTTCCCGCCGGCTCCCTGGTCCTTCGCCTCGTTGATGGCCCGGGCCAGTCCATGCAGAGGGGTGAGGGCCTGAGCTGTGTTGAGGTCGTCGTCCATCGCCGCGACAAAGGCCTCGACCGTCTCCACCCTCTTCTGGTCCAGCGCTGCGGCCTCCTCCTTGCCGAGGGCAGGCCGAAGGGCGGCGATCAGCCCGGTGAGCCCACGCTGGGCGGCGCGCACCGCATCCTCGGACCAGGTGAGAGGGCTCCGATAGTGGGAGGAGAGGATGAAGAGCCTCAAAGCGTCTGACGGATACCGCTCGAGCGCTTCCTGCGTGCTGACGAAGTTGCTGAGATGACGTGTCATCTTCTCAGTGTCGTCGGAGGGTCGCAGGAGACCGTTGTGGACCCAGAAGCGGACAAAGGGGACGATCCCGGTGAAGGACTCGGACTGGGCGATCTCGTTCTCGTGGTGAGGGAAGATGACATCCTGCCCACCGCCGTGGATGTCGACCTGGTCTCCCAGATACTGGGTGGCCATGGCCGAGCACTCGATGTGCCACCCGGGACGGCCCGGACCCCAAGGGCTGTCCCACGCCGGCTCCCCTGGCTTGGACGCCTTCCAAAGAGCGAAGTCCATGGGGTGTTCCTTACGTCCGTCCACCTCGACCCGCGCCCCCGCTCGCATGCTCTCGAGGGCGCGACCGGTGAGCTTGCCATAGTCTTCGTCCCGTTCGACGCGGAAGTACACGTCCCCGTCCGACGAGTAGGCATATCCTTTCTCCAGCAGCCCCGAGATCATCTCCACCATGCGAGGCACCACTTCCGTGGCGCGAGGGTAGTGGTCGGCCTTCCGTACGTTGAGGGCATCCATCTCATGTTGGAAGCGGTCAATGTACCGTGCGGCCAAGGCTTCGATGGTGGTTCCTTCCGCCTGGGCCACCTCGATGATGCGATCCTCCACGTCGGTGAAGTTCTGTACGTGGGTGACCTGATAGCCCCGGTACTCGAGGTAGCGGCGCAGCACGTCGAAGATGATGTAGCTCATGGCGTGGCCTACGTGAGCCGGTCCGTAGAGGTTCGGACCGCACACGTACATGCGCACTCGGCCTTCCTCTAGAGGCTCGAAAGCCTCCTTGCGGCCCGTCAGGGTGTTGGTCAGCTTCAGCGCCATCGCTGGAGACGCGGACGGTCAGCCCTGTCCTTCATCCGAATCGGGGACTGATCCCGGCACCCGGCGTTGCTGGAGCGCCGACAGCGCGATCTGGGAAGCGGCTTCAATTGAGAGTCGATCTGTGTTGATCACGAGATCGTAGTGACCCGGTTCAAGCCAGTCGATGCGGTGGAACCGGCGCATGTAGTCCTCTCGGGCCCGATCGCTGGCGCTTATGTGTGCCTTGGCGTGTGTCTCTTCCCAGTCTCGCTGAGCCACCAATCGTGCCGCGCGGCTCGCCACCGAAGCGATCACTTGGAGGTGGAAGGCGTTCGCGTGGTCGCGGAGGATGGCCTGTCCACCTCGTCCGACGATCACCACATCGTCGTCCTGTGCCAGGTCCTCGATCACGAGGTTGACCATGCTGACGTAGTCCTTGAGGGTGGCCGCCACTGGAGGAAGAGCTGGAGTGAGGATTCCTCCGAACGGCAGGGGAATCTGGGCCTGAGCCTCTCGGATTGAGGCCTGGGGAGTGTCGGGGATGGCGGGCATGGTCCTGAGGCCGTCGAGGATTCGTTCGATGAAACTGCGGTGGCCCTCGAACTCCATCTCCTGGAGAGCCACCTTGGGCACTCCGGCCTCACGGGCCGCGTGGTGGATGATCTCGCGGTCGACGAAGCGATAGCCTAGCGTCTCGGCGACCTGGGCGGCGATCTCATTGCCCCCACTGCCCAACTGCCGGGAGACCGTGATGATGGGCATGAAGCGGTACCGCTAGTCCTCTTTCTGGGGTTGCGCGAAGATCATCCGCCCCGCCACGGTCTGAAGGACGCGCGTTACGAGGACGGATTGGGTGGTCCCAATGTGCCGCCGGCCGTTTTCCACCACTACCATGGTTCCATCGTCCAGGTACCCTACCCCTTGTCCGGGCTCCTTGCCCTCCTGGATCACCTGGAGCTCCAGGACCTCTCCGGGCAAGAACACCGCCTTGACGGCATTGGCCAATTCGTTGATGTTGAGAACCCGCACCCCCTGAAGTTCGGCCACCCGGTTCAGGTTGTAGTCGTTGGTGATTACGGTGGCGCTGAGCCGCTTCGCAAGGGCCACCAGCTTGCCGTCCACATCCCGCATGTCCTCGACGTCCATGTCGGTGATGCGGAGAGCCGCCCCGCGTCCCTTCTGCAACCGATTCAGGATATCCAATCCTCTGCGGCCTCGATTCCGGCGGAGCGTGTCGGGCGAGTCAGCGATGTACTGGACCTCGTCCAGAATGAACCGGGGGATCAGCATCGTGCGGTCTATGAAGCCGGTCTCGCTGATGTCGGCGATCCGCCCATCGATGATGACGCTGGTGTCGAGGAGAACGAGCTCCTCTTCATCTTCCACCGGTGGGGCCTCTCCACGGATCCGACCGGCGATGAGGTTCCAGATCTCCTCGTGTCGCAGGGTGAAGACAGCAGTGCCCAGGGCGCCCAGGAGGACGCTTGCCACGATGGGCGTGATTCCCCCGACGGGGTCAGGCAGAAACGAGAGGGCGATCGCCAGCGGAAGGGCGATCAGCAGACCCAGCCCCAATCCGACCCCTCCCAACAGCAGCACACGTACCGGGAGCTGGCGGATGCTGCGCTGGATCAGGAAGGCCGGCCTGAGGATCAGCCAAGGGGCGGTCAGAAGGCCCAGCGCGGCGCCCGCCAGCGTGAGGGCCAGGGTGTAGCGGAAGGCCGCGTTCGTACCAGAAACTTCGACCAGGTAGTCGCCCAGAAGCCAGCCGATCGCCGCGAAGACGATCATCCCGACAATCCGGATGGAAAGCTCTAATCTCACCACGTAGCGGCCTCCCTCCTTCCCGGTGGTCGGACCTGGTGGTGACGTCGCCGAAAGCGATCGATGAGTGTACCTGAGAGTACACTCATCACTGTGGTACGGGATCGGGTGTCACGCGCTGGCTGATGGCTCAGCCAATGGGTCTTGTCCTGCGTGGTTGGGGGACAGCCTCTGCGCGATCTCCTCAGGTACTCTTAGGTCCAGTTCAGATCCGGGATAAATGCTATCGAATTATGTCCTGCGCCCTCTCCTAGCGGCGATAAATCCTAACCAAATCTTAACACAGCGCCCGTTGAGTGTCAAAGCCTGGAGAAACGGAGACGAGGAGCCGGTGGCTCCTCGCTGATGGCGCACGGTTGGTCCGGAGTCGGCGCAGGAGCTATGAGGTAACAGCCTCCGCCTGCTGAGCCCGAAGAACCAGGTTCCCCTCCTCCACCTCGGCGAGGACGCTGCTTCCCTCCTCGAACTCCCCCGCCAAGAACCCTTCCGACAGGGCGTCCTCCACTTTGCTCTGGATCAACCTGCGCAACGGGCGGGCCCCGTAGTTGGGATCGTAGCCCTCCTCGGCGAGCAACTCCTTGGCCTCCTCGGTGAGGGTGAGACCGATGGACCGCACTGCCAGCCGCTCCTCGACCTCTGCGACCATGAGATCCACGATCTGCTTGATGTGGCCCGGGTTCAGAGCATGGAAGACGACGATGGCATCTAGTCGGTTCAAAAACTCGGGTCGGAAGGTCCGCTTCATCTGGTCGAGGACCTTGTCCTTCATCTTCTCGTATTGGTCCCTGTCCGAACGGGCATCATCTTGGTGGATGGAAAACCCCAGGCTGACTCCCTGGATCAGATCCTTGGCGCCAACGTTGGAGGTCATGAGGACGATCGTGTTGCGGAAGTCCACCCGTCTTCCCTTGGCGTCGGTGAGATTCCCGTCCTCCATGATCTGGAGGAGCATGTTGAAGGCTTCGGGGTGCGCCTTCTCTACCTCGTCGAGAAGTATCACGCTGTGAGGCCGTCGACGGATGGCCTCTGTCAGCTGGCCGCCCTCGTCGTAGCCGATGTACCCGGGAGGGGCTCCCACAAGCCGGGCCACCGCGTGCCGCTCCATGAACTCGGACATGTCGAGTTTGATCAGGGCCTCCTCACTGCCGAACATGAACTCGGCGAGGGCCTTGGCCAACTCGGTCTTCCCGACTCCGGTGGGACCCAGGAAGATGAACGAGCCCACGGGGCGCCTAGGATCCTTCAGGCCAGCACGCGCCCGCCTCACCGCCTTGGAGACGGTGTTGATTGCCTCGTCCTGTCCCACGATTCGCTTGTGCAGCGCATCTTCCATCTGAAGTAGCCGCTGAGACTCCTCGGTCGCGATCCGGGTGACAGGGACGCCGGTCCACATGGCGACGACCTCGGCGATGTCCTCGTCACTCACTTCGAGACCTTCGGTCTCACTGGTCGGCCACCCCATGCGCAGCTGGTCGAGCTCCTCACTCAGTTGGAGTTCCTCCTCGCGCAGTTCGGCCGCTTCTTCGAACTTCTCTTGCGAGAAGGCCATCTCCTTGCGCTGTCGGACCTCCTCCAGGTTTGCGAACGCACCCTGCATCTCCAGGGATGCGGGCGTCTTGTACATCCGGACACGGGCCGAAGCCTCGTCGATCAGGTCGATCGCTTTGTCCGGGAGGTGGCGATCGGGAACATACCGTGCGGAGAGGTGGGCTGCCTGGTGGATCGCTGCGTCCGTGATCTTCAGGCGGTGGTGTTCCTCATAGCGATCCTTAACCCCTTTCAGGATCTCGATCGTCTCCTCGATGGTGGGTTCCTCCACGATTACCGGCTGGAGCCGCCGCTCGAGAGCCGCGTCCGATTCGATGTGCTTGCGGTACTCATCCAGGGTGGTGGCACCCACACACTGCAGTTCTCCCCGCGCCAAGGCCGGCTTGAGGATGTTGGCGGCGTCAACGGAGGAGCCGGCGGCCCCGGCCCCCACAATCATGTGCAGTTCGTCGATGAAGAGGATGCTCTCGGATCCCTTCAACTCATCGATGACTCTCTTGAGCCGCTCCTCGAACTGGCCCCGGTAGATCGTCCCTGCGACGAGCGACCCCACGTCCAGCATGACCATTCGTCGATCAGCAAGGGAAGGCGGCGCCTTGACATCGGCGATCATCTGGGCCAAGCCCTCCACGATGGCCGTCTTGCCTACGCCGGGCTCTCCGATCAGCGCAGGGTTGTTCTTGGTGCGGCGAGAGAGGATCTGCACCACCCGTTCGATCTCGGTGCGCCGGCCGATGACCGGGTCAAGCTTCGCCTCCGCTGCCTGGAGGGTGAGATCGATTCCGAGCTGATCGATGAGAGGCGTCTGTTTGTCGCGCTTCCGCTCGACCGGGTGGGTGGGGGTCTCGATGATGATCCGGGCGGTTTCGGTCCGAACCCGATCTAGGCTAACCCCGAGATTCTTGAGGACATCGACCGCGATGCCCTCCCCCTCTCGGATCAGTCCCAGCAAAAGGTGTTCGGTGCCGATGTAGTGGTGTCCGAGTCGCCGCGCCTCGTCGACCGCCAGTTCGATGACGCGCTTGGTGCGGGGAGTGAGGCCGATCTTCCCCATGGTCTTCCGCTCTCCGCGGCCGACCACCTCCTCCACAGCCCCCCGGAGCGCCCTCGACTCCAGCCCGAGCTCACGGAGGACCCGGGCCGCAACGCCGGACTCCTCACGCACCAGGCCCAGCAGGAGATGCTCCGTGCCGATGTAGTTGTGGTTGAGCCGTTGCGCCTCCTCCTGGGCCAGGGCCAGGACCTGACGGGCTCGTTTGGTGAAGCGGTCGAACTTGCTGCTCAAGCGCACACTCCTCCGGAGAAGGGGAGGCCGGTGCTTGCTGTTGATTGCACCGGCTTCGAGGATATCAAGAAGGATTATATCCGCCCTGGAGACGAGGGGCAAAGACCCAATGGTCCCAGTGCCTCTAGTCGAGGACGGCGATGGCGTCGATCTCTATCTTGACATCTCGGGGAAGCCGAGCGGCCTCCACGGTAGTTCGGGCCGGAGGCTCCTTTGGGAAGAACTCGTGATAGGCGCCGTTCATCGCGGCCAGGTCATTCAAATCTTGGAGGAAGACCGTGGTCTTTGCGACATGCTCCAGCCCGGCGCCGGCAGAGGCCAATACAGAGCGGAGATTGGAGATCACCTGACGCGTCTGATCCTCGATCCCGCCCGCGACCAGGGTGCCGGAGGTGGGGTCGAGGGCAATCTGGCCCGCGCAGTAGACCTGTCCCCCGGCCACGACCGCTTGAGAGTAGGGCCCGACCGCCTCGGGGGCCGCGTCGGTGCGAACGATGCGCTTCGCCATGTCTTCCTCCTCAACTCCGGGTGACCAGGTTGATCAACCGATCCGGCACGAAGATGATCTTTGTGATCTCTCGGCCCTCCAGGTGGCGCTGGGCGCCCTCGCTCGCCATCGCCACCTCCCGGGCCTCCGCCTCGGAAGCGCCCGCTGGCAATTCAGCCGTGTCCCGAACCTTGCCGTCCACCTGAATGACCAACGAAAAGGTGTCCGCCCGCACGAGCTCCGGATCCCAAGATGGCCAGCGCTGGGTGTGGATGCTGTCGGTGTTGCCCAGCCGGTGCCAGAGCTCTTCGGTGATATGGGGGGCCATGGGGGCCAGCAGCCGGAGCAGCGTCCGCACACTCTCCTTCAGTGCGGGGGTCGATCCAATCTCCTTCCGGTAGGCATGAGCATGGTTTGTAAGCTCCATCAGGGCGCTGACCGCGGTGTTGAAGTGAAACCGTTCGAAATCCTCGCTCACCTTCCGGATCGCCTGGTGCGCCGCGCGTCGGAGAGCGTCGTCGGCATCCTGCGATGGCTGACCCTCGTCGGTCTCCTCTGTAGCCAGCCTCCAGACCCGTTTGAGGAAGCGGTGAACCCCTTCGACGCCTCCCTGAATGTCGTTCCACTCCACGTCCAGCTCGGGCGGGGAGGCGAAAAGCGAGAAGACCCGGCCGGTGTCGATGCCGTGGGCGGCGACGAACTCCTTCACCGACACGTAGTTGCCGCCGGACTTGGACATGGCCGGCCCACCCATCAGCACCATGCCCTGGGTGAACAGGCGGGTGAAGGGCTCGTCCACTGAGGTGAGCCCCATGTCGCGTAGGGCCTTGGTGAAGAACCGTGCGTACAGGAGGTGCAAGATAGCGTGCTCGATCCCTCCTGTGTACTGGTCGACCGGCATCCAGTGGTCCGCCACCTCCCGCTCAAACGGCCGCTGTGCGTTCCTGGGATCGGTGAAGCGGAAGAAGTACCAAGAGGAATCCACGAAGGTGTCCATGGTGTCGGTCTCCCGTCTGGCCGGCTCGTCGCAGATGGGGCAGTTCGTCTCCACGAAGCCGGGCACGTTGGCGAGGGGAGACTCGCCCGTTCCGGTTGGCCGGAAATCCACCTCGTCGGGGAGGAGGACAGGGAGTTGATCTTCCGGCACAGGCACCATGCCGCAGGTTTCGCAATACACGATGGGGATGGGGGTGCCCCAGTACCTCTGTCTGGAGATGAGCCAATCGCGCAACCTGTATTGGACCGCTCGCCTTCCGATTCCCTGTGTCTCCATGTCATCTGCGATTCGCTCCATGGCCTCCAGGGACGCCAGGCCGTCGTAGGGGCCGGAGTTGACCATCCTCCCCTCGCCGAGGTAGGCCTCTTCTAGATCCTGTCCAGGCTCCCACTCGCCCGGGGCGATGACGAGGGGGATGGGCAGTTCGTATCTCTGGGCGAAGGAAAAGTCGCGGGCGTCGTGGGCCGGCACCCCCATGATGGCGCCTGTGCCGTATGTGGTCAGGACGTAGTCGGCGATGTAGATCGGAACTTCCTGACTCGTCATGGGATTGATGGCGTAGGATCCGAGGAACACCCCGTTCGGCTCCCGCTCCGTGGAGAGCCGCTGGATCTCGCTGGCGGCGAGCGCCGTCTTGACGTACCGATCCACCTCGGCCTTCTGCTCTGGTAGGGTAAGCTGCGCCACCAGAGAATGCTCGGGAGCGAGGACAGCGAACGTCATCCCGAACACGGTGTCGACCCTCGTGGTGAACACCGGGATGACTTCGTGGTGATCTTTGACGGCGAGCTCGAATTCCACGCCGTGGCTCTTCCCGATCCAGTGCTCCTGCATCACCCGAACCCGCTCCGGCCAGCGGTCCAGCAGTCTGAGGTCGTCGAGCAGCTCGTCAGCGTAAGCCGTGATCTTGAAGAACCACTGTTTAAACTCGCGCTTCTCCACCAGCGTGTCGCCGTGGCGCCAGCACCGTCCATCCACCACCTGCTCATTGGCCAGGATGGTGCCGTCGGCAGGACACCAGTTGACCCAGGATTTCGCCTTGTAGGCGAGCCCCCGCTCGTAGAACCTCAAGAAGAACCACTGATTCCAGAGGTAGTAGGCCGGGTCCAGCGAGCCGATCTCGCGATTCCAATCGTAGGACAACCCCATCTGGATCATGTCTTGCTTCATCTCGGAAATGGCTTGCTCCGTCCACTTCCTGGGGTGGGTGCCTCCTTCGATGGCGGCATTCTCCGCGGGCAAGCCGAAGGCGTCCCAGCCCATGGGGTTCAGGACCTGGTGTCCCTGCATGCGCCGGTAGCGTGCCACCGCATCGCCGATCGTGTAGTTGCGACAGTGTCCCATGTGCAGGGACCCCGAGGGGTACGGATACATGACCAGGTTGTAGTACTTTGGGCGCGACGGATCCATCTCTACCTCATAGAGGCGATCCTCGGCCCATCGCCTCTGCCACTTGGGCTCAATCTCCTGAGGGTTATATCTGTCCACTTCCTCACCTCCTGCTGGAGGATACCCTCCAAACAAGACGCCCCTTCGTCTCAGGGACGAAGGGGCTACTCCGCGGTACCACCCTGGTTGATAGAGGTGGAGCTGAGGGGATTCGAACCCCTGACCTTCTCAATGCCATTGAGACGCGCTCCCAACTGCGCCACAGCCCCACGGCACACTATCCGCTCTAGCGGGTAACGGTCGCTCACCGTCGCCGCCTACTGGGAAGGGCTTCTCCTTCCGTTTGTCGACGCAGCTCCCAGGTGAGTTCGGCCTTGCGGCGCTCCCCCCGGCGCCCTGCCGGCTTCCAGCCGATCGCCGGCTCTCTGGAGGGATGGCCTACTGCTCCTGATCCCAGCCTTCGGGTGGTCTCGTTTGTTAATCGGAACCCAGTGGAGACAGGGGGATTTGAACCCCCGACCTCCTCAGTGCGATTGAGGCGCTCTCCCGCTGAGCTATGTCCCCACGCGGCTCGTCAGCGCTTCCGGAGTATATCGTACGGGTTCCGAGAGTGTCAAGGCATTGGCCACCGCAGGGCGCACCCGGACCGCTCGGCAGAGGATGCCCCTAGTCTGAAGGTCGTGCCCTGATGACTCGCCGGACGGGCCCGAACCGTCGTCAACGGCAGACGGAGCCCGGCCCGAAGGGGGCTAGGTGGGCCGGCCCTTCACGATGACCGACCATTCCCCCTTCTGGACGGTCTCGCCCTTCTGGTTGACCATCTTGAGGTCCATCACCACCAGTCCTCCGTTGCCGCGGGGGAGGGCTCTGGTCTTGCTCACGGTGGCGACCACGGAGATCGTGTCGCCAATGTAGATGGGGGCGGTGAACTTCCAGTTTATGCTTGCGAAGGCCTCGGCAGTCCCTTCGATCAGCCCCAGCCGGCTCACCAACCCGGAGGCGACCGCCAGTCCCAGCAGTCCATGGGCCACCCGTTGGCCGAAGGAGGCGGTTCGAGAGTACTCGGCGTTGGTATGAAGCTGGTTGTAGTCTCCCGAGAGACCGGCGAAGGTCACGATGTCAGTCTCGGTGATAGTGCGACCGGGGCTCCTGACCTGGTGCCCCACCTCGAGCTCCTCGAAGTAGAGTCCCGTAGCGCTTCTCTCTATGTCTACCACAGGCGTGTCCTCTCGGCTGCAAGTGAGGAGTGGATGGCCCGCGCCGAGTCTCCGGCGCGTCCGTCCTTCGCGGGGGGCGATTATAGTGACCGCACCTTGGGCCGGTCAACGCACGGTCTTTGACCGGCCCGTGACGGGCGTGATACCCTTCGGGCGATCGGATGCGGCGTCTGCACACGGCGGTCGCCACCGTCTCGGCCGCGGCCCTCGCCTTTGAGATCGTCCTAACCCGCCTGTTCTCTGTCGCCCAGGGGTATCATTTCGCCTTTATGGCGGTGAGCCTCGGGCTCCTGGGCTACGGGATCAGTGGCACGCTCATTGCAGTTGCACCGCGTCTGCGACGCCGAACCGCCACCCCGATTCTCTTCGCCGCTTCGTTCGGCTTCTCCCTGGCCGTCCCCGCGAGCTACCTCGTCAACAACTCCGTGCCCTTCGACTCCTACCAGATCGGTCTTGACCCTAGGCAGTTTCTGTTCATGGGGGCGTACTTCCTGATCCTGGCCCTCCCCTTCGTGTTGGCTGGCTTGGTGGTGGGGGTGGCGCTCCTTCAGATGAGGGCAGGGCCCGTCTATGGAGCCTCGTTGGTCGGGTCAGGGTTGGGAAGCGTCGTCGCTCTGGGTGCCCTCCCTGTGTGGGGCGGCGAGGGAGCGGTGCTGATCTGTGGCTTGCTCGGTGCGGGTGCGGCTGCGCTGTTCGCAGAAAGACCCAGGCAACGCATCGCCAGCCTTCTGGTGGGTGCGGGCCTCGGCGCTGGTCTCATCTGGATGCCGGAGACATTCGAGATCAACGTGTCTCCCTACAAGCCGCTGGCTGCCGTCCAGCGGTTCATCGGGTCACAACTGGTCCGCATGGAATGGAACGCCTTCTCGCGTGTTGAGGTGGTGGAGGGACCCGCCATTCGCTCCGCGCCCGGACTGAGCCTGGCCTACCGGGGAGCGGTTCCGGATCAGATCGGGATCACGGTGGACGGAGATGACCTGCGGCCCATCACCCGAGCGTCGGACCCAGCCGTGGGTCCCTTCCTGGAGCACCTCCTCACCGCTCTTCCCTATCGTTTGACCGATCGGCCTGAGGTCCTCCTCCTCGAGCCTGGAGGGGGGCTGGATCTCCTCCTTGCTTTGAGGATGGAGGCGGAGAAGGTGGTGGCGGTGGAGCCCAATCCCACCGTGGTCAGGATCGTGCGCGAGGACTACGCCGATTTTTCGGGGGGGATCTATCTGGACCCTCGCGTAGACTTGGTCTCGGAGATCGGGCGGAGCTACCTGGCAGGAGCCAGAGGGCATTTCGACATCGTCCATCTGTCGTTGGGGGACGCCTTCCGGCCCGTGACGTCCGGGGCCTACAGCCTCGGCGAGGACTACGGGCTCACAGTAGAGGCGTTTCGAGGCTATCTGGGATTGCTCAAACCCGATGGGGTCTTGGTGGCTCCCCGCTGGCTCCAACAGCCTCCTTCGGAGGGACTCCGCGTCCTGGCCCTGGCCCGCGCCGCCCTCGAGTCAACCGGTGTCTCGGAGCCAGCGGCGCACCTGGTGGCGTTGCGTGGCTTCTCCACCTCTCTCTTGCTGGTGAAGCGGAGTCCCTTCAGTCAGATGGAACTGGATGTCGTGCGCGGCTTCGCCGAGGACAGGAGCTTCGATCTGATTCTGTATCCGGGGATGTCCGATTCCGAGGCGAACCGTGTCTACGTGCTCGATGCTCCGGAGTACCACCGAGCCTACGTGGAGCTTTTGACCTCTGAGGATCCCAGCAGCTTCTACGGCGCCCAAGCCTACGATGTGTCGCCCCCCACCGATGACCGGCCTTTCTTCCATCATTACTTCACGCTCCGACAGACCCCGCAGATCCTGGCCCAGTTCGGCCACATCTGGCAGCCGTTCGGAGGAAGCGGGTTCTTGGTGCTCTGGGCGCTGCTCCTTCTGGTCCTGGCAGCATCCGCGGTCTTGGTCCTGCTGCCCCTCCTACGGTTGCGATGGAGCGCGGTGGGAGCCGAGGGGCGGAGGCTTCTGCCATACTTCGGATTTCTAGGACTCGGATTTCTCTTCGTGGAGATACCGCTCATCCAGCGGCTGATCCTGTTCCTGGGCCACCCTGTCCCTGCTCTGGCCACCGTCCTCTTGGCGCTCCTGGTGGGATCGGGGCTGGGCAGCCTGACCTCTAGCCGATTGCCACTTCGACCGACTCTGGCGACACTGGTCCTGGCAACCCTCATTCTCCCCTGGCTGCTTGAGAGGGGGATCGATCTCTTCCTGGGAGTGGAGCTCGGGTACCGCCTGGCGCTGTCCGTCCTCGCGCTCCTGCCTCTCGGGTTTCTGATGGGGGTTCCGTTTCCATCGGGGATTGAGATCGCACGGAGGGAGCAGCCGCGCCTGATCCCCTGGGCGTGGGGGATCAACGGCTCCGCCTCGGTGGTGAGCGCGCTGCTGGCCGCCTTGCTCGCGCTCGTGGCCGGCCTCACCTGGGTGTTCTGGGCGGGGGCCTTGGCCTACGGTCTGGGACTCTTGGCAATCTTTCCCCTGGCAGGAAAGGAGGGGCTTCGCCATGCAGATTGACATCGCCATGCTGGGCTTCGGAAATGTGCATCGTGCCCTGGCCCGTCTGCTAGTTGAGCAGGGCGATCGCCTCAGGGTCGATCACGACCTCGGACTGCGTGTGGTGGGGATTGCTACCGGGCGACACGGGATCGCGGTTGATCCCGATGGCATCGAGCTTGAGCGTGCGCTGGAGGCCGAAGACCTGGGATCGCTGCACCAGGGCGCATTGATGTCTTCGACCGAGGACTTCATCCGAGCCGTCGAGGCAGACATTGTGTTGGAGGCGACCCCGCTGGATCCCCATTCCGGGGAGCCGGCTTCATCGTGGCTGGGCTCCGTCTTGGAGCGCGGCATGCATGCCATCACGGCCAACAAGGGCCCGGTTGTGCACGCCTACCGGCGGCTTACGGATGCGGCCCAGGAACGGGGCCGGGTATTCCTTTTCGAGAGCGCGGTCATGGACGGGGCCCCGATCTTTCGTATGGCCGCTCGAACCCTTCCAGGAGCCCGGATCGTGGGGTTCCGAGGAATACTCAATTCGACGACCAACTTCGTCCTGGGGCTGATGTCCGAGGGACGCTCTCTAGAGGAGGCCATCGGTCGAGCCCAGGAGATCGGCATTGCCGAGAGAGACCCCTCGTTGGACATCGACGGCTGGGACGCGGCGTTGAAGACGGTGGCCCTGACCAACGTGCTGATGGGAGCCGATCTCAGGCCGGACGACGTGGAGCGCAAGGGGATTCGGGACTTGGGACCGGAAGATGCCCGGGAAGCGATGGCGCGAGGGGGGACCATAAAGTTGGTGTGCCAGGCGGAGGGAGCCGACGGAGTGGTCCGGGCTCAGGTCGGGCCGGAGGAGGTGTCCTCAGAGGACCTTCTGGCACACGTTTCTGGGACCTCGAGCGCCGTCTCCCTCCGGATGGATGTGCTGCGGCAAGTCACCGTCGTGCAGCACGAATCGGGAGTCGACACCACGGCCTATGGGATGCTGGCCGATCTCCTCACGATCGTCGAAGGGTCAGAGTGAACTGCGTGACCGGCGGGGGACGAGCGAGCGTCCGGCCACGGGCGATTTGAATCAGTTGTTGGCTGCGGGCGGCCCCCCGGTCAGAGGAACGAACTGGACCAGACCCATGTTCCGGTACTGGAAGTCCTCGTCCGTCCTGGTGATGAGCCAGAGGGTCTGGAATGCCCCCACCGGGCCTACGGGAACCACCATCCGACCGCCATCCGCGATCTGCTCCAGGAGAGGCGGCGGCACGTGGTCCGGGGCGGCGGTCACGATGATGGCATCGAAGGGGGCATGGTCGCGCCACCCGAAGTACCCGTCCCTGATCTCTGCTCGGACCTTTTCGTAGCCAAGCCGCACGAGCCGCTCCGCAGCGGAGATCCCCAGCTCTGGGATGATCTCCACGGTATAGACGCGATCGGTCAGCTCTGCCAGCACCGCCGCCTGATACCCTGATCCGGTGCCGATCTCCAGGACCTTCTCATCGGCACTCAGTTCGAGGAGCTCGGTCATCAGCCCCACCATGTAGGGTTGTGAGATGGTCTGGCCGAGTCCGATGGGGAGCGGCCTATCAGCGTAGGCGTGGCCTCGGAACTCGGCGGGAACGAACTCGTGGCGCGGGACCTTTCTCATAGCGGCCAGGACCCTCTCGTCGGTGACGCCTCGCGCTTCGATCTGTTGGCTGACCATCTGCTCGCGAGCGGACGCTAGCGGGTCCTCCTCAGCCGGGGGAGCCGTTTCTGTAGCGAGCGGCGTTGTCGGGGTTGGAGGCCCGCTCGGGCCGCAACCGGCGATCGCCAGTCCGAGCCCTACGAACCACCCCGCAAGGACCCTCGGCCCTGATATCCGCATTGGGGGCATTCTAGGCTTCGACGCGGGCCGGGGCAATCGAAGGGAGCCTTGACCCCTTCTGCTGGCGGATGCTAGCATTTCGTTCCCTCCCCCGGGTCGGTCGGGGACCCGCCAATGGCTGACACGATGCTCGCCCTCCTCAAGCCGAAGCCTGGCCCCGGATTGGAGCTGGCCCGTGCGCCGATCCCTGACGTAGGCCCCGACGAGGTGCTGATTCGCGTACGGGCTGCCTCGGTGTGTGGTACCGACCTCAAGATCCAGCGCTGGGACTCGTGGGCGGCCGAGAGGATGAGGCCGCCCGTCATCATCGGCCATGAGCTCTGCGGGGAGGTGGTGGAACTCGGATCGGGAGTGTCCGACCCTCCCCTAGGGGCCTTCGTGTCGGCCGAGAGCCACATCATCGACAACACCTGTGAATTCTGTCTCACTGGAAGAAAGCATCTCTGTCCGAACACCCAGATCATCGGAGTGGATCGCGACGGGGGATTCGCCGAATACATCTCCCTCCCAGCTCAGAACGCATGGGTCAACCCAGCCGACCTGCCGGTGGAGATCGCGGTCTTCTTGGAGAACTTCGGAAACGCCGTTCATGCCGCCTTCAGCATGGATCTCTCCTCGAGGAGGGTCCTGGTGACGGGCTGTGGACCGGTGGGGTTGATGAGCATCGCCGTGGCGCGGGCCCTGGGCGCACGGGAGATATATGCCTCCGATCTCTACCCGTACCGGCTGGACCTGGCCCGCAAGATGGGCGCAGACATGGCTGTCGATGCCGCGCGCGAGGATGTGGTATCGGTCGTCTGGGAGGCGTCAGGCGGGTCGGGGGTGGACGCTCTCCTGGAGATGTCCGGCGCGGCAGCGGCCATCGATCAAGGATTCCGGTTGCTCAAGCCGGGAGGGGAGGCAGCTCTCCTGGGACTCTCGTCCGGCCCCGTGGAGTTCGATTTCAACAGGCATTTGGTCTTCAAGGGCGCCAAGGCGTATGGGATCATCGGTCGGCGGCTGTGGGAAACCTGGTACCAGATGTCCGGACTTCTCGCCTCGCAGGCTGTGGACCTGTCTGAATTGGTCACCCACCGCTACCCCCTGGAGGAGTACGAGGCTGCTCTGGAGACCATGGCATCTGGCGATAGCGGGAAAGTTGTTCTCTACCCAGGCCCTGAATGCGAGGCCGCCTAGATGACCGAGGACCGGCTTGCTTGGTTGGATCAGGAGATCGGGGCCCTCCGTTCGCAGGGGCTCTTCATCGCGGTCCGTACGATCGAATCACCGCAGGGGGCCTGGCTGACCGTCGACGGGCGGCGGGTACTGAATTTCTGCTCCAACAACTACCTGGGACTCGCCAATCACCCGAGCTTGCGGGAGGCGGCCCAGCAGGCCATCGAGTCCCACGGCGTCGGGCCCGCGGCCGTCCGCACCATCGCCGGGACCCTAGATCTCCATCTTCAGCTGGAGGGGCGGCTCGCCCGCTTCAAGGGAGTGGACGACGCGATCTCCTTCCAGTCCGGATTCAATGCCAATCTGGCAGCGATCCCGGCGATGGCGGGCCGAGACGACGTGGTGTTCTCGGACGAGTTGAACCATGCATCGATCATCGACGGCTGCCGACTGTCTCGTGCCAAGATCGTTCGCTACAGTCACGCCGATGCCGAGAGTCTGCGCGAGGCGGTGGAGGGCGAATCTGAATACCGCCGAGGGATGGTGATCACGGACGGCGTCTTCTCCATGGATGGCGACGTGGCACCGCTGGACGCCATCGTGGACGTTGCGGAGCTCCACGGACTCATGGTCATGGTCGATGACGCCCATGGGGAGGGCGTTCTGGGCCGCGGAGGGCGGGGGATCGTTGACCGCTTCGGGCTCCACGGCCGAGTCGACCTGGAGGTCGGGACGCTGTCCAAGGCATTTGGGGTGGTGGGCGGCTACGTCGCCGGCAGGCAGCCGATCGTGGACTGGCTCCGGCAGCGGGGCCGGCCGTTCCTCTTCTCTAGCGCGGTCACGGCGGCCGACACGGCAGCCTGTATCGCTGCGGTGGATCTCTTGGAATCTTCCACCGAGCTGGTGGATCGGCTGTGGGAGAACACCGAGCGATTTCAAGGGGAGATGCGGACCCTGGGGTTCGACACCGGGCGCACGGAGTCACCCATCACACCGGTGATGCTCGGGGAGGCGGAGCTGGCGCAGACATTCTCATCAAGGCTGTTCGAGGAGGGGGTGTTCGCCATGGGCATCGGCTATCCGACCGTTCCTCAGGGGAAGGCGCGGATCCGCGTGATGATCTCGGCAGCCCACTCTTCTGACGACCTGGATGCCGGCCTGCAGGCCTTCGCTAGCGTGGGTCGGGAACTCGGGGTGATCTGAGGCCGATTGGGAGGAGCACTCCGGAGAAGCCGACCGTATGGTCGGCTTCGGTGGTGCTAGGGGGGGTTCGCGGGTGCCGTCTGGGCGTCAACCGGCCGTCCCATTACGAACCGGTCGTACAGGTAGATCCCCGTGGCGTGGATCACCGCGGCCACGGGGATGCTGAAGAGCACTCCCCAGATCCCGCCCACCTTGATCCCCACGAGGAGCGCCGCGAAGATCAGCAGGGGGTGGATGCCCACGGCGCTGCTGAGGATGCGGGGCATCAAGAGGTTCACGATCGCCTGCTGGTAGATCAGGAGGATCGCCCCGACCCAGAACGCCGTTCCCGCCGACTGAGGGAAAGCCACGAGGATGGGAGGCACCAGGGCCAGAGGCAGGCCCACCAAAGGGATGAGCATCAGCACCGCCGAGAGCAGGCTCAGCAGGATGGCAACCCCCAGCCCGAAGATCCAGGCGACAATCAGCACTCCTGCGGAGAAGATCAAGGCCTGGATCACCTGTCCCCGGACAAAGCCCCCGAAGACGCGATCGATGGTGGAGGTGAAGAAGGAGAGCTCGTCGTGCAGGTGCGTCGGGACGTAGCGCTGGACCCTCCCGGAAACCCTGTGGCGATCGATCGTGATGTAGAAGCTGAGGATCACCACCAGGAACAGATTCACGCCGACGGTGAGGACGGTGGCGACAGCCGACAGCAGGCCCTGCAGCAGATCGGCGCTGAGCGTCTGTAGGCGCGGGATCAGCCCCTCTTCCTCCAAGAGGCTGCGCAGGTCGATGGCCACCCCGATCCGCTCCAGTTCGCTCTGCCAGAAGGCGATTAGGCTCGGCATGTCGGCCACGATTCCTGGGATCTCCTCCCGCAGCTGCGAGAGCTGGACGACGAGGAGAGGGGTGACGAGGAGCGCCAGCAGAATGAGGCCGGCCACGAGTGAGAGGTAGACTGAGATAGTCGCCCAGGTGTGATCCAGCCGACGCGCCACGAGATCTACCGCCGGATCGAGGAGGAACGCCACCAGCCAGGCCAGAGCGAAGATGAGGAGGATGTCGGCGAAGGCGCCGCCCACCAGCCAAGCCTTTTCTAGGAGGAACACCGCTGCCGCCAGGGTAACCAGAATCACGGCGGCCCGGGTCCAGCGGTCGAGAGCCATCTCGGCGCCATTCTAGGGGCCGCCTCGCGGGGGTTCAACCAGAGCCGGTTGGTGGGCCTTCATCTTGTGGAGCCGGATTTGGGTGGCTGGTATTCTAGATGGGTCGGCCGGTGGAGGAAGGAGGCAACCCGTGATCAAGCAGGCTGCGGCGCGGGTGGTGGAGAACGTCAGTCGGGTCCTGGTGGGGAAGGAGGACGTGGTGGAGCTCGTGGTGGTCGCCCTCCTCTCCGAGAGGCACGTGCTCATCGAGGATGTGCCCGGCATGTGCAATACAGATCCGGCGCCGGATCGTGTGCGCTGAGGCAGACAACTTCGGAGTTCGTTCTTGCTGACTCATATGTGGGGCGAGATGAGCAGGAAGTCATAATGGATCGGATCACATGGCCCTACGGAGCGAAATGCGCTGCGGCGATAGGGTTCGACTTCGATGCCGAGACCTTCTTCCTGGAGGGAACAGCGGAGTCTGAATACCCCAACCCGGTGCAGGTCTCCCGCGGGGCCTACGGGGCACGGGTGGGACTTCCACGGATCCTGGAGATGCTGGATCGACTGGAGATCCCGGCCACCTTCTTCGTGCCCGGCTATGTGGCGGAGAAACACCCCGATCGGGTGGGGCAAATCCTGGAGCGAGGCCACGAGATCGGTCACCACGGGTACCTCCACGCCAGCCCGCTAGACCAGAGCGAGCCCCAGCAGCGGGAGGAGATTGAGCGGGGGCTGGAGGCCCTGGAGCGGGTAGGGGGCATCGAGCCGAAAGGGTACCGGACGCCATCCTGGGAGCCCTCGCGAGACACCTTCCGGCTTCTGGAGGAATATGGCTTCCTCTACGACTCCAGCCTGATGGCGGACGAGGTGCCCTACCAGTTGAAGATAGACGGCAGGCTCTCCTTGCTGTGGGAGCTGCCGGTGGACTGGCTGTTCGACGACGCGGCCTTCTACTACTACAACCTAGTTCCATCCTACCGTGTCGGGATGGCCGATCCCGGCAGGCCCTATCGTATCTGGAAGGCTGAGTTCGAGGCGTACTACGCTTCCGGCGGGTGCTTCGTGTTGGTCTGCCACCCCCAGATCTCGGGTCGAGGCCACCGGCTGGCCGTTCTCGAAGGCTTCATCACGGAGATCCAGGAGCGGGGCGACGTCTGGTTCGCCCGGGGCGGCGAGGTCATCGAGCACTGTGCCCGGTCGCCGGGTCCCGGGGAGCCCCGCCCCGCTTAGCGCTCGATCGACGCCCGCTCAGCGCACCGACTTGTGCTGCTCATCGCTGCTGGCGGTTCCCCTTTCTGACCGCTGTCCTGGGTGGGGCAATTCTGTCTTGAGCGGTGCCTGGGAATCCTGAATGGGGCCATTCGGCCGGAACCGCGCCGGCCCCGTCCGCGGAGACGTACAGAGACGGGGTCATGAGGGGCAAGCGCCGGTACAGGTCACCTTGAACCGGGACAGGGAATGTGATACCCTCAAGTCCCGTGGGGCTGGTCCCTGGCCGCATGGGGACGCGAAACTCCGACCGCAGAACACCGGCGATTCTGGACACGGAGGCCCCGCCTCCGTGTTTCTGCTGTGGCGGGACCTGCGCTGCGGCGAGCCGGCCTCACACGGGGATGGGAATCGAGGATGGCTGAGGATATGACCAAGTACATCTTCTGCACCGGCGGGGTAGTCTCGTCGGTCGGGAAGGGAGTGGTCGCGGCGTCTCTCGGCCGATTGCTGAAGAGCCGGGGGCTGTCCGTCGTGATCCAGAAGCTCGATCCCTACATCAACGTGGATCCCGGCACCATGTCTCCCTACCAGCACGGGGAAGTGTTCGTTCTGGAGGATGGCGCCGAGACCGATCTGGATCTGGGCCACTACGAGCGGTTCATCGACGAGAATCTCACCAGCGCCTCCAACGTGACCACCGGCCAGGTGTACCAGGCGGTGATCGGCAGAGAACGGCGGGGGGACTTCCTGGGCGGGACGATCCAGGTTGTTCCGCATATCACGGACGAGATCAAGGCCGTGATCCGAAGGGTGGCAGAAAAGACAGGCGCCCAGGTGGTGATAAGCGAGGTGGGCGGCACGGTCGGAGACATCGAGGGACTGCCCTTCTTGGAGGCGATCCGGCAGTTGCGTGTCGACGAGGGACCGGAGAACGTTCTCTTCGTCCACATCACCTTCCTGCCCTATATCGAAGCCACAGGCGAGCTGAAGACGAAGCCCACCCAGCACAGCGTGAAGGAGCTGCGGGGCATCGGGATCCAGCCGGACTTCATAATCTGCCGATCGGACCGCCCGGTGCATATCCCGATTCAGGAGAAGGTGGCCCTCTTCTGCGATGTGGAGGCCCAAGCGGTGATCCCGCTGGAAACAGTGCCGGTGATCTATCAGGTGCCCCTGGTCCTGGAGGACGCCGGGCTGGGGGATCAGATCCTGGAGAAGATCCAGCTGAGCCCCAGACGGCACGACCTGGCGGGATGGCGGAAGATGGTGGAGCAGCTGCTTCGCCCCAAGGAGCCTGTGCGGGTGGCGATCGTCGGAAAGTACGTGGGACTCCCCGACTCCTACATCAGTGTCCGGGAGGCCCTGACCCACGCTGCCCTCTACCACGATCGGGCCCTGGAGATCCTGTGGATCCATGCCGAGGACCTGGAGCGGGGCGAGGGGTGGGACCGGCTGCGAGCCGCTGACGGGATCGTCGTGCCCGGTGGGTTCGACGCCCGTGGGATCGAGGGCAAGATCATGGCGGCGCGCTTCGCTCGGGAGAGCGGGGTGCCGTACCTGGGGCTGTGTCTGGGCATGCAGGTCATGATCATCGAGCTGGCCCGTACCGCCATGGACGACGAGCGCGCCAACAGCAGCGAGTTTGACCCTGAGACCCCATATCCTGTCATCGACCTCCTGCCCGAGCAGCGGCACCTCACTGAAAAGGGCGCGACGATGCGGCTCGGGGCCATCCCTTGCCAGGTAGCGGCCGACACTCGGGCGGCTCGCGCCTATGGCTTTGCGGACGGCCGAGACGGAGCGGGAGGCAACGGCTACCTCATCAGCGAGCGCAGACGTCACCGCTATGAGGTCAACAACCGATACCGGGAGGCTCTGGAAGGTGCCGGACTTCAGGTCAGCGGCACATCCCCGGACGGGAGGCTGGTGGAGATTGCTGAGATCGCAGATCACCCCTGGATGGTCGGATCGCAGTTCCATCCTGAATTCAAGTCTCGGCCGCAGCGGCCCCATCCGCTGTTCCGCGACTTTGTCGGTGCCGCGGAGGCGAACCGTGCGTCGAGGGCGGACCACAAGGTGGAGGCGACCCAGTGATCACCGCCAACGAATTCCGCAAGGGGACCGTCATTGAGTTCGAGGGTGCCCTCTACCGCGTTCTGGACTTCCAACACTCCTACATCGGCCGCGGGGCCGCCCGCGTGCGGAGCACGCTCCGCAATCTTGAGACGGGTGCCACCGTGGAGCGGACCTTCGGCTCGGAAGAGCGGTTCCAGGATGTCAGACTGGAGAGTCGGCAGGTTCAGTACTTGTACCGAGACGGAGACCTCCTCTACTTCATGGACACCCAGACCTACGACCAGCCGAGCCTGAGCGCGGGGGTTCTGGGCGATAGGATCCTGTTTCTCAAGGAAGGCCAGGAGCTCTCCATCTCCATGCATGAGTCGACCCCTGTGGAGGTAGAGTTTCCCACCACGGTGGATCTCTCCGTAGCTGGCACCGAGCCCGGCGTGAAGGGCGACACCGCTACAGGCACCACCAAGAAGGCGATGCTGGAGACCGGACTCGAGGTTCAGGTCCCTCTATTTGTGGAGGAGGGGGATGTGGTCCGGGTGGATACCAGGACTGGGGAGTACCTTACTCGGGCCTGAGAAGAGGGGGGTCTGAGCTTCTAGGATCGGCTAGCTGGACGGCTCCGGCTCAGCATCGCCAGCCGGGCTGGGTGCCGGGGCGGTCGAACGCGGCAGGAGCCACAAGACGATCCCCCCGGTGAAGGCTACGGCTCCCACCGCGGCCACCACCAGGCTCTGGCTGACCACCGAGGAAACCAGCGCCTCGGCCAGGGGAGCTAGGGACGTCTCGATCAGTTCCTCAGCCGCTCGACCTTGCGCACCTCCGCTCCGGGCTACCGAGGCCACGACGCGGTCCAGCAGGGTCGGCGCAGCAAGCGCCGGGATGGCCGATGCGAGACCGCCCGCCAGAAGGGTACCTCCGGTCCATCCCAGGAGAGAGGGAGCCGATGTGCCCGCGAGGAGGGCCAGGATCGCCAGGGTCAGGGCCGTGCCGCCCAGGAGGACGAGGCTTCCGAGCCGGACCAGGTTGAGGACCGTGCGGATGCTCTGCAGGACCGCCTCGAGCTCCCGCGCTTCCTCATCCCGAGCGTCGGACAGCAGATCGCCAAAGGTCACTCGATCGGGAACCTGTCGCAGCCCCTCCGCAATCTCTGCGTCCAGGGCAATTCCGGCCAGAGACAGGAACCGCTGCAGGCTCATTCCGGGCGGTCGGCACACCGGGGCCCCGCCCTCGTCCAAGAGAGGCGGTCCGTCTCCGGAACAGGGAGGCAGATCCTCCCATTGGAGGAGCACTGCGTGTCGAAAGACGGGCACCAGCCGGGGTTTGACCTCACGCAGGTTGATCACAAGATCAGGCACAGGCCGATCGGAGTCCAGCCAGGCGAGGAAGGCATCCACATTCGTCTGAACCTGGGACTCGTACCAGTCTGGGGACAGCGCATCCGATGCCAGGCCTCTCAGCTCGTCCAGGTCCGCGGAGGCCACGCGGATGCCGCCTCCCTGGTCCTCGATGAGTCCGGCCGCTGTGTCTCCCAGGAAATCAATCAACGCCTGATACACTCGGTCGCTGGCCAACACCTCTCTGTAGATGTCGGGTCTCAGGAGGACCCGATGCAGGTTGAACGTGTACAGGGTGACGGGTATCAGAACCACCAGCAGGCCCGCGACCAAGAAGGCCAGGAACTTCCTCATCTTCTTTCTTCGCGAACGACGATCCTTGCACCACGATTCTAGAAGGGGCTCTGGGTCGGAACAATAGTCCAACGGTACCGGCGTTGACCGGCCTCGGGGCCGGGTTCTATAATCGCCTGATCCTGCTCAGGAGATCGGTTTGCAGACTCCGTCCCTCCCCTCTGTAGTTCTGACAGTCGCCGAGGCCACCCGCTACATCCGGCACGTCTTCGAGTCGGACGATCTCCTGCGGGACCTTTGGATTCAGGGGGAGGCCTCCAACTCCGTGCGGTCCCAGGCGGGCCACCACTACTTCACCCTGAAGGACGAGTCCGCCAGCATCCGCTGTGTCCTATGGCGATCCCAAGCGGAGTTGCAGTCCACGCTCCCCGAGGATGGCCAGGCGTACCTCCTGCACGGATACATCTCCGTCTATGAGACGCGGGGGACCTATCAGTTCTACGTCGATTTCCTACAGCCGGCAGGGGTGGGGACCCTCCACCTCCGCTTCGAGCAGCTGAAGGAGAAGTTGGCCTCCCAGGGGCTGTTCGAGGAGGCTAGAAAGCGGCCCCTTCCGGACCTTCCCCGAGTTCTTGGGGTCGTGACCTCTCCGCAAGCGGCTGCCTACCAAGACATCTTGCGCGTGATCGGTCAACGGTATCCCTTGGTGGAGGTGGTGCTGGCGCCGGCTTCGGTCCAGGGGGAGGGCGCGGCGGAGGAGATCGCCGCGGGCATCGGGGAGTTGAACGCCCTGGAGAACGTCGACGTCATCCTCGTGGCGCGCGGAGGAGGCTCGCTGGAAGAACTCTGGCCCTTCAATGAGGAAGTCGTGGCCCGAGCCATCTACACCTCAACGGTGCCGGTGGTGACGGGGGTAGGCCACGAGACCGATTTCACCATCGCTGACTTCGTCGCAGACGTGCGGGCACCCACGCCTACCGCTGCCGCTGCGCTGGCCGTGCCCGACCGAGCTGATCTGCTGGTGCGGATCCAGGCGGCAGCCCTGTCCGCGACTCAAGCGGCGCGCGGCCAACTGTCGACCGCCCAGGCGGCCCTCACGGGCCTGGCCGCATCATCGCTTCGCCTCTCTCCCCAGGCTCGGGTAGACGCCGGTCGGCAGCGATTGGACGAGCTGAGCCCACTAGCCGTCGGTCGCTGGCACGCACTCGCCGCGCTGAAGAGGGAGCGGCTCGAGGGGCGCAGACTCCAGCTCGCCACTCTGGACCCGCAAGCTACCCTGTCGAGAGGCTACTCCATAACGAGACTCGTGGAGACCGGAGTGGTGGTGAGACGGACAAGGCAAGTGGCACCGGGAGACCCTGTCGAGATCCAGGTTGCTGACGGGAAGATCCCGGCCTCGGTGCAGGAGTCGGGCGTGGAAGAAGACAGGGGCCAGGAGAATGGGTGAGCCTGACCTATCGTTTGAAGAGGCTTTCCGCGAGCTTGAACAAACGGTGCAGAAGTTGGATGCCGGGGAACTCCCCCTGGATGAATCGCTGGCTCTGTTCGAGCGGGCGATGGATCTGGTTGGCTACTGCACCAAGCTCCTGGACGAGGCGGAGCTGAAGGTCCGGTCTCTGATGCCGGCTGGGTACGACGCGGGCCCGGCTCCTCCTACACAAGGGGACCAAGCAGCCTAGCTGCCCGTCACCGGATGGACCGGCGGCACGGGATGCGCCAGCCGGCCAATTTGCCTCGAGCGACCTACCCCTCTTTGTCGTAGGGGATCGGCTCTGCGCGGCAATTCCCAACGGAGTCGCGCGCTCCCTCCCAGGTGGCTGCACTCAGATACTGGCCGCCCGGATGTAATTACCTGCACGGACTCAGACCTCAAGGTCGTCTAGAAAGGCCCTGAGGATGCGCTGGAATTCCTCTGATCGCTATCGGCCACCCCAGCGTAAAGCATGACGAAGGGTCGCCCCGAGCCCGCCGTCTCATAGTAGATTTCGGCATTGCCAACGTTCGCTACTCCACGTTCGACCTGGGCCTCTGACATTCTTCTCTCCCTCTAGACCTTCTGCTCCTGAGGCTAGGTGGCTGCGGGCCGCCGCTTCCGCCCTTCTCCTTCGGCCGCCCTGGCTATCGCCATGGCCCTGCTAGGCTCGCCCCTACTCGACAACCACACGCCCCTGGTACTGGGCCCAGTCCTGCGCTGGAACGATCAGTCTCCCACCTCCTATCCGTCTGCGGAGGCGATCGATGTACGATGCTCCGCCAGCGGAAGGCGGGCAATCCTCCGGCTCGATCATGCCGCGGTCAGAGTTCCTACAGGGGGCAGGTCCAGTCCAGGGGCTGGGCTAGTCGAGGCCGTGCCAAGTGCCACTGGCGAACCACCGATCGAGCACCTCTCTGTCCTCTGGATCGGCGATGCGATCCGCGGATCGCTGGGCCTTTGCCTGGATGCCCCTGGCCTCATCCGCGCGACCCGCGGCAGCAAGGGCCCGGGCCAGGGCGTCGTAGGCAAACGGGTGGTCCCAGTCGGCCATCTCCTCGGAATGGGACTCGGTCAGCTGGATGCATCGTTCGGCGTACTTCGCGGCGAGTCCTCCCTCTCCGATGGCCGAATAGACGTTGGCGACGAGGCATTCTCCCCGCGCGTGGTTGGCTACAGTGCCCACCTGGAGCCAGTGGTACCGTGATGCATGCGCTGCAGAGACCATCTCCCCCGTTTCGATCTCGTCTCGCTCTGCTGCTTCGAGAAGGTCCCAGGCCCGATTGTTCAATGCGACGCCGAACCACCAGTGAGCCGCATTCACGTCGAAGGTGGGCTCGGTCATTCTCTCTCTCTCTTTCTTGTGATGCGAAGACTCCGCCTTGCAGCACGGTGGCGTTCCATCCTACATCGCTGACCAGCCACATGCGATGCACGAACATGGAGACCCGTGCGCGCTATGTCGATGGTGCCGACAGGGCGTCGAGGAGATCCTCTGGGTCGTCCATCTGCGCAACCGAGAAGAGGAAGTCGGAAAGGGTGGGACTGCGGTTGCGGAGCGCCATGAGCTGGTCTCCGATGGGGCTCGTGGCCTCTGGGCCGGTCGCGTAGGAGCCGTGAAAGGCGAAGTACGCTTGGTTGAGCTTGCGAACGAAGACCCCGTGCTCCAGCAGCTCCACCCGCCGCTCCTCCATGTAGATTTCGGCCTCCTCGATTTTCCCCTCCTCCAGCAGCAGATCCACGTTGAGACGCGTCTCGCGCATGAAGGCGTCGAATCGGAACTCCCCTTCTGTCTTGGTGTCGGAAGGCGGGGGAGTGACCTCCATCGAGGCCCGACGTTGGGCCTCCAAGAGCCGCCCGTGAAGAGCCGGGTAGTGCTGGGATGCCACCACCAGGGACACCTCCTGCTCCACCATGGTGGCCAGTGTCTCGTTGAGGGTGATCATCTCCTGGCTGTCGAAATAGTGTTGGCCCAGCGGGTAGAAGAACAGCAGGTTGTGCACCCACTCATGAATCACAGCGCCCAGAACATGATCGAGACTGGAGGTGTCTGGGATCACCGTCGGATAGGCGGCCATTCCACCGGTGGGGACGACCAGGGACGAAACGTCCAGGTCGTCCACCCGGTCCTCAAGCGATTCCACCGTCGCCGCCGACAGGTCGGGATCCAGCGAGGTCCGTAGCAGCGAGTCGATCCGATCGCGCGGGGACACCACAAGGAGGTCGGGCGGCTGCTGAAGCTCGAAGAGTACGGGCGGGAACACACGCCGGCCGGGAAGGGGGACGGGGCCACTGATTCCGAGGTCGAACAGAGCATCCGCTACCTGGCTCTGGAGGGTGGTCTCGGCCGGCTCCTCGAGCGCCAGACGCTGGGCTCGTAGATCTTCCGCGCGCGTCTCAAGGTCGGCTAGATCAGATCCGGGGGACTCGGCGATGCGACGACGGATCCTCTCCTCCAGGACTCTGAGGTCCAAGGTGACCTGGAAGTAGCGCCGAACCGACTCCGGATCCTCCTCTCCCCGGAGCAGCCCGGCGAGCTTGCCGGAGAGCGTTCGGAACTCATAGCCCGCCCAGTTGAACAGGTGCGGTTTGGCGTGAAGGTTCACCTGATAGGGTAGCTCGGCCCAGGGCGGCACCGTCGAACTCTTCGCCCCTCCAACCAAGAGCATCAGGAAGAGACCGAGCAGCAGCGTCGAGCGCCGGCTCACGGAGTTCCCCCGACAAGGGATGTCATGTTCGTGTGCATCTGACACCTATTTTAGCGCTTGTCGGCCGGTAGCTTGCCCGGTCGCAGACCGGTCTCGATAATGGAAACCGCCCCGGTGGACACGGCATGACGCAAGTTCTGGTAGTGGACGACGAGGCCAACATCGTGGAGCTGGCCAACCTGTACCTGTCACGGGAAGGGTACGAGGTCCTGACGGCTGGCGATGGTGCGGAGGCGTTGAAGGTCTGGAAGAGCGACAGGCCGGATCTCATCGTCCTCGATCTCATGATGCCAGAGATGGACGGCTGGGAGGTGTGCCGGCGGGTGCGGGCGGAATCTGATGTCCCGATAATCATGCTCACCGCCCGCGGCGACGAGGTGGACAGGGTGGCAGGACTGGAGATGGGTGCCGACGACTACGTGGTCAAACCCTTCAATCCTCGGGAGCTTGTGGCGCGAGTGCGCGCCGTCCTGCGACGCGCGCAGCTCCGTGGAGAAGCTCCTGATCGCATCGAGGTGGGGGATCTGGTGGTCGATGGCCGGCGCCGCGAGGCCCGAGTGGGCGATCGGCTGCTCGACCTGACCAAGCAGGAGCATGAGCTTCTGTGGGTGTTGGCTGAGCACGCCGGGATGGTCCTCACCCGTGAGCAACTCCTGGATCGCGCCTGGGGGTACGACTACTACGGTGGCTCCCGTACCGTGGACGTTCACGTTTCTCAGCTGCGCAGGCACCTCGCGCCTGCCCGCGTTCAGATCCAGACGGTCCGTGGCGTGGGGTACCGGCTAGCGGAGGTTTGAATGGGCGACCTCCGGTCCCGCCTCATCGTATCGCACACGCTGGTGGTGATCTTGGCTCTCGTCCTCGCCGGCCTGTCTCTGTTGCTGCTGCTGCGCGAGTATCAGGATCAGATCCTGTTCGCCCGGCTGGGATCGCGGAGCAACTCGCTGGCATTCCGACTGGCTCTCGAACTGCGGGGGGAGGCCTCGGATCGGGCGCTCGACGAGCTCTTGGGCCAGGTGGCCCGCCAGGAGGGAGTCAGGCTTCTGCTCCTCGATCGGACCGGAACCGTGGTCGGTGACAGTGAGAGAGATGACAGCCTGGAGGGAGAGAGATTCCGGATCCTCCCTCGGCTGATTCTGGAGAACTCGCGGGTGGCTCACACCGATCGATACACGACCAGCGGTGGGGAGGAACTGATCCTCTCGCTGCTCCCCGTTCCCGGGAGGCTCGGTGGGGAGATCCGGTTTGTGGCGCTGGCCACTTCCGCGGGGCTTTTGGCCGGCCCCGCGGTCGATCTCATCCTCCGGCTGGCTTGGGCCGGGGTTCTCGCCCTGGTGGTTGCGGTGTCGATCGGGGTGGTGCTTGCCCGATCCGTGGCCGGTCCCCTCAGGGCCCTGACCCACGCCTCGGAGGCCATCGCCCGGGGCGACTACGATCCAGCGGTTCCCACGACCGGTGACGGCGAGGTGGGACGGCTCTCCGCAGCCTTCCGGACCATGGCACAAGAGGTGCGGCGCAGTCGGCAGGCGCAGCGGGATTTCCTGGCCAACATCTCGCACGACCTCAAGACGCCCCTGACCTCTATCCAAGGGTTCTCCCAGGCGATCTTGGACGGAGCGGCCGAGGGGCGGGAGGCGACGGAGAAGGCCGCCCAGGTGATCCGTGGGGAGGCCGCGCGCATGGAGGGAATGGTGCGGGACCTCCTAGATCTGGCGCGATTCGATGCGGGCGTTGCCATGGAGCTCAAGCCGATCGACCTGTCGGCCCTTCTGGGTAGCGTGGTGGAGACCTACCGGTCAAGGGCTGAGGAGAAGGGGATCCAATTCCTCCCGAACGTCGGGAAGGCGCTTGGAGTACGGGGAGACCCGGACCGTCTGACTCAGGTGTTTTCCAACCTGCTGGACAATGCTCTCAAATACACTCCTGTGGGCGGTGAGATAGGGCTGTCTGCGACCGCCGATTCCGAGGAGGTGCGCGTCACCGTGGCCGACAGCGGACCAGGGATCCCTCAGGAAGATCTTCCGCACGTCTTTGACCGCTTCTACCGCGTGGAGAAATCGCGCACCAAGGGTTCCGGCGCCGGACTGGGATTGGCCATCGCCAAGGAGATCGTCGAGGCGCACGGTGGCCGCCTGGAGGCGTGGAGCCGCCTCGGTGAGGGCACCCGATTCACCGCCGTGCTTCCGGCACGCTAGCCGGGGCGCGGCCGCGTCGGAGTTGCCCGGCTAGGCGTCTCGGGGCACTGCGCGACGCCGGAAGCACCAAGCGAGGTGGTCGTCCACCATCCCCACGGCCTGCATCAGGGCGTAGCAAACCGTTGGCCCCACAAGCCGTAGGCCTCGTGACTTCAGATCGTGGGCCATGGCTTCGGAGGCAGCGGTCTGGGTGGGAATCTCCTCCAAGGTCTGACGGGCAGGGGAGCGAAGAGTCCGGCCTCCCGTGAACCCCCAAAGGTAGCGGTCCAGGGAACCCATCTCTTCCTGCAACCCCATGACGGCTTGAGCATTGCTGACCGCGGCTTCGATCTTCTGTCGGTTCCGAACGATCCCGGGGTCGGCGAGCAGGCGGGCCCGTTTGGCCTCGTTGAATCGTGCCACCGTCTGTGGGACGAACCCGTGGAAGGCGGTGCGGAAGCCATCGCGTTTGTGCAGGATCGTCCGCCAGGAGAGACCGGCCTGGAACGTCTGGAGGGTCAGCGCCTCAAAGAGCCGCCTATCCCCGTGGACCGGAGTTCCCCACTCGGAGTCGTGGTAGGTCTCCATCAGGGGGTCCCCGTCGCCGAAACAGCGGCGGATCACGGAGTCCTCTGTGTGACGCATGGGCTACGGGCAGGAACCGGGCCGAGGCTAGGTAGGCGCGGGGTCAGAGGGTCAGAAGCCCCTTCAGCCGCTCGGCGTCGGTCTCAGGGAAGGGACCCACCACAGCCAGGTTGAGCTTCTCGGGCAGGAGGAGCTCGTGGGCCACCCTCTGCACATCGTCGGCGGAGACAACGTCAAGGGATGCGATCACCTCATCCAGTGTCAGGATCCTGTCGTCGAGGATCTCCTGTTGACCCAGCCAGCCCGCGACCGACAGGGTATCCTCCATTTGGAGCTCGAGTCGGCCCTTCACGTACTCGCGGGCCTTCTCCAATTCGGTGGCGGGGACCGGTTCGCTGCGGAGCCGCCCGAGTTGGCGCAGGATCGCTTCCAGGGCGAGGTCGAGGCGATCGGGGTTCACCCCGGCTCGGACCCCGATGCTGCCTGCGTCGGTCAGGTGGCTCACATAGGAGTGAACGCTGTAGGCGAGCCCCCGGCGCTCGCGGACCTCTAGAAAGAGACGGGAGCTCATTCCCTCCCCCAGCACCGAGTTCATAATGCGCAGCGCGAATCGGTCTGGGTGCTTGCGCGGGATGCCGTGAAGGCTGAGGATCACGTGGGCCTGCTCGGTATCCTTGGTCCCCACGCGAACGCGCGGCTCGTCCTGCCCGTCGGCCAGGGGCTGGAATCCCGGTCGGTCCTCGGACTCCCATCCGCTCAGCTCGTTCTGAATCTCCCCGACCACCTCCGCGTGCTCGACCCGGCCCGCCATGCAGACCACTGTGCCCGATGGCTGGTACGTGCGGGACAGGTAATCCACCACGGTCTCTCGGTCGATGGAGGAGATCGAGTCCTTGGTCCCGATCACCTCGCGGCCCAGCGGATGGTCGGGCCAGAGGAGCTCGCCGATGAGCAGCCCCGCCCAGTCATCAGGATCGTCGAGGATCATGTTAATCTCCTCGATGATCACCCTCCGCTCACGCTCCAGCTCCTCGGGTTCGATCTTGGAGTGCTGCAGCATATCCACCAGCACGTCGACCGCTAGAGACCTTCGGCCGGCTGGCACCTTGGCCCAGTAGGTAGTGACCTCCTTGCCGGTGTTGGCGTTGAAGACCCCGCCCACCCCTTCCACAGCGGCTGAGATCGCTTCGGATGTGGGTCTCCGCTCGGTCCCCTTGAAGAGCATGTGCTCCAGGAAATGGGAGATTCCGCCGACCGAATCCTTCTCATAGCGGGACCCCACCCCGATGAAGAAGCCGATGCTGACCGAGCGGGTATGGGGAAGCTCGGCGGTGATGACGCGGAGCCCATTCTCCAGAACGGTCTTCCGGTAGGCGTCGGACGCCACTGCCTCTTTCAAGGGGTCACCTCCATATGTCGACGAACGATTGCGTCCGTCATGCGGGCCACTCGGACCATGGGCGCGACATCGTGGACCCGTACGATATCGGCGCCCCGGTCGATCGCCAGCGCCACCGCCGCTGCCGATCCCTCCAGCCGATCCTCCGGAGGCAGGTCCAGGGTGTACCCGATGAAGGACTTCCGGGAGGGGCCCACCAGGACCGGATGCCCGAGCGATCTGAGTTCTCCCAGTCGATCGACGAGTTCTAGGTTCTGGCCCACCGTCTTCCCGAATCCGATTCCGGGGTCGACAATGATCATGTCCGCCCTAACTCCGGCATCACGGGCCAGGCCGATGCTGTGAATCAGTTCGCGCTGGATGTCGCCCATCAACTCATCGTAGGCGATCTCTAGGTAGCGGCCTCCCAGCCGCTCGGACTGGGCCGCGTTCTTGGGTTGGCTCCGGTTGTGCATCAGGATCAAGGGGACCTCACGCTTTGCCACCAACGAGGCCATCTTCGGGTGCATGCGCAGGCCCCACACGTCGTTCACCAGATCGGCTCCGGCGTCCAAGGCGGCTGCCGCGACCTCGGCCTTGTAGGTGTCGACGGAGATGGGGAGATCGGTCTCCTGCCGTATGCCCTCGATGACCGGCAGGATCCGGTCCTGTTCCTCCTCGGCCGAGATGGGCTCTGAGCCAGGACGGGTGGATTCCCCGCCCACGTCGACGAGGTCGGCGCCCTCGTCGGCCATCTGGCCGGCCAGGGCCACTGCCCCCTCTGGGGAGTCAGCCAAGCCGTCACCGGAAAACGAGTCAGGCGTCACGTTCACGATGCCCATGATGTAGGTCCGCCTGCCCCAGACGAACCGGCGGCCCCGCAGCCTGAGGCCGTCACTAATCCTTTTCGTCATCCCGTGCGCCTGTCCACGAAGGGCTGTGCGGGCCGGCCGAACAGAACGTCCCGTCTCTGGGGTAGGCTCGCCAGGTCCGAACGTCTGGGGCGGGGCCCTTGCTGTCCAGTTGCGCTAGGACCTCGGAGCGAGGAGGGCGACCTGGGTCTCGTCCGGCAGCCGGGAACGCGTGATCCGCAGGATCTCCTCGGGCTCCGCGGGGGTGGCCCCGGTCACCTTGAGGAACCTGTCCAGCGCGGCGTCCTTGTCGGGAACCGAGTAGGCCATGGGGATCACCACCCGGGGCTCTAGCAGGCTGATCATCTCGGACGCCTGGGCGGCGCCCAGGGTCTCTTGGCCTCCGATGGGTACCAGTAGGACATCGATGTTGGTCAGCTCCTCGATTTGGGAGGATGAGGGAACCCGGTCCAGGGCACCGAGATGGCATACGTTGAGCGTGTCGAACGCGAACAGATAGAGCGTTGCCGTTTCGGTCTTCGTCTTCTTCCGGTTTCGGTTGGGACTGGGAGGTACGGCGATTCCGGTGACGAAGATCCCTTTGACCTCGTACTCACCCGGACCGTCGATCAGAACCGGTTGGCCCCTCAACCCGGTCGTCTTGCCCTCGCGGGGTCGGGTCAAAGTGACGACGTCGGCGCGGACTCTCGGAAGGCGGGGAGGAGGATCCGTGATGACCACGCCGTTGCGATCCCTTAGGCGGAAACAGCGGTCGACGTACCAGGTGATCTCCAGCGGGAACTCCTCGGACGGCCCAGGCGGCGATTATAGCCCCAGAGTGATTCCCAAGCCAAAGTTTCATGCGGCGCGGGCGCCTGGCGGCAGAGGAACGTCTCCTTGCCTAAGCCGTTGACACCCCCGAGAGCGCCTGGATATAATCGCCGCGTTTGCCCGGGATCGGTCCGGCGTATTCACGAGGAGGATGCAAGCCTTGGGCTCTTGGTGGAGGAGGATTCAGGCACAGGTGGCGGCGTGGGATCGCACCCGTCAGATCGTCAACTTGGTGGTGTTCCCTTCGCTGGTCGGGTTGGCGCTGGTACTGCCTCCGATCTCTGTGGTGGAGCGTGTGCTGGCAGCCGGGTACACCGCGATCGGAGCAGAGGGGGGCTCGGTAGTGGATCCCGACGGCACCCAGCTCACGGTGCTGGCAGAGGGGCTCCAGGCGGGTGGGGCTCGGGTCCGAATGACGTCCATCCCGCAGATTGATTTCGTGGAGGGCCGAGCAGTGGGATTCGAGGCCGCAGGGGACTCCCTTCCCGAATGGCTGGAGCCAAGGAGCCCTCTGTACACACTGTCCTCCTTCGGTCCCGCACCGGGCGCGGTCATTCTGACCATTCCGATCCCCAACGACGCGGAGCCCGTGTCTGCGCTGGATCTGTATGCCTGGGAGATGGGCGGCTGGCGGTGGCTGCCTCGAACGCTCATCCCCGAGGAGGATGTTCTGGAGACGCGCCTGGACCACCTGCCGGAGGCCGTTCTGGTCGTGCAATCGGCGCCTCTGACTCCGTCCGTGGGGGTCCGGCGGCTGGATGGCGATGAGCTGGACCCCGCGGAATTGGAGGGTCTGGCGTGGGTGGAGTCGGCTGGCATCTTCGTGGAGAACGACGGAGTGAGCGGAGATCCAACCGTGGCCTCCGAGCCTTCGCTCCTGACCGCGCCATCCGTCCCTGAGGGGCCGCGCATCCTTCCCGTTCTGGCTAACTGGCGGGAGGGGCAGGTTCGAGACGACCTCACCAACAACATCCTCGTCAGACCCGACCTGCTTCAGCGGCACGTGGAGGAGGTGCTGGGGCTGGTGGTGGGCGGTGGGTACGCCGGCCTTCAGATCGACTACCGTGGTGTTTCCCAGGAGCTGGCGACAGAGTTCTCCAACTTCGTGGCGGCGCTGGCGGAAGGACTGGGAGCCGAGCGGAAGATTCTGGGAGTCCGGGTGGAGCCACCGCGCCAGGTGGCGGACGATCGCTGGGAAACAGGCGGATACGACTGGGAAGCCCTCGGCGAGGCCGTGGACCGGTTCGTGCTTCCCGCAGTTGGCGCCGATGCGTCCCCCGGTGGGCTGGAGGCTCTGCTCTCCTACGCCGTCGGCCAGGTGGACCGCTACAAGATTCAATTGGAGATCTCCGCCTTCGCTGGGGATCGGGTGGGGGGAGAATCCTCCGCTCTCTCGTACGAAGATGCGTTGGCGCTGCTGGGAGGGAAGATCTCTCTTTCCGATGAGCTCGTCACGCCGGGCGAGGAGGTTCTGGCAGAGTTTTCGTCACCGGGCCTTTCGTCGCTCGGCTTCGACGATCAGCTCTTGGCCTTTCGTTTCCACTACCAGGATGCTCTGGGGAACCACACCGTCACCATCCGGAACGGGGAGAGCGCCGGACTGAGGCTGGCCCAGGCGCAGGCCTTCCGCCTGGGCGGCGCTACCGTTTCGGGACTGCTGACTCCGGGGAACGATCCTCGTATCTGGGAGAGCCTGTACGCCTACCGGGACGCGGCGCCGAGTCCGATCGAGAGCGAGTTCGCAGTGGTGTGGCAGGTGGAGAACGCCGCGGGGCTCCTCATCCGGAGCGACCTGGCGGAGCCGTCGGACCCAGCATTCACCTGGGGCACGGCCTTGGGAGGGGAGTATTCGATCTCGTACTTCATCTCCGACGACGGCGGCCAGACACCGCTGGTGGGAAGCGAGGCCGTGGCGCTGTTGGTGGCCACCCCCACCCCGGTGCCCACGCCAACTCCGACCCCGCGCCCTCAGCCGACGGCGCCCGCGCCCGTGGTCCAGGTGCCGGCGCCGCCCGGGACGGGGTTCGACTACGGAGTCCAGGTCCATCCCTATCAGCAGAATCTAGGCCAGCTGGTGAGCTCGATCCAGGGGATGGGCTTCCGCTGGGTCAAGATCCAGGTGCGCTGGGACTGGATCGAGCCGGCGCAGGGTCAGAGGAACTGGAACGCCTTCGGCCTGGAGGAGGGGGTGAACGCCATATCCGGAGCCGGGCTGAAGATTCTCTTCAGCGTGGTGGCAGCCCCCCCATGGTCCCGCAGCGTCACGGGCGAGGCGGGGCCTCCCGACGACTACAACCTATACGCCGATTTCGTCCGGGACCTGGCGGTGCACTTTGGGAATCGGATTCACGCCATCGAGGTGATGAACGAGACCAACCTCCAGCGAGAATGGCACACCGGCCGCCCGCTGAGCGCGTCGGAGTACGTCGATCTTCTCTGCCGCTCCTACCGGTCCATCAAGGCCGTGGCGCCCGGCTTGGTCGTTGTCTCAGGGGCTCCGACTCCGACGGGCTGGAACGACGGGATCATCGCCATCGACGATGCGATCTACCTGGAGCAGATGTATCAGGCGGGCGCGAAGGGGTGCGCGGATGCCATCGGCGTCCACCCATCCGGGTACAACAACCCCCCTGATGCCCAGTGGGAGACCTGGTCGTTGGACCCCACCCACACCTTCAACGCCACCGGCCACCGCAGTTGGTTCTTCCTCAGCACGATCCAGCAGTATCACAACATCATGTGCAAGTACGGCGACTGCAACAAGCGGCTTTGGGCTACGGAGTTCGGATGGGCCTCCATCGAGGGGATCGCGGCCGCCCCCATCGCGGGGTGGGAATTCGCGCAGGACAACACGGAAGCGGAGCAGTCCGACTACCTCGTCCGGTCCTACCAAGTTGGCAAGGCCTCGGGATACATGGGCGTCATGTTCCTCTGGAACCTCAACTATGCTCCGGTTTGCGGAGCTGGCTGCGAGCAGTCCATGTACGGCGTGGTGCGTCCCGACTGGTCCCTCCGACCTGCCTACCACGCCCTGGCCAACATGCCCAAGTAGCCTTCCCCGGGGATGGGGAATCGTCAGATGAGGAGCAGGCTTCGTGTCCTGCTCCTCGTGTTCTGCAGGCGAGGGCGGTGCCGATGAAGCGCTGGCCGGCCGCTGCCGCCGTTCTGTTTGTTGTGGCAAGTGTTTTGCTCCTTCTCAGGACTGTGGGTGGACAGCCCGCGTCGGATGTGACCCCCTTGCGGAGGGGAGCCGAGCCGCCCAGCTTGGCCCGCGACGGCGAACACACTCCCGACCTGGAGGAGGGGTCGGCCGGCATGGATGGGATGCCCGTGGGGAGCAAAGAGAGTCCCCGGCCGGAGTCAGGAGCAGGCGCGGTGGCGAAGGTGGGGAAGGATGCCGCCACCCCCGCCGCAACGGCGACGCCTTCTCCCCAATCAGCGGTCTCCCCAGCGCCTGCCGGCTGCAGCTCGATCATGTGTCGGCTGCTCCGCCAACTCTGGGACCTCTCGCGGTTACCGCTCCGGACCGAGACCGTCATCTACCAGCACTCCAGCCAGGACACCCAAAACCTCGAGCACTACTGGGACTACTTCAACTCCGACGAGCTGTTCCGGTCGCGGGGCTTCGAAATCCGCACCTCGTTCGATGGCAAGTCCGAGTACGTCATCGTGCCCCGGACCGAAGGGCCGGGCTACATCCCAAGGGTGTGGTTCACCCACCGGCAGCACAACTGGGCGCTGCAGGACGGGGACGATCCCACGAGTCCCGAGGCCACGGAATGGGGCTTCTTCGGAGAGGCCGGAAACATCCGATTCTACTTCGATGACGAGGCGGTTCCCCGTGTGGACATGCCCGTTACCGAGTTCTTCAGCGGGGATGTGTGGCCGTTCTCGGCGCCCCTGGTGGGACACTATGGCACGGCCAACGGGGGAAACATCTCATACCTGCCTATGCCCTTCTCGCGCTCCGTCCTGGTCGCCACCACCGGGCTGCCCCGGCTCTTCGAGGTAGAGGTGGTGAGGTGGACGGACGCCCCCGCCCCCTTCTCAAGCTTCCGGCCCGCACTCAGTGCTGCCGAGTCGCAGGAACTCTCCCGGATCATCCGGGCGTGGGGCCAGAGGGGCGTCCGCCCCTATTCGGCACAGGGGGGATCCGCCCTGATCCAGCGGACGCTCACCGTCCCAGGCTTCTCCTCCGGCGAGTTGGCCCTGCCTGGACCCGCCGTTCTCAGCGGCCTCGCTATCACCCTTCCGCCGGGTGGGGACGAACGGCTGGCGATGAGAATCTTCTGGGACGGAGAGGCAGGTCCTAGCGTCGAGGGGCCGCTGAGGGCTCTGTTCGGCGCGGCCGAGGAGATGCGTCGCTACAGGGCTCTCCCACTGGGAATTGAGTTGAAGGGGGGAAGCAACCGCTTCTACAACTACTTCCCCATGCCGTTTGGCCAGGAGGCTCGGATCGTCTTCGACAACGGTCGGCCCGATGCGGCTCAGATCCCATTGGATATCTGGTACCGCAGCGCGGGAGGGGATCCGGGACCGGCGCGCTTCCACGCACGCTTTCAGATCCAGCACCTCGAGGCCCGGGGGGACGACTTGGGCAACTATGTGCTCGCCGATTTGAGGGGGAGCGGTAGGTACATCGGCTGCATCCTGACGATGTACGACGTGAATCGACACACGGAGCCGCCTCTGCCCGTCCACTGGCACTTCCCCTACCTGGAGAGCGACCTGAATATCTGGGTGGATGGCACCTACGCCCTTCCCGGGACGGGCATCGAGGACGATTTCGATGCGGGCTACTACTACATATACACCGACGTCCCAGGCCGACAGTGGATCTTTCCCCTTGCCGGAAACACCTGGAAGGACGAGGCCAGGTGGGGGGAGGTGACCTCCCAGTACCGGTTCTACCTGACCAACAAGGTCGAATACAGAGAGTCGCTGCGGGTTGAGGTGGAACACGGCTTCATCGGGAACAACTTGGATGTGACCTACTCCAGCACGGCCTTCTGGTACCAGGATCGCGGGTAGCCGCTCCGTGGCAGGGTCACCCGACCGAGACGCGGCACAGCAGGGCCGGGGGCTTCTAGTCGCACTCATCCTGGCCTTGATCGCGTCGGCCTGTCGAGTCGATACCGGCCTCGAGACCCCCGTGTCCCCGGCCGCGCGACCGTCCCCGACCGCGACGGCCCGTCGCACTCCCACCGCGGTGCCGGGGACGGGGACCGCTCCGCCTGAGACGCCCGCTCCCACCCTGGAGCCGCCCTCGCCTATTGCCCCTCCTGCTCGGATGTCCTCCCCCGAGTTCGGGATGCAGGCCTTCCTGTGGTGGCGGCCGGAGACAGCCTGGCGTGACCTCGACCTCGTGCGCGCGGCGGGATTTGACTGGGTCAAGCAGATCTTTCCGTGGCGCGAGATCGAGGGAGCGGGGAAAGGAGCCTTCGACTGGAGCCGAACGGATCGGATCGTGGAAGATGCCCGGGCCCGAGGCTTGGACCTGCTGGTCCGGGTGGACCATCAGCCGGCCTGGGCAGGGGGCGGGTTCCCAGCCAGCGGTCCCCCGGACGACCTCGGGGACTTCGCAGACTTCGTCTCCGACCTGGCGAGCCGGTATCAGGGCGGGATCCGGGCCTATCAGATCTGGAACGAACCCAACCTGTCCCGGGAGTGGGGCGGCAGGACTCCCAACCCCGCTGGCTACGTCGCCCTCCTCTGCAGCGGGTACCGGGCCGTCAAAGCTGCCGACCCGTCGGCCCTGGTGGTCTCAGCTGGGCTGACCCCTACGACCCAGCACAACGCGGAGGCGACCCCCGACGTTCTGTTCCTCCGGGAGATGTACGCGAGCGGGGCCGCCCCCTGCTTCGACGTCCTGGGGGCCCACGGCGCGGGCTACAAGGCCCCGCCCGAGACTAGCCCGCAGGAGGCGGCGGCTCACCCACTCTACAACCATGGCGAGGGTGCGGCAGGTCGGATCTACACCTTCCGTCACGTCGAGGACCTCCGCCAGGTGATGGTCGAGCAGGGGGACGGGGCCAAGCAGGTCGCGGTGCTGGAGTTCGGGTGGACCAGCGACCTGATCCACCCCGCCTACGCCTGGCACGCCGTCACCGAGTCGGAGAAGGCGGACTATCTGGTGCGGGCGTTCCGTTTTGCACGAAACAACTGGAGTCCCTGGATCGGTGTGATGTTCGTGATCTATCTGGCCGACCCAGACTGGACGGAGGCCGACGAGCAGTTCTGGTGGGCCATCACCAATCCTGATGGCTCGCCGCGCGAGGCCTACCAGAGCCTCAAGGCGATGCCCAAGTGAGAGGTTGGTCTGGCTCAGGTTGCCGGTGTTCCTTCGGGATGCTACAATGGGGATGCGGGCGAGTAGCTCAGCTGGTTAGAGCGCACGGTTCACATCCGTGAGGTCATAGGTTCGACTCCTATCTCGCCCATGCTGAGATCCGCGGCCTGGCTCCGCGGATTTTCCCCATCTCAGTGAGGGGGTCTTCTTGAGCCTCCTTAGCGCGCGCCTCTTCCTTTGGACCCTGGCCTCGGTGTTTGTCTACATCGCGGCCCACCACCTGTTCTATCGGGCACGACGGGGGCTGTCGGGCCGCCTGGCCCGCGTGTTCGAGCCTCTTCAAGGCTTGGCGGAACACGCCGGAGTGCAGCACGTGGTGCGCCTGGCCTTCTTCGTAGGGGTCCCCTATCTGGCCCTCCTACAGGGGGTGACCAACCCCCGGCTCATGGGGCTCGCCGTGGACGACTGGGCCCGATCAGCGGCGGGCGGGCTGATGCTGGGCGCCGGAGCCACCGCCCTCTTCCTGTGGGGCTGGAACTGGTACGTCCGCAGCCTGGGAAGCAGACCTCCCGCGGTCGAGCGGCCTCTCCTGGGAAGGGTGCGGGCGGTGGATGAGCCGTGGGGTTGGGTAGGCGTTCTGGCCCAAGCCATCGCGCTTGAGGTCCACTGGGCATTCTACCGAGGTGCTCCCCAGTGGCTCCTGGGGGATTTCTACTGGGGCGTGTTCGGCGGGCTGGCGATCGTGTACCTAGAGGATGCCGCAACTCCCGAGTGGAGGCGCCGCCTGGCGACGCCTCAGGTGGGGCAGGTGGCGTGGCGGTGGGGGATGGCCCTGGCGATGGCCCTGGTCTTCCTCTACTCGCGCAACCTGTGGCTGACGGTGGGTCTCCACTTTGTGGTGGAGATGGTGATCCTCAGGTACTTGCAGGGGACCTACCGACGGTGGGGGACCGGCGGCCTCCGGCCTCAGGGGATCAGCAGGCGGAGACCCACCAGGGCGGCAAAGAGGGTTCCCGCCAAGAGCGCGATCCGTCGGAGATCGCGATAGACGTAGTCATAGTCCTGCTCTGACACAGGGGAGAGAGCCGGCTGCTCCGGACGGACGGGAGGAGGCACTGGGGGTCGCCGGATTCGCCTCTTTCCGCGCTTCCTTCTCTTGGCCACCTAGAGATCATAGGTTGCCGCGCGCGGCGTCGTCAAGACTCGCGCGCCGGACCGCGTCGGAGGCCTCGCACCAGGTCGAGGATCAGACGGACCTCTCGCGCCCGCAGGGCGAGGAGCACGGCTCCGTAGACCAGAAGTCCCAGGGCACCGGCCCCTGCCACCACCAGGGCCTCCTGCAGGAAACTGCCCGAGGTCGCTTGAGCCAGCCATAGGGCGGACCCTCGCGCCGCCAGCGCCATCGCGACCGCGGCCACCCCAGCCTTCCACAGTGCAGGCCCGATTCCCTGGCCGGTCAGTTGGGCGAGCCGGCGCTGAGCAAGCAACACCATCAGGAGGGCGTGGCCGGCCCACTGGGCAGCGTTGGCGAGCGTCAGCCCCACGAATCCCAGGCGGCCGATCAGAGAGAGGGCGACCAGGAGATAGATCCCGACGGAGACGATCCCCACCATCACCGGAGTCCTAGGATCGCGGCGGGCATAGAAGGCGAAGACCAGGACCTGGTCCACCGCGGCGAAGGGGAGCCCGATAAGGTAGGTCTCGAGGGCCCTAAGCGTGGCCGTCGTGTCTTCTGGTAGGAAGGCCCCGTGCTCGAAGATCAGCCCCAAGAGGGGCTTGCCCAGGGCCAGCAGAGCAGCCGCGGCCGGGAGGATCAGGACCAGGACCATTCGGAGGCCTGTGACCAGAGTCCGCTGGAAGCGGGCCGAGTCCGGCCGACCGGCAAGCCGAGAGAGGGAGGGGAGAACTGCGATCGAGACCGCTGCTGCCACCAGGCCCAGAGGCAACTGGATCAGATAGGTGGCGGCCTGCATCCAGGCCCGGCTCTGGGGACCGGTTCGGGAGGCCAAATTGAAGTCGATCGCGATCCCGACCTGGCTCACGACGATGGAGAGCACCACCGGAGCGTAGAGCAGGGCCACCCGTGCCAGGTCCGGGTGCCAGAGCCGGCCAATCTGAGGCCGCAGTCCACCCAACCCCGGGAGCTGGATGGCGAGCTGAAGGGCTGCCCCCAGGACGACGCCCCAGGAGAGCGCCGCGATCCCGAGCCGGGGAGCGAGGAGCACTGCCGCCAGGATGATCCCGAGGTTGAAGGCCGCTGCCCCAAAGGCAGGAAAGATGAAGCGCTGCCTGGAGTAGAGGAGGCCTGTGAGCGCGCCGGATAAGCCGAAGAAGAAGATGGAGGGAAGGATCAGTCGGGTGAGCCGGACGATGGCGTCCTGGAGATCGGGATCGAGGCCTCCGCCCAGGAGCGAGGCGAGGAAAGGCGCGATCGCTTCGAGCCCCAGCACGGTCGCCGCGAGGATGAGGGAGAGAAGCGTGAACAGGGCCCCCGACACGCGGGCGAGTTCCGCGCGCCGCTCGGGACCCGCGTAGCCGCTCAGGATGGGGACCAGAGCCGCGGAGATCAGCCCTCCGACCAGGAGGTCGTAGACGAGAGTGGGGACGACCGCCGCTGTGCGATAGGCGCTCACCATGCCTGTGGCCCCGAACAGATCGGCGATCACCGTCTCGCGGACCAGCCCCAAGGCCCGACTGGCTACGTTGCCGAGCATAACCACAGCAGCAGCTCGGGCGATGATTTGGCTCTGGGGGGGAGGAGCAGAGACGGTGGCGTGCGCCAAGAGGTGGCCTCGAGATCCAGTCTGGCGGCGGGTAGGGCCATTCTAGCGCAGGGCCATGGACCGAACAATGGAAGAGCCTCGCCTTGCTACTCGGAGTCGGCGGTGATAGACTGGCCGCTACCCCATGGCCGGCAGAGCCCTCTATCGCACCTGGCGTCCGAGCACCTTTGAGGGGGTGGTGGGCCAGGAGCACGTCACCCGCACGCTGGTGAACGCACTGGCCTCGCACCGCATCGTCCATGCCTACCTGTTCAGCGGACCTCGCGGGACCGGGAAGACCTCCACGGCGCGGATCCTTGCCAAGGCCGTCAACTGCTTGGAGCGCAGTGAGGAGGGGAGCGGCGAGGCAGAAGGCATCCCCTGCAACCAATGCGCCCAGTGCAACGCGATCGATGAGGGGAGATCGATGGACCTCATCGAGATCGATGCTGCTTCCAACCGGGGCATCGATGAGATTCGGGACCTTCGGGAGAAGGTGAACTTCGCTCCCTCCCAGAGTCGCGCCAAGTTCTACATCATCGACGAGGTCCACATGCTCACCGCCCCCGCCTTCAACGCCCTTCTGAAGACTTTGGAGGAACCTCCGGACCACGCGTACTTTGTGCTGGCCACCACCGAGGCCCACAGGATCCCTGCCACCATCGTGTCGCGGTGCCAGCGGTTCGACTTCCGGCCGATTCCTCTGCCCAAGATCGTGGAGCAGCTGGAGCGGATCGCCGAGGCCGAGGGGATCGAGGCCGACGGAGCGGCCCTGGAGACGATGGCCCGCCACGCCACCGGCAGCATGCGGGACGCCGTGAGTTTATTGGACCAGGCGGCATCCTACGAAGGAGAGAGGATCACTCTGGATCGGGTCCAGGCCATCCTCGGTGCCGTCCCACCGGAGACCGTAGCTGGCCTGGCCCGCGCTCTGGCCGAACGTGACGTGCCGAGCGGTCTCGGCCTGGTGGACGAGGCCATCGGGAACGGGGCCGACGCCCGCCAGCTGACAAAGGCGGTGATGGAGTACCTTCGGGGGGTGCTCCTGGTCGCGACGGCCGGGCGGGATCCACCGGAGGTCACCGCAGAGACGGCTCAGGAGATGGCCGATCTGGCCACCCACTTCACGGTGGATCGGCTGATGTCAACGCTCCGCCAGTTGGGCCAGGCGCACTTTGACCTGGGGACGGCATTTCCTCCCCAGCTGCCTCTGGAGCTGGTGGTGGTTCGGACGGCTGAAAGCGAGCGGACCGAGGCTGGCAGAGAGGCGAGAACTGCTGGTCGGCCCACGGCGGGCGACCGGCCCGAAGCTGGCGGCCGGGCCTCCCAAGCCAAGGTCCCCGCAGCGCAACCCGAGGCTTCGGAAGAGCGTGTGGACGATGGGCCGGAGGAAGCCGTCCGCGCACCTGACGAGGCCGAAGAGGAGCCGCCGCCCGCTGTTGATCACGCGGATGGAACTCCAACGAGTCCTCGTAGGGGGACGAAGGCTGCGAAACGGGCCGCGCCGGGCGATCCCGAGGCCCTGGCCAGGCTGGAGGCTGGCTGGGACGAGATGTTGCAGCGCATCAAGGCCAAGAACATCCACGTGGAAGCCCTTCTGAAGTCGTCCGAGCCCGTCTCAGTCGAGGACCAGGTAGTCACCCTCGGCTTCTACTATCCGTTTCACAAGGGGAAGGTGGAAAGCCGTCGCTTGCGAGTGCTCGTGGAGGAAGCGGTCAGCGAGGTCCTGGGCAGGACCTACGAGCTGTCATGCGTCCTCCTTCCCGGCCGCGTCGGGAGAGAGGCGAGAGGGGAGAAGTCCCCTCGCCGCTCCGCGAAGGTGCCTCCCGAGGAGATTGCGTCCATCCAGGACGATCCCCTGATCAAGGCAGCGCTGGAGATGGGTGCCGAGGTGACGGGAACTGTGCCCGGCGGCGGCTCAGAGGGTTGAGGGTGGCCAAACCCAAAGGCCTCCGAGGCTTGGACTTGGCAAAGCAGTTGGCCGAGGTCCAAGCCCGGATGGTCGAGGCTCAGAAGGATCTGGGTCAGCACACCGTCACCGCCACCGCGGGCGGCGGTGCCGTCAAGATCACCATGGCGGGAGACCAACGGGTGGTGGCGGTGGAGATCGCCGAAGAGGCGGCAGAGGACTGGGAGCTCTTGCAGGAGATGGTCCTGGTGGCCGTCAACGATGCGACCAAACAGGCGCAGGCTCTGGCGGCGCGCAAGGTTGGGGAGATCACGGGAGGCCTCGGGCTGCCGTTTGGGTCGGGGGCGGAGTGAGCTCGGATGCCGGCCCAACCCAAGCCTGTTGCCGCCCTCATCGACGCCCTGAGCCAGCTTCCCGGCATCGGCCCTAAGACCGCCAGTCGGCTCACTTTCTACCTTCTGAGGGTCCCCGAGGAGCGGGCCCGCGCCCTATCGGAGGCCATCGGCCAACTTCGCGAGCGGATCGTCACCTGCCCCATCTGCTTTAACATCACTGAAGAGATCCCCTGCGCGGTGTGCAGCGATGGCGGGAGGGACCGTTCGCTACTTTGCGTGGTAGAGGAGCCGTTGGACGTGATGGCCATCGAGCGGTCGGGGGGATATCAGGGGCTGTATCACGTGCTAGGCGGCGCCATATCTCCTGTGGACGGGATCGGGCCCGAGGACCTCAAGATAGAGGAGCTCGTGGGTCGGCTGAGGGATGGGGAGGTCAAGGAGGTGATCCTGGCCACCAACCCCAACCTGGAGGGGGAGTCCACCGCCATGTACCTCCAGCGGCTGATCGGT
>CAYGBX010000017.1:0-17624 GCA_964348195.1 uncultured Anaerolineales bacterium
CGGGGGCGCGCTCGTCCTACCTCATCAAGGAGCCTCTGGCTGCGGCCATGGGCGCCGAGATGCCCGTCGAGACGGCCACCGGAAACATGGTGGTCAACATCGGCGGAGGCACGACCGAAGCTGCTGTCGTCTCTCTGAACGACATCGTGGTTGCCGACGACATCCGGGTCGGGGGCATCCGTATGGACGAGGCGATCGCGGCCTACATGCGAAGAAAGTACAACCTGGTCATCGGCGACCGCACGGCGGAAGAGATCAAGATCCAGATCGGTCGCGCACTGCCGTCACATAACGAGACCCGGATGGAGGTCCGGGGTCGGGATCAGGTCGCTGGACTGCCCCGCGTGATCGAGGTTTCCTCTGGCGAGATCACCGAGGCCATCGCCGAGCCCTTGGCTCAGATCGCCACCGCCGTTCGGGGGGTTCTGGAGATCACGCCTCCAGAGCTGGCCGCCGACATCATTGATCGCGGGATCGTGCTGGCAGGAGGGGGTGCGCTCCTGCGAGACATGGACCGCTATCTGACCCAAGAGACCGGAATCCCGTGCTACCTGGCCGACGAGGCCATGGCGTGCGTGGTGCTCGGGGCCGGGATGGCTATCGAGAAGCTCCCCACTCTCAAGCGCGCCCGCGCGATCACCTAGAGCCCAGGACGGAAGCTCCGCTCCCTGGAGAGCACGTAGCACGACAACAATGACTTAGAGTCCAGGTAGCGAAGACCGCGCGCTACCCGAACGCGGGGTGGGAGGAAGACAGCTATCCAGAGTCGAGAGCGGAAACCAAGCGCTCCCTAGGGACCAGGGAGGACGAGAACAGCTACTTGGAGTCCAGGTACCAGAACAGCTATCTGGAATCCAGATAGTAGGTCATGCTCTGTAGGCCTACCACGGGATCGATGTGCTGGACCTGGACGTCAGGCGGCACCCGCAGCATCGCCGGAGCGTAGTTCAGGATCGCCTCTACCCCCGCCTTCACCAGAGCATCGGCAACCCCTTGGGCCGAGTCGGGTGGCACGGCGATGATCGCCACCCTGACGCCCTTCCCACTGATCAGCTCCTCCAGACGGGACACATCCTCGATCACCAAGGAGCCGGCTTCTCTACCGATCTTGGCGGGATCGTTGTCGAAGGCCAGCACCACGCGGAAGCCACGATGGTCGAATCCGGCGTAGTTGGCGACGGCGTGACCCAGGTCACCCACACCTACCAAGGCCACCTCCCAGTCCCCGTCCATGTTCAGGATGCCGCGGAGCGCATCCCGAAGGCGCACGATATCGTACCCCGCTCCCTGCTTTCCGAACCCTCCGAAGTAGGAGAGGTCCTTGCGGATCTGGGCGGAGCTCAGCCCCACCCGCCGTCCCAACTCCTGGGATGTGATGTCGCCCGTCTCATAGATCTCCATGAGCGTCCGCAGATAGAGGGGTAGACGCTGGATCACGATGCGGGGTATCTCACGGGTTTTCGCCATTCGCTTGTCCCTCACTTGTGAAATCTGCTACAGGCATAATACCACGACATGTTGAGCGCCGCAACCCGCTGGCGGCCGATGCGCCCGACCAGGGCCGTCCTTGACAGGGGCGAAATTCCGGGATAACGTCTGACGAATCATGCAAATCATACGTTTCTTGGAGGCATCGTGAATAAGGAGCACAAGCCGTTCGGCCAATTCTATGGCTCCACGACCCTCAGCGAGCGCGGACAGATTGTCATCCCGGCCGAGGCCCGCGAGGTCATGGGTCTTGAGGCGGGTGACAAGCTGATGATCTTCGGAGCCTGGGGGGAAACCGGCCTTCTGTTGATGCCGGGCGAGGCAGTCCGGGAATTCCTGGCCCGCGCATCGGAGCGCTTTGCGGAGTTCCAGGCGATGTTGGAGGAGATTTCCCACGAGGCTGACGAGAAGTAGCCGCCTGCGCCGATCTCCCCCAAACGCCCCTCCCGGCCTCCGCAGATCCTGAGTAGGAAGTCCATCATCGTCTCAGTCCCCAGAGAGCTTGCGCTTGCGTCGTGCCCACAACCTTGCCCGCCACGAATCCGGCGAGGATCGTCCGAGTCTGGAGCAGATCAACAGATCACAGGGCCCGTCCTGGGTCGGTTGGGTCGCCGCGACTGGCGCATCTGTGATTCAATCTCACGCGAAGGATAACCCTGAGCATGCTGGAATCCACAATTGACCGACTGACCCGCGCCGCCCTGCGCTTCAAACGGCTCACCATTGGCCTGTCTGTGGGAGCCCTGGTGGCGGGCGGGGTGGCCCTGACTCAGATGAGGCAAGAACTCATCCCCAACATTGAATTCCCCCAGACGGTCGTTCTCGCCTTCAACCCAGGGGCAGAGTCACAAGACATGCTCGATCAGGTGACCATCCCCCTCGAAGATGCCGTGCGGAGTATCGATGGAGTGGTCAACGTTGAATCGTCCACCTCTCTTGGCGTTGCCTCTTTCATCATCCAAAACGAGTTTGGCCTCGATCCACAGGAGCTCCGGGCGGACATTTCGGCTGCCGTCCAGGGACTGGACTACCCGGAAGGCATGGATACGCCAGAACTCCTCACCTTCGGCCTGGAGGATTTCCCTGTCGCGTTCGTAAGCGTGTCGTCGCCCGAACTCACACTGGCACGCCTAAAGACTCTCGTCGAATCCGAAGTTATTCCTGCGCTGGAGAGCGTCCCGGCAGTGGCCAGTGTACAGGTGCGCGGCGGTCAGGAACTCCCGACCGACACCGATCCGCCCCCATCACCGCGGCCAGCCCAGCCTCCGACGCCGACTCCCACCACCGAGACCTCCTCCATCCCCCTCCCCGATCGCTGGATTGAGGCAGCCCAGCTTGCCGGACTGACCGTCGCAACAACGGCCGACCTGACTCCGGAGTTGGTCGCCAGCGCACTTCAAGCTGCGCCCGAATTGCTGGAGGCCTTGACTCCCGAGATGGTCCTCGCGGCTCCTCTGGAGTCTGTCGGCGTGGTGCCATTGGAACTGATCGAGAACCTGGATCCGGAGCTCCAGGCGGCGTTCGCGGAACGGTTGACCGAGTTGCCGCCGTCGGAGATGTCTGTGGAGCTCGTCGCTCTGCCCGATTCGTGGATCAATGCCGCGGAGGCACAGGGGGTCACCATCAGCACCACCGACGATCTGATCCCCGCACTGGTGGACGCTATCGTCAGCATCGAGCCGGAACTCCTGGCCGATCTGACCCCTGAAATGCTTCTGGCCATGCCAATCGATGCCGTGGCTAGTTTGCCTCAGGAGTATCTCCTGGCTCTCGACCCCGATCTGCAGGGCCGACTGATGGAGCGACTGGCCTCAGCTCCGGGGCAGGGAGACTCGAGAGAGCTGCCGATCGCCTGGCAGGCTGCCGGGCAGGCCCTGGATATCACGCTGTCCGTGCCTGAGGATGTGACCCCTGAGATCATCCAGGGCATCGCCAGTTTCGCCCCACAACTGCTGGACATGCTCTCCCCCGAACACCTCCGGCGGTTCTCACCGGAGGCACTGGCGTGGCTGCCCGCCGACTATCTGGATGAGCTGGACCCCAATCTGAGAGCTGAGCTGGACGAGCGGGCAGCCCAGCATGGAGGGGCGGGGGCGCTGGCCGCCGAGGCAACCGGCGAGTCCGAGGCCTTCGCGGCGGGCGCGCCCGACCTCGCCGGTTCGTGGCTGCGACCCCCAGACAACGACCCCACCGCCGAGTCTCGATTCCAGACCGCTGCGGATCTGATCAACAGCGGCTTCGCGCCAACGGCGGCCGACTTCCTAAACCTATTGGTCACCTCCGGCCAGCCTACCGCCCCGGAGCTCATTGCTGACCTGACGCCGGAAGTTATCGCCTGGCTAGACGAGAACGAGCCGGGCTTCCTGGACAGTCTCGAGCCGGCAACCATGCGGCTGTTGTCTCCCCAGGTACTGGAGGGCCTGCCCGAAGATTTCCTGGCCTCGCTGGGGAGCGAGCTGCGCGCCGAATTGGAGGGGATAGCCGCCGGCACAGTCGAGGTCTTCATCCCCACCGACACGATCAACCGGGTCAACGGCAACCCAAGCCTGGGGCTTGCCATCTTCCGGGAGGGTGAGGCCAACATCGTTGCCGTGTCTCACGCGGTCTTCGCGGAACTTGAGGAGCTGGAGAGGGTCCACTCCAGCCTGCGCTTCGGCGTGGTCTTCGAGCAGGCATCGTTCATAGAAGAGTCTATCAGCGGAGTCACTCGCGAGGGCAGCCTGGGCGCGGTCTTTGCCGTACTGGTGATCCTGATCTTTCTCAGCGGCCACATTCAGGGACGATACAGACTCTCCTGGCGAAGCACGCTGGTGACCGCGGTGAGCATCCCGCTTTCGGTAATGATGGCTTTCGCCCTGTTCAGATGGCTACCACCGATCACGGAACTGGTCCTGTCCCCACTTGCGGGAGCCACCGCAGGCATCCCGGCAGTAGGTGCTGCGGTCACTGCACTGAGGCGTCTGTTCCCGCTCGACTTGACGCTCAACATCATGACGCTTTCCGGCATGACCGTTGCCATCGGCCGTGTGGTTGATGACTCCATCGTGGTGCTCGAGAACATCTATCGACACATCCAGCGCGGAGAAGATCGAAGGCAGTCGGTGCTGGTCGGCACCCGAGATGTTGCCATCGCCATCTTCGCCTCAACGGTGACCACCGTGGTGGTGTTCTTGCCTATCGGTCTGCTCGGCGGACTGATAGGCGCGTTCTTCCTGCCCTTTGGCGTCGCCGTCACCTATGCCCTCGCCTCCAGCTTCATCGTGGCCGTCACCATCGTGCCCCTCCTGGCCTTCCTGTTCATGCGCAAGGAGCACCTCCCCGAACCGCGCGAGACGACCCTACAGCGCTGGTACACGCCTATCCTGAAGTGGTCCTTGAAGAGCCGAGCTCTCACGCTGGCCATAGCTGGTGTACTGTTTGCCGGCAGTCTGTTCCTCTTGAACCAGCAACCGCGCGCCTTTCTCCCCGACCTCGGAGAGGTGCAGATCACCGCCAGCGTAGACCTGCCGGGCGACGTCAGCATGGCAGAGACCGACCAGAAGGTGGCCCAGTTTGAAGCGGCCTTGGCCGCAATCGAAGGGCTGGGCACAATCCGATCGGAGACAGGCTCCATGGGTGGGTTGGCTGGCCAGTTCCTCGGTGAGTCTCTTGACCAGGGCGCAGCCTCCATTCAAATCGGGGTTGAGAACACAGCCGAGGTCGACGATCTGACGTCCGCCGTCCGCCAGAGCGCCGCCGCGGTATTTGGCTCAGAAAACGTCGTGGTCTCCAGCGGAACCTTCGGTGCAGCGGGCCTTGGTGGTTTTGGACTGGTTCTCTCTGGCGATCCCGATGAGATAGCCGCTATCGACGACGAGGTTGTCGCGGTGCTGAACGGGATCGATGGGCTCGCCAACGCTTCAAGCAACTTGGCTGACTCAGACGCGATCCTGCGCGTAGACGGCGAGCCCTCAGTCCGCTACGCGGGAGAGGTGGAAACCACTGACTCGCTGGGGGTGATCTCGACAGCGATCGCCGAGATAGAAGCCCTGGTCCCGGATAGCATCGCCGTAAGCCCCGGCTTCCAAAGCCGGCAGCAAACGGAAGGATTCGCCCAGGCGGCCCGCGCGATCGTGATCTCCATCGCTGCCGTGTACCTGGTGATGGTCCTGACCTTTCGCTCCTTCGTCCATCCCTTCACCATCCTGTTCAGCCTGCCGCTGGCCATCATCGGCGCAGCCGTGGCTCTCTGGCTCACCAACCGCGTGCTCGGGATCGCCGCAATGGTAGGGCTGATGATGTTGGTTGGAATCGTCGTCACCAACGCCATCATTCTCGTCGCCCGGGTGTTGGCCAACCGTGAAAAGCGGAAGATGCAAACCTACGATGCACTGCTGGAAGGAGGGCGCACCCGGCTTCGCCCTATCCTCATGACAGCCAGCGCCGCCATACTGGCCCTGGTCCCCCTGGGGCTTGGCCTTACGGAAGGCGCCATCATCGCTGCCGAACTGGCGACCGTAGTGATCGGTGGGCTGGCCACCTCGACGATGCTCACCCTCCTGGTGGTGCCGGTGATGTTCAGCCTAGTGGATCAACTGACCAGCAGAGGCATGGCTGCGGCTCCGGCACCCGACAGTGACTAGAGCGATCGATCCCACGCTGAAGCACCCTGAGAGAGTCCTTGAGCGTTTGGACACTCAAGCGACGCGACCGAGACCTGACCGGTCGGACAGCCTGACCATGGCATCAGAGAGGTTCAGGCTGTGCGCCGCTCGTGCAGGGCGCGCGGAACCTCCGAGGCTTCCTTGAGCAGACTAGGAGACAGGGTATGAGAAGGATCGCTCTGATCGTTGTTGTCCTTCTGGCAATAGGCGGGCTTGCCTACGTCGGCCTGCAATTGAGGGATCAAGAGAGGGCCAGCGGAACCGGGGGTCTCGAGGTCGTCACCGTACAGCGAGGCGACATCGTCGCCACCGTGAGCGGCCCTGGCGAGGTCGCACCGGAGCGTGAACAGACGGTCCTCTTCAAGATCCCCGGCCGAGTGGCCCAGGTTCTTGTCACGGAGGGCGAACATGTGAGTGGGGGGCAGACCCTGGTCCTCATGGAGTCTGAGGAGCTGACTTTGCAGGTCGCCCAGTCAGAGGCCGGTCTCCATGCAGCTCTGGCGCGGTTGGCCCAGCTGGAGCGCGGTCCTTCCGACGATCAGATTGCGGTGGCCGCAGCGCAACTGGAACTGGCCCGAATCTCCCTCCAGCAGGCGCAGGCCGCATATGACGCAGTTGCCTGGATGCCCAACATCAGCATGCTTCCCCAATCCCTCGCTCTCCAACAGGCCCACCTCGAGTTCCAGCAGGCCCAGGCCAATCACAACCTGGCTTTGGAGGGTGCCAGCGCCGAGGATCTGCGCGTGGCCCAGGCCGAGGTGGATCGGGCGCAGGCAACTTTGGACAGCAGCCGACTTCAGCTGGATAGCACGGCTCTGAAAGCCCCCTTTTTCGGCGTGGTGGCGGAGGTGTTTGCGCAGCAAGGAGATCTGGTTTCGACGGCGACCCCGATTCTGGTCCTGATCGACCTCTCCCGATTCCACATCGACCTGCAACTCGACGAGATCGACGTCGCTCTGGTCCAACTGGGTCAGCCTGCCCAGGTCACCCTAGATGCCCTGCCTGACCAGCTGCTCACCGGCGAAGTCAGCTTCATCGCCCCGCGGGCGGCGGTGGCCGGTGGAATCGTTACCTATCGGATCCGCGTGGATCTGGATCCTACAGCAGCCCCCCTTCTGGCCGGCATGACGGCCAACTCCCAGATCGAGACTCGGAGCAGGTCTAGGGTTCTCCTGGTCCCGAATCGCGCTATTCAGGTCGACCGTGAGACCGGCCGCACATTCGTGGAACGTCTGAAGGCGGATGGAACGGAGATCGTTGAGATCCAGATCGGACTCCAAGACGAGACACGCAGCGAGGTGACAGGGCTATCCGAGGGTGACGAAGTCGTGATCCGAAGCACTTCCTCACGGGAGCTGTTGCGACAGGCGTTCGGCGGGCCCGGAGCATAGCGGTGACCTCCTCCCCACCCCTGATCCGACTCGACAAGGTGTCAAAGGTCTACCGAATGGGCGAAGTGGAAGTGCACGCCTTGCGCGGAGTCTCATTGGAGATCGAGGCTGCCGAACTCCTCTCCATCATGGGCCCTTCGGGCTCCGGCAAGTCCACTCTTATGAACATCCTGGGGTTCCTAGATCGGCCGACCACGGGGACCTACTATCTGGACGAACAGGCGGTGGATAGGCTCAGCGACGACAAGCTGGCATCCCTGCGGAACCGCCGGGTGGGCTTTGTGTTCCAGACCTTCAACCTTCTTCCCAGGGCGACGGCCCTTCGCAACGTGGAGCTGCCCCTTCTCTACGCAGGCGTGGGCGACCGGCAGCGGCGGGCCGGCGCGGCGCTGGAGGCAGTGGGACTCGAGACCCGTCTGGGCCATCGCCCAAGCGAGCTGTCCGGAGGCCAACAGCAGCGGGTGGCCATCGCGAGGGCCCTGGTGAACGAGCCCTCCATCATCCTGGCGGACGAGCCCACCGGAAACCTCGATTCTACCTCCGGGGCTGAGGTGATGGAGATCCTCGAACGGCTCAACCGAGAGCGAGGGATCACTGTCATCTTCGTCACCCACGATCCCTACATCGCCGGCCGAAGCAGGCGGATTATCCACCTGCACGACGGACTGATCACGGCAGAAGAGTCCGTGGCAGAAATGGTGGACCAGGGTGTGAGTCGATGAACCTAGTGGAGAGCGTGCGCGAGGCAGCGGGCAGTCTGTCCGCCAACAAGCTCCGCGCCTCGCTGACCATGCTCGGCATCGTTATCGGCGTGGCCGCGGTAATCGCCCTGCTGTCCGTGGGCCAAGGAGTCCAGAGGCTAGTAGCTGAAGAGATACAGAGCCTCGGGTCCAACCTCTTGTTCGTGCTGCCCGGTGCACTGGACGGGGGTGGCAGCGGTCGATCGACATTCGGCTCCTTCGCCGGAGCCTCCTCGCCAACGCCTCTAACGGTGGGAGACGCGGAATCTCTCGAAGACGCGGGGAGCGCACCCAGTGTGGCGCGGGTGGCCCCCGTCCTCAACCGATTCGCCCAGGTCACCCGTGGCGACGAGGGCGGCAACGTTCAAGTGGTGGCCGCCACGCCATCCTACTCCGCTGTCAGGAACGCCCAGGTAAGCCTTGGTGCCTTCTTTGACGAGCAGCAGAACGAGGCGGCCTCCCGCGTGGTCGTCCTGGGATCGCGAGTTTCGGAACGCCTGCTTCCAGATCTGGCCGATCCAATCGGACAGAGGGTCAAGATCAACGGGGTTCCTTTCCAAGTGATCGGGGTAATGGAGGAGCTGGGAGGGACCGGGTTCGGAAACCAGGACAACCTGGTGTACATCCCCCTTGGCACGGCTCATGCCAGACTCTTCCCTGAGCGGACCCAATCTGGCCAACCTGCCGTGTCCATCATCTACGCGCAAGTGGTTAGCGAGGACCGCTTGGATCAGGCAACGGAAGAGATCGCAGAGGTCTTGCGCCGCCGCCACGGTATCCTCTACCGTGACGACGATGACTTCACCATCGTGAATCAGGCAGACGTGGTCGCCGTCTTCGGGGAGATCACTGGCATTCTCACCCTGTTCCTGGGCGCCATCGCCGCGATATCTCTTCTGGTCGGGGGCATTGGGATCATGAACATCATGCTGGTCTCCGTCACCGAACGCACCCGGGAGATTGGCATTCGCAAGGCCGTCGGCGCCAAATGGCGGGACATCCTTTCCCAGTTCTTGATCGAAGCCGTCGTCCTGAGCCTCTTGGGAGGACTGCTCGGCATTGGCTTCGGGGCCCTGGGCGCCCAGGGCATCTCGAATCTGTCCGAGGACCTGTCCGCCCATCTCTCCCCCGAAGCGGTGGTGCTGGCAACTGGATTCTCGGCAGCCGTAGGACTGACCTTCGGTATCTATCCCGCTCTCCGCGCAGCGCGGCTTGACCCCATCGAGGCTCTGCGCTACGAGTAGCAGGGTTCGATGACAAGCTGTCGATGACGGAGAGAGCAACCCTCGCCCTGGCGCCCGTCGTAGCCTTTCTCCTCGGGGCCGTCGCGTCCTGTACCCCCGATCTCCCACCCCCGGGGACGCCGCCAGCCTCTGCGACCTCGACCTCCACCGCCACACCTTCTGTGAGCGCCACACCCGTATCCAGCCCCACCCCGATCGCTACTGCCACCCCGCGCGGACCTTTCGAACCCCGGTTGGAGGTCGTGGCCAGTAGCCTGGTGATCCCCTGGGACCTGGCCTTCGCGCCCGACGGCCGACTCTTCTTCACCGAGAGGCCGGGCCGGCTGCGTTTGATCGCCGACGGCCAACTCCGACCCGAGCCGGTGGCGGTCCTTCCAGCGGGGCCCGTGGGAGAGGGAGGCCTGCTGGGACTGGCTCTTGACCCTCGCTTCTCAGAGAACGGGTATCTCTACGTGTACTACACCTACCAAGGGGCGGGCGGGCTCCGGAACCGGATCTCACGCCTGACCTTTGATGGCGAGGTGGCCTCCGGCGAGATGGTGCTTCTCCAGGACATCCCAGGGGCTGGAATCCACGATGGAGGGGGTCTCCGCTTCGGACCCGACGGAAAGCTATACGCCACGACCGGCGATGCCAGACAGCCCGGCCTGGCGCAAGAACTCACCTCCCTGGCCGGAAAGATCCTGCGCCTGAACTCGGACGGCTCAGTTCCTTCGGACAACCCTTTCCCGGGGTCCTACGTGTACTCCCTAGGCCACCGCAATCCCCAGGGTCTGGCCTGGCAGCCAAGCACGGGCCATCTCTTCGCCACTGAGCACGGCCCCAGCGGGGAGTTCCGCCTCTGCTGTCGCGATGAGGTCAACTTGATCGAGGCTGGCGGCAACTTCGGATGGCCGGAGGTCACGATGGCCCCCGGCGACCCGCGCTTCGTCGATCCCATCCTGGCCAGTGGGACGGACCACACCTGGGCGCCGGCCAGCGCCGGGTTCTACGACGGTGAGGTCCTCTGGCCCTGGCAGGCCAACCTCTTCTTCGGAGCGCTGCGTGGTCAGCACCTGCACCGCGTGATTCTGGGAGGGCCCAACCTGGACCAGGTGGTGGATGAGGAGGTTCTGTTCCAGAGCCAGCTCGGCAGGCTCCGAGCGGTTGTGGAGGGCCCCGACGGCTACCTGTATGTGACCACCAGCAACCGAGACGGGCGCGGCAACCCCGCGCCAGACGACGACCGCATCCTTCGGATCGTCCCTGCCTAGACGATGCTTCTCGTCGGCGACATTGGCGGAACCAAGACCGATCTGGCCGTCCTCTCGAGGGAGAAGGGACCGCGTGCTCCCCTGGCAATGGAAACCTTCGCCAGCAGCGAACATCCCAGCCTCCGCGCACTGGTGTCCCATTTCCTGGAGAAGACGCAATTGCCCGTCGACCGCGCCAGCTTCGGCGTGGCCGGGCCCGTGGTGGGCGGTGAGGCTGTCGTCACCAACCTGCCCTGGAACATCAGCGGGGCCCGGCTGGCGGAGGCCCTAGGTCTGGAGTCGGTGACGCTCCTCAACGATCTAGAGGCCATCGCCCATGCCGTCCCCTTCCTTGAGCGCGAGGACCTTCGCCTGATCGATCCGGGCGAGGCCGTGTCAGGAGGCGCCATCGCGGTGCTGGCTCCCGGCACCGGTCTGGGAGAGGCCTATCTGATCTGGGACGGCTCGCGGTACCGGCCTCAGCCGTCTGAGGGAGGTCATGCCGACTTTGCCCCGACCGAGCCTCTCCAGTCGGCTCTCCTCCAGTTTCTCCGAGAAAGATTCGCGCACATCAGCTATGAGCGGATCGCGTCGGGCAGTGGACTGCCCAACATCTACCGATTTCTCAAGGAAACCGGCCGAGCCGTGGAGCCTCAGCGGCTGGCCCAGCGGTTGAAAGACGCCGAGGACCCTACCCCGATCATCGTCGAAGAAGCCTTGCAGGAATCCCCGCCGGAGATCTGCCGGAAGACGCTAGAGATCTTCGTCTCCGTGCTGGGAGCTGAGGCGGGAAACCTGGCGCTGAAGGTCCTGGCCACCGGCGGGGTGTACCTGGCAGGCGGCATACCACCCCGAATCCTTCCGTATCTCCAGCAGCCCCTGTTTGGCGAGGCCTTCCGTCGCAAGGGACGATTCCAGGAACTCCTTGACCGGATCCCGGTCCACGCGGTCACCCGCCCCAAGGTAGCTCTCCTCGGCGCCGCCCTTCACGGACTGGAACCCTAGGCCCCGAACCACCCGGTCGACCGCCCGCACGCCGGTTTCCGCACCTTCTCGGGCCGCACCCCCAGATACCACCCACCTCCTAGGTCGAATTCCCGCAGATTGTGCTGATCGTTACATAGGTCCTCGGGCGCGAGGATTAAACTGCTCAATAATGACGCGGTTGATCCTAGGAGGTGATCCATGCAAGCGATGATCGGCAGGATGGCGCGGATGTATCCTCTGTTTCTGGTAGTGGGATTCATGATCGTCGCCATCGCGTTCATAGTGGGATACTTCAACTCCCAGACGGCAGCAGCCTACTTCGCCGAGGCGAAGAGCGTCCGCGAGACAACCCTGATGGCCCAGCGCGCTTCGGTAGAAAGCACCGGGCTCTGGCTTCCCTATTTCAAGTTCCTGGGCATTGGACTCATCTTGGGCGGGATCGTCATGGCGCTTCGGGTGATCATCGACAATCTCGGGGCGGCGGGTATGCAGGTCATGATGAACATTCCTGAAGCAAAGCGACCCGCACCGCCCAGTCCTCCCTGGTTCGGACTGCTCATGCCCTGGGTGATGATGCTGGGAGAGGCGATCTTCATCGTGGGGCTGATCGTGGGAGTGTGGCTCTCAGGCATCGCGCGCCAGGTCTTCGCCCACCCCATTCCGGAGATCGATGCCGCCGCGGCCGGGTCCGCGCTCCTCAGCCAGGTGCAGACTATTCAGACCACCTCCGCCTGGCTGGTGCCGCTCAAGTTCTTCGGGGTGGCCACCGAGTTCCTGGCCATCGTCATGGGACTGGCCACCATCATCTTCATCCTCGGGAACCAGACCGAGATGATTCAGATGGGTATTCGGATGATGCGCGAGGCTCGAAAGCCCGCAAAGGTAGAGAGAGAGAGGGTCCCGGCCTAAGTGGCCGCGAGGAATCATGCAGGAGGCATGACATGACAACCCCGAAGCCCCCTACCCCAGGCCGGCAGCTGACGATCTTCCCCCTCCTCACGCTGCTGGGATGGTTGTTGATCGGACTGTCGTTTCTGATAGGCGTGCTCGTCTTGGCCCCGACCGCAGCCAGCTACTGGGGCGGCAACGCAAAGGTGGCTCGCGACGCGGCGGAGGCGGGCTCTCTGCTCCTAGGCCAGCTCCAGACGCTCGGAGTGACTCCTCGGTGGCTCGAACCGTTGACCTTCCTGGGTGTCGCATCCTTCATGGTCGGGATCGCCCTGGAGTTCTCCACCATCCCGAACATCCTGAAGAACCGCGGACAGATTATGAGCCTGTGCTTCCCCCTGATCGTCGAGCAGGGCGGCGAGTAGCCCGAGACTGAGGAGATAGTGAAATGGTAGAGCAAAAGTCCCCGTTCCCCTTCAACATGATTGAAAGGATGATGCCCTGGTTTCCGCAGATCGCCGTTATGGGTTGGGCGATTGTCCTGATCTCCCTCCTCATCGGAGCTGTTGTCCTCTCCCCCGCCCAGGCCACGTTCTTCTCCGACGCCAAGGCGGTTCGGGAAGGTGCCGCGGCCGGAAGCAACTTTGTCCAGGCCAACGTCATAAGCCACGTCATTGAGACTTGGGTGCCTCAGTTCAAGTTTCTAGGTCTTGGGCTGGGGCTGCTGGCCATCCCCATGGCCTTGGGCACCATCGCCCGCCGGCTCCGCATCATGGGTCAGGTGATCACCACCCACATGCCCGCGGAACTCCGTCCCCCTATGCCACCGGTTCCAGGACGGGTGCGGATCTTTCAGCTGAGCACTCTGATGGGCGTCATGATCCTGGTGCTGGTGCTGTTGACCGGCTTGTGGCTGGCGACGGGCGTCGTGCCCAGCTACTGGAACCACTCCATCGCCAACGAGCTGAACCTGGCCCAACCCGGCTCTGAACTGCTGGCCCAGCTGGGCGTGATCTCCAGTTTCTCCGACTGGCTCAGCCCGCTCCGTATGGTGGGGATGGCCTTCCTCTTCACCGGAATCACCATCGCGCTCACCGTCATCATCGGAACCCTGAGGATGCAGGCCGGGATGCTGAGCAGATTCTACCAGGAGGCTAGCAGCCGAGGCTGACGGATTCGGGAACCCCTAGGAGGAGGCCCCTCTCCCGAAACCTTTGGAAGGGGCCCTCTACTTGATGTAACATTCACTACCTCTAGGTCGTGGAAGTCGTCCTCATCTCGGTCAGACGAATCGCCCAGCCATTGAGCAACGAGGATTCGAATGCGCATTGCCCAGATTGCGCCGCTCTACGAGGCGGTGCCTCCCAGACTCTATGGGGGCACCGAGAGGGTCGTCTCCTACCTCACCGAGCAGCTCGTCCAGCGAGGCCACGAGGTCACACTCTTCGCGAGTGGAGACTCGGTCACGGAATCCCAGCTCGTCCCGGTCTCCCCCGAGGCTCTACGCTTGAGCAAGACTTTGGTCGACCCCTTCCCCTACCACACTCTGCAGCTGGGGCTGGTCTTTGACCGGGCCCGCGAATTCGACCTCATCCACTCCCACGTGGACTACTACGCCTACCCCTACACTCGACTCGTCGCCACCCCCACCGTCACCACTCTTCACGGCCGACTCGACCTTCCCGAGCTTCTTCCCATCTACGACCGGTACCGGGAGGTCAATCTGGTCTCCATCAGCGACGCGCAGCGGGAGCCCCTGGCTGGCCTCGATCTGAACTGGGTGGCCACGATTTACCACGGACTGCCTGTGGCGAAGTTGGGCCCCTTCCACCCCCAGCCCGGTGACTACCTGGCCTACCTGGGGCGCATCTCGCCTGAGAAGCGGCCGGAGATCGCCATCCTTATCGCCAAGGAAACAGGCATCCCGCTCAAGATCGCTGCCAAGGTGGATAGGGTGGATCGGAGCTACTACGAGCACGCCATCAAGCCATGGATCGAGCCGCCTCATATCGAATACATAGGGGAGATCTCTGAGGAAGAGAAGAGTGCCTTCCTGGGAGAAGCCTACGCGACCCTCTTTCCGATCGAGTGGCCCGAACCCTTCGGACTGATCATGATAGAATCTCTAGCCTGTGGGACCCCAGTCGTGGCCCGCCGCTTCGGGTCGGTGCAGGAGATCATGGCCCATGGCCTGACCGGGTTCATTTGTGATTCCGTGCGGGAGATGATCGACGCAGTCGGCCGGATCCCTGATATCGATCGGCAGGCCTGTCGGAGGCACGTCGAGGAAAGGTTCACCGACTCGGTGATGGCCAAGAACTACGAGAGTGTGTACCAGCGGTTGCGCGGCTAGGTCCCTCCATAGGCACATGAGGTTGGTATGGCCCACGGCATCGTCGTCAAGCCCCAGACCGTAACCATCAACCAAGGGAACACCATCCTGGTCACTGCAGTGACCGGGGAGATCGACCCTGAGGGTCAGGAGGGGTTCTTCCATCGCGACACCCGGTACATCTCCCACTACCACTTCACCCTCAATAGGCACCAACTCAAGTATCTCTCCTCCACCAACCTCAACTACTTCATCAGCCTCAGCCACTTCACCAACCCCAAGATCACGGCCAGGGATGTGACCGTGCCCGAGGGGGCCGTGGCGGTCAGTCTGGGACGGATCGCCGGTCGAGGTCTCCACGAGGACTATGACATCGTCAACTACTCCGACCAGACCCTGAGGCTTTCTCTGGAGCTCGACATTTCAAGCGACTTCGCCGACATATTCGAGGTCCGCGGGCTGCACCTCCACGAAAAGGGGACGATCCGCACCCAGTGGGACGAGTTTCGGGCTCGACTCGCCACCCACTACTCCAACAACGGTTTCCGCCGGGGCCTGGTCATTCAGTCATTGAATTCCACCTCGCCTCCGGTCTATGCCAACGGCCAGATCGTCTTCAAGATCGTTCTCGAGCCTCGAGCCTCCTGGCGCACTTGCATCAACTGCGTCGTGATCGGCGCCGATGGCAACGAGATCTCTCCCACCGAGCGGTGTTTCGCGGTCCCAGCGCCGGATTCAGAGATGGAGCAGCTGCGCAAGCGATGGCACGCCGTCACTACCAAGGTGGAGACCTCCCACCCCCTGTTCACCGATTCGGTTGCCCAGTCGCTGGAGGACATGGCAGCCCTCCGACTGTTCGAGCACGACTACGGCGAGGACGTCTGGATTCCGGCGGCCGGAGTCCCCTGGTTCGTCACCCTCTTCGGGCGGGACAGCCTCATCACCGCAACCCAGAGCATGATGATCTCTCCCCAGCTCGCCGAAGGGGCCCTCAGAAAGCTGGCGGAGTACCAGGGGAGCGAGGACGACGCCGAGCGCGACGAGCAACCGGGGCGGATTCTTCACGAGCTCCGGGAAGGTGAGTTGGCAGCGCTGAATCGCATCCCCTTCGGCCGCTACTACGGAAGCGTCGATGCCACGCCTCTGTATCTGATCGCTCTCAGCGAGGCCTACCGGTGGACGGGCGATGCCACGATTCTTGAACGCTACCGGCCCACCGCTGAGAATTGCCTGCGCTGGATCGAGGAGCACGGTGACCTCGACGGAGACGGTTTCATCGAGTACCTCAGCCGATCCCCAGAGGGGCTGAAGAACCAGGGTTGGAAGGATTCCGGGGATTCCATGGTGGATGCGGATGGGAAGCCCGCAGTGCCTCCCATCGCCCTCTGTGAGGTGCAGGGGTACATCTACGACGCCAAGCTCAGGATGGCTGAGATGTACGATGTCTGGGACGAGTCCGGTCGGGCCCGGCAGCTCCGTTCCTCGGCAGATGCCCTGAAGCAACGATTCAACGACAGCTTCTGGGTGGAGGATTTGGGTGCCTATGCCCTCGGCTTGGACCGAGACAACCGGCCCCTGGCTTCGATGACCTCCAACCCAGGACACTGCCTGTGGTCAGGCATCGTGGAAGAGAAGCTGGCCGGGCGGCTCGTGGCGCGGCTGATGGCCCAGGACATGTTCAGTGGATGGGGGATCAGGACCCTGAGTCGCGACAACCCTGCCTACAGCCCCATCAGCTACCACAGGGGCTCGGTTTGGCCACACGACAACTCACTGATTGCGGCAGGATTTCGCCGGTACGGATTCGTGGAGGAGGCCAACCGACTCATCGGAGGGTTGCTTGAGGCATGCCAGTTCTTCGACCAGTACCGGATGCCGGAGCTCTTCGCCGGCTTTCCCAAGGAACCCCACCGGCCCCCCGTCCCGTACTCGGACGCCAACGTCCCCCAGGCCTGGGCCGCCGCAAGCTTGTTCCTGTTGCTCCAGACTATGCTGGGTCTGAGGCCCGATGCTCCCAGGTCGAGGCTCTGGGTGAATCCCGCCCTGCCCGACTGGCTGGACGAGGTGACTCTCTCTCGGTTGAAGGTCGGCAACGATGAGCTGACTCTGCGCTTCTGGCGCCATGGCGAGGCGACTCGATGGGAGCTGCTGGAGCAGAAAGGCCGCCTAGAAGTGCGGCACGAGGAGGTGCAACGATGACCGCCGAAACAAAGGAGATGGTGAAGACCGCCGATCTTGAGGAGATGATGCCCGAGCGGCTCATCGACAGCGAGCTCGCCTCTCGCTTGCAGGACGGACCGGTTTTGAGCGCGAAATGCAAGCGTGAGGTGGCCGACTCGATTCTTCACATCCTCCGCAGCATCGGGGAAGACCCGGAGCGCGACGGTCTGAACCGAACCCCCGAGCGGGTGGCCCGGATGTACGACGAGATCCTGGTCGGATACACGGTGGATCCGGTGGCACTGCTCAACAACGCCTTGTTCGATGTCGAGTACGACGAGATGGTGATCGTCAACGATATTGAGTTCTACAGCATGTGCGAGCACCACCTGCTTCCCATCGTGGGACGGGCCAACGTGGCGTACCTACCGGACAAGAAGGTGGTGGGGCTATCCAAGCTGCCACGCGTTGTGGAAGCCTTCGCCCGCCGGCTCCAGGTCCAGGAGAGGATGACCCAGC
>CAYGBX010000017.1:17634-41757 GCA_964348195.1 uncultured Anaerolineales bacterium
CTGGTCAAGCCCAAGGGCGTGGGTGTAGTCGTGGACGCAGCCCACATGTGCGTGATGATGCGAGGGGTCAAGAAGGCCCACGCACGGATGCGCACCACAGCCCTCCTGGGACTGTTCAGAGACGACCCCAAGACCCGAGCCGAGTTCATGGACTCGATCCCGTCCTCCGGAGCCGACAGCCACTTCGGATAGGCGCTGGCACTAGGCTGCGAACGGGGCGCACCCCCATGGAGCTGGAAGGTAGGACTGCGGTCGTGACAGGCGGCGCGCGCCGGCTCGGCCGAGCCATGGCGCTGGCTCTAGCCAGCCGCGGGGTCCGAGTGGCCGTTCACTACGACCAATCTCGTGAGGGCGCCGAGGAGACGGTGTCTCAGGCCACAGAGATGGGAGCAGAGGCAATCTCCCTCCAGGCAGACCTCTCGCAGGAAGCTGCGGTCCATCGAGTCATCGCAGAGGTAGCGGACAAGCTCGGCGCGGTGGACATCCTGGTGAACAACGCAGCTCTCTTCGAGCCAGGCGGATTTGCCCAAACCACCTCAGAGGATTGGGATCGTCACTTCGCCGTCAACCTAAGGGCACCGTTCCTTCTCAGCCAGGACCTTGCCGCCCAGGTTCCCGCGGACGGCCAAGGCAAGATCATCAACCTCGGCGACTGGCGGGGCCTGCGCCCAGGTAGGGACCACTTCGCCTACACCATTGCAAAGGCTGCGTTGGTCAGCCTGACACAGGCCACGGCCCTGGCACTGGCCCCGAACATTCAGGTGAACTGCTTGGCCCTGGGGGCCATCCTTCCACCGGAGGGCTCAGACCAAGCTTCTCAGGAGAGGATCCTCTCCAAAGTCCCTGCCGGCCGCATGGGCGGGGAGGAGTCGGTGACCGATGCCCTGCTCTTCCTCCTCGAGGGAGGCGACTACATCACCGGCGAAACCCTCCTCATCGACGGGGGGCGGCACCTCGCCTAGATCGAAAGAGGGGAAGACGTGTCCGTGGCGGACAAGGTTGCTGTGATCACCGGGGCCACCGGCGCTTTGGGAACCGTGGTCAGCCGCCGATTCCAGGAGGAAGGCGCTCGGCTGGTCCTGTGCGACCTCGCCAAGAAGAAGTTGCACGCCTTGGGCCGTGATCTCGGCGACCCTCCGTGCCTGCTTTCTCGCACCGATGTAACCGACTCCAAGGCGGTCCAGGAGCTGGTAGAGAAGGGATTGGAACGGTTCGGGCGGATTGACATACTCATCAACATCGCCGGCGGCTACCGAGCCGGTCGGATCGCAGACCTATCCGAAGAGGATCTGGACTTCGCGCTGGCGCTCAACCTGAAATCGACGTTCCTCACCTGTCGCGCAGTGGCGCCCCACATGACAGAGCAAGGATGGGGGCGGATCGTCAACGTGGGTGCCAAGGCCGGTCTGGGTGGGACCGCTGGGAACGCGCTGCACGCCGTCTCCAAGGGTGGGGTGATTCTCCTGACGGAAGCCCTGGCCAAAGAGGTCCGCGATCACGGGGTGACCGCAAACGTGGTGATCCCCAGCACCCTCGACACGCCTGCCAATCGCGAGTCATTCCCGAAGGCCGATTTCAGCAAGTGGGTTCCTCCGGAGCACATCGCCGAGACGATGCTCTTCCTTTGCTCCGAGGAGGCCAGCTCCATCAACGGCGCCCGAATCACAGTCTTCAACCGAGTCTGACGTGGCCGACTTGACCGCCCCGCCAGATCGGATTCGGATCGAAGATCTTCGGCTCCGGTGCGTCATCGGCGTCAACGACTGGGAGCGCGCGTCCAAGCAGGACGTCGTCATCAACATCATCCTGCATGCTGACACCAGCTCCGCCGGAGAGTCCGATGACATCGAGGACACCGTGAACTACCGCACGATCGCCAAGCATGTGATCGAGCACGTAGAAGGATCCAGCTACTACCTCGTCGAGGCCCTGGCCGAGAACATCGCTCAGATCTGCCTAGCCGACGCACGGGTGGCGCAGGCCGAGGTCGGGGTGGAGAAGCCGGGAGCCCTCCGTTTCGCCGACTCGGTCGGTGTGACCATCGTCAGAAAGCAAGGCAATCATGGCTGAGGACCAACCTCGGCGCGCCTTCCTCTCTCTCGGCTCCAACATCGACAAGGAGCGCAACCTGGCCCGAGCCGTGCGGTTGCTGGCTGAGCGGGTGAGCGTCGCTGCTGTCTCATCCGTCTACGAGACCCAGCCTGTAGGCGCAACTCCTCAGGAGAGCTTCCTGAACGCTGCAGTGATGGTCGAGACCATCCTCTCCCCGGACGATCTCAAGACCCAGATTCTCACCCCCATCGAGGAAGAGCTGGGCCGAATACGGACCGCCGATCGGTACGGGCCTCGCAGCATCGACCTCGACATCGTCCTCTTCGACAGTGAGGTGATCCAGACCCCTCTCCAGGTCATTCCTGACCCCGAGATCGCGCTGCGCCCCCACCTGGCGGTTCCATTGGCCGAGCTGGCTCCCGATCACGTTCATCCAGAAACCGGAGAGACCATGCGAGAGATCGCCGCGAGCCTCACGGGCCAAGGTGGGATCTCGCCGCGCCCCGACCTGGATCTGCAGCCGTTGCTCCAGCCCGAGGGCTGAGCCACAGGCGACCGATGGGCCACATGGAGGATTCAGCTGCACCTGTGGCCGGCCTCTTCTTCACCGAGGACGGAGTCCCCGTCCCGGCTGTCACGAGGGATCAGATGCGCGAAGTGGACCGCATCGCGGTGGAGGAATTCGGGCTCCAGATCCTATCCATGATGGAGAACGCGGGACGGAATCTGTTCGAGAACGTGAAGGACATGCTCGCGGCTACAGAGTCCGCGGAGGAAGTTGCGAAGTCGATCGTTGTGCTCGCAGGCTCGGGAGGCAACGGCGGAGGCGGAATGGTCTGTGCCCGGCACCTCCGCAACCGCGGGTTCCCGATCCAAGTCATCCTGGACCGACCGGCACAGGATCTGCGCGGCGCTGCCCATCAGCAGCTGCGGGTCCTGCAAGCCTCCGGACTCCATCCTCTGCCAGCGAATCAGGCCCCGGAGGCGATCTCCCGAGCAGGGATTGTGGTGGACGCGCTCATCGGCTATGGCCTGCGCGGGGCTCCCCGCGGGACCACAGCGGAGCTCATCGCCACCTGCGACTCGGAGGCGTCGCGGATTCTCTCCCTCGATGTCCCCTCTGGCCTCGACGCCACCACAGGAGAGAGCCCGGGAGCGGCGATCCATCCTGAACGCACATTGACACTGGCCCTTCCTAAAACCGGCCTGGACGGGGTGGTCGGGGAACTCTATCTAGCGGACATCGGCATCCCGCCCCAGCTGTATGAGAGGTTGGACATCTCGGTCCCCTCAATCTTCTCCCGTAGGTACTGGATCCCGCTCATCACTGACGCGGCGACCCCTCAGGATGGAGCGGGAGGACCGTCGTGATGGACACTCGTGATCAATCGGAACTGGAGCAGCTGTGCATCAACACTATCCGTTTCTTGGCGGTCGACGCCGTCGAGGCCGCGAAATCCGGCCACCCTGGCACGCCGATGGGCGCCGCCACCATGGCCTTCACTCTCTGGGATCGATTCTTGAGGCACAACCCGGAGAGCCCTGATTGGCCCGACCGCGATCGCTTCATCCTGTCGCCCGGCCACGCCTCCATGCTTCTCTACGCCCTCCTCCATCTCACCGGATACGACCTCTCGCTCGATGAGTTGAAGCGATTCCGGCAGTGGGGCTCCAAGACCCCCGGCCACCCAGAGCGAGGCGAAACCCCCGGGGTGGAAGTCACCACCGGGCCCCTGGGACAGGGATTCGCCCACGGAGTGGGGATGGCCATCGCTGAGCGCTGGCTGGCGGAGCACTACAATCGGCCCAATCATCCGATTGTCGACCATTTCACCTACGCCATTGTGTCGGATGGCGATATGCAGGAGGGCGTCACGAGCGAGGCAGCCAGCCTGGCCGGCACCCTGGGGCTTGGGAAACTCATCTACCTATACGACGACAACGACATTCAGATCGAAGGGACCACCGACCTGACCTTCGGCGAGAATGTGGCCCACCGATTCGAGGCGTACGATTGGCACGTCCTCGGACCGGTGGACGGCCACGATGTCTCCGCCATCGACGCCGCACTCCGCAGCGCTCAGGAAGAGGCACACCGGCCGTCCCTTATTATCTGCAAGACGGTGATCGGATACGGAAGCCCCGATCAGGCCACAGCCAAGGTCCACGGCGAGCCTCTTGGGGAGGAGGGTGTGCGTGCCACCAAGGAGGCGCTGGGATGGCCGACCGGACCTGCCTTCCATGTGCCAGAGGAGGTGCGTACCTACATGCGGCGAGCTATTCCGCGCGGAAAGGCCGCCGAGGCGCAGTGGAGACGACGTATGGTCGCGTACCGTCGGGACCACCCCCAGGAGGCGGCCCAGCTGGAATCCGAACTCCAAGGAGACCTCCCCGACGGCTGGGACGAGGGCGTGTCGGAGCTGTTCCGCGATTCCAGCTCGACCATGGCCACCCGCAATGCCTCAGGGGAGGTGCTCAATGCACTGGTCCCCCATCTTCACGCCCTTACGGGAGGGTCGGCCGATCTGGCTCCCAGCACAAAGACCGTCCTGGCGGGGTACGGGGACATGGGCTGGCATCAGTACTGCGCCCACAACATGCATTTTGGGGTCCGGGAGCACGCCATGGGAGCTATCGTCGGCGGAATCGCCCTACACGGAGGGGTGATTCCATACGCCGCCACGTTCCTCACCTTCTCCGACTACATGCGCCCCTCCATGCGATTGGCAGCCCTGATGGGGCTCCGGGTGGTCTACATCTTCACCCACGACAGCATCGGACTGGGCGAGGACGGTCCCACCCACCAGCCGGTCGAGCACCTGATGAACCTCCGCACGGTGCCGAATCTGACAGTGATCAGGCCTGCGGACGCCACCGAGACAGTCGAGGCCTGGCGCGCAGCGCTCCTCAATCGAGACGGGCCCACCGCGCTTGTCTTCACGCGACACAAGGTTCCCGTTCTCGACCGCCGTGTCCACCCTCCAGCGGACCTCCTCCACCGCGGAGCGTACGTGCTCTGGGAGGCGGAGGGGGGAGACCCCGATGCGATCCTGATCGGTACGGGCTCCGAGGTCCACCTGGCCCTCGAAGCCGGCCGGGAACTGGCCTCCGAAGGGATCCGCGCGCGGGTGGTGTCCATGCCCTCCTGGGAACTGTTCGACCGCCAGCCGAAAGACTACCGGGACGAGGTGCTCCCGCCCGAGGCGAAGGGGCGGATCGCCATCGAGGCTGGCGCCAGACTGGGCTGGGAACACCACGTGGGCTTCGAAGGCGCCATCGTGGGCATGGACAGCTTCGGCGCCAGTGCGCCCGCGCAGGTCCTGTACGAGAAGTTCGGCATCACGAAGGACAAGATAGTGGCGGAGGCGAAGCGTCTCCTTGAGGAGGAGGTGAGGGCACGGTGAGCGTGGTGGCGCGAAGCGCAGACGGCTTTCAGGTCGAACTCACCGCCGGTCGGCATGAGTTCGTAGCCGATGAGCCAAGTGGAGTAGGCACTGACACGGGCCCGAATCCCTACGATCTCCTTCTGAGCGCCTTGGCCGCATGCAAGATAATGACCGTGAAGCTCTACGCCCGGCGCAAGGAATGGCCCCTGCAACAGGTTGACGTGAGCCTGAGCACCAAGAAGGTCTACGCTCGAGACTGTGAAGAGGCCCCGACCGATCCCAACGCGCGAGTCGACCTCATCGAGGGTGATATCACGCTGCACGGCGATCTAACTTCGGAGCAGAGGAACCGGCTGGCGGAGATTGCAGAGAAGTGCCCCGTGCAGAGAACACTCACCACCAAGACCAAGATCCGGATGTCCGTGGTCGAGGCCTGAGCATAAGGATCCCGTTCCAGCGGAGAGGTGAGATGACGAAGCTCCATCAACTGGCGGATCTAGGCCAAGCGATCTGGCTCGACTACATCCGCCGCTCCTTCATCGAATCGGGAGAGCTCCAGAAGCTTATCGATCAGGGGCTACTCGGGATCACCTCCAATCCCACGATCTTCAAGCAGGCGATCGCGGGCAGCACCGACTACGACGACGCGCTCCATCGCCTGGTGGACGCCGGCCGGTCGCGGGACGAGATCTACGACGCCCTTGTCATGGACGACATCGGTCGCGCCGCTGATCTATTGCGTCCCGTGTACGAATCCACCGACGGTGCCGATGGCTTTGTGAGCCTCGAGGTGAGCCCAGCCCTGGCCCGCGATACGAACGGCACCATCGCCGAGGCGCGGCACCTCTTCAGCGCTCTCGATCGCCCCAACATCATGATCAAGGTTCCAGCCACTGCGGAGGGAATCCCCGCCATTGAGACGCTCATTGGAGAAGGGATCAACGTCAACGTGACCCTTATGTTTTCGCTCGGGCAGTACGACGCTGTCTCCGAGGCATACATGAGAGGGCTGGAACGACTCGCCAAGGCTGGGATCGAGCTGGCGAGGGTGAATTCCGTCGCGTCGTTCTTCGTCAGCCGGGTGGACAGCGCCGTGGATCGTGAATTGGAGGAGATCGGAGAGGAGACACTCCAGGGTAAGATCGCCGTAGCCAACGCCAAGCTGGCCTACGCCCGGTTTCGAGAGAAGTTCGGCGGCCCTCGCTGGGAGCGACTTGTCCAGCACGGTGCTCGGCCCCAGCGGGTCCTCTGGGCCAGCACCAGCACCAAGAATCCCCGCTACCCGGACACCCTGTACGTCGATAACCTGATCGGACCAGACACGGTCAACACGCTTCCTCCCGAGACCCTCCGCGCGTTTCTAGACCACGGGGACGTGGCCCGGAGCGTGGACTCAGGTCTGCCCGACGCACACCAGAATGTGAATCGCCTCGCCGAACTGGGCATCGATCTGGACACCGTTACGGACCGGCTCCTCGAAGAGGGCGTGGCCTCCTTCGCCGGATCCTTCGACACGCTCCTCGAAAGCATCTCCGAGAAGCGGGATCAGATCCTGTCGGGCTGGCAGCACCGCTCCGCAAGCCTGGGCCGCTATGAGGTGAGAATCGATCGCGCCCTGGAGGAGATGACCGAGGCGAAGGTGGTGGAGCGGATCTGGGAACATGACCACTCTTTGTGGAATCCGGACCCCGCCGAGATCCACAACCGGCTGGGATGGCTGAACACGGCGGAGGTCATGGCCGACAATCTGCACCGGCTCGAGGCCCTCACTGATGCGGTCCGAAAGGACGGCTACACGGACGCCCTGCTCCTAGGAATGGGCGGCTCGAGCCTCGCCCCCCATGTCTTCAGACAAACGTTCGCAGTGCCCCGCGGTTACCTCAATCTGACGATCCTGGACACCACGGATCCGACGGCGATCCGGATGCAGTCAGAGAGGCTGGACGCCTCTCGGACCCTGGTGGTGGTCGCGAGCAAGTCCGGCACCACTGTCGAGGCACTGTCGCTTTTCAAGTACTTCTTCAATTGGACTGCGGAGGCGGTGGGGCCTGAGGAAGCGGGCGCCCACTTCGTGGCTATAACCGATCCTGGGAGCCCTCTGGCGGGCATCGCAGCGCAGCACGGCTTCCGGGCGGCTTTCCTCAACGATCCCGCCATCGGAGGCCGCTACTCGGCGCTCTCCTACTTTGGGCTGGTCCCGGCGCACCTCATCGGCGTGGATGTATCCCTGCTACTCGACCGCGCCCAGAACGTGGCCGGCGCCTGCGAGTCATGCGTAGAGGCGCGGGACAATCCTGGGGCCTGGCTGGGAGCCGTGATCGGGGAACTGGCAAACATCGGAAGGGACAAGCTTACCGTTTCTTCCTCAGCCGCGGTGTCCAGCTTCGGCGACTGGATTGAGCAACTCATCGCGGAGAGCACGGGAAAACAGGGCCGCGGCGTCCTCCCCGTGGTGGCCGAGCCACTTGGTCCTCCGGAAGTCTACGGTGAGGATCGCCTCTTTGTGCAGTTGCAGACGGACGGAGAGGAGGATCCGGGAGCGGTCCTCGAAGCGCTGCAGGCGTCGGGCCACCCCGTGGTACGGCTGCAGCTCCATGACCGGTACGATCTGGGTGGACAGTTCTTCCTCTGGGAGATGGCGACGGCCGTTGCCGGCCATCGAATGGGCATCAATCCCTTCGACCAGCCCAACGTCGAGGCGGCCAAGACACTCGCTCGAGAGATGATGGAGGAATACCGTGAGACGGGGGCGCTTCCGGAGGAAGCCCCCGCGCTGTCTGGGCAGGGGATCGAGGTCTTCGGCGAATCGGCGCCCGGCGACCCGACCGAGGCTCTGGCCAGGTTTCTGGAACGAGCGTCAACAGGCGGGTACGTGGCTCTACAGGTCTATCTCACCCCCAGCGACGACATCGCCACGGCCCTGAAGCGGCTGCGGCTGCGCATCAGGGACCGGACCAGGCTCGCCACCACGATGGGCTACGGTCCCCGCTACCTGCACTCCACGGGACAGCTCCACAAAGGAGACTCGGGCAAGGGGCTGTTCCTTCAGTTCACGGCAGACGATCCAGTGGATCTCCCCATCCCCAACCGAGCGGGATCTTCTTCGTCATCCATGAGCTTCGGGGTTCTTAGAGCCGCTCAGGCAATGGGCGACCGACGAGCGCTGGTGGACGGCGGACGCCGGGTTCTTAGGCTCCACCTGGGGACCGATCCCCTTGCGGGTCTGGAAACACTCGCCAAGGGTCTCTCGTGAGGCCGCGAAGCCGAAACCACCCTTCCCGCCATCAACCCCTTGACCGGCCAATGATCCGCGCCGTCATCTTCGACCTCGACGGGACTCTGGTCCAGACGGAGAAGCTGAAGGCTATCTCCTATGCCAGGGCCGCTGTCGAGCTGTGCCCCCGAGAGATCACCGAAGAGCAAGTGATAGACGCTTTCAAAGACGTGGTGGGTCATCCTCGGCGCGAAGTGGCCCAGGCGCTGATAGGGCGTTTCGACCTCGAACAGAAGTCCCGGGACAGAATGGGTGAGTTCGGGGTTAGCTCCCCATGGCAGGTCCTCGTCCACGTCAGGCTCGGACACTACGAGACCATGGTGGCGGACCCCGAGGTCCTGCGGCGAAACCAGTGGCCGCACAACCGGGCCCTGCTGGAAGAGGCACGACGAGCGAAGTGCCAGACCGCCCTTGCCACCATGTCGCGACGGAAGCAGGTGCGCCGCGTCCTGGACGCTCTGGGATTGAGCGGATCTTTCCACCTTGTGGCCACCCGAGAAGATGTCGACAAAGGCAAGCCGAACCCCGAGATCTACCTCCTGGTGGCTCAGGAGCTGGAAGTTCCCCCTGAGGAGTGCCTCGTGATTGAGGATTCTCCCTCCGGTGTGCAGGCGGCGATTGCGGCGGAAACGAATGTCGTTGCCGTGGCCACCCCCTTCACCCTAGAGGGGCTGCGAGCGTTGGAGGAACTTGACCCCCGATGGCTCGTTGAGGATCCAATGACCCTCCCCGCCGTCGTCCGGCAGCGGATCGAGGTTCACCGGCGGGTCGCTCACAGCGCGGGATAGCTAGGCTTCGTGCTCCTTCCCCTTCCCCTGTCAGTGAGCCCTCGCTAGGATCGGAGCCCAAGCAGTTGGCTCTGCTATGACGCCCGAGATCACCCTGACCCTGGGAATCATCGCCGCAGCCGTGGTGCTGTTCGCCACCGAACGGCTGCGGGTCGACGTCATCGCCCTGATGGTCCTCCTCACCTTGGCACTCACGGGGCTCGTCACTCCCGAAGAGGCCTTCTCCGGGTTCTCCAGCGCCGCCGTCATCACGGTCTGGGCCGTCTACATCGTTTCCGGGGCGCTCTTCAAGACCGGCGTCGCGGATATCATCGGAGGGAGGATCATCCAACTGGCAGGGACCAGTCCCGTGCGGCTCACCGCGCTTATCATGTTCACCGTCGGGACCATGTCGGGATTCATGAACAACATCGGCGCGACAGCCGTTCTCCTGCCCGCAGTGGTGGGGATCGCCCGCCAAGCCAAGATCCCTGCATCGAAGCTCCTCATCCCTCTCTCGTTCGCGTCGCTTATGGGAGGCAAGCTCACCATCATCGGGACCCCCCCCAACATCTTGGCCAACGACATCCTGGCGGGCCGTGGTCTCCCCACCTTTGCCTTCTTCGACATCACCCCGCTGGGGGCCATCATCTTCGGAACGGGAATCCTCTACATGGTGGTGTTGGGCAGACACTTGCTCCCCGCTCGCCAGCCGGTCGAGGAGCGGCAAGCGGCACAGCTTCGGGAGTATGTGAGCGAGGTGAGAGTGGTGCCGGACAGCCGGCTGATCGGCCAGACACTGATGGATTCCCGGTTGGGGGCCGACTACGACATTACCGTTATCGCCATCATCCGGAACGGCCGTGTCCGGACTTCGCTCCACCCGGACACCCGCATCTTGGACAACGACCTGCTGTTGGTGGAGGCCTCATTGGAGAACCTCATCCGCGCCAAAGATGAGCTAGGGTTCGTGATTGAGGCTGAACGGACGATGGGCCTGGAGGGCCTCGATCCCGAGGAGGCCCACACGGTCGAGGCCACACTGGCGCCCAGATCTCCGATGGTGAACCGCACCCTACGGCACATGCGGTTTCGCGATCGGTACGGATTCACGGCCCTCGCCATCTGGCGCCACGGAGAAGTGATCACCCAGAGGCTCCGCGATGTCCGACTTCAGTTCGGAGATGCGCTTCTCCTACAGGGGCCCAGGCGCCGGCTTCCCTCCCTCCAGGAGGGCAACGAATTCCTGGTCCTGGAACCCGTGATGATGGAGCTCCGCCGACGAGACAAGGCACCCCTGGCCATCGGGATCATGGGCTTGGTGCTGGTGCTGGTCACCTTCGCTGACTTCCACATCTCCACCGCCATGGTGATCGGGGCGGTGCTCATGGTGCTCTCCGGGGCCTTGTCGATGGACGAGGCCTACCAGAGCATCGAGTGGCGGAGCGTGTTCCTCATTGCCGGCATGCTCCCGCTGGGCATCGCCATGGACAAGACCGGCACGGCCCGACTCCTGGCTGACCTCATGATCGATGTGATGGGCACACTAGGTCCCATCGGCGTGCTGGCCGGGATCTACGTCTTGGCCGCGCTCATCACCGAACCCATGTCCAACGCCGCCGCCACCGTGCTGGTCGCCCCCATTGCCATCGACACCGCTCTGGGGCTGGGGGCTAGTCCCCATTCGTTTGTCCTTGCCGTGGTGATCGGCTCGGCAACCAGCTTCCTCACCCCGGTCGGCCACCAGGCGAACGTCCTGGTGTTCGGGCCGGGAGGGTACCGATTCTTCGACTACACTAGGGTCGGAGCACCTCTCAACGTGGCCCTGTTCACGGCTACCATGATCGCCATCCCGATCCTCTGGCCGCTGTTCCCATGACCTGGATCAGGTGGCCGGTTTCCCGGTCGCGAATGCGCCCAGCCTCTTGAAGCGTGTGGAGGGAAGAATGGAACTTGGAATGATCGGATTGGGGAAGATGGGATTCAACATGACCCGCCGTCTGCTGAAGGGTGGGCATCGGATCGTGGGCTATGCTCCCGATCCGGATTCGGTGAACAAGGCCGAGGCGGAGGGCGCCGTTGGCGCCGTGTCCGTGGAGGACCTGGTAGGGAAGTTGGATGCGCCGCGCGCCGTCTGGATCATGGTCCCCGCCGGCGATCCCACCGAGGAGACGGTCCAGGCCCTCGCAGGAATCCTCGTGGCCGGGGATGTGGTGATCGACGGCGGGAACTCCAACTACAGGGACTCGATTCGCCGTGCCGAGGCGCTGAGGGAGGATGGAATTCATTTCCTGGATGTCGGAACCAGCGGCGGAATCTGGGGACTGACCGAGGGATACAGCATGATGGTCGGAGGCGAGAAAGTGGCTGTCGAGCAGCTCCGACCGATCCTCGAGACGCTCGCCCCGGCCCCTGATAGAGGGTGGGGACACGTCGGCCCTTCCGGGGCCGGGCACTTCGTCAAGATGGTGCACAACGGGATCGAGTACGGGCTGATGCAATCGTACGCCGAGGGGTTCGAGATCTTGAGGGCCAAGGATCAGTTCTCATTCGATCTACAACGGATTGCCGAAATCTGGCGCTACGGGAGCGTGATCCGATCCTGGCTCCTCGATCTAACCTCCTCCGCCCTGGCCGAGGGCCAGGACCTGGCGGGGATCCGTGGCTGGGTGGAAGACAGCGGCGAGGGCCGCTGGACCGTGGCCGACGCCATCGACCTCGATGTCCCGGCTCCCGTGATCACTCTCTCACTTCTGATGAGGCTGGCCAGTCGACAGGATGAATCCTACGCCGCCAAGCTTCTGGCCGCCATGCGACATCAGTTCGGCGGCCACGCAGTCAAGCGAAGCGAGTGACCCATGGCCCCTGGACCAGACAAGAGTGAGAACCAATACCCCACCACCATCGTCATCTTCGGAGCATCCGGGGACCTGACGAGACGCAAGCTGGTACCCGCGCTCTTCAACCAGCACCGCAAGGGCCGGCTGCCAAAACCCCTGCTCGTTGCGGGATTTGCCCGCCGAGACTGGAGTCACAACGAGTTTCGCGACCGCTTGCGGCGAGGGATGGAGGAACTGACCGATCTTCGCCCCGACGACGATGAATGGGATCGTTTCTCCCAGAGGCTCTGGTACCTACGCGGCGACCTCGACGATCCCGACGCCTATCGAGGTCTCCGCAACTTTCTGGAGCAGAAAGAACCAGGTCGTTCCAACCGCCTCTTCTACCTCGCCACTGCGCCATCCTTCTTTCCGAGCATCGCAGGCCACCTCGGAGAGATGGACATGAACCATCAGGAGGCGGGCTGGTGTCGGATCGTGGTGGAGAAGCCCTTCGGCCGAGACTTGACGTCCGCAAGGGAGTTGAACGAAGCGGTCCACGCTGTGTTTGAGGAAGGTCAGGTCTACCGAATCGATCACTACCTCGGAAAAGACACTGCCCAGAACATCCTCTATTTCCGGTTCCTCAACACCATTTTCGAGCCAGTCTGGAACCGCAACCATGTGGATCACGTCCAGATCACGGTGGCTGAAACAGCTGATGTTGAACATCGGGCCGGGTACTACGATCGAGCTGGGGTCATGAGAGACATGTTCCAGAATCACCTCTACCAGCTCCTGGCCTTGGTAGCCATGGAGCCTCCGGCGACATTCGACGCGGACGCCGTCCGGAACGAGAAGGTCAAGCTGCTCCGCGCAGTGCGCCCCATAGCCCTGGAGAACACGGTCCGTGGGCAATACCGAGGGTATCGGGATGCCGAAGGCGTGGCTCCCGACTCGCAGACTCCCACCTTCGCAGCGCTCAAGCTTCATATCGACAACTGGCGCTGGCAGGGAGTGCCGTTCTACCTACGCTCCGGAAAGGCTCTGGCCGAGAAGTCGAGCGAGATCGTGATCGAGTTCAAGGAGCCCCCGCACCTCCTCTTCGAGCTTCCCGAGGACTACCAACTTACGCCGAATTTCCTGTCGCTGTGCATCCAGCCCGATGAGGGGATCCACCTGAGGTTCGAGACAAAGGTCCCGGGATCCCTCCAGGAGACCCGCTCCGTGGACATGGACTTCCACTATCGGACAGAGTTCGCCGGTGAGCCTCTGCCCGACGCCTACGAAAGGCTGCTCTTGGATGCGCTCCAGGGGGATGCATCCCTCTTCACGCGGAGCGATGAGATTGAGGCTTCATGGCAGCACGTGGATCCCATTGCCGAAGGCTGGGAGCGGGACCCGGACGCCCCCCCACTCGCGGTCTATGAGCCGGGGTCCATGGGACCGGAGGAGGCGGAGGCCTTCCTCAGAAGAGACGGTCGGGTTTGGCGGATGGCCTGCACCCATCACCCGGCCGAGTGAGCCCTTCGGTCAAGATCCTCCCCGATTCTGAGACCCTCTCCCGAGTCGCCGCCGAACACTTTGTCGCCGCCGCCAAGGAAGCGGTCTCGAGAAGCGACCGGTTTGCGGTTGCACTCTCCGGCGGATCCACCCCGAGGGAGACCTACACCCTCCTGGCAAGTCGCACGTTCGCCGCTCACGTGCCGTGGGCCAAGGTCCACGCATTTTGGGGCGATGAGCGGTGCGTGCCGCCTGACCACGCCGACAGCAACTATTGGTTGGCACGGGAGACGCTGCTGCGGCACGTTCCCATCCCCCCCGATCACATCCATCGCATGCGCGGGGAGATGGATCCTCTGGAGGCCGCCCGCGAATATGAGGAGCGGCTCCAGAGGTTCTTTACCATCGCTTCGGAGGAGCCCGCCACACCCCGGTTCGACCTGGTCCTCCTAGGGATGGGAGCCGATGGTCACACAGCCTCCCTCTTTCCCCGATCAGAGGCCCTTCGCGAATCGCAGCGATGGGTGGTCGCACAAAGGCTGGAGCCTCACGGGGCCTGGCGCCTCACGCTCACCCCGATCGCGATCAACGCCGCCCGTCGGGTGACCTTTCTGGCGTCGGGCCAGGAGAAGGCCTGGGCACTGCGGGAGGTCCTGGAAGGTTCGCCGCAGCCCGAGCGCCTGCCCGCCCAGGCAATACGGCCAAGCGACGGCCGACTGGCGTGGCTGGTGGACGCACCGGCCGCGTCCCTCCTTGCGGCCGCCTAGAGATCGGGACCTCCCCTGAAGCCGCGTCGCCCTGGTCCGAAGCCCAGGGCGAGTTGGGTCTCTACATGCAGCCTCCAGGCCCCGAAGTGGGCCTGGAGGTTTCCGGGAAGGATTCGCTCCCCGAGCGGCGCTACATGCCGCCCATGCCTATGGCGGACAGCACCTCGTCGGCGCTGTTGTAGGTCCGGTCGGGCAGGTTCTGCTCGAGCCAGCCCCGGTCCTTCGCATCATAGTCAGTGCCGTGCATGGCCATGTTGTTGCACTCGGCAATGATCTCCGACTTGCTGATGGGGTAGTTGACGTGCGCCTTGATGTGCTCCATGGTCCTTTCACCCAAATGCTCCACTCGCCTCACCTCCTCTCCTCTAGAACTAACCTCCTGTGGAGAGTTGGCCTCTTGACACGAACCTTTCCCCGCACAGGTGATCGCTTCATCTACCCAGGATATGGGGCAGCGTCTGGAGTGTCAAGTAAGCGTCCTTACAGTACTAGCCACCGTCGCCCTCACCATAGCTAGAGGCGGTCAGTGCTCGAGACGGCCTGCTGGGCGGAGGGCAGCCCCGTACAGTCCATGCCACTACACTGGGAAACCTCCCGCTCTGGCACATCCGTGGTAGAATATCTAGGAAGCTCAAGGCGCCTTCCTGGGATACTCTCCAGGAGGCCGGTCCGAATCTCTTCGTCGCCATCAAAAGACGAGGAGGTGGTGCCCTATGAGTCATTACGGTAGTGCAGGCGCTGCGGCACGCCTCCTCTCACGAGCATAGGGTGCCGCAGCGCAACAGAGGGCCGTCCTATCGGACGGCCTTCTGCTATCCTCGAACTCCTATGGCCTCGGGGATCCCCTCATGGATCGGGCGGATATCCCGAGCTCCAGGAATGTCGCTAGTCCTTGTGCTCGGAGCTGCCTCCAGAGCCGCGAACACGGACAATTCCCCCCGTGAGCCGGCTGTTGGGGATCACCAATCGATCCTCCCCCACCGAAACCTCCGCATTCAACGTCCCGATTGCCTCTAGAGTGCCCTCAACCTCTTCGATCACCACTCGGCCACCCAATTCATAAGTCTCACGAGCATAGTATCCCGCGAGGACGCTTCGGGCCACGTCTCTGGCTCCAAGTCCAAGGGCGAGCGCGAGAGCCGCTGCCGCGATCGTAAGAAGGTTGGTGAGCAAACCTGTCAGGAGTGTGACGTCAAACCCCAACTGTTGAACGGCGACGACGGCGGAGATGACCAGGGTCAGGCCGCCAGCAATTCTGCCCAAGGTCTGGTGGAATTCGACCCCCAGGCTAGACGCGGCAGCCTGAACGGCGCGATCCAGCCCTTGGGCCAGCAACGCACCGACGATTAGAATCCCGCTGGCAGCGAGCAGTCGCGGCAGGTACCGGATCAGCTCCTGGAGCGGCTGGACGGCTACCGCAAAGCCGAGCTGCTCCAAAGTAATCAGGACGAAGCTCAGAAACACCAGCCAGAAGACAATCAGGCCCAGCAGCTCGGAGGCCGGTCGACGGATCCCGGCTCGTTGCATCCCCTCTGCCAGAACTGTCCGGCCGATGGCTTCATCCAATCCGACTCGGCGCAGCAGGCCCCGGGTCAGCCAGTACAGGACCCTCGAAGCGAACCAACCGACGACTACGACAACGAGAGCCGCCAGCAGACTCGGAAGCAGGTCGATGATTCGGGACACTACCTCAGTCAGGATGGTTGGTATGAGTTCCGCATCCGGCATCCGTCTCCTCCTCCCTCTATGACTTGGGTCCTGGACCCACAAACGGCTTGAGCAACGCTACCGCCATCTGAAGCATCCGCACGGTCCCCAACAGAACGATCTGACGCCAGAGTTCCGCACGGCGGATGCGGCCCAGAAGACTGTGCCGCAGGCGGTCAGCGGCCGCGGGTTCCAGGTCGGGGATGCTCCCGGCACTTCCCTGTAGTGGAGCATCCGCCCAAAGCCTGTCCCCCCTCCGCAGACAATCGTCGCAGCCAGCGAGATGCTCCACGACGGCCTCCGACTCCTCCTCGCCCCGTTGCCCCGAGAGGAAAGCCCTGATCCGGTCGTCGGATAGGTGCTCCATCAGCGTACGTCTCCCTCTGCCCCCTGCTCTCGCAGCGCGGCTCGAAGGGCCGCTCTCGCCCGCTGCACCCGCATCTTCGCAGCACTCAGGCTGATTCCCAAAGTTTCGGCAACCTCCTCGTACGATCTCTCCTCCAGATCCTTCAGGTGCAAGGCCTCGTACTGATCGCCGGGCAGGCGCGCCAAGGCCTCACTCAGACGTTCTCGTCGATCCACCTCGGGCCCTGCTAGATCCCCCGTGCTGGCCTCCCCTTGCTCAACTCGATCTTCCTCATCGCGCCGTTCGATAGCCGTTGGGCGACGCGCTCGCCGACGGATCTCATTGAGGCTCAAGTTGATGGCAATCCGATGGAGCCAGGTTCCGAAAGTCGATCGGCCTTCGAATTGGTCCAGCCGACGAAAGGCCGTGAAGAAGACCTCCTGTACTAGGTCCTCCGCATCGCCGCGATCCGCAACAACCCGATAGGCGACCCGCCATACATCGTTCCGGTGACGCCTGAACAGTTCGGAGTAGAGGCGGTCGTCTCTGTCGCCGCGCTTCCTGCACAGTTCGACCAGAGCTTCGTCTGACAGTTCGGTGAGGTTGCTCTCCACTCCGAGACCCGGTCAGCCATCTTACCAGCACCCGGCGACCCGCACTCAGATGGCGCGTCCGAACCCCACCGAGCACCCGCTCTGCCTTCCCTTCTTGGGCCCAAGGTCTCATGCCAGTGTGTTCGACGCATCTCAAGATCGTCACCTTCTTCAGGCCAGCGGGCGGAAGCCGAAGCTTCCCCCACCGCCGTCCAAACAGACCAGGCCCGCCTCCCGAGGGAGCGGGCCTGGTGTTGTTCTAGGCCAGGTTCAATTGTGCCTCGGGCGATGGGATCACCGACGTCGCGGCCGCCGCCTGGGAGATGGACGCAGGGATTTCACCCAGCGCTCCACCTCTTCTCCGGCGACATCGCGGCTGCCCAAGCCGAAGGCCAGTGCTGCCGCCACCGCGATCGCGCCGCCTACCATCGCAAAGGCAAGGTTGACGATGTCCTGCGCGATCCCCGTCTGACGAAGCGCCATCGTGCCTGCCAGCACGAGGATGGAACCTCGAGCGACCAGGGCCAGCAGGCCGGCCTGTTCCGCACCACTGGCTTCGATGGTGCGGGCGGCCAAGTTGGCCAGGAACAGACCGATGGCGAGAACGATCAGTCCTAGGACAATCTGCCCGCCGAACACCGTGAATTGGGCCACAAGTGCGGCAAGCACCTCGAACCCAACCAGGTCCATTGCCTCGATGCTCGCGAACAGCATGATGGCCACGAGCACCAAATAGCCTGCGATCTCCGAAGGCGTGCGCTCGCCCTTCCCAGGTTCCCTGCCGAGGCCCAGCCAGGTCAGGACGGCGTCAAACCCGAACCCGGTGAGAAGGCTCGTGATAAGCCCCGCAACTACTCGACCGACAAGGTAGGCGATGCCAACCAGCAGACCCGCCGCCAGGACCGATGGCACGGCCACTAGGATGGCGCTGAGCATATCGCTGGCCGGGCGGGTGATCGCGTCCAGGGCAAGGGCGTTAAGGGCCGCAATCAAGACAGGCACCAGGATGAGCACATAGACCACCAGACCGACGAGGCCCGATAGCTTCTTCTCACCCAGCACCTGACCCAATCCGACCTGGTCGCTCAGCCGGTCGGCGCCGAGCGAGGCCAGGAGATTGCTCACAATCCGCTGCACGATGCGAGCTGCGAACCAACCGACCGCCAGCAGGAGTCCCGCCGCGAACATGTTGGGCAGGAAACTCAGAATCTGGTCGATCATCCCCTGGACCGGTTCGAGGAGGCCCTCCACCGCCAGTGCACCCAGCACCGCCGGCAGGAAAAGGAGGAACACCAGCCAGTAGATGGCCTCGCCCAGGGTCTGGGAGAGAGGCACCCGCTCGTCCTCTTCCATCCCAGCCAAGCGACCGAGCCTTTCCTCCACGTTGGCGCCCTTTGTGACTCCGGTGATCGCCACCTTAAGCAGACTGGCAATCACCCAGGCAGCCAAGAGCAGGGCACCCGCACCCACCAACCTGGGGGCGTAGGTGGACAGCTGGATCAGAAACTGATTGAGCGGTTGGGTGATGACGGTCAGGCCCAGGGCCTCGAAAACCGCCACGAGTACGAACAGCATGATGATCCAGAAGACGCCGCGCCCGATCCACCTCTCCACAGATACGGCCTCGGCCCCCTCTTCTCCGGCTACCCAGCCGGCGATGCGATCATCGAGGGTGGTGCGCCGTAGTGCTCCACGCACGACCGCGGATCCCACCAACGCCACCAGCCAACCCACGACCAAGATGGCAAGGCTGGCAAGAACGCTGGGGACGAACTGCGTGATCGTCTCCTGCAGCTGCTGCACATCAATCGACATTGTCCCCTCCTTCACAGGCGGACCGCGCGATCCTGCACGATCCCTCCACACAGTTAGACACCGCACCGCGTGCTGGAGTCACATCCCTTCCTGTCCTCAGTCTCTGCAATTCGACTCAGACAACCAGGTCTCCATCGTTTCTTCTCGCGAACTGCCCGACTCAGCCGCCCTGGTCTCAAGAAAAGGCCTATGCCAACCTCCAACTGTCTCCGCATCAGGCACGTCTTGACCCTCTCGTTCGGGCTCGGATATCCTTCGACTGAGATGTTCTTCGATGAGGTCACGATTGAGGTCGAGGCCGGACGCGGCGGCAACGGGTCCGTGAGTTTCCGCCGGGAGAGGTTCGTGCCCAAGGGCGGTCCCGATGGCGGCAACGGCGGTCGCGGGGGGCACGTCCACCTGGTGGTGGATCCCCAGCTGACCACACTGGCATCCTTTCGGCGCCGCCGCCACTTCAAGGCCGGGGCGGGCGGCCACGGACAGGGTCACAAGAAGCGTGGCAAGCAGGGGACGGACCTCGAAATCCCCGTTCCGCCAGGCACGCTTGTCCACGATGATGAGTCGGGATCGCTGATTGCGGATCTCACCGACGCAGACGCCCGAGTGCGCATCGCAGAGGGGGGGCGGGGAGGACGCGGGAATGCCGCCTTCAAGTCCTCGGTCCGCCGCGCGCCCAGACTCGCCGAGAAGGGAGCTCCAGGGGCCTCGCGTCGCATCCGACTGGAGCTGCGGCTCCTCGCCGACGTAGGCATCATCGGAGCTCCAAACGCAGGGAAATCAACGCTGCTCGCCGCAGTGACTTCAGCACGCCCCAAGATTGCCGACTATCCGTTCACCAGCCTTGCACCCAATCTCGGCGTCGTGGATCTCGAAGACAGGAGCCTGGTGCTGGTCGATATTCCGGGCCTCATTGAGGGCGCCCATCGGGGAGCGGGCCTAGGCGATCGATTCCTTCGGCACATCTCGCGCACCCGTGCCCTGATCCATCTGCTAGATGGCGCCGCGGAGGACCCCGCGAGCCTCTATGACTCGGTCAACCGCGAGCTTGATCTCTTCAGCGCCCACCTGGGCCGACTCCCTCATATCGTAGCCTACAACAAGATCGACCTCCCCGAGGCTCAGGCCCGCTGGCCGGAGGTCCGTGGTGCCTTGGAGAAGCGCAGCTTGGAGGCGGCGGCCATCTCCGCGCTCACCGGAGAGGGTGTCCGCCAGCTGATGCAGAGAGTGGCGGATCTCATAGAGACCCTGCCTCAGAGGGAGCCGCCGGAGCCCTTCGGCGTGTTCCGGCTTGACGCCGAGGCGTTCACCGTCGAACGAGAGGACGGCAGATTCCGTGTGCGGGGCTCGCAGGTGGAGCAGGCCGTGGCCATGACCGACTGGCGATACGACGAGGCCATCCAGCGCCTCCATAGGCGCCTGAAGGCCATGGGCGTGACCCAGGCTTTGGAGGAGGCGGGGGTCCGACCCGGGGACACTGTTGTGGTGGGAAAGACGGAGTTGGAATGGTGGGAGCAGCCAGAAGGATCGGAGTGATGGGGGGCACCTTCGATCCCATCCACTATGGCCATCTGGCTGCCGCGGAGGAAGCTCGGGCCGTGATGGGGCTGGATGAGGTCGTCTTCCTGGTGGCAGGGGTTCCGCCCCACAAGCAGGGCGAGCCGCTGGCGACGGCCGAAGATCGGCTGGCCATGGTCAGGCAAGCTATCGCCTCCAATCCCCAATTCATCGAATCCCGCATAGAACTCGATCGCGCAGGGCCCTCCTTCACGGCAGACAGCCTGGAGGCTCTGTCCGGAGATCTGGGCCCCGAGACAGATCTGTATCTGATCATGGGCATGGACTCTCTGGCCGAGATCGCTGCGTGGCGCCGCCCTGACCGGCTCATCGAGCTGGCTCGGCTGGTGGTCGTGAGGCGGCCTGGATTCGAGGCAGATCTCAAAGCCCTCGATCGAGAGATCCCAGGGATCGCCGCGCGAACCGACGTCATCGACATGCCCGAGGTCGAGGTCTCCTCTACCGATCTCCAGGATCGGATCCGGAAGGGGATGCCCATCAAGTACCAAGTGCCTCCCGAGGTAGAGGCGTACATCTACGAAAACGGTCTGTATCGGTGAGGGAGGTCCAGTGAGTCTTGCTCGCACGTTCTCGGCCCTTCTGCGATACCTGTTCCGGTCCCCCGTGGTGGGCGCTGTGAGGAGGAATCATGCCCTGGAGCATGCCACCATCCACCTGCTTGCGCAGCGCCGACCGGGCGTGAACCTGATGGGCCGGGCCACTCCGGACGGTTTCTTCATCTACGGCGCAGTCGATGCGAAAGAGATCAAGGAGGCAGCCGGGGAGGCCCTGGCGCGTCTCCAGGGAGGCGAGCACTGGTTGGCGATCCACCCCCGGTGCGGAACCAACCTGGTCGTGGCCGGCACCCTGTCAGGACTGGGCGCTCTGCTCGCACTCAGCGGCCGAGGGAGCCGATGGCAGAAGCTGCCGCGCGTGTTCCTGGCCACCACAGCCGCCGTCTTCGCCGCCCAGCCCGTGGGACTGGTGGCCCAAGAGAGAATCACGACCTCCCCCTACATGGACTCGGTTACCATCGGAGACGTCCAGGGCCACTTGTCCAGGGGCGTTCGCGTCCACCGCGTCTCAGTGGTGCGGAGTGAAGCAGAGACCCGCCCCGGTGGAGCATGATCCGGCTCCTCCACGGTGAGGACGAGTACTCACGCAGCCGGTCCGTGGCCGCCATCAAGGCACTGAGCGAGGATCCTTCCACGGCGGGGTTGGCCACCAGCACCCTCGACGCTGAGGATCTGACTCTCGCGGCTCTGACCGAGGCGATCCAGGCCGCTCCCTTCCTCTCCGAAAGGAGGCTGGTCATCGTCCGGGGTCTGGCCGGCTCGCTGCAGGACGATCGGGGAAGACTCAAGCAGCTCCGCGGCCAACAGAAGGCCCTGGTGGAGGCCTTGGAGGAGCACCTTCCGAACATCCCCGAAACCACGGACCTCATCTTCGTCGAGCCGGTACCCATCGCGAAGCGGAACCCGGTCCGAAGGCTCGTGGAAAGCGCGGAGGGACTGACCGAGGAGTTCAGGCCTCCGCGCGGCAGGGCTCTCCACCGCTGGATCGGCGAACGGGTGGAGGAACTGGGTGCTCAGATCGAGCCGGCGGCCATCGAGACCTTGGCCGGCTTCGTGGGAGAGGACCTGCGGAGCCTGAGTCAGGAACTTGGCAAGCTCCTCGCCTACGTCGGGGAGGGTCGTTCCATCTCCGTCGCGGATGTCGAGCTCCTAGTCCCGCAGGCTAGCCAGGCCAATGTGTTCACGCTCGTGGATGCTCTTGGGCAGCACGACAGCCGCACCGCCACTGGCCAGCTCCGAGACCTCCTGGAGTCTGGCCATCATCCTCTGTTTGTCCTGGCTATGATCACCCGCCAGTTTCGGCTGCTCATCCAGGTCAAAGACCTCCAGGAGAGAGGGCTTGGGGAGGCCAAGATCTCCTCCCAGCTGCGGCTATCGCGATGGGTGTCCAAGAAGCTGGTTTCGCAGGCCCGCGGCTTCTCGCTCGGGGAGTTAGAGGCTGTGCATCGAAAGCTCCTAGACACCGATCTCTCCATAAAGACCGGTCGCACCGACCCCGAGCCCGCCCTCGAGTTCCTGGTGGTCGAGATCGCCCAAGCCCTCTAGGTCCTGAAAAAGGAAAGGCGCCCGCAACGTCTGCAGGCGCCGTATCTCGTCCGACTGTGGGGCCTAGTTCCCTGCCCCGTTTCCGTTGAGCTGCCGGATCACCACCATCACCTTGCCCTGAATCTCTACGTCTCGGGGGTGGAGGTAGATCGGGTCCATGAGCGGGTTCGCCGGCTGGAGCCGGATCTGATCATTCTCCCGGTAGAACCGCTTCAGCGTCGTCTCTCCGCGATCCTTGATCCACACAGCCACCATGTCCCCGTTGCTGGCCTCACGCTGGTGCTTCATGACGACGATGTCCCCATCGTGAATCAGGGCATCGATCATCGAGTCACCCTTCACTTCCAGGGCGTAGATTCCCTCCTCCTGCTTGAGAATCTCACGGGTCAGCTCAATGCTCTCGCCGACCGGCCCGTCCTCTGGCACCGGGATCGGCTCACCGGCCGCGATCACGCCCATGAGAGGCACCGACACCACGCTCCGCTCGGATGTCGGCTCCCCTACCAGCCGGATGCCGCGCGAGACCTCCCGGTCCCGCTCCACCAACCCGCGCCTTTCCAGCACTTGAAGGTTGTAGTCAACAACCGATGTGGACGAGATTCCTACCGCGCGCCCGATCTCTCGGATAGTGGGCGGGCGGCCCGATTGACGGATATGGCGCTCGATAAACGCCAACATCCCTTGCTGCCGCTCAGATAGCGCCATCGTGACTCTCCCTCGCACTCTGCCCCCCGATTATATGGGAACTTATGTTCTATGTCAAGACTCGCCGCCACCAACGGCTTCAGCGGTTGCCCCACGCCTGCCTATAGTGGGAAGAGGAGGTGTGATGCGGGCGATGAGTCTCCAATGATCCTGGTGACGGGAGGCAGCGGATTCGTGGGCAGCCACCTGCTGGCCGCGCTGCGTGAGAGGCAGGCCAGCGTCCGCTGCCTGGCGCGCAGCGCGACCAGCGAACAGCAGCTCCTCTCGCTCGCGGCCGAAGTGGCCCGAGGCGATGTGCGGGATTCTGATTCCCTGGTTCGAGCCACCGAAGGGGCAGAGACCGTGATCCACCTCGCGGCGGTCAACCGGGAAAGGCACGAAGCGACGTTTGAAGCCGTCAACGCGCGGGGGACGGTCAATCTCTTGCAGGCCGCGCAGGCTGCTGGCGCAAAGCGATTCTTCACCGTGATCGGCTTGGGGGCAGACCCGGACTCGCCCCATCCCTTGGCCCGGAGCCAGGGGCTCGCTCAGGAGGCGATTCGAGCGAGCGGGATGGAGCACCGCTCCGTCACGGCGGGACAATTCCTGAGAAGAACGCTGGGAGGTCCTGACTACAGGGCCTACCTCTGGCAGCAACGGGGCGGCCCCGCTAACGCTGGCTAGCCGATCCCAGTCTGGCACCTTCTGGTCTGAAGCGGCTTCTCCGCTCTTGGGC
>CAYGBX010000018.1:0-38552 GCA_964348195.1 uncultured Anaerolineales bacterium
CTGCAGGAGGGCCGAGACCCGGGGATCTTCTCCGCCCGCCGGCTCGACTGAATCCAAGAGCGATCCGGTACAGTATCGAGGACGTCCCGCCATTGCTCTTTGCAGGGGGACGGTTCCGAGGATTGGACCCCGACGAAGAGCGCTGGTTGTCGCCGAGACAGCCCGCCTCGGGCTGTCTCCCCAGCGCCGCCAAGGGGCCGCGGCGCCTAGTCTCGGGTCCGCTCCGGGCCCTGATTGCGGTGAGCGCGGACAAAGGCCAGGATGCGCTCCTCGTCGTACTCGTCAAGCTTGTCGATCCATCCCCACGCAGTGAGGGCGAGGAGCGACCCCAGGCCGGGCCGAGGCACGACTATGATCTTCCAGCCCACGAGCCGGTCGAACAGCGCCGAGAGTTCTGCCACGAGCCCCTGGCAGTCGGTTTCGGGCACAGCGTCGCAGTCGTAGGACATGATGACGTACCCGTGCTCCAAGCTGTGTACCAGGAATTCGTCCTCGATAGATGCATCGTATACGCCGGCGCTGGCGGACTGGGCGTAATGCCAGCCGGAGGTGGGCGGATCAGAGTTGTAGGGCGGATGGTCCTCCCCGGGCAGAATGTGTAGCGCCGGTTGCAGCTCAACCTGTTGTCCGACGGGACCGGCCGGCTGTCCACCGTCCGAGCCAGTCAGCAGCAACACCCCACCGACGACAATGACAACCGCAACCGCCAGGCCCCCGAGCACCCAGGGTGTCCGAGACCGACTCGGGGCAGGTGCTTCCCGCCTCCTCCGTCGTCGCGCTGCGCGCTTCGCCACTCAGTTACCTCCTGTACTCCCTGCCCGAAGACGCTAGCTCCTGAAAAGTGGTCGCGCCCGGCGGCGGAATCGGGACCACGAAGAATTGCCTGCGCCCGGGATCAGGCCGCAAGTTGGCGCCGGGGCCGAATCCCGTGCCTGTAGATAAGGAGCGTCGCCGAGACGAGGATCAGGCCAGCAGAGATGATCTGTGCCACCGGGATATCCCCCAACAGCCAGGCATCGGGACGCTGCATCTCCGTGAGAAGCCTCCCGATGGGGTAGAGCACAGCCCATCCGAGGAACAGATCCCCGTCGCGCAGTCGGGCTCCATGCCGCCGGGCGAGATACAAGAGAACCGCGAGGCTAGCAAGGCTCCAAAGCGACTCATACAGAAACGTCGGATGGAAACGGGTTTCTGCCGGCAGATCGGCGAACTGAGGCAGGCGATAGGGCAGGTCGATGGGGATCCCCCATGGCAACGTGGTCGGGTTACCGTATAGCTCCTGATTGAAGAAGTTGCCCCACCGGCCGATCGCCTGGCCCAGCAGCAGGCCAGGAGCAGCCACGTCGAGCCACACAAGGAGATTCAGCTTGTTGACCCGTGCGTATAGCGCGGCTCCCACCAGCCCACCGGCGACGGCACCGAATACAGCCAGACCCCGGATGCCACCCGCGATGTTGAAGATCTCGGCCGGGTTCTGTCGATAGTAGTCAAACCCAATGTTCGTCCCTTCGGGACTCGAGAAGATGTGGTAGAGTCGGGCACCGACCAGACCCAGGAAGGCAACCAGCAGAAGGGCGTTCCATATGTGGTCGGGATTCAGGCCTCTCCGTCGCGCTTCGATCGAGGCCAGGTAGGCACCCGCAAGGAGGCCCAGCACGAGGATGATGCCGTACCAGGCCACAGCCAAAGGGCCGATCTCAAATGCTATTGGATCCATGGATTCCGTCCCGCCAGTGCCCAGGGGGATGGCGCGAGATTATACCGGCGCCCCGGGTTCCGGTCAAAGCGACCGTTGCTGGAGACAACCCGCGCCCCTATAATCCCGGCCACCCTCAGCTTGCAGCCAGCTTGCAGATTGGAATGTAACCCTCCCTACCTAGAAGGATGTCCCCGTGTGCTAGGATTGCCTTCGAGACCACCCGTCGGGCAAGGGGACACAAGATGGCGAAACCGAGACTTGAGATCTATGTGGACGACCACTGCTTCGGATGCGAGGAGGCAGTGGCTCTTGGCAGCAAGGTGGCGGATCGGTTCCCAGGGATCGATGTAGAAGTGAGGCAACTGAACGACGAAGAGGGGTGGCCGGAGGCGGTCATCGCGGTTCCCACCTACTTGCTGGAGGGCCGGGTGCTGTCCCTCGGGAATCCGGATCCCGACTGGCTCTATGATCAGATGCAGGAGGCTCTAGGTGTCTCTGCCTAGGAACAAGATCGCGTACCTTCAGGAGATAGACATATTCCAGGACCTGACCGATCGGGAACTGGAGGACATGAACCAGTCCCTGACCTTGACCACAACCCCCGCCGGTCGGATCTTCTACAGCCCCGAAGAGCACGGGGAGGTCCTATTCATACTGAAGCGAGGCCGGGTCCAGTGCTACCGAATCTCGCCCGAAGGAAAGAAGCTCGTCCTCGATACCGTGGCTGCGGGTGCAGTGTTCGGCGAGATGTCTATGATCGGTCAGGGAATGCACAACGCGTTCGCCGAGGCCATCGAGGACTCCACCATCTGCGTCATGAGCCGCGCCGATCTTGAGGGGCTACTGAGACGAAAGCCTGCGGTTGCTCACCGCATCATCGAGGCCATGGGGGAGCGGATTGTCGAGCTTGAGGCTCGGTTGGAGGACATCGCCTTCAAGAGCGTTCCAGCGCGGCTGGCCTCACTCCTGCTAAGGCTGGAGAAGGATCGGGGCCGGAAGATCCTGGGGCTCACCCACCAAGACCTCGCCGACACGGTAGGAACCTATAGGGAGACGACCACCCAGACCCTCAACCGATTCAAGTCGCGGGGCCTGATCGACACGGGTAGGAAGCGGATCGAGATTCTTGATCTTGGAGGCCTGATGCAGGTGGCTGAGGGGTAGCGGATCCGCCCCCAAGACGCCCCGCAAAACAGGAAAGCGCCGGGGTTGCCCCGGCGCTATGGTTTCGTGCCCTAGCGAGATCTAGGGCGGGGCTTTCTCCGTCCCGCCTGAACTCCCGGGGTCAGCGGTGCCCTCCTCAGCCGCCATGGAGACCGCTCCGTTGTAGAAGCCTCCCTCGTCAATAAGGAAGGCGTCCACCGCGATGTTCCCCCAAACCGCGCCCGTGGAGAGTATCTCTAGTCGGCCCTGGGCCCGAACCTCTCCCTTGACGGAACCCGCCACCGACACGTTGTTTGCCCAGATGTCCGCCTCCACCTTGGCGGCCTCGCCGACGATCACGTTCCCGGCAGTCTCCAAGCTGCCCTCGAAGACACCGTCGATCCGGACCCCTCCATCGCACTTCAGGTCCCCCTTGAAGCTAGCGGAGGGGCCAATCACATTCTCGATTCGGTTGGTATCCGATTCCGCCACGTCAGCTTCTAGTCGTAGATCCGTCGAACGGTATAATCTTATGGGCGGCCAACTGGCCTGTCAACGATCCGGCCGCGGAACAGGAAATGCTCGGGACACCCCGATCGCCAACGGCACCTCCAGCGCGTCAATTGCTGGTTGCCACCCGCAATCCCGGGAAGCTGGAGGAGTATCGGGAGCTCCTCGTCAACCTGCCGGCCCAGCTCACCTCACTGGAGGATGAGGGAATCGCACTTGAGGTGCAGGAGGTGGGGAGAAGCTACCTGGAGAACGCGGTCCTCAAGGCCCGCGCCTACGCGCGGGTGAGCGGGATGGTAACTCTGGCGGACGATTCGGGACTCGAGGTCGCGGCCCTCAGCGGCGAGCCGGGCCTCCTCACCTCACGATATGCCGGCCCTGGTGCTTCCGATGAGGATCGGTACCGATTGCTGCTCCGCAACCTGGAAGGGAGCCAGCAGGAGGAGCGCTCCGCTACCTTTCGGTGCGTGACCGCCGTCGCCAGTCCGCGTGGTCAGGTCTGGACCGCCGAAGGCACCTGTCTAGGAGAGATCGCGTCCCGACCCAGCGGCACCGGGGGCTTCGGATACGATCCGGTCTTCTACCTGCCCGAACAAGGCTCGACCATGGCGGAGCTCCCCCCCGACGTGAAGAATCGGATCAGCCACCGGGCTCGCGCGACGCAGGCGATTCGACCCTACCTGGAGAATCTCCTGGCAGACGTGCCAGGAACTCCCCTAGGGACCGGCTGACCTCCTCCTCCGCCTCCCGCATGACCATGTGGCCGGCACCTGGGATCACCACCAGCTCGGCACCTGGGATGTGATCTGCGAGGTAGCGGGAGTACTTGGGAGGAGTGAGCCGATCCTCGGCGCCGCACAGAACCATCGTGGGCAGTGCAATGTCTGGGAGCCGGTCCATGAGGTCGAATCCGTCACAAGCCAGGAGGTCGCGATGAAAGACCCTGGGATCCACGGCCGAGAAGTCACGGATCGCCTCCTGGATCAGCGACGCATCGACGCGGCCAGAGTAGGACCACTCTGCCCACGTCCTCACCACTGAGGCAACGGCGTCTCGGATCCCGTCCAGGAAGCTGGGCATCACCCGGAGTCGGGCCCCAGTCGACGTCAGGACCATGCCGTGCAGCCGGCCCGGGTTCCGCAACGCCAGCTGGAGCGCAACCGCGCCCCCCATCGAGTGGCCTGCGGCGACAAAGCTCCCCAACTGCAATGCGCGAGCGAATTCCAGAACGAAATCCGCGTACTCCCCTATGGAAGCCCTGCCGCTCCCCTCCGATCGACCGTGACCGGGCAGATCTACGGCGATCCCACGACCGTCCCGTAGGCCATGGACCTGGCTCAGCCAGTTGCGGTGGTTTCCACCAGCGCCGTGGACGAAGAGAACCGGGGCGCCTTGGCCCCGGTCGGCGTAAAAGATCTCCTCTCCCTCTAGGCGGATGGTCGGCACGTCACCTCCGACCGTTGACTCGCGTGCGATTCCTTGCGCCCACTGGAATGGTCCCGCGCAGGGTCTCCGTCAGGCGCCCGGGTATGCCCGGTCCTCCAGACGCGCGATAAACCTCTCGGCCTCAATGGCTGCCTGAGCGCCCATGCCGGCCGAGGTCACAATCTGACGGAAATGGGGGTCCGCGACTTCTCCGGCGGCGAACACGCCCTCCACGCTGGTATGCATCATACGATCGACGATGAGGTACCCCTCTTCATCCATCTCCAGCTGGTCCTTGAAGAGCGACGTGTTGGGAATGTGGCCGATGTAGATGAACACCCCGTCCGTCTTGAGCGTGGACTGCTCCCCCGTCTTCACGTTCTCCAATTCCACAGCCTCGACCGACCCATTGCCCACGATCTCACGGACCTGCGTGTCCCAAATGAACGAGACCTTCTCGTTCCTCTGGGCCCTGCCTGCCAGGGTCGGTCCCGCGCGCAGTTGGTCGCGGCGATGCACCACCCGGACGGCGTTGGCGAACTTCGTGAGGAAGGTCCCCTCCTCCATGGCGCTGTCGCCTCCTCCCACAACAACCACATCCTTGTCACGGAAGAAGAAACCGTCGCACGTCGCGCAGTACGAGACACCTCGGCCCGTGAATTCCTTCTCCCCTGGAACGTTGAGCTTCCGTGGGGAGGCTCCGGTGGTGATGATCACAGCTTTGGCTGTGTGCTCGTTCTCGTTGGTCTTCACCACAAACGGATGGGTGGCGAAGTCGACCCCGATGACTTCATCCGACTCATACTCTGCCCCGAACCGCTCTGCCTGGGTCTTCATCAGCTCGACCAGCTCGGGACCCGTGAGTCCCGTGGGAAAGCCGGGATAGTTCTCCACCTCGTTCGTAATGGAGATCTGGCCCCCGACCTCAAAACCTGTCACGACCAGAGGGTTCAGATCCGCCCTGCCTGCGTAGAGCGCCGCAGTGAGCCCTGCCGGGCCGGATCCTATGACGATCACATCACGATCCATCTCATGTCTCCGCAGCTTCCTGTATGCCTCGCGCCCACTCTAGCCGGTGGCAATCCACACGGACAGTAATCAATCCTACCTACTCCCGACTTCTAGCGGCCGTTCGCCGCATTCTAGCCACTCACTGCTGGCCCAACAACTGGACAGCCCCAAACCCTGCTCCCAGGCTCTTCCCCGCAAGTATTCTTCCATGTTTTTCGAAATATCGAAGTAAGTCTACCCGAACCGTGTCATGAGAATCAGGTACTCTAGGGAGGCGGCTAGCGTCCAGACTGACGTCTGAATACAGCGTTCAGGCCTAGCTATGCCACTGAGTCGGATCGAAGTCGCTACGGGGTGTGGAGGTGCCTGGGCAGCCGTCGCTAGGCTGAGGGGGCGACCAGAGAGACCCCTAGCAGCCGTCCGGGCAGATCGTCGGCGTGGGAGTCGTTGGGCCGGGCGGCGTGGGCGTGCGGGTTGGCGAGGAGGTCGGAGTTGCGGTGGCAGGCCCCGACGTAGGAGTGCGGGTGGGGGTGCCGGTGGGCACACGCGTCCGGGTGGGCGTCGCCGTAGGGCATCTCCCCCGAGGGCAGGGCGTCGGGCTTGGAGTCGGCGTCCGAGTCGCCGTGGGCGGCGGCGCGACCCGTGTGCCGCTGCCGGAGATTGTGCAGCTTCCTGGCTCTGTCGATGTTCTCGCAAAGGTCAGTGTCACGCTGAAGATTCCGTCGAGATTGGGCCGTCTGTCGGGCACCAGTCGGAACTGGGCCTCCCAGTCTCCTCTCGCGCCAGCGGCAAGCCCGATCGGTGAGCTCGGGCTCCTGGTGTTGGGAGGGGTGAAGTCCCTGCCGCCGTAGTAGGTGTTTCCCTCGAAACGAAGCCGGTCAAGATACATGTTGGCCCGATCGGTCCAATTGATGTAGGACTGGACAAAGTAGATGGTGTTCGGATTGTTGTTCCGCACATCCATCTCCACGTCGTCATCGTCGATCCTGAATCGGACCAGGGTGAGCTGGTCACAAGTCGGGACGGGAGTGACCGTCGGAGTGTTGGTGGGCGGCGGCGTGCTGGTGGGAGGCGGCGTGTTGGTCGCTGCCAGAGTCGGCGTCACAGTACCCACACCGGGAGCTAGGCCGATCACCCGTGAGGTCCGGAATCGCTCGTTGATCATCTCCTGACTGGACCGGAAGGTCACCATTGGCGTGAACGCCCTGATCAACGGCGTCACAAACGGGTGATTGTACGTCACCACCACCAATACCCGGTCCCCTGGCCCCCCCGCATCGTCTGTCGGACTGCACGTGTTTGGGGGCGTGTACGTGAACCCCGCCCGCGTGCTGCAGATCATCGTGTGGAAGTAGTGGGGATCCGTCGGCCCAGCCGAGGGATCAGGCAGAAGCCCCACCCCACCCCGCAACGCCGCATCCGGGATAGAGGACCGTACCCGCGCCTCGTCTATCTCGGCCGCACGCATCGTCCCCGCACACGGATCGGACGGAGGTCCGTCCAGATCAACACAGTACGCGGGATCGTAGTCCCCCACGGAAGCGTATCGAGCCGAGTGCCGGGCCGCGTTCTCCGTGGACAGCCAGGCCTGGAGTGCCCAGCCAAAGTCGATGAGGCCGAACATCACCAGAAGCAGGATCGGCAGGACGAGTCCGAACTCCGAAAGCGCCTGGCCCCGATCGCTCAGCCGATCGAGACGCGGACGCAACCGCAGACGGGTGACAGGGAATCGTCTCATCTCACCAACCGCGTCAGAATTCGGTCTGCTATCTGGAAGAAGACGTCGTTCAAGAAGCCTGCGTTCTCCGCCCAGAAGTAGTTCCCGCAGTTGAGAGTGGTCCCCACACCGGCACAGGGATCGGTGGTCGCCACACCGTCATCTCCTACCGCCGCGATGTACCGCAACAGGATCTCCCCCGCGGCCGGATCCCCTCCCGCCGTGAAGTTCGTCACCAATTCCCCCAACCCGATGGTAAAGACCACGACCTCGTTCCCCGCCACAAAGTCAGCCATGTCTCGCGTCCAGTCGTCGGCGTCGTACACATTGATATCGAAGGCCGGGTCTGGCGGGCCGGGGTGTCGGCTGGCCGCGCTGGAGTCCCAATCCCGACAGAACGGCTGGGCCCACGTGGCTGGTGGGCAATGGACGTTGGCCCACTGATGGGGGCCTCCCCCGAGCTTGTCGGTCGTATTGGCCGCGCCGTCCGTCAGGACAATGACGATCCAGAGGGCATCTTCCCGGACTTGAGGCCCGCCCGTCAGTTCGTCGTTGGCTCGCAGCAAACCACCTCCAATGTTGGTAGAAGTGCATGGAGACGGATCCGGCGGGTACGAGTTACAGGGACCCGACGGCTCAAACACATTGGCGTTGTCGATGGTGCTGATCACCGAGTTGAAATTGCTGGTCAGGGGCGTGAGTCCGGGTTGCGCCTCCTGGTCGAAGAAGACCGCGGTGACGCGGTCGAAGGTGGGGTTGAGCAGGTTTACGAATCCGATCGCCGCGTCTTTCACCTGGCGAAAGGGCTGACAGGTGTCCGAGGGGTTGCACTCCTGAGGATCATAGTCGGGCCGCCCGTCGCAGTCGAAGTCTCTGACATCGTCGGCGTCAGGGCCGTCCCCATCGCAGTCGTCCGGCCCGGGTGGTCCGTGGTCCGTGTCGTTGGCCATAGACTCCGAGCGATCCAGTGACAACACGACATCGACCGAGGCCGCCTCCCCCGTCGACTCCGCAGTCAATGTGACATTCTGAAATCCGAGGATGCGGAGGAAGGCCATGTCCACCGGCATCTCGGCCCGCACCAGCACCTTGCGTCTGAAGTCGGATCCGGGACAAAGAGTTCCGGAGTACCATCCAGGCGGGTCATCCCCCTCGCAGGTCGCCAACTGAGTAGAGCTGGGGTCTGCCCCGTTCAGACTGATGAACTCCGTTGCCATCGCCTTCATCTCAGCGATCGTCGCGCCTTCGCGATAGATGGATGCTGCCGCGAGCGCGGCTGCGTCGGCGGCCCGAACCAGCCGGGCCTGTCCAACGATGACCAAGAGGGTGTCGGCCGCCAAGCCCACGAACCCCACCATGACCAAGAAGCCCAGGGCCAGGATCACCAGTGCCTGGCCGGTCTGACCGGCGAGGCGCTGTCTCAGATCAGAGGCGGCCGCTAGCATGTCAAGATCCCGGAGCCGCATCGGGCAGGGGCATCATGGACATGGCGTACGCGGGTATGCCGTTCTGGATCGGGTTCAGCAGGCCCTGAATGAAGCGCAAGCCCAGGAACGGAATGTAGTTGTGGAATACCTCTACCACAGCGATGCCCGCATCGGGACCCCCCGCGACCCGCGCCGCAATCTCGGGATCGGTCATGCGGGTCGTCTGATTGCCGAAGAGCGGCTCCATACTCCGGCTGGTGACAGCTCCGCCCTCGATCGTAACGACCGAGATCAGAATGTCGTCTTGAGAACCTCCCAGAGTCACCCCCTCACGCTTGAGAGTGTCGTCCGTGATGCACTGGACGAGCGTGTAGAAGTCCTGCGTGGTGGTACATCCCAATCCGTCCCTCACGGTGGGATCCAGATCCACTGCAAGGCGGGCTCCGGCCCTGGCCCCGGCATTCACCTTTACCACCCGCAACCCGTAGAGGACCACGTCCACCATTCCCCCTACGAGGAAGAGGATGACGGTGAGCCACAGGGCCATCTCGACCAGGCTCTGCCCTTTCCTCCCAAAGGGCTGCATCTTTCTCCCGACCGTCCAAGGTACCCCGAACCGGCCGTTTAGTCAAGCTACGGGGTTCGAAGACACGGAATACGGCCGAAGGAGGGAGGGTAGGTTCAGTCTGGCGATGACGCCCCGAGGCGGCGAACGATAGGGGCTGGCAACCTTTGGCCAGCTCCAAAGAGACGAGCCGGGACTCGCGAACGAAAGGGCGGGGGCTCCGCCTCCCCGGCCCTCCCGCCGGTCGAGTGAATGCTGGTATGAGCGCCGCCCCAAGGCGTCGCCGCCGAGGACGGCCTTTGAGGGAAGAATCGCGAGAGGTAGGAGCGACCCGGGGGACTAGCCTATGCGCTCAGGCGGCACCTGCAACGAATCCTTTCTCGGCTCGAGATAGACCAAGACCGAGGAAGAGGCTGGGCAGGCTGTGCGGTGCTTCTCCGGATGCCTAGAAGATGAAAGAGATGGTCCCGTGGCTGCTAGACGCGGGACTTAGTCGTCGAAACCTCCGCTTGGGGTCGGGGTAGCGGTGGGGGGCGAGGAGGGCGTATTGGTCGGCTTGGGAGTGTTTGTCGGAGTCGAGCCGCCGCCCTTCGGCGTTGGCGTACGTGTGCGGGTGGGGGTTGCAGTGGGGCAGGTGCCGCCGGGGCACGGGGTGGGGGTGGGCTTCGGAGTCTTGGTGGCAGCCGCCCGCGAGCCGCTGGCCGACACGGTGCAGCCTCCCGGATCGAAGGTCAGAGTGACGCTCGCCGGCCCGGAGAGTCCCCCCTTCGGCTCGCCGTCGAAGTCAGAGTCAAACCTGGCGCTGCTTCCAGACCCGAGCCCGATCGGGGAAGGAGGACTGGCTGTTCTCGGCGAATCGTAGTCGTTCTGGTTCGGATTGATCCCCCAAATCTCCTGTCCGTTGAACTTCATCCAGTCCAGGCGCATGTTGGGCTGGTCAGTCCAGGCGAGCGTGGCAGAGACCAGGTAGACGGTATTGGGGTTGTTGTTCCTCACTCTTACGTCGATATCGTCAAACTCGATGTCGAAGTTGTAGATGTCGAGCTGACTGCAGTCCGGAGTGGGCGTCAGAGTCGGGGTGTCGGTCGGAACGGGGGTGTTGGTGGGGACCGGCGTCTCCGTCATGGTCGCCGTTGGAAGCACAGTACCCACGCCCGGCGCAATGCCGATCTGACGAGAGGCCCGGAATCGCTCGTTGATCATCTCCTGACTGGACCGGAAGGTCACCATTGGCGTGAACGCCCTGATCAACGGCGTCACAAACGGGTGATTGTACGTCACCACCACCAATACCCGGTCCCCTGGCCCCCCCGCATCGTCTGTCGGACTGCACGTGTTTGGGGGCGTGTACGTGAACCCCGCCCGCGTGCTGCAGATCATCGTGTGGAAGTAGTGGGGATCCGTCGGCCCCGCTGAAGGATCAGGCAGAAGCCCCACCCCTCCCCGCACCGCCGCATCCGGGATAGAGGACCGTACCCGCGCTTCGTCGATCTCCGCCGCACGCATCGTCCCCGCACAGGGATCTGTCGGAGGCCCATCCAGGTCCACACAGTAGGCCGGATCGTAGACCCCCACCGACGCGTACCGGGCGGCGTGCCTCGCTGCGTTTTCGGTCGAGAGCCACGCCTGCAGTGCCCAGCCAAAGTCGATGAGGCCGAACATGACGAGAAGCAGGATCGGCAGGACCAGACCGAATTCGGCGAGGGCCTGGCCCCTCTCATTCCACCTGCGTTTCATTCGTTCGAGAATCATGATCCGCACTGCTCTCCCCTCCCGACCCTACAAGTCTCTGTCATCCGATCCCACGACTGGTCATCCTACGAAACCAGTCTGGTCAGGACTCGCTCAGCAATGTCGGAGAATATCGCCCCCAGATCGCCCGCTGTCGGCGAGAAGTAGTAGTTCCCGCAGTTGGTGCCGATCGGTTCACCCAGACAGGGATCAGTGGACGCGATCCCGTCGTCCCCCACCGCCGCGATGTAGCGAAGCAACTGCTCGCCGCCATCCGGAGTTCCCCCTGATGGATTGTTGATTAGCAGGTCACCCAGGCCGATGGTGAAGATCACGATCTCGTTGCTGGCCACGAAGTCCGCCGAGTCCCGAGACCAGTCGTCGGCGTCGTACACGTTGACGTCATATCCTGGCTCCGTTGGGCCTGGATGCCTGGTGGCGGCATCCCAGTCCCGGCAGAAGGGTGGCGCCCAGGTGCTGGGCGGGCAGTGCACGTTGGGCCACTGGTGCGGACCCCCGCCGATCTTGTTCGTTGTGTTGGCTGCCCCGTCGGTCAGAAGGATCACGATCCAGAGCGCATCGCTGCGCACCTGCGGCCCGGCAGTCAGCTCGTTGTTGGACAACAGCAGCCCCCCTCCCACATTGGTGGACGGACAGGGCGACGGGTCGGGAGGATAGCTGATACAGGCCGGCGGAGAGTACACATTCATGTTGTCGATGACGTTGCGGGCGGCGGTCATATCCGCGGTCATGGGTGTCAACCCCTGCTGTGCCTCCTGATCGAAGAACACAACGGCAACGCGATCGAAGTTGGGGTTGAGGAGGTTCACGAATCCGATCGCGGCGTCCTTCACCTGCCGGAAGGGTTGACAGGTATCGCCGGGATTGCACTCTTGGGGATCCGTATCCTTGATGCCGTCGCAGTCGAAATCCCTTTCGTCGTCAGCATCCGGCCCGTCCCCATCGCAATCATCCGGCCCCGGAGGTCCCAGGTCCGTATCGCGCGCCATGGACTCCGAGCGATCCAGGGATATCATCACGTCCAACGATGCCGCCTCGCCCGTCGCTTCCGCGGTCAATGTGACGGTGCTGAAGCCTAGCAGGCGCAGGAAAGCCAGCCCGACCGGCATCTCGGCCCGAACCAACACCTTCCGCCGGGCCTGAGCACCGGGGCAGAGGTTCTTCGAGTACCACCCGGCTGGATCGTCCCCCTCACAGGTCGCGAGCTTTGTGGAGGCAGGATCGGCGCCGTTGAGGCTGACGAACTGCACTGCCATGGCCTTCATCTCGGGCAGGGTCGCCCCTTCCCGGTAGATGGTGGCCGCCGCCAGTGACGCAGCATCCACCGCTCTCACCAACCTCGCCTGCCCCACGATGACCAGCAACGTGTCAGAAGCCAGTCCCACGAAACCGACAATAGCCACGAAGCCGAAGGCCAAGACAACCATGGACTGGCCCCCGTCCCTTCGGAGCCTCTCAATCCACCTTCGCGCCAACGATGCCGGCATGTTCTCCCTAGGATGGCGCCGCATCGGGCAATGGCATCGTGGCCATCGCGTAGGCCGGCAACCCATTCTGGATCGGATTCACCAACCCTTGGAGGAAACGGAGCGCCAGGAACGGTACGTAGTTGTGGAATACCTCCACCACCACCATCCCACTGTCCGGCCCTCCCGCCGCCCGAGCTATCAACTCCCCATCCGTCATCCGCGTGCCCTGAGTCCCTAAGTACGATTCCGTGTTGCGAGCCGTCACCGCTCCTCCCTGAAACGTCACCACCGAAATCACAATGTCGTCCTGCGATCCCCCCAGAGTCACCCCCTCACGCTTCAAGGTGTCATCCGTGATGCACCGGATCAACGTATAAAAGTCCTGCGTCGCCGTGCACCCCAGCCCGTCCCTCACCGTCGGATCTAAGTCCACCGCCAGCCGCGCCCCCGCCCTGGCTCCCGCATTCACCTTCACTACCTGCAACCCGTACAACACCACGTCCACCATCCCCCCCACTAGAAACAGGATGATGGTCAACCACAGAGCCATCTCCACCAAGCTCTGTCCATTGGAGGCACGGTCGTGGGAACTCACATGACCTCGTATCCTAACTACCGACCAGGTGGGCCCCCCGCTACTGGGGCTCTGGATAGGACAAAGGTACTCCCGACCCCTCTCGAGGCCACCTCCTAGAGGCCATTCAACCACAGCTCAGGGACAGGCGAGGAAGAGAACCAATTGGGGCCCGAATCATCTTCGGGCCCCGTCTTGGCTAGCAGCCGTCGAAGCAGCCGTCGTCCGGTGTTGGTGTGGCCGTACCTCCGGACGGAGTCGGCGTCCGGGTTGGAGTCGGGGTTGATGGTCCGGACGTGGGAGTTGGGGTCCGGGTGCGTGTTGGCGAGCGGGTGCGGGTCGGGGTGGGGGTCGGGCAGGTTCCCGGGCAGGGGGTCGCGGTGGGCGTCGGGGTCCGCGTGGGCTGGGGAGCCCGGTAGTCGCTCCCCGTGATGGAGCAGGATCCCGGGTCGGACGCATCCCTGCCAAAAGTCAGAGTCACGGTGAAAGTTCCGGACAGGCCCCCCGGGGGCTGACCGTCGAAGTCTGTGTCCCAGTTGCCCGTGCTTCCGGGGCCCACGCCAATCGGCGGGCTGGCGGCCGAGTAGTTGTCAGAGTTGTAGTCGTTGCCGTTGTAGTACCGGTTCCCCTCGAATCTTATGTAGTCTACGTACATCCCCGACTGGTCTGGCCACGTCATGTAGGAGCTGACGAGGTAGATCGTATTGGGGTTGTTGTTCCTGACATCCATGTCGATGTCGTCACCGCCAACGTCGAAATTCCGCAACGACAGTTGGCTGCAGTCTGGGGTGGGCGTCAAGGTCGGCGTGTTGGTCACGGTCGGGGTATTGGTCGGCGGTGGTGTCGGCGACGAAGTGGCAGTCGCGGTCACCGTCCCGACGCCCGGTGCGATCCCGATCAGTCGGGACGTCCGGAACCGCTCGTTGATCATCTCCTTGTTGGATCGGAAAGTCACCATCGGTGTGATGGCCCGTATGAAAGGCGTAACGAACGGGTGGTTGTAGGTCACCACTACCAGCACTCGGTCTCCGGGTCCTCCCGCGTCATCCGTCGGACTGCATGTGTCCGGAGGCGTGTACGTGAACCCCGTACGCGTACTGCAGATCATCGTGTCAAAGTAGTGGGGATCCGTCGCCGAGGCCCCAGAATCGATGATCAGCCCCACCGCTCCCACCACCGCCGCATCTGGTATCGAGGACCTCACTCGCGCCTCGTCGATCTCCTCGGCTCTCATCGTTCCCGCACACGGGTCCGGAGGACCGCCGTCCAGGTCCACACAATAGGCCGGATCGTAGGCCCCCACCGAGGCGAACCGCGCCGCGTGACGCGCTGCGTTCTCAGTCGACAACCACGCCTGCAGGGCCCAGCCAAAATCGATGATCCCGAACATCACCAGTAGCAGTATGGGGAGGACCAAGGCGAACTCTGTCAGCGCTTGGCCCCGATCCTCCAGACGACGGCGGCTTCCACTCGGCGATTCAGGCATACTCCAACCTCATTGAACTAGCCGCGTAAGAATGCGGTCCGCGATCTCCAGGAAGATCTGTCCCAGTTCCCCGGCTGTAGGGGAGAAGAAGTAGTTGCCGCAGTTGGTGGCCACCGGCTCCCCGGCGCATGGATCGGTGGAAGCAATCCCGTCGTCCCCCACCGCCGCGATGTACCGGAGCAACATCTCTCCCGCCGCCGGGTCGCCTCCCGCCGTGAAGTTCGTCACCAAGTCTCCCAGCCCAATGGTGAAGATCACCACCTCGTTCCCTGCCACGAAGTCCGCCATGTCTCGCGCCCAATCGTCCGAGTCGTAGACGTTGATGTCGTAGCCTGGCTGGCCCGGCCCCGGGTGCCGGGTTGCAGCGCTCGAGTCCCCGTCCCGGCAGTACGGCTGGCTCCAGTAGGCAGGCGGACAGTGGACGTTCGCCCACATGTGGGGCCCGCCTCCGAGTCTGTTGGTCGTGTTCCCCGCGCCATCAGTAAGGAGGATGATCACCCACAGGGCATCGTCCCTCGTCTGCAACCCGGAGGTGAGCTCGTTCCCGCCTGCCAGAAGCCCGCCGCCCACATTCGTCGAGGTGCACGGAGACGGATCGGGCGGAAAGGAGGTACAAGGCGGGGGTGCGTACACGTCAAGGTTGTCGATCGCGGTGCGCACCGCGCTATAGTCGACCGTAAGCGGCAGGATCAGTTGGATATCCTGGGCGAAGGTCACTACCGACACCCGGTCGAACGTCGGGTTCAACTCATTGACAAAGGAGATTGCCGCATCCTTCACCTGGCGGAACGGTTGGCATGTGTCCGTAGGGTTGCACACCGGGGGATCGGTGTCCTTCTGTCCGTCGCAGTCGAAGTCGCGCACGTCGTCCGAATCCGGCCCGTCACCATCGCAGTCGTCCGGTCCCGGGGGACCGAAATCGGTATCATTCGCCATAGATTCTGATCGGTCGATGACTAGGATCACATCAAGAGACGCAGCCTCCCCCGTTGACTGCGCACTGAGGGTGACGCTTCGAAAGCCCAGCACGCGCAGGAAAGTGAGATCCACTGGCATTTCCGCTCGCACCACGACCTTTCGGCGGTAGTCGGACCCAGGACAGAGATTCCCCGAGTACCAGCCCGCTGGATCGTCCCCTTCGCAAGTGGCAAGCTTCGCGGACGCCGGGTCGGCCCCATTCAGGCTCACAAACTGCACCGCCATGGCCTTCATCTCGGGGACCGTCGCTCCCTCCCGGTAGATCGATGCCGCTGCCAGGGAGGCGGCATCAACGGCACGCATCAGCCTGGCCTGTCCCACGATCACAAGTAGCGTGTCGGCCGCGAGACCCACGAAGCCAATGAGCGCCACGAACGCAAACGCCAGGACGATGATCGCCTGGCCCCTCTCCCGACCCAGGTTCGTTCTTAGCCCGCGCGTTGACGAAGTCACCGTGCCTCCTCTAGGACGGCGCCGCATCGGGCAATGGCATCGTGGCCATCGCGTAGGCCGGCAACCCATTCTGGATCGGATTCACCAACCCTTGGAGGAAACGGAGCGCCAGGAACGGTACGTAGTTGTGGAATACCTCCACCACCACCATCCCACTGTCCGGCCCTCCCGCCGCCCGAGCTATCAACTCCCCATCCGTCATCCGCGTGCCCTGAGTCCCTAAGTACGATTCCGTGTTGCGAGCCGTCACCGCTCCTCCCTGAAACGTCACCACCGAAATCACAATGTCGTCCTGCGATCCCCCCAGAGTCACCCCCTCACGCTTCAAGGTGTCATCCGTGATGCACCGGATCAACGTATAAAAGTCCTGCGTCGCCGTGCACCCCAGCCCGTCCCTCACCGTCGGATCTAAGTCCACCGCCAGCCGCGCCCCCGCCCTGGCTCCAGCATTCACCTTCACTACCTGCAACCCGTAGAGAACCACGTCCACCATCCCCCCCACCAGGAACAGGATGATGGTCAACCACAGAGCCATCTCCACCAGGCTCTGCCCCCCGGTAGAGCGACCCAAGAACTGGCTGTGCGAACCTCTCCTCCCCTTTCGGCTCGGGATCAAGCGCCCATCTCCTCCCATCCGCGATGGCGGTCCGCGCCCTCCTTGACCATCGGTCGCCTCCTCCGCGACACAACAAACAGCCCGCCCCTAAAACCTCAGGAGCGGGCTGTCTCACGATATCCACAGCATCGCTCCCTTCGGTAACCCGGTCGTCCCGATCTTGTGGGACCCGTGGCTTTGCACCCCCGCCTCACGACGGGTTCGCCTTTTCGGGGTATTTGATTGTCGTGCACGGAGACGTTCGAACCGCGCACCTGGTGTACACACGAGGATATCAGCACGCTGCTGTTTCGGACAATAGGCCAAAGGTACCCTTTGCTGGGGATATCCCCAGGAAAGCCATGCTTCCGGGATTGAACCGCTGCCTCCACGTCGCGAGGTATAATCAGCCTCGATGGATATGGACATGGACCAAGCAGCTCGCTACGGGCTTCCCAGCTACCGATGGGGATCCGGCCAAGAGAGAAGGCTGGCACTGATGACCAGGTGGGCGCCGCTGGACGGTGCCCGCGTCCTGGATGTCGGTTGTGGTCTCGGGTTGTACCTGCATCACATCCAGCCCAGCGCCTCACTGGCGGTTGGGGTGGACGTGAATATGGACCATCTGCGCGGGGCGACACTGGAGCACTCCGCGCGCGCCAACGCTCAAGCTCTCCCCTTCTCGGACGGGGCCTTCGAGGTGGTGATCCTTAACGAAGTCCTGGAGCACGTCGGTGACGACCGGCTGGCCGCCACCGAGGCGGTACGTGTCCTCCGAAACGGAGGCCGGCTGGTGATCTTTGCACCCAACCGGCTCTACCCTTTCGAGACCCACGGCATCTGGTGGGCAGGCCGATACAGATTCGGGAACTACCTCCTGGTGGGGTACCTCCCCGACGCGATCCGACAGCGATTGGCCCCTCACGTTCGCGCCTACACCGGCTCTGGATTACGTAAACTCCTCAGCTCCCTACCGGTCAAGATTCTCGTGCACAGTAGAATCTTCCCCGGGTACGACCGGATCGCTGCGCGCAACACCGGTCTTGCCCGACTGCTCCGAGCGCTCACCTACCCCCTGGAGCGGACGCCTCTGCAGATCTTCGGGCTGTCCCATTTTGTGGTCGCGGAGAAGACCGCCTTGCCACCCCAATCCGAATCCTCTAGCATCGCGCTCGGTCCAAGCGCATCCTGATGTCAGAGAGAACTCGAGAGCTCATCCTGCGCCGCCGCCTCCGGCGGATGCGCAACGGCAAACGAAACGGCCCCCAGGGCCGTCTGATGGCAACCTCCCTCTTCTTGGCGGCGGGGGCGACGATCCTCCTCGGAATCGGCGGAGCCGGCGCGGCGGCAGGCGTCTACAACTACTACGCCTCTCAGCTGCCACCGCCGGACTCGATCGCCTCCGCTTCGCAGAGCGGCTTCCAGACGACCCGGATGTACGACCGCACGGGCAGGGTCCTCCTGTGGGAAATCTTCGACGAGGGGGAGCGAACGTACGTGCCGCTGGAGCAGATCCCTGAGCTGCTGCGACTGGCCACCATCGCGATCGAGGACCAGAACTTCTACGCCAATCCCGGCTTTGCCATCGAGGGCATCATAAGAGCCGCCGTTGCCGACGGATTCCGCTTTCTCTGCAGCGCCGAGGGGACAGCCTTCGCTTGCGGCCCCCTGGAGGACCTGCTTCCCACCCTGGTCGGGGCGCCTTTCCAGGGCGGCAGCTCGATCACCCAGCAGCTGTCTCGCAATGTGCTGCTGCCCGAGGAGCGGCTGCAAAGGACGATCCCTCGGAAGATCAAAGAGACGATCCTGGCCATCGAGATCACCCGTCTGTACGACAAGGACCGCATCCTCGAGTGGTATCTCAACACCAACTTCTATGGAAACCTGGCCTACGGTATTCAGGCGGCGGCCGAGAACTACTACCGCAAGTCTGTCCAGGATCTCACCCTGGCTGAGTCGGCCATGCTGGTCGCCATTCCCAACTCGCCCGTCTACAACAACCCACTGGTGGACCGCGACCGCGCCCGAGTGGTCCAGAATCGAGTCTTGGATGCCATGTACGTCCAAGGTTACATCACGCTGGACGAGGCGCTAGACGCCAAGGCCCAGTTCGAGGAGCTTGAGTTCTATGCGCCTGAGTACGAGATCATCGCACCACACTTCGCCAATTACGTCCGGCAGGAACTGGAGACTCGCTACGGGTCGGATCTAGTGCTTCGAGGCGGCCTGCGCGTCTACACCACCGTAGATCTCGAGCTTCAAACCCTGGCGGAGCAGGCCGTCCGGAACCACGTGGCGGCCCTTCAGGACCAGGAGCGGGATGTCACGAACGGCGCCTTGGTGGCACTCAAGCCTGCTACCGGCGAGATCTTGGCCATGGTGGGAAGCGCGGACTATCGAGACCAGGAGATCGACGGGCAGTTCAACAATGCCGTCTCCCCCCGCCAACCGGGCTCGTCCTTCAAGATATTCACCTACACCGAAGCCCTGCTCCAGGGCTACACGCCGGCTTCGTTCGTGATGGATGTCCGGACCACCTTCGACGACTTCCCGAACCCTCCCTACAGCCCGGAGAACTACGATCGCAGGTACCACGGACCTTTGCGCTTCCGGCAGGCCCTGGCCCGTTCCATCAACATCCCCGCCGTAAGAGTCCTCTCCTGGGTGGGACTCCAGAACGTGTTGGACACGACCCACCGCATGGGGATCAACACCCTCACCGAGGAGGAGCGGTACGGGCTCAGCCTCACCCTCGGCGGGGGCGAGGTCACCCTGCTCGACATGGCCTACGCCTACAGCGTTCTAGCCAACGGGGGCGCCATGGCAGGGCGACCCATTGCGGCAGAGGATCTTCGTCCCGGATTCCGCGAGGTAGACCCTGTCTCAGTACTGCGGGTGGAGGATTCCCTGGGCAACGTCCTGGAGGAGTACCGCAGCCCAACCACCCATCAGGTCCTCAACCCTCAGGTCGCCTACCTCATGACCAGCATCTTCTCCGACAACAACGCCAGGGCGCCGGCCTTCGGCATCAACAACCCCCTGTCGCTCGGGCCGGACCGGCCTGCCGCCGCCAAGACCGGGACCACCGACGACTACAGGGATGCTTGGACCATCGGCTACGTCCCGCAACTCGTCGCAGGGGTGTGGGTGGGGAACGCCGACAACCAGCCCATGGACCGGGTACCCGGCTCCGTCGGCGCTGGCCCCATCTGGAACGCCTTCATGCAGGCTGCTCTGGAGGGAGAGCCGGTCCTCCCCTTTGTGGAGCCGCCGGGACTGGAGAGGGCAGAGGTAGATGCCGTCTCCGGGCTCCTTCCCACGGAGTACTCGCCGGCGACCATCCAGGAGCTGTTCCTCCCGGGGACGGTCCCCACGGCGTTTGACAACATTCACCAATCCTTCCGCATCTGCCGCCCGTCCGGGAAGCTGGCCACGGTCTACTGTCCTCCGGAGTTGGTCGACGAGGTGGTGTTCCAGATCTTCCCGCCCGAGGCGGCAGACTGGGTCCGCGAAAACGAGATCCCTCAGCCTCCCAGCGAGTATGACGAGACGTTCGGCCCTACTCCGGCGACTGGAGACGTGGCCATCATCTCACCCCGCCTGAACGCTCACATCAAGGGCCTGGTCCAGATCGTGGGCAACGCGCGGGGCGACTTCCATTTCTATCGACTCCATTATGGACCGGGTTTGAACCCGGAGGTCTGGATCCCCATCGGCGGCGACCATCACAGCCCTGTTTCGAACGGCGGGTTGGAGATCTGGGACACGGCAGGCGTGGACGACGGACTCTACTCGCTCCAGCTGATGGTCCAAGGCTCGGGCGGTCCGCGCTTCGCTACCATTCAGGTCATGGTGGACAACACGCCACCGGAGCTGGAGATCTCGTATCCGCCAGAGGGCAGTTCCTTCCTTGCTGAAGACTATGAGTGGGTCCTGATCCATGCCGATGCCACGGACAACCTCTCCATGGACCGGGCCGAGTTCTTCGTGGACGCGGGCCTCATCGCCGTCGACACCGTCCCTCCCTACAACCAGAAGTGGATCGTCCACCTACAGGGCCAGGCCCAGACCCACTGTATCTTCGTGGTCGCCTATGATGCCGCGGGAAACTGGACCGCCACAGAAGGGGTGAAGTTCCAGATCACCGCGGAGGAGATCGACCCCGACGCCGTCATCGTCCTCGGCGAATGCCCCGCACGGCCTCCGGTCGTCGAGGAGGCGCTGGCGGCTCCGTGACCCAGATCCTCGTCACCAACGACGACGGTATAGCATCGCCCGGACTTCACGCTCTGGCCAAGGCCATGGCCACCGTAGGGGAGACGACCGTGCTGGCACCCGACCACAACTGGTCTGCCGCGGGCCACAACAAGACCATGCACAAGCCCCTGCGCATCGATCAGGTCTCCCTGCCCGATGGGTCCCCTGCCTACGTTTCGTCTGGATCGCCCTCGGACTGCGTGGCCCTGGCCGTGCTGGGTTTCATGTCTCCGCCTCCGGATCTCGTGGTGTCTGGAATCAACCTCGGTGCCAACCTCGGTGTGGACGTTCACTACTCGGGCACCGTCGCCGCGGCCCGGGAAGGCGTGATCTCCGGAGTGCCGGCCATCGCCGCCTCCATGGACGGGGACCACGATTCGAACTTCGAGGGTGCCGCCCGGTACCTGGCTCAGCTTGCCCAGAATGTGCTGGAGCAGGGGATCCCTCCGGGGATCTTGCTCAACGTCAACCTGCCGCAGATCTCCGACGATGGGCTTCCGCCGGTGGAGATCACCCGTCTCGGCGATAGGGTCTACGATGACGCCCTGGTGGAGCGTCAGGACCCTCGCGGTCGCACCTACTACTGGATCGGCGGCGGCCGCCGGTCAGTAGTCCCGAAGGAAGAGACAGATGTGTGGGCGGTGGGTCAGGGTCGGATCTCCATCACCCCGTTGCAGCTCGACCTAACGGCCCACGCGTTGGCGGAGGACTTGGCCGACTGGGACCTAGCCCCGGGGTAAGGGAGCCGGCGATAGCGATCCGTCGCTGCGCAATTCAGGAAGCGAGCGAGCGGTGGACGTCTGGCAGGCGATAGAGCGCCGATCCAGCATCCGAGAATACGACGTGGATCGCGACGTCACCGAAGGCGATCTGGTCCGGATCCTCGAAGCCGCGATTCGGGCCCCCTCCGCGGGCAACCTCCAGCCCTGGCGCTTCTTCGTTGTGCGAGACCGCCAGATCAAGTTGGCGCTAGCCCGCGCCGCGGCGGACCAAGAGTTCGTCGCTCAGGCACCCGTAGCGGTCGTGGTATGCGCCGAGCCCCAACGCTCGGCTCGCCGATATGGAACGCGGGGGAGCGACTTCTACTGCCTCCTCGACTGCGCAGCCGCCACCGAGAATCTGCTCCTCGCCGCGACCGGTCTGGGACTGGGCGCCTGCTGGGTCGGAGCCTTCTCAGAGAGCGGAGTGCGCTCGGCTCTCATGCTCCCCTCGACGCTCCGTCCGGTCGCCATCGTCCCGATCGGGTGGCCTCGCGCGGAGCCTGAGGAGCGCACTTCGCGGAGATCTCTGGACCGGGTCGTCGAGAGTCGCTGATCTGCCTGTCGCCGTCCAAGTCCGGCACCGGATTCGAGCCGAGGCGGCGCCTGCTGCCCCCCAGGGGGCCGCTCCTTGACACCCTCCGGGCGGCTCCTATAATCTAGAAGGACCACGCCACAATACGGCCGGGTCCGCTCGGGAGGAGGCCCGGCCGCCTGTTGGGCGGAAAGGATTGAGGATGGCCAAAACCAAATTCGGATTCTTCGAGGGGAGGGTCGTCCCCATTGAAGAGGCCAAGATCAGCATCATGGCCCACGCGCTCAACTACGGTACCGGCGTATTCGCCGGTATTCGTGCTTATTGGAACGAGGACGAGGAGCAGCTGTTCGTCCTCCACATCCGCAAGCACTACGAGCGGTTCCAGCGGTCATGCAAGATCATGCTGATCGACCTACCCTATTCTGTCGATGACTACGTGGAGATAACGCTGGACCTTCTCCGCCGTGAAGGGTTTCGAGAGGACACCTACATTCGTCCCCTTGCCTACAAGTCGAGCGAACTGGTGGGCGTCCGGCTGCACGACCTGGAGGCCGAGTTCGCGCTCTTCACGACGCCTTTCGGGAGCTACATCGCCAACGAGGAGGGCGCCAGGGCCGGCGTGTCCTCTTGGCACCGCCTCGACGACAACGCCATCCCTGCCCGGGGGAAGATCACCGGAGCCTACGCGAATTCGGCGTTGATCAAGACTGAGGCGATGCTGAACGGGTTCGACGAGGCGATCGTTGCCACCCAGGATGGCCATATATCTGAGGGGAGCGCCGAGAACCTCTTCCTGGTCCGGGATGGGGTGCTGATCACGCCCCCCATTTCCGACGATATCCTGGAGGGGATCACCCGGAGCAGCATGATCCAGCTCGCCAAGGACGAACTGGGGATCGAGACTGAGGTGCGCCACATCGACCGCAGTGAGCTCTACATCGCCGAGGAAGCCTTCTACTGCGGGACCGGCGTCCAGGTGGTGGCCATCACCGAAATCGACCACAGGCCTGTGGGCGACGGCGTGATGGGACCCATCGTCAGCCGGCTGCGCGAGCTGTACTTCAGCATCGCGCGGGGGAAGGTCCCGCGCTATCGGGGCTGGCTCACTCCGGTCTATCAGACGGAGAGCGCCGCGATGAAGGAGGAGCCAGCGACATTGGCCGCATCGTGACCTCTGCCCGGACCAACAAGAAGCAGAGCCCCGCGGCAGCGGGGCTCTCGCTTTGCTCGAGTCCCCCGGAGTGATCAACTGGGCCTTCCGTCGCTCGTCCGACTCGGTCTGCCCCTGGACCGGTTGCGCGTCGGCAGCCCGCCGGATACCCTGCCCCAGAGACCGTGCTGTGATCGAATGGAAGCCGAATCGGCTGCTGGGAACGGCGACGCTGCTCGTCGCCATCCTGGCCATCCTCCTCCTCGACCTCTTTCTATTGGCCTATCTTTGGGCACAGCACTTCTCTCTCGGGACGGTGGGCCTGGCATTGCTCCTGGCCGCGACAGTGCCGCTTCTCGCCTACCTCATCTACATGCTGTACCAGCTGGTCACCCTCAACTACCTCCTCGATCGCGACAGCATCATCATCCGCTGCGGCGGGATCCGACATGTCATCCCCATTCACGCCACCGAAGTGGTCTCAGAAAGCGGCAAAGATGCTGCGGATCTGGGACGCCGCGTACCCTGGCCCGGGTTCTGGGTGGGCCACGATCCAGCCAGCGGAATCCACTACTACGCGACGGAACCCCCCTCCCGCCAGATTCTGATCCGCACGCACAGCCGGGCCTACGCCATTACGCCGGTCAACCGGGGAGGGTTCCTTCTGTCGGTGGAGGCCCGACAGACTTTGGGGCCGAGCCAGCGCGCGGTGGAGTCATCGGCCCGAGCGGAGTGGATGGACTGGACGATCTGGAGCGACCGCAGCGCGCAGGGCCTCATCCTGGCCGGGCTGCTGGCAAACCTTGCTCTGTTCGGGGCACTGGCCGCCGCCTTCCCGGGCGTGCCGCAACTGGTCCCGATCCACTACGATGCATCCGGAATGGTGGATCGCATCGCCCCCCGCATTGAGCTGCTCCGGATACCAGCGATCGGGGCCATCACCTGGTCCGTCAACTCAGTTCTGGGCCTCATCCTCCACAGATGGGAGCCTGTCGCCACCTACCTCCTGGCCGCTGTGGCGGTTCTGGTCCAAGGACTCCTCGCGGTCGCCATCTACCGGATCGTCGCGTGAGAGTGACCGCGCTCCCTCCGATGAGTCCGTCATGAAAGCGATCCGAGTCCGCGAGCTCGGCGGGCCCGAGGTCTTGGTGCTCGAAGAGGTGGCCGACCCCGTGCCAGCACGGGGAGAGATCCCCGTCCGAATCCGCGCGGCCGGTGTGAACCCGGTGGATGTATATCGCCGCAGCGGAGCAGTGTCCTATCACACAGACCTGCCCTACACCCCGGGCCACGATGGCGCCGGAGAGGTGGCGGGGATCGGGCCTGAGGCGCACGCATTCCGGCCTGGGGACCGCGTGTACATCGGCGGTAGAAGCACCCCGCACGGGACCTATGCCCAGATGACTATCGTCGCGCCTCAAAACCTGTTCCGACTCTCCGAGAGAATGAGCTTCGAGCAGGGAGCGGCGATCCGCACTCCGTACCTCTCGGCCTACCGCTCGCTCCACCAGCGCGGAAGGGGGCGAGCGGGCGAGACCGTGCTGATCCACGGCGCAAGCGGAGGGGTGGGGACCGCGAGCGTCCAGCTAGCTGTTGCCCACGAAATGACCGTGATCGGCACCGCCGGAAGCGATCGCGGAAAACAGCTTCTCGCAGATCTCGGCACCCACCACGTTCTCGATCACAACGACCCGGCCCACCTGGACCAAGTGGTGGAACTCACGCAGGGGCGCGGCGCGGACCTCATCCTGGAGATGCTGGCAAACGTGAATCTGGGGGAAGATCTCAAGGCCCTGGCGACCTACGGCCGCGTGGTTGTGGTCGGGTCCCGAGGCACAGTCGAGATTAACCCGAGGGAAACCATGGGCCGAGAGGCAGTGATCATGGGCATGTCCCTCGGTAGAGCCACGGACGAAGAGCTCGAGGCCATGCACTCGGCAATGGCCCCGCTGTTCGAGGATGGCACGCTGTCTCCGGTGGTCGGAAAGAGATTCCGGCTGGAGGAGGCGCCGGAGGCCCATCGGGCCGTCATGCGACCCGGAGCCTACGGCAAGATCGTTCTTCTACCCTGACCGTTCAAGGGAGCTGCGGTGCGGGCTTTGGACCTGCTGGAGACAAAGGCCGCGCTGCGAGGCGAGTTCTCAGACCGAGGGAGACCTCGACCCGCGCCTGGAGGCTCTCGTGAGGGGATCGGGCCGCCGCAGCCGGTGGAGGTGGCGACCCTCAAGGTTCCGGATCCGCGCTTGGCAATCCGGACTTCTTAAATCGCTAAGGGTCATGAGGAGGGCGTCCTCAGCATTGTCGGTGTAGTAGCGCCTGCGCCGCCCCACTCCTCGGAACCCATACTTATCATAAAGCTCCTGTGCCGCGCGGTTCGACATTCGGACTTCTAGGGTCACGAATTCCGATCCGAGCTCGCTCGCCTGATCCAGGATATGCAAGAGCATGAGTTCGCCCAGTCCTCTTCGTCGGTGCTCAGGGTGCACCGCCAGGGTGCTGATGTGGGCCTCTCCGCCCATCTGCCAGAACCCCGCATATCCCAGGACGGGATCCGTCGCCGGCTCGTTCAGCCGACGCCGCAGCCTGACCAGCAGCCCGGTGACCTCCGCGTCCCCCAGATCCGAGACGGGCGACGATGCCGACCGGTCGGGCACAGCCGCTTCCCTGCCCACGTAGTAGTGCGCCCGCCTGTTTGTCAGTTCGTATCGGTATGCACCCGCCGGCCAGGGGTTGGAGAAGGACATGACATCTATTGCGTGGACCTCGCGGACATCACGCAGCCGCATGGGCTCCACGCGAAAGGCGAGCTGCGAGAAATCAATCATGATCCATGCGACCGAGTGGGAAGGTATATGGGCTCCAGGGACGCGGGTTCGTCGGACTCGCCGCGGGACAGTCGCTCCTCACCTAGCCGCGCCACCCACACTGCCCTCGGACGGAGGCCAGCGCGAGCCAGTACCCTTGTGCGTGGACCCAGACGTTGCGTCAAAGAACGGGCCTCATCCGGCTCGAACTCCCCAAGGACCAGCGAGCGCGGCTCGATCTTCGCAGCAATCTCGTCTAGGGAACCCAGATAGTATCCTGCCTCGCGGTGCGCAACACCACCTCGGACCTCATACAGCGCCGCGCAAAAGCGGCCTCGACCCGCCCCGAGGAGCGCCCAGACAGGCCGATCCTCCGTTGCCTCACTCGCGGCGAGAGCCTCCAGCGTGGGTACACCCACCAACGGCGTATCTGCCCCCAAAGCCAAGCCTTTGGCCAGGCTCAGACCTACTCGCAGGCTGGTGAACGCGCCAGGTCCCAACCCGACCGCCACTCCTCCAAGATCGCCTGGGGAGAGGGCGTGCTCGGTCAGCATCCGCTGTAGCCGGGGCGGCAGTTCGATCGACTGGCTCCGACCTGCCTCCCAAGCGATGCCGTCCAGCTCACGGCCGTTATTGATGAGAGCCAGGCTGGCCTCGGAAGTGGAGGTGTCGATCCCGAGGACTGGCCCGCCATTTCGCGGGCGTTGCGGCTCGTGGTCTCGCCCGTCGCTTCGCTCCCGTTGCGGCTCGTCCCGCCGCTCCCCACTTCGCTCGCGTTGCGGCTCGGGATGTCGAGCGCCGCTACCCCACACCGTTCGTACTCACTGTCACTATCGTGGCCTCGAGGTCCGCCGCAGAGAGAAGCGCTTCAGACCGGGATCCCGTCGCCTCCCAGATGATCTCGCGACGGTCCGAATCGGCTATGCCTGCCCGAGTCGGACTCGACCCTCGGCCCTCGAGTGCTCTCTCCCCAAACGCAAGCCGCACCCACAGCCGATCCTCCGGCAGGAGCTCCTTCACCTTCTCCGCCCACTCGATCACGCAGACGGTCTCATCCCAGAGCGGGTCCTCGAGCCCCGCCGCGGTGAACTCGGGAACGCCAGAGAGCCGGTACAGGTCCAGATGCGAAAGCGCCAAGTCGTCTCCCTGATAGACACTGGAGAGCACGAATGTGGGACTGGTGACAGGCTGACGGACGCCCAGCCCCCTGGCGAGGCCCTGTACGAACGTGGTTTTGCCAGCGCCCAGAGGGCCCTCCAGTCCGATCACCTCGCCACCGGCCAGAACTTCGGCCAGCCGCCGGCCCAGCGCCCTCGTCTCCTCTGCGGAACGGGTCTCCGTTCTCACGATGTTGACGGCAACCACCTTTCGATTCGGCTCTCGCAGATCCGCTCGGCGCAACGGCTCGCCTTCTCGCCCGCCGTAAACTATAACCAACCGAGTACTGGGCCGCCACGGTAGCGGGTGCACATCGGGTGTGATAGACTTGTCTAGACAGATTCCGCGTCGGAGGCCTGAATGCGCCACCTAGTCCTCTCTGATATCCACGCCAACCTGCCCGCCCTTGAAGCGGTCGTGACCGATGCCAACCTCGGCCGCATCGACCGAGTCTTCTGCCTGGGAGACGTCGTGGGCTACGGTCCCAACCCCAACGAATGCGTGGAGAAGGTGCGAGAGGTGGCGGACCTTTGGGTCGTCGGCAACCATGACCGCGCCGCCATCGGAAGCCCCCCGATCGTCGAATTCAACCCGGCCGCCTGGGAAGCGGCTCAGTGGACCCAGGAAGTCCTCACGGATGAGAACCGCGCCTACCTTGAGGATCTGCCGGAGACCGTGGTGGAGGGCGAAGTCACCCTTGTGCACGGAAGCCTGCGCAACCCCGTCTGGGAGTACATCACGAGCACGGTCGTCGCGGCCGGAACCTTTGCCCTTCAAGAGACCCCCGTCTGCTTCCACGGACACACCCACGTCCCTGTGATCATCAAGGATCAGGATACGGATGAAGAGGCCTCAGACTCCTACTCCGAGGTACCGCAGGTAACCGTGCCCGCTGCAGGGCAGAGGACATCCGTGACGGGAAGCCGTTTCCTCGTGAATCCCGGGAGCGTCGGCCAGCCGCGAGACGGAGATCCGCGGGCCAGCTACTTGATCTATGACGATGAGGCCCACCATGTCGAGCACCGGCGGGTGGCCTACTCCATCGAGAAGGTGCAGGAGATGATAAGGGCCGAAGGGCTCCCGGAGAGCCTGGCCCTGCGACTATTCTACGGTCGTTAGACCGCTGTCTCCCGGTCGTTAGACCGCTGTCTCCCGGTCGTTAGACCGCTGTCTCCCGGTCGCTAGACCGCTGTCTTCCGGGCCGATAGGCCGCTGTCTTCTGGCCGATAGGGCGTCTTCCCTCTCGATGATGGCCGGGGAACCTTTTCCTACGTTCCAGCGTCTCAACTGCGCAAACACCCTCGAGTAGGAGGATGTGAGATGAAGAAGATCGCTCTGCTCTGGGTCCTGGCTCTGGTGCTCGTGGTCGGATGCGCTACCCGAGGAGCTCCCGCTCCCGTCGAAGCGCCCGTGCCCCCCGAGGTGTTCGTGGGCGAGCCAGCCCTAGAGATGGCTCCGGGCGCGCCTGAAGACGCCTTGGCGCGCGACGCCGCAGCTCCTCTGCCGCAGGAAGCCGACCGGATGGTGATCCAGACGGCCCACATCGAGATCGAGGTGGAGGATGCTGAGGCCAGCCTCTCCCGGCTGGAGAGACTCGCCGGCCAGTACGGAGGCTACGTCTCCGACTCCCGCACCTGGCGGGACCATAACGACCAGATCCACGCCTCGCTGACTCTCCGCGTTCCCGCCGCTGACTTCGAAGCCGTCCGCGAGGAGATCAAGGAGGAAGGACTGGAGGTCCTGAGCGAGAACACCGACGCCGCTGATGTCACCGAGCAGTTCACCGACCTCGAGTCCCGGCTCCGCAACCTGGAGCTCGCCGAGGAGGAGCTCCGCGAGCTCTTGGCCGGCGCCCGTGAGCGCGGAGAGGACGCCGAGGACGTCCTGGCCATCTTCCGCCTCCTGACTGAGTACCGAGGCCAGATCGAGCAGATCGAAGGCCGGATGCGCTTTCTGGAGGACCAGGTGGGTCTGGCCACCTTCTCCGTCACCCTGACTCCTCAGGAGGTCGAGCCTCCGATCGTGGAAACGGAGTGGAGCTTCCTGCGCATAGTTCGCGACGCCTTCCGGGACCTGTTCAGTGGACTGCGGGTGCTGGCCGAGGTCGCGACCAGATTCGTCATCTCCGCCCTTCCGCTCCTGATCTTGATCGCGATCCCCTTCGTGGCAGCGGCCTGGGCGATCCGGTGGGGATGGCTCCGTCGGCGAGCTTCCAGGTCTGAAGAGACGACCCCCGACGAGGCGATCCAGGAAGAGAAGACATCCAAATAGCGCGCCGGCGACTCTGTGACGTCTGGTTCGATAGCATCGCACAAGAAACAACCAGAGGGGCTCGACACCGAGCCCCTCCTCACTTTGCCACGGCGCCCGCGTCTCAGTCGCTCGCCGGCGGATCCACACCCCCAATCTCACTGAACGCCTGCTTCAACTCCTCCACTCGGGCCCGACTCTCCTCGCGCCGCTCCTGCTCCCGCCAGGCCTCCACCCGCTCGAAGATGTCCCGCTGGACCCGGCGCGGATCATGGATCCACTCAAAGGTCAGCTCCCCTTCCGAGGACGCCGTCTCGATCACCACATTTCCCACGTTGAGCAGGTTGGCCAGGATCCCGGGCACCACGTACCGAACATCCTGAACGCGGGACAGCGCTGCCTCTCGCCGCTCCTCTCGAAGGAGAAACGGCTTCTTGTCTACGTCAATCAGCCGCTCATCGGTGAGGATGAAGAGTTCGTTCCGCCAGTCTTCGTACCGATACAGGATGATCAGCGCCAAGAGACTGCTTCCGGCTATGGTCAGGCTCAGCCCCAAGTCCCCCGGCAGCCCTCGTAGGAGCGGCACCCCGAGGAGCATCCCCAACCCGGCTTCCAAGAGCAGGACAAGAAGCCCGGCTGGGGCCACGAGGGCGCGCAGGAGCACGTACCAGTGCTTCCTCAGCGTGATTAGGCCGTCCTCCTCAATTCGCGACCTGGGGAACAGTGGTCCGCGAATCCCTGCACCCGGCCTCGTGGCGACGTCCGCCTCCGTCACCAAGGGCCGTACCAGGATCGGCCAGTCCGGTCCCTGTCTCCGTGACCTTTCGGCAGCGGCCAGGAGCTCCTCCTGCATCTCCTCCGGATCTTCAAATCCCCCCAAATGAACCAGATCGCCGCCAGTGGATCGGACAGTGAGACTGCCGAAGCCGAAGGTGTCGGCAACCGGATCCAACGGATCCATTTCGGCGCTGGCGACGCCTTCCAAAAGCAGCTCCTGACGGATCTCTTCCCCCCAAAGCGGCTTCCGGGCGTGGACGAGCCGCCGAGTGGTAATCGCCAGGTAGGCGTTCTGCCACGAAACGTAGAACCAGAAGAAGAGCAGACCCGCCGCGGGACCCAGGACCACATACCCCCACGGCACCAGTCGCGGCAACGAGATGCCCAGATCTCGCCCCACAATCCACAGCGCCAGGGGGAGCGCGAGGATGGCCGCAGGGATCATCAGCCGCGTGACCAGGAAGTAGGGATGCCGCCTGCGCAGCGAAACCACCTCCTCGCCCGGCGCCTGCCAGGAGAACAGCCTCACTGCGGCAGCAGCGTCCCTTCCCTCGGACTCGCGGTCTCCGGCTGGCTCAATCGCCTTGGGCGGGGCGGTCCCTTCCTCGTTCATAGAAGGTCCTTCACCCGCTGCGCCACCGCCTCGTTCATGCCGTCCACGCTCGCCAGTTCCTGGAGGCTTGCCGACCGGATGGCGCCCACACTGCCAAACTGTCGCAGCAGCGCCTTCTTTCGCTTGGGTCCCACGCCAGGAATCTCATCCAACGCCGAGGCCACCCCCGCCTTGCGGCGCAGAGTGCGATGATACCCCAGCGCGAAGCGATGTGCCTCGTCGCGGACGCGTTGCACCAAGTGCAGCGCGCCAGAACCCGGCTCCAGCCGTATCGTCTCCTTCCTGCCGGGTGCGTAGATCTCCTCCTCCCGCTTGGCGAGGGCCACGGTGGGAATCGTGTAGAGGCCCTGCTCCTCCAACACCTCAAGCGCGGCCCCTAGCTGCCCCGCCCCGCCGTCGATTAGAAGCAGGTCGGGAAGGTGTGTCCACTCGGTCCCGTCGCCGGCTTCCTGACCCTCGGAAAGCGCATGCGCGAACCGGCGCCGCAGCACCTCCCGCATCATGGCGTAGTCGTCGGCCCCGTCCACCGTCCGAATCTTGAACCGCCTGTAGCCGTTCTTGTCGGGCTGGCCGTCGGCAAACACCACCATCGAACCCGTGGCGAGCCGTCCTTGGATGTTGGATATGTCGAAGGCCTCGATCCGAGACGGCGGTTCCTCCAACTCCAAGGCGGCCTGAAGCTCCGTCAGGGACTCAAGGGCTTTGGCCTCTTCGGCCTGGCTGCGGGCCTCCAGATGCGCCAGCGTCAGCGCCGCGTTCTCGGCCGCCATCCTAACCAGCGACCGCTTCTTACCCCGCTTTGGCGTCGAGAGAGCCACGCGCGACCCGCGCCGGGTCTCCAGCCATTCGCGGATTAGTCCCTCTTCAGCGAGCTCCTCGCTGAGGAGCACCTCAGCAGGCACATAGGCCACGCCGTCGTAGAACTGCTTGACGAACGAGGTCAGGACCTCGCGTTCCACCTCGTTCTCTGTGCCCTCCAGGATGAAGGACTCCCGATTGATCAGCCGGCCTCCCCTCACGAAGAACACCTGCGCGCAGGCCTCCCCGTTGCGACGGGCCAGGGCGATCACGTCCTGGTCCACCCGCGTCTTGAAGACGGCCCGTTGGTCTTGAGAGGCCCGCTCGATGGCGCGTATTCGATCACGCGTCCGCGCCGCGCTCTCGAACTCCAGCGCCTCCGAGGCTCCCTCCATCTCCCGGTGCAGTCCTTCCAGCACCGAGTCCTGATCGCCCGCGAGGAAGCGGCTCAGCCCCTCGATGTCCTTTCGGTAGTCTTCCTTTGTAATGACGCCGATGCAGGGAGCCGAGCACAGCTTGATGTGGTAGTAGAGGCAGGGCCGCGCGTCGTTTCCGGTGATGTCCCGATCGCATGTCAGGTATGGAAAGATCCTTCGCGCCGTCCGCATAGTGCGGTTCATGGCGTCCGAGGAGGCAAAGGGCCCGTAGTACCGGGCCCCGTCCCTCTTCATCCTCCGGACCATCTCTATCTTGGGGAAGTCATCCTGCCAATTGACCTTGATGTAGGGGTACCTCTTGTCGTCTTTGAACCGGATGTTGTAGCGGGGCCGGTGCCGCTTGATGAGGTTCTGCTCCAGGATCAGGGCCTCGACCTCCGAGTCGGTGACGATGAACTCAATGTGGGCTGTGTCCTCAGCCAGCTTCCACGCTTTCGGCCATTGATGGGCCGCAGCCTGGAAGTAGGACCGGACCCGGCTCCTGAGGTTGGCGGCCTTACCCACATAGATCACCTTGGCCGCCGCGTCCCGGAACAGGTACACCCCCTTGTCGGTGGGGATGCTCTGGATGACTCCCTTCAGGTCCTCGCGGGTTGTCTTCTTCGCCATGCGCTTCAAGCTGAATACGAGTGTGATTCTACCATACTGACGGACACCCTCTCGACTGTCCCGATCTCGCACGGGTGAGCTCGCCCAGAGCACTGGCAAGAGGCCAAGGCTCAACATCAGGCCGCTCCGCTCGTCGCCGGTTTGCCCCTCTCATGTTCGCTTTTGCCCCCCTTGTCGCCAGTTCACCCCTCTCATCGTCCCTCCTGCTCCCCTCGCACCGGCCGGTGGAAAGGCGAGGCGCCAACGGCGAGCGAAAGGGTGGGCGGTTGCGCAAGCGGGCGCCGAGCGCAGCCGGTTTGCCCCCTTCGTGGGTGATCCACGGGTGCGGGCCTGCGCCTTTGCCGAAACAGCCCGCGGGCCCCGAGGCGAGAGATCACCCCTGGGTTTCACAGAACTCACCCCGTTGGAGCGATAGACCGCAGCCGCATTGCCGGTAGTATTGATTACAGAGGGCCGTCTCAGCGCGGTCAATCTCCGGGCGAAGACCATGCCCGGGCGATGTGCTGTGCGGACCGTGGCTTGGCGATCACCACGGCGGAGGCAGAGGAGGAAGCGTGGCGTGACGCGCCGACCTTTCCGAGTGGCTTGGAGGTCGGCGCTCTGTCATGTCAGTTGGACGTCGGGCGTGTCGGCGCCCAGCGGTCCGGAGGAATGTGGAGGCTGCGATCAGGGGACCTGACTCGGTTGTTATCCAATCCCAAGGACCGGCGGGGCCCCTGAGGAGCCAATAACGTAACCTGCCACATTGTGGCGGGTTCTAGTCACTGGGGAAGGAAGTGCCCCGGCGGGATGGAGCCCGCCGGGGCGGAGCACACGGGGCGCGAGTCAGCACCCTCCGTGCATGTCGAACTATGGACAACTTCATGTGAGAAGTGCAACGGCTTTTCATCAATACGCGGTCGCTGGAGTGCCGGGAGGGAGGCAGCCTATGTGACATGCAGTCGGAGACCGGTTCCTAGGCACGAGATCCTGCGGGTCGCGCCGGCAGCCGGTCACGTGTCACGAAGGATGAATGGTGTTGCGAAAGGAGCAATTGCCATGACTGTCAAGAATGTTCTCATGCTCAACGCCCTCGTCGCGCTCGTCTTCGGGGTGGCTCTCATAGTTGTGCCTGAGCAGTTGCTGCAGATCTATGACGTCACGACCGACTCCGCTGGGCTCCTCCTTGCCCAACTCTTCGGAGCGGCCGCGCTCGGCTACGCCTTCCTAACCTGGTTCGCCAGGGATTCCGCCGGAGCCGGCTCGGAGGGAGGCCTCGTCCTCGCCCTCACCATTGGCTGGAGCGTGGGCTTCATCGTGGCGCTCCTGGGACAGCTCTCGGGCATCATGAATACCCTCGGCTGGAGCATCCCAGGAATGTACTTGCTGTTCGCGCTGGCCTACGGATACTTCGGGTTTATCAAGTCCAGCGCTACCTAGGCTGGGCCGTCCCGCTTCAGGTACAAACGGTCGCGAGATCGTGCGTCCGAACCGACCTGCGTGGCCTCGCACTGGGAGGGCGAAGCCTATCCCCTGGCCAATACGGTCGGCATCCGCCAGCGCCAGACAGGCAAGCCCGAGGTCACTCCTACACAACGGTCAGGTGTGAGAGAGGTGAGCCTGCCGAAGCATCCGTGCGCTCCGGTGAACTACGACGTCGAGTCATGTCTGTCCGAGACAGCTCACCCCCGAAGCCAGGGCTCGCACCCAGGGAGGGAAGATCATGAACCTGAGGACCCTGTTCACGGTCAGCGCCCTGTTTTTCAGCGTCTTCGCCCTCGGTGCCCTGATCGTACCCGGCACCGTCGTGTCGCTCGCCTAGTACGAGGAGCCGGGCGAAGTCGGGATATCGGCTATGAGATTCGGAGGAGCTGCCTGGCTCGGCTTCGCCGTGCTGACCTGGTTCTCCAGAAACGCAGAAGCCTCCCCAGGCCGGAGAGCGATCGTTCTCTCGCTTGTCGCATTCTTCGCCGCTAGCTCCATCCTAGCCGTATTGAGCGCGCTTTCTGAAATCGGTCCGGCTCTCACGGCGTGGCCTTTTGCCGGAGTCTACCTGCTGTTTGCGCTGGCCTTCGCGTATCTCGGGCTTGTGAGGCCATCCGACTCATAGCGCCCACATCTTCGGGGCCACCCTGAGACCCAGGCTGCCCGACCTGGCCGCGACCTCAGACAAGGGATTGTCCGCCGCGTCACACTTCGGGGAGTTCCCAGACGCGGGATAGAGGAGGAGACATGAACGCGCGCTCGGTGCAGCCAAGCCCCTTTTCCACCCAGATCACAATGCTGCTTCAGGCTGCCATGGCGCTGTTTCTCGTCACGACGGCAGTCGGCATCCTCAACGGCTTGGATCTCGTGGAATTCGACCGTCGGACGCTACTAACCCATGTCCACGCTGGGGCTCTGGGTTGGATCACGCTTGGGGTGTTCGCCGCGACCTTGTGGCTCTTTGCCAGGGGGGACGGCCTTGGTGGCTGGCACGCCTCTTTCCCCCGCTGGCTCGCGCCGGCGGCGATCGGTTCCACCGCTCTGTACTCGCTGGTGTTCTACACATCCTTCGGAATCGAAAGGCCGGTCACAGGCACGCTCATGTTGCTGGCCATTCTCGGGTTTCTAGTTTGGACGACGGCTCGGAGCCGACAGATCCGTCTGAACGTGCCGCAACTCGCCCTCCTGGCGGCCATCACTAATCTAGCCATCGGAGCCGTCGTCGGGGTCCTCCTTGGGCTACAGCTCGCTGGACGACTCACCTTTCTGCCCGAGGGCACCTTCATCGCCCATGCCGGCGCCATGGTGGTCGGCTATCTCATCCTGGCCGGCATGGCCATCACCGAGTGGCGGCTGGTCCCCGAGCTCACCGCGGCTCGAGACGACCGCTGGGGTGTGGCGCAGGTGGCCTTCCCCTTTCTCGGGGGCTTGACGCTCATCATCGGCGCACTGGTCGACTTCTTCCCTCTGATCGTGCTGAACGTGCCGCTCGAGATCCTGGGTGTGCTTGTCTTCTTCTGGCGCATCGGTCGGCACATTCTGCGGGTACCGTGGCTCGAGGGGAGCGACCAGCGCCTTTTCGGCATCAGCGCCCTGTACATCGCGGTTAATATCGGCATCCTTGCCTACCTGATCGTCAACTACGCAGAGAATCTCGAAGGCATCCCGCCCTGGCTGTTCTTTGCCCTGGACCACGCTCTATTCATCGGGGTGATGAGCAACGGACTGTTCGGTCTGCTCTACGTAGCCTCGATCGCGAGGCGGGAGTTCTGGCCCTGGGTCGAGCATGTTCTCTTCTGGGGCATGAACGTGGGTCTCGTCGGCTTCGTGGTGGGTCTGATCATGCAGTCGCCAGAACTCAAGCGGGCCTTCACTCCCGTCATGGGCGTCAGCATCCTCGTGGCCATGCTCACCTACGCTATCCGACTGCAATCGAGACCGCGAGAGTCCGCGTGAATCGAAAGGAGGCCCGCAACGACTACCTCGTCATCGAAGCGGTAGCCGGGGAACCGAGAGGAGGTGTACTCGCCCCCAGCTACGCGTACTACTTGATGACCAGGAGATGATCAGGCTCAAGAGCTGCACCGTGTTCCGAGAGGAGGGGAATGGTGAATGACTCACGTTTAGAGAGACTGTCGCCCTTGACCGGTGTCCTGATGGTGCTGCTGGCCTTGGTCGGAGTTGCGCTGCTTGGCATCTATGAGTATCTCCCGTCGGCAGACAGAGCAAGGGAAGCCTTCACTGAAAACCCCACCAGAACGTACATAGCAGGCTACCTCGGTTTGCTCTCGGCCTTCTTCTTGATGTGGTTCGCCGGCAGCGTCTTCGTAGCCTTGCGTGAGCGGGAAGGCGGCTCCGGTCGGCTGTCAACCGTTGCCTTCGGCGGGGGAGTGGCCTCAGGTGTCGTCTGGGCCACCGGGTTCTCTATCATCCTGACCGCCGGAGAGCGGGCCGGAGCCGCAGGCGGAATCAGCGCGGCTCAGGCAGTGACGCTGTACGATCTTTATGGCAGCGTCTTGGGAATGTCTGCCATCCCCTTGGCGGTCTTCATTGCAGCCACCGCAGCTATCTCCTTGCGCACTCGGATGTTCCCGGGCTGGTTCGGTTGGGCGAGTGCGCTAGTCGCCTTTGGTCTTCTCACACCCATTTCGTACCTGATCCTCGCCTTCGCCCTGGTGTGGTTGCTCGGGGTGAGCATTTCACTGTATCGGCGCGGCGCGACGACGGCCTAGCGTGGCGGCGCGGTGCTAAGGAGGGAACCAGCAATGAATGGGCGGTCACGTAGGATTCTCAAGGGGCTCGGCGTCGTGTTGGGGGTGCTTGCGGTCCTGATCGTCGGATTCGTCGTCTTCGTGCAGTTCACGTGGGATCGGCCTGTGGTGCGGGAGATCCGCGAGATGACCGCGCCGACGGACGCGGAGACGGTGGCGCGGGGTGAGTACCTGTACACCTATACCATGGGCTGCTGGACCTGCCACGGCTCCCAGGGGAGTATCAGCCCTGAAGAGCCGCAGGCCGGTGGTCGCGAGGACGACCTGACCGGCATTGGCCCAGGCTTCGGTTTCTTCTACATGGCGAACATCACGCCGGACCCAGAGACGGGCATCGGGGCCTGGTCTGACGGCGAACTGGTGCGGGCCCTCCGAGAAGGACTGGATCGTGACGGCCAATTGATCTTCCCTATCATGGCCTACGAGTTTTGGCATGGCCTGAGCGACGAGGACGCCCTGGCCTTGGTGGCCTACATACGCTCCCTGCCGCCGGTTCACAACGAAGTTCCGGCCAATCGGCCCTCCTTCGCCGCCAAGGCACTGATAGCGCTGGGTCTGATCAAACCCCAGCCTCCCATCACCGCTCCCGTTGTTGCTCCCTCCAGAGGCCCCACGGTTGAGTATGGCAACTATCTGGCCTGGCATGCCTCCGGTTGCGCTGAATGCCATATGCCCCGCAATCCCAACACCGGACAATTCGATATGACCCGGCCCATGGCTGGGGGGCTTTTTGCGTTCCCCGCGGAAGAGGTCAGCACCACCCCCTCCAACCTCACACCGGACTTGGATACCGGCATAGGCAATTGGACCGTGGAGCAGTTCATGACCGCCATGCACACCGGCACTCGGCCAGATGGCACGGTGATGCTGCCTCTCATGCCCTGGCCTATGTACGATCGGTGGAGCGATGAGGACTTGCGGGCGGTGTGGTTGTACTTGCGTTCCCTCGAGCCTATCGCGCACGAGGTGCCTCCCTCCACGCTGACCGGAGCAGCGGCCACCGGGTCGGGAGCCGTTCGGGGCGAAGCCATCTTTGGAGTGTACTGTGTCGTGTGTCACGGCAAGGATGGCACGGGGGCCCCCTTCACGACGGTGGCTCTCCAGGATGCGGCAAGGGGGATGGATGACGCCGCCTTGACAAGGTTCATCAGGGACGGGGTGCCAGGCACGTCCATGCCCAGCTGGGAGAAGACCCTGTCGGAGGACCAGATTCGGGATGTGATCGCCTTCATCCGCACTTGGTAGGCATGAGACTCAGAACACTCTTCAAACTCATCGCCGGTGCGGAGGCCCGGCTGCTGACAAGCATCATTCGTGATGCGCGCAAGTTCTACCGCATATCCTTCGTGGCTACGGCCCATGAA